>NZ_JBZFLF010000002.1:0-752908 GCF_058313455.1 Sphingomonas sp. SP5 | reverse complement strand
GATATGTAACGAGACATACGAACGGCTTACTAGCTTAACGTGCACACCAGCCCCTGAGGAACCAGCACACACGAGCCGCCGCCCACATGTCCCTTCATCTAAATCACAATGTCAAAGAACACCCGACGCAAATACCCGGCACCCGTTCAAACCCCCTTCCGAGAGCGATACAAGCGCCTGGTTGTCGATGACCACTCCAGCAAGCCGTCCGGCCCGCCGCTGCGGTGACACCCATCTAGGCCCACCTCACAACCCCGTCAACACCATTTTGCAATTTTTTGACGGTTTTCTGAAATACACGCTCAGCGAGGCTGCAAGGGGCCTTGGCGGCCATATTGGCGGGCGACTCTCCTCCCCCTTGTCATGCCTCGCTTCGTGCCCGCGCCAATATGGCATGCGCCTGCTTCAGATGCGGCGCATCGATCATCTTGCCGTCAAGCTGCAATGTCCCCGCTCCTGGGTTTGCGGCAAAGGCCGCGACGATCGCCTCCGCCGCGGCGATCGCGGCTGCGTCCGGCGAAAAGGCGGCGTTGATCGTGCGCACCTGCGCAGGATGGATCGCCATCATGCCGGTAAAGCCGTCGCGGGCACCACGTGCCGCATAGGCTGCGAGGCCTTCGTCATCCTTGATCGACGGGAAGACGGTTTCGATCGCCGCGACCCCTGCGGCATGCGCGCCCATCAAGGCGAGCGTCCGCACCACCTCATAGGGCGCAGTGTACCGCCCGTCCGCCTCGCGCGCAGTGACGGCGTCGATCGCCGCAGGCAGATCCTCGGCGCCCCAGGTCAGCCCGGCCAGCCGATCGGCAACCGCCCGGTAACCGCCGAGGCCAAAGATCGCGAGCGGCGTCTCGGTCGCCACCGGCAGGATCGGCACCGCATGCACGCCCATCAGCGCGCTCAATCTCGCCACATCGTCCGCTCCTTCGGCTTTAGGGAGCATCACCCCGTTGGCACCACGCGCGGCGGATAGGTCGTCGGCCAGACCGTCGCTGCCGAGCGGATTGATGCGGACGAAGCGGAGGATGGGTGAAGGCTCCCGCAGGAACTGCGCCACCGCCTCGCGCGCGGCGGATTTGGCGGCGGGCGCGACCGAATCCTCCAGATCGAGGATCACCGCGTCCGCACCGCTCGCCACGGCCTTGGCGAAGCGTTCCGGGCGGTCGCCAGGCACGAACAGCAGGGATCTCAGCCGCATCATCGTCTCCATGCGCCGTCGTACCATCCGATGCGCGGAAGACAATCGCACCCGCTGCCGCTAACGGGCGCGGCATGGCCCCTCCCCCTTACGATGCGATCATACTCGGCGCCGGTGCCGCCGGCCTCATGTGCGCCGCCGTGGCCGGCCAGCGCGGCCGCCGCGTGCTGCTGGTCGACCATGCCGAGGCGCCGGGCAAGAAGATCCTGATCTCCGGCGGCGGGCGCTGCAACTTCACCAACATCCATACCGCACCCGATCGCTATCTGTCGGCCAATCCGCATTTCGCCAAATCGGCGCTCGGCCGCTACACCGCCGCCGACTTCCTGGCCCTGGTCGAGCGGCATCGCATCGCCTGGCATGAGAAGACGCTCGGCCAGTTGTTCTGCGACGGATCGGCACGTCAGATCGTCGCGATGCTGATGGACGAATGCACCGCGGGCCATGTGGACATCGCTTTATCCTCCCCCGTGGGGGAGATCGGCCACGACGGCACGCATTTCACCGTTGCGCTGCCGCGTCGCACCGTCGCGGCCGCGCGGTTGGTGATCGCCACCGGCGGGCCGTCGATCCCCAAGCTCGGCGCCACCGGCTTTGCTTACGACTGCGCGCGGCAGTTCGGACTGAAGGTGGTCGAGCCGCGACCGGCGCTGGTGCCGCTGACCCTGGGCGGCGACGAGGCCCTGTTCCGGACGCTGTCGGGCGTTGTGGCCGAGGTGACGGCAAGCGCCGGCAAGGCGCGTTTCCGCGAGGCGGCGCTGTTCACCCATCGCGGTCTGTCGGGACCGGCGATCCTGCAGGTATCAAGCTATTGGCGCCCGCGCGAGCCGATCGCGATCGACTTCATGCCGGATACCGCCGCCGGCTGGCTGCTCGACGCCAAGCGCGCGCAGCCGCGCACCACGTTGCGCCGGACGCTAGCGACCACCCTGCCCGACCGGCTTGCCGAGGCGCTGGCCGACCGGATCGGGCTCGGCGAGCTGGGTGCAACCGGCGACCGCAAGCTGGAAGACGCGGCACGGCAATTGTCCGCGTGGCGCTTCATGCCCAGCGGCACCGAAGGCTTCGCCAAGGCGGAGGTCACGGTCGGCGGCATCAGCACCGCGGATCTCTCGTCGCAGACGCTGGAGGCGCGGCGGGTTCCCGGCCTGCATGCGATCGGCGAGGCGGTGGATGTGACCGGCTGGCTCGGCGGGTATAATTTCCAATGGGCTTGGGCGAGCGGCTGGGCTGCGGCGCAGGCCGTGTAGCGCTGCCCTCGCGCCGGTCATGCCGATTTGCAGGCGGTGGCGGCCGGTGCCTATAAGTCGCCATGACCGTGCAGGGGAGCTGCCACTGCGGCAACGTCCGCGTCGAACTGCCGCATGCGCCGGCGTGGGTCGCGGCCTGCAACTGCTCGCTGTGCCGCAGGCTGGCGTGGCGGGTCGCTTACTACCCGCCGGACCAGGTTCGCATCATGGGCGAGACGAAGGCCTACATCTGGGGCGATCGGATGATCGGCATCCATCATTGCCCCGTCTGCGGCTGTGGCACCCACTGGCAATCGCTCGGCGAGGATTTCGGCAGGATGGGTGTCAACGCCCGCCTGCTCGACGGCTTTGACGAGGCGGATATCGAGGTCAGGGCTTGCGACAACGCGGGATGATCACCGGTCGATGACGCGGTCAACCCGAGGGGATTCCACAAGATAGCCGGGCGCGAGTTGCGCGGGGGGGCATTTGGGCGTAGGGGCAACGGCGCGGCCTCGCTCGGCCTCGGCTTCGCGGATCAGGCGGCGCAGGGTCTTCAGGGGTCACGGAAACGGCCATGATGCCGGGGCGCCCAGGCGCCTCCATCGCGCCCGTATTGCCGCCCGCGATTGGCCCGCGATGTTTCCATCGCGATAACATTGTCCCCGATGCGTTCCCGCCATGGCGCCAAGCCTTGGCTTCGGGGGCGCCGCTCCCATTTAGGTTTTCGATGCCCTTTTCCTCCCTTCCCCCGCTTCTTGCAGAAGCGCTCGTCGCCCGTGGCTATGAAGCGCCCACCGCCGTCCAGGCGGCGGTGATCGAGCCCGATACCGCCGGCCGCGACCTGATCGTGTCCGCACAGACCGGCTCGGGCAAGACCGTCGCCTTCGGCCTCGCCATGGCCGGCGAACTGCTCGCCGACGGCACGCTGCCGCCGCCGGGTCTGCCGCTCGCGCTCATCATCGCGCCGACGCGCGAACTCGCCTTGCAGGTCAGCCGCGAACTGATGTGGCTGTACAAGGAGGCGCATGCCCGCATCGCTACCTGCGTCGGCGGCATGGATGCCAGCAAGGAGCGCCGATCGCTCAGCCATGGCGCGCATATCGTCGTCGGCACCCCCGGCCGTCTGCGCGACCATCTGGAGCGCGGCGCGCTCGACCTGTCAGCCTTGCGCGTCGCGGTGCTCGACGAAGCGGACGAGATGCTCGACATGGGCTTCCGCGAGGATCTGGAGCAGATCCTCGATGCCTCGCCCGCCGAGCGGCGCACGCTGATGTTCTCGGCGACGATGCCCAAGCCGATCGTCGCGCTCGCCAAGCGGTACCAGAACGATGCGCTGCGCATTTCGACCGTCGGCGAAGCGCGCGGCCATGGCGACATCGCCTATCAGGCCGTCACCGTCGCACCGGCCGATATCGAGCATGCCGTCATCAACCTGCTGCGCTTCCACGAAGCGGAGACGGCGATCCTGTTCTGCGCGACGCGCGACAATGTCCGCCACCTGCACGCCAGCCTGGTGGAGCGCGGCTTCGCCGCCGTGGCGCTGTCGGGCGAGCACAGCCAGAACGAGCGCAACCAGGCATTGCAGGCGCTGCGCGATCGTCGTGCGCGCGTGTGCGTCGCGACCGACGTCGCCGCGCGCGGCATCGACCTGCCCTCGCTCAGCCTCGTCGTCCATGTCGAGCTGCCCCGCGATGCGGAGACGCTGCAGCACCGGTCGGGTCGTACGGGTCGCGCCGGCAAGAAGGGCACGGCGGTGCTGATCGTCCCCTACCCGCGCCGCCGCCGCGTCGACATGATGCTGCGCCAGGCGAAGATCGCGGTGGATTGGATCCCGGCGCCGAGCGCCGACGATATCAGGAAGCAGGATCGCGAGCGTCTGATCGCCACCCTGCTCGCGCCGATCGAATTCGACGAGGAGGATCGCGAGCTCGCCACGCGGCTGATGGCGGAAAAGTCGCCGGAGGATATCGCCGCGGCGCTGGTCCATGCCCATCGCGCCGCCATGCCGCAGGCGGAAGACCTGCTCGATTCGGCCGCGCCGCAGCAGAGCGACCGCACGCAGGGGCACCGTCCAGGCTTCGAGGATACCGTCTGGTTCCGCATGGATATCGGCCGCCGCCAGAACGCCGATCCGCGCTGGCTGCTGCCGCTGATCTGCCGCCGCGGCCATATCACCAAGGCGGAGATCGGCGCGATCCGGATCAACCCCAACGATACGCTGTTCGAGGTGCCGCGCACCGTCGCCGACCGCGTGCTGGCGAGCGTGCGCCGCACTGCCAACCCGGAAAGCGACGAGGGCAGCCTGCAGATCACGCCCTTCGCCGGCAATCCGCGCGAGGGCCAAGGCGGCGGTGACCGCGCGCCGCGCGCGGGAGGCGGGCGGCCTCGCTCGGGCAGCGGCGCACCGGCACGGCACCAGGCCAAGCCCTATCGCAAGGGGCCGCGCGGGTGAGCGATGAACGCGTCCGCATCCTCGTCGATGCGGACGCCTGTCCGGTAAAAGACGAAATCTACAAGGTCGCCTGGCGCCGCGAGGTGCCGGTGACCATCGTCAGCAACAGCCACTTTCGCGTGCCCCAGCATCCGCTGGTCAGCCGCATGGTGGTGAGCGACGGCTTCGACGCCGCCGATGACTGGATCGCCGAGGCGGCGGATGGCCGCGCGATCGTGGTGACCGCCGACATTCTTCTCGCCGACCGCTGCCTGAAGGCCGGAGCGAGCGTGATCGCGCCCACGGGCAAGCCGTTCACCACCGCGTCGATCGGCGGCGCCATCGCCACCCGGGCGATCATGGCGGACCTGCGCGCCGGTGGCGATCAGCTGGGCGGCCCCAAGCCCTTCGCGGCGGCGGACCGCAGCCGCTTCCTCCAGGCACTGGACGCTGCGCTGGCGAAGCTGCAACGCTGATCCGACTGTCAGCTCCGATCGTCGGAGCCGACACCCCCTTATCGGATATCCAGCATCACCACCGACTTGGGCGGCAACGTGACGTTGAGCGTGCCCGCCGAAAGCGTCGCACCGGTGAACGCCACCGGCTTCACCGCGTCGGGCGCGTCGAAGCTGTTGTGCGCGTCCATCGCCGCGGCGGTGAGGATGCGGCCGGTGACGCCCCCGCCGGTGACGCCGTCCAGCGTGACGCTGACGGTGGCGGGCTGGTTCGGATCGACGTTGGTGAGGCCCATGTGGACGGCGCCGTCCACACCCCGCACCGCGCTGGCGCTCACCGCCTTCATCACCCATTGGTTGCGATGGTACCAGCGCGAGCTGACCTCGACCGGCAGCACGACGCCGTCCTGATAGTCCTTGTAGAGGTCGAACACCCAATAGGTCGGCGTCTTCACCATCTTCGCGCCGTCGGTCAGCATCATCGCCTGCAGCACGTTGACCATCTGCGCGATGTTCGCGCCGCGCAGCCGATCGGTGTGCTTGGCGAAGATATCGAAGTTCAGGCTGGTGACGATCGCGTCGCGCAGCGAGTTCTGCTGGTAGAGGAAGCCGGGATTGGTGCCGGGCTCGACATCGTACCAGGTGCCCCATTCGTCGACCAGCAGTGCCACCCGCTTGTCGCGATCGTATGTGTCCATGATCTGCGCATGCTTGCTGATGATCTCGTCCATCTTCAGCGTCTTGGACAAGGTCACCGCCCAGGCGTCCTCGTCGAAGCCGGTCGCGGCGCCCTTCTTCCCCCAGGTGCCGGGCACCGTGTAGTAATGCACGCCGATGCCGTCGAAGTGACGCCCCGCATCGCGCATCATCACCTCGGTCCAGTGGGTGTCGTCCGAATTGGCGCCGCTGGCGATCTTCATCAGGCGCTGGCCCTGCGGCACCTTGACGAACGTGCCGTAGCGGCGGGTGAGATCGGCGGCATATTCGGGCCGCATGTTGCCGCCACAGCCCCACAATTCGTTGCCGAGGCCGAACATGGTGAGCTTCCACGGCTCCTTGCGCCCGTTCGCCGCGCGCTCGCGCGCCAGGCTGGAGCCGGTCGGCGAGGTCATATATTCGACCCATTCCGCCATTTCGGCAGGCGTGCCGTTGCCGACGTTGCCGGAGACATAGGGCTCGGCACCGACGAGTTCGGAAAAGTTCATGAATTCGTGCGTGCCGACGGCATTGTCCTCGGTCACGCCGCCCCAGTTGGTGTTGATCTTCACCGGTCGCTTGCCGCGCGGGCCGATCCCCTCGCGCCAGTGATATTCGTCGGCGAAGCAGCCGCCCGGCCAGCGGATCACCGGCACGCGAATCGCCTTCAGCGCGTCCACCACGTCGCGGCGGTAGCCCTGCACGTTGGGGATCTTGCTGCCCGTGCCGACCCAGATGCCGCCATAGATGCCGGTGCCGAGATGCTCGGCGAACTGGCCGAACAGGCGCTTGTCGAACTTGGGGGCGGGCCGGTCGCCATGCACGACGACGGTTGCAGGCGCGTCGGCGGCAGGTGCCTGCTGCGCGACGGCGGGAGCGGCAAGCATCGTGCCTGCCATCATCAGCGCCACCGCGCCCAACATCCTCCGCATGCCCCGTCTCCCTCGACCCTATCTCAATGGTTTGTCGGACAATATCCGCCGTCACGGAATGCGCAAGCCGGCATCGCGGAACCAACCCGAACGTCGACCGATTATCGCGATCATTACCGAAACGGAGTTTCCGCCATGATCCGACCCCTTCTGCTCGGTGCCGCCCTGATCGCCGCCGCGCCGGTCCTTGCCCAGACGCAGACTGCCAGCCCCGCCGATCAGGCGAGCACGCCCCTGCCCTATGATCCCGGCCGCGACAGCAACACCCCGCGCAGCAACGCGATCGCTGCCGAGACGGCGCCCGGCGTCGCCGCTGCGAACGCCGAAACGCTGGCGCAGGCGCGTTTGCAGGATGGCGCGGCCAATGCCGTGAATGCCGCCAACGATGCGCGTTACGCCGCCGACGTCCGCCGCTATCGCGCCGCCATGCGTCACCGGCGGCAGGTCATCGCCACCGACGCCGCGGTGCAGAACGATCGCGAGCGTGCCTATGCGATGGCGATGGCCGATTGGCGCGCGCAGGTCGCCGCCTGCAAGCGCGGCCGGACCCGCGCGTGCAAGATGCCGAGCCCGGATCCGCAGAACTATATGTGACACGACGGCCGGGCCGCCTCATCGCGGCCCGGCAACCGCCCTTTACCCCTCGTCGCCCATGCGCAGTGCGGCGATAAAGGCTTCCTGCGGGATGCTGACGCTGCCGTACTCCCGCATCCGCGCCTTGCCCTTCTTCTGCTTGTCGAGCAGCTTGCGCTTGCGGGTGGCGTCGCCACCGTAGCATTTCGCGGTCACGTCCTTGCGCATCGCGCTGATCGTCTCGCGCGCAATCACCTTGCCGCCGATTGCCGCCTGGATCGGGATCTTGAACATGTGGCGCGGGATCAGTTCCTTCAGCCGCTCGACCATGCCGCGCCCGCGGACCTCGGCGGTGCCGCGGTGGACGATCATCGACAGTGCGTCGACCGGCTCCTCGTTGACGAGGATGCTCATCTTGACGAGGTCCCCCTCGCGATAGCCGATCTGGTGATAGTCGAAGCTGGCATAGCCCTTCGACAGCGACTTCAGCCGATCGTAGAAGTCGAACACCACCTCGTTCAGTGGCAATTCGTAGGTCGCCTGCGCGCGCCCTGAAACATAGGTCAGGTTCTTCTGGATACCGCGCCGGTCCTGGCACAGCTTCAGGATGGAACCGAGATATTCGTCGGGGACGTAGATCGTCGCCTCGATCCACGGTTCGCTGATGCTCTCGATCTTGTTGGGATCGGGCATGTCGGCGGGATTGTGCAGGTCGATCTGCCCGCCGCCGTGCGTCAGCTCGATCTGATAGACCACCGACGGCGCGGTCGTGATGAGGTCAAGGTCGTATTCGCGGGTCAGCCGCTCCTGGATGATCTCGAGGTGCAGCAGCCCCAGGAATCCACAACGGAAGCCGAAGCCCAGCGCCGCGCTCGTCTCCATCTCGAAGCTGAACGAAGCGTCGTTGAGGCGGAGCTTGCTGATCGATTCGCGCAGCTTCTCGAAGTCGTTGGCATCGATCGGGAACAGGCCGCAGAACACCACCGGCTGCACTTCCTTGAACCCCGGCAGCGCCTCGGCGGCAGGCTTCTTCGCATCGGTCAGCGTGTCGCCGACGCGCGCCTGCGCCACATCCTTGATCTGTGCGGTGATGAAGCCGATCTCGCCCGGCCCCAGTTCGGCCAGCTGCTCGATCTTCGGCCGGAAACAGCCGACGCGATCGACCAGGTGTGTGGTGCCCGCCTGCATGAAGGCGACCTGCTGCCCCTTCTTGAGCACGCCCTCCATCACGCGCACGAGGATGACGACGCCGAGATACGGGTCGTACCACGAATCGACCAGCATCGCCTTCAGCGGCGCGGCCGCATCGCCCTTGGGCGCCGGGATCTTGGTGACGATCGCTTCCAGGATATCGTCGATGCCGATCCCTGACTTGGCGCTCGCCAGCACCGCCTCGGAGGCGTCGAGGCCGATCACGTCCTCGATCTCCTTGCGCACCTTTTCCGGTTCGGCGGCGGGCAGGTCGATCTTGTTGATGACCGGCACGATCTCGTGGTCGTGCTCGATCGACTGGTAGACGTTGGCGAGCGTCTGCGCCTCGACGCCCTGCGCCGCGTCGACGACCAGCAGCGCGCCCTCGCACGCCGCAAGGCTCCGCGACACCTCATAGGCGAAGTCGACGTGGCCCGGCGTGTCCATCAGGTTGAGCGTGTAGGTGACGCCATCCTTGGCCGGATAGGACAAGCGCACCGTCTGCGCCTTGATGGTGATGCCGCGTTCCTTCTCGATATCCATGTTGTCGAGCACCTGGCTCGACATTTCGCGGTCGGTCAGGCCGCCGGTGCGCTGGATCAGCCGGTCGGCGAGCGTCGACTTGCCATGGTCGATATGGGCGATGATCGAGAAGTTACGGATCTGCGAAAGCGGGGTCATGGCCGCGCCCCTAGCAGGGTGTGGGCGGCTTGCGCTAGGGCGTGCTAATCGCGGGTCAGCGCCTCGATCGCGCGCAGCGTGTTGATGTAGCGCGCCCCGCCCTCCCCCGTCACGAGTGCCCAGCGGACGCCGCGCTCCTCCAGGATCGCACGACTGAGATCGAAGAACCGCCGCCGCTCGGCCACGCTGCCGAACACGCGCGATCCATCCTCCACCCACGGCAGGTCGATATCGTAAAGCAGGTAGATGTCGGCCGTGTTGGTCCAGGTCGCGAACCAGGGATCGCGGCGGCCGAACATCATATCCGCCCATACCGCGGTCATCAGCGGATCGGTGTCGAGGATGACGGGGAAATGCCGCTCGCCGAGCGCATGCCGGGTCTTGGCGTCATGCCCCTTCCCGATCTCCACCAAGTCCGCCATCGTCAGGTCGGTGCCAAAGGCCTCGCAATAGGCACGGCCGAACTCGGCGACGAGCGGCACGCCGCCGAAATGCTGGGCGAGCCGCGGTGCCAGGGTCGACTTGCCGGTGCTCTCCGGCCCATGCAGGCAGATCGAACGCGGCGTCATGCCAGCGCCACCCGCAATTGACGCCCCTCGGCACGGCGCCAGTCGATCAGGCCCCAAATCGCCAGCCCCAGCAGCACGGCATAGAGCGCCGCGGTGAACCACAGTCCCTTGGCCAGATAGAGCGGCACGCTCGCCACATCCACGGCGATCCACACCCACCAGCTCTCGATCGCGCGCCGCGCCTGCATCACCTGCGCGGCGACGGAGGCGATGGCGATTCCGGCGTCCCACCACGGATAGGAAGCATCGGTGTAGCGGTGCATCAGCATCCCCCACAACAGGCAGGCGGCGGTGCCGGCAAGGAGCCATCCCGCGCGGGTTCCCGCATCCAGCCGCTCGACGACCACCTCGCCCGTCTGCGCGTGGCTTCGTGTCCAATTCACCCAGCCATACAGGTTGGCGGCGAAGAAGAAGCTTTGCAACAATGCGTCGCTGTACAGCCGCGCCTCCGCGAACACCCAGCCGTAGATGGCGACGGCGACCAGCGCGACCGGATAGTTCCAGACGCTGCGCCCGGCGACGAGCGCGACGTTGACGACGACCAGCGCGGCGGCGAGAGCTTCGGGCGTATTCACGGGCGCCTGCCTAGGGCGTGCGACAAGGATTTCGCAAGCCCCTCGAATCCGGTGTTGCATCCCTGAAAAGCGGTGGCTATAGGCGCGCCTCCAAGCACGGTCGGCCCCGCCAAACGGGACCGGACGTACTCCGTCGGGGAGTAGCTCAGCCTGGTAGAGCACTGTCTTCGGGAGGCAGGGGCCGGAGGTTCGAATCCTCTCTTCCCGACCACATTCGCCGCGGTTCCCGCCGTGGCACCAAGCGCCCGTAGCTCAGCTGGATAGAGCATCAGACTACGAATCTGAGGGTCGGACGTTCGAATCGTTCCGGGCGCGCCATTTTCCACTCACAGCAGACGGAGCCGATGGCTTTGGTCGACAAGAGCTGGGGCGTCGCCCCTGCGGCAGGGTTCCGCGTCAGGAGCAATGCGAGCGCCGACGATCGCGCCGCCGAGCGCGCCCGTGCGCGCGACGCCCGTGCGGCGGAACGTGTCGCCGCGATGGAGCAGCGTCTTCAGCAGCGCGAGGCGAACCGCGAGGGCGAAACGCAGGCGCGCGAACAGGAACGACTCGCTAGGCGCGAGGCGGAACAGGTGGTGGCGTCGGGCGATCCGCATGCGGCCGCCGCGCAGCGCCGCCGCGGTTCGGGGCGCAAGGACGTCGTGCGCGAACAGCGTGACACCCGCGGCTATACGACGATCGTGGATATCGAGCGGATGCGCGTGCTGGCGAAGCGCGGCGCCTCCGTCGCCGGACTGGCCGGCGCCTTCGGCATCAGCGAGGCGGAGGTGGAACAGGCGCTGGCTGGCGAGGCCGACGCGGAAAGCTGAGCTGGTCGAGGGCTGCTCTCCACGAGCCTTACGCCCGAGGTACAGCGCGCCCCGACAGGCTCACGACAAAACGGCAGTTGGCAAGCAGGCCTGCGCGAGGCGCTTTACGCCGCCCGCGCAAGGCTCCGCACCGCGGCGCGGTCGTTGGCCACCGGCCGTGCGGGCGCTGCCACGACGGCGCGGAGAGCCTCCGCTTGCTGACGGCGGTAGGAGAACAGAAGAGCGATCAGGCTAAACATGGAAATGGCTCCTGGGGAAGGATTGCTGCGATGCAGCATTGCCGTCCATATGTTGCCCAAGCTTAAATGCGGCAATTGCAATGATCCCCGGCACAGATGCGCCGGACGCAATCGTCAACCCGCCGCCGCGACCCACTCGGTCAGGCTATAAGCATCGGTCGGGCGGGTTTCCGCCGCCATGCTGTTCTTCATGATCTCGACCGCCCAGCGCGTGCGCTCCTCATGGTTACCTGCAATCGCGTCCGAAGGCACCCACAGCTCATATTGGCGCATATGCGCATCCGCCGCGGTGAACAGCACGCAGATATCGGCCGCAACCCCCGTCAGTACCAGGCGGCTGACGCCGAGTTGCGGCAGCAGCACCGGCAGGTTGGTCGCATAGAAGCCGGAGAATTGCGGCTTGATGATGAAGAAGTCGTCGCGACGCGGGCGCAGCGCGCGGGTCAGGTTGCGGCCCGGCGCGTCCTTGGCGAGCGTATCCTCGATCAACCGGTCACGTTCGGAATGCCATTGGCCATTGTTGTCGTTGACGTAGATCACCGGCACGCCGGCGGCATCCGCCGCATCACGCAGGGCCAGGATGGGACCGACCGTCGCCTCGGCGGCCGCCTTCAACCGCTCGCCGCCCTCGAAATCGAGGGCATTGACCATGTCGATGATGACCAGGGCGGTCTTCCCAGGCGCGGTCTCGGATTGTGCCGTCATCCGAGCATTTTAGCGCAACCGGGGCCGGGGCGCCTTGATCTGCGTCGCGATCGGAACGAAACGGGGACATGGCCGACGACGAGCCTTCCGTCCAGCACCCTCCCGTTCAGCGAAAGGTGATCCATGTCGACATGGACGCCTTCTACGCCTCGGTCGAGCAGCGCGACGATCCGGCGCTGCGCGGGCGGCCGGTGGCGGTCGGCGGATCGCGTGCTCGCGGCGTGGTGGCGGCGGCGAGCTACGAGGCGCGGGCCTTCGGCGTACGCAGCGCGATGCCCTCGGTCACCGCGATCCGCCGCTGCCCCGACCTCGTCTTCGTCCGCCCGCGTTTCGACGTCTACAGCGGCATCTCGCGACAGATCCGCGCGATCTTCGCCGATTACACTGACGCGATCGAGCCCTTGTCGCTCGACGAAGCCTATCTGGACGTCACCGAGGACCGGCACGGGCTGGGCTCGGCCAAGGCTATCGCCGAACAGATCCGCGCCCGCATCCGCGCCGAAACCGGCCTCACCGCATCGGCAGGGGTGAGCTACAACAAGTTCATCGCCAAGCTCGCCTCCGACCAGAACAAGCCCGATGGCCTGTGCGTCATTCCGCCGCACAAGGGCGCGGCGTTCGTCGCGTCGCTGCCGGTGAAGCGCTTCCACGGCGTCGGGCCGGTGACCGCGGCGAAGATGGAGCGGCTCGGCATCCTGACCGGGGCGGACCTGCGCGACCGCCCCCTCGCCTTCCTTCAGGCGCATTTCGGCTCCTATGCCGATTATCTCTTCCGCGCCGCGCGCGGCGAGGACCATCGGCCCGTCCGCTCGCATCGCCAGTCCAAGTCGGTCGGCGCCGAGCGGACGTTCGAGACGAACCTTTCCGCCCGCGACGCGCTGCATGCCGCGCTCGCGCGGGTTGCCGAGGCGGCCTGGGTGCGGATCGACCGGTCGGGAACGCGCGGGCGGACGGTCACGCTGAAGCTGCGCCACTCGGATTTCCGCACGATCACCCGCGCCCGCTCCTTCCCCCTCGCCATCACCGATCAGGCCGCCTTCCTCGCCATCGGCATCGAACTGCTGGATGCGCAACTGCCGGTGGCCGACGGCGTGCGCCTGCTCGGGCTGACGCTGTCGGGCATCATCGGCGAGAACGGCGACGACGGCCCGGACGAGGCGCAGCCCAGCCTTCCGCTCTGATCCCGCCCTCTCGACGGATTCACCATCTTGGTTTACGCCCGGTTCATCGGACGGGTGGGGGAATGACGGTCGAGCCTTGGTTCATCGCGGCGATGACGCTGAGCCTGGCCGGCTATGGCCTCTACCTCGCCGGCCTGCGCCGTCACCTGGTGGAGCCGAGCCGGGCGTCCTGGCTGATCTGGGCGGTCGCCACGGGGGTGGAGGCGGCGACCTATCTCGCGGTCAATCCGGGCGAGGTGCAGGGGCTGGTCTTCGCCGCCTCCGCCATCGCCTGCATTCTGGTGACGCTGGCGATGTGGCGCCGCTCGCGCTGGACCCGTCCCTCGTCCACCGAGACGATGTGCATGGGTGCAAGCCTGGCCGCAATCGTGCTGTGGCTGCCGCTCAAGGAGACGTTCTGGGCGCATATGCTGGTGGTGGCCGCCGTGCCGCTCGGCTTCTGGCCGACCTGGCTGAGCGTGTGGGAGGATCGCGCACGCGAACGCTCGCCGGCCTGGGGGCTGTGGACGTTGGGCGATCTTGCCACGCTGATCGTCGCCACCCGCAGTCCGGGTTCGGGGGTCGGCGAATATGCCTATGTGCTGGTCGAACTGCTCTGCCACGCCAGTGTCTGGTTCATGGTCGGGCTCGGCACGCTCAACCCGCTGCGTTCGTTCGGGCGGCGCCAGGGGGGCCTGCGCGTCCTCGATGCCTATCTGCCGGCGAACCCGTTCGCGATCGGCGAAACGCACCTCGGCAAGGCGGTGTTCGCCGCGCAGAGGTTTGCGGCGGGGCAGCGGATCGTGCGCTTTTCCGGCCGCACCGTGCCGGCCTCACGTCTGCCGCGCGGCCTCAGCGGCGCGGCGGACCGCTTCCTGCAGATCGCGCGCGACCGCTACATGGGGCCATCGGGCCGGATCGACGATCTCATCAACCACAGCTGCACGCCCAACGCCGGCCTGCGCTTCACTGCGGACGGCGTGTTCCTCACCGCACTCCGGCCGATCCCGCCAGGCGAGGAAATCGCCTGGGACTATTCGACCACCCTCGCCGATCCGGACTGGTCGATGCAGTGCGGCTGCGGCAGCCCGCAATGCCGCGGCGTGGTCCGCGCCTTCGCGCTGCTGCCGGCGGAGACGCAGGATCGCTACCGCGCGCTGGGCATCGTCGCCCCCTATCTCGACGAGCCGGCCGCGGTACGGGCGGCCTAAAAGGTGCGGTTCACGCGGAGGCGCGGAGGTTTCCTACCCGGCGCGTAGCGCCCGCTCAGCCAATGTCCCGCGGTCTGGCGACAGCCGCTGACGCGGCGGACCTCTTCTTATCTCCGCGCCTCCGCGCCTCCGCGTGAACCATCATTGCACCTCGCCCCGTTTTCCGCTAACGGCCCGCGCTTCCCACTCCTCACGGAGCGTGGATGCTTGCGGGAGGGCGTGTCGCCCGATCGGACCGCTAAACTTGAAACGAGAGTGACATGGCAAAGAAGATCACAGGTTACATCAACCTGCAGGTTCCTGCAGGCGACGCCAAGCCCGCCCCGCCGATCGGCCCGGCGCTGGGTCAGCGCGGCGTGAACATCATGGAATTCTGCAAGGCGTTCAACGCGCAGACGACCGACATGGACAAGGGCACGCCGCTGCCCACCAAGATCACCGTCTATGCCGACCGTTCGTTCTCGTTCGAGATCAAGACGCCGCCGGCCTCGTTCCTCATCAAGAAGGCGGCGAACCTCAAGTCGGGCTCCAAGGAGCCGGGCAAGGTCTCCGCGGGCAAGATCGCGCGCTCGAAGCTCGCCGAGATCGCCCAGACCAAGATGAAGGATCTGAACGCCAACGACATCGAGGCTGCGACCAAGATCATCGAAGGCTCCGCCCGCGCGATGGGCCTCGAAGTGGTGGAGGGCTAAGATCATGGCGAAGCTCAGCAAGAAGCAGAAGGCCAACGCCATCGACCCGACGACGCTGCACGGCGTCGACCAGGCGATCGCCCTCGCCAAGCAGAACGCCACCGCCAAGTTCGACGAGACTATCGAGGTCGCGCTGAACCTGGGCGTCGATCCGCGCCACGCCGACCAGATGGTCCGCGGCGTCGTGACGCTGCCCGCCGGCACCGGCAAGACCGTCCGCGTCGGCGTTTTCGCCCGCGGCGCCAAGGCTGACGAAGCGCGCGCCGCCGGCGCCGACGTCGTCGGTGCGGAAGACCTGATGGAGACGATCCAGGGCGGCACGATCGATTTCGACCGCTGCATCGCGACCCCGGACATGATGGGCGTCGTCGGTCGCCTCGGCAAGGTGCTCGGCCCTAAGGGCCTGATGCCGAACCCGAAGCTCGGCACCGTCACCATGAACGTCGCCGAAGCGGTGAAGGCCGCCAAGGGCGGTCAGGTCGAGTATCGCGTCGAAAAGGCCGGCATCATCCACTCCGGCATCGGCAAGGCCTCGTTCAGCCAGGAAGACCTGCGCCGCAACTTCGACGCGCTGGTCGATGCGGTGGTCAAGGCGAAGCCGTCGGGCGCCAAGGGCAAGTACGTCCGCAAGGTCGCGCTGAGCTCGACCATGGGTCCGGGCATCCGCGTCGACACCGCCGAGGTCGCGGGCGCCTAATCCTTTCGCACCAGCGAAACACGAAGAGGGCCGGGAGCGATCCCGGCCCTTTTTGCGTGTGCCGTGCCCGCGCAGCCGCGCTTACCCGTCCGGGAAATCCGCACCCAGCGCCTGCTCCCGCCGCCCCTCGATCTCCGCCAGCCGTTCGCGCAGCTTGGCCGTGACCGCATCAAAGCCGAACCTGCCCAGCACCAGATGCCGCGGCGGATTGGGTTCCTCGGTCGCCGCGATGATCGCCTCGCCCGCGCGCACCGGATCGCCGGGCTGTTCGCCGCTATAGCCCTTGGTCGTGTCCATCCGCTTGCCGGCGGTCTCGGCGTAGTCGACGATCGTGACCGGTGTCTGCTGGAGCGAGCGGCCCGCCCAGTCGGTGCGGAACGGCCCCGGCTCGACGCAGGTCACCGCGATGCCGAGCGGCCCGACCTCCGTGGCGAGCGCGTCCGACCAGCCCTCGACCGCATGTTTGGACGCGGCATAATAGCCCGATCCCGGAAAGCCGATCAGCCCGGCGACCGAGGTGAAGTTGACGATGTGGCCGCTGCGCCGGGTCCGCATCCCCGGCAGCACCGCACGGGTGAGCGCGAACAGGCCGAACACGTTGGTGTCGAACTGGGCACGGATCGCCTCTTCGCGCCCCTCTTCGACGCTCGCCTGATAGCCGTAGCCGGCATTGTTCACGAGCACGTCGATCCGTCCGAAGCGATTCTCCGCCGCCGCCACCGCCTGTGCGATCTCCTGCGGTTCGGTGACGTCGAGCGCGACGGCCAGCGCCCGATCCTCGCAACCCGCGACGAGGTCGGCGACACGGTCCGCGTCGCGTGCGGTGACCACCGCGCGCCAGCCGCGATCGAGCACCAGCCGGGCCAGATCGCGGCCGAAGCCGGTGGAACAGCCGGTGATGAACCACACCGGAGCATCGGGAAGCGCCATGATGACGGGCCTTTCCTGAGGAACACTGAAGGAAAGGCGGCAATGCCGCGCGATCCCCGATGTTCCACTACGGCCGGTTCGTTGGGGGTTCCTGGCCGGCGCTGCCGTCGAGATGCGCGCCGATCGCGGCGAACGGGCGCGACAGGATGCCGCCGACCTGCTGGGCGACGATCACCGATGCCGCACCGATGGCGAGCACCAATACGACAAACTGGAAGCCGGAGGCGAAACGGCGGCTGCGCGCCTCGCGATCGGCGATCGGCAGCGCCCGACGCTGTGCGGTGCGGCGGTCGCCGGTATCGACGGTGCCGGGCTTGTGCGCCGGCGGCTTGGCGGAGACGATCCCGTCCATGTCGATCGCATCTTGCGTCCGCACGCCGAAATAGCCGCCGCTCTGCCATACGACGCGGCCGACGATGATATGGTGGACGCGGCGGATTTCGATCACCGTTCCCGGCCGGCAATCGGTATCGGCGGCGGCGAGCAGCCCGCGCGACGACATGTTGTGGATGGTCACGTCGCCCCAGGCATCGCCCGAGCGCATGCGCGCGCGGACCAGGACCTTGCGGCGAGCCTCGCGCTTCTTCACGCGTGCGCCGATCGCGACGGGCGAACACCGCTGGATGCGGCCGGGGGAAAAAGCTCGATCATTTCGGACCTTCTTGCGGCCCACTGGTTAAAAGGCGGTAATCGGACGCGGTATTTCGGGGCAAAAAGGGGCGCCGGCCGACGACCGGCGCCCCCTTTTTCCGCGTTACAGGCCGATGATGCCGCCGTCCGTGCGGGTGATGACGATCGTCGCCGAACGGGGACGCCCTGATCCGCTACCCGTCGCCTGGCTCTGTGGCCAGTTGCTGGTGATGTTGGCCGGTCCGCCGCCCTCGCCGGGATGCTGGACGTTGACGAACAGCGATCGGCCGTCCGGCGTCGAATCGATGCCGGTGATCTCGCACTGTTTGGGACCGACCAGGAAGCGCTTCAGCGTCGCCCCCGGCGCTTTGCCGATCCGCGTCGCCTGCGTGCCGGTGGCGCCGTTCAGGCTGTTGGTGATCGTGCGCGTGCCCCCGTCGCCGACGCGGCCGGGGATGGCGGCGAGCAGCATGCAGTTGGTGACATCGGTATAGGCGCCATCGTCCGTCTCGATCCACATCAGCGGCGTCCCCTGCCCCGACACGTTGCTCGGCCGCGCGAACCACAGGCCGTCGGGCGAGGAGAAGTCGTTGGTGGCATCCAGTCCCGACAGGTTGATGTTGGTGGGATCGAGGTCCGCACCGGCGCCGAAGGCGTAGATGTCCCAGGTGAAGGTCAGCGCCTCGCTGCTGTCGCCGGCTTCCCTCAGGCGGATGACATGGCCGTTGGGATTGCCGCTCGAGGCGCCGCCGGTCGTCTTGGGGTCGCTATAGGCGCGCGGATTGGCGGCGTCGGTCGTGGCGACCGTGCGCGAGGAATTGTTGGTCAGCGTCAGGTACATCTCGCCGTTGACCGGGTTGACCGCGGTCCATTCGGGCCGGTCCATCCGGGTCGCGCCGAGCGCGTCGCCGGCCAGCCGCGCATGGGTCAGCACGTCGGCCTGGTCGGCGAAGGCATAGGCCGCATTGCCGACGGTCAGCGGCCCCTGCCCGAACACCAGCGGCAGCCATTGGCCGCTGCCATCGGCATTGAGTTTCGCAACGTAAAGCGTTCCGTTATCGAGATATTTGTCGCCGATCGCCAGTCGGTCGGTCGCGGTCGCATC
Source organism: Sphingomonas sp. SP5 (assembly GCF_058313455.1). Taxonomy (NCBI): domain Bacteria; kingdom Pseudomonadati; phylum Pseudomonadota; class Alphaproteobacteria; order Sphingomonadales; family Sphingomonadaceae; genus Sphingomonas; species Sphingomonas sp. SP5. The sequence continues at coordinate 734,197 of NZ_JBZFLF010000002.1, read as the reverse complement.
GGCCGCGGCCCAGGGCGTCGCGGCGACGAACTTGTAGAGATATTCGTTCTGCGCATCGTCGCCCATATAGAAGGCGGGGCGGACGCCAGGGATCGTCCGGCCGACGACGCAGCCTTCATGGTTCATCCGGCCGAGCGCGGTGCGCTTGCGCGGCGTGGACGCGGGGTTGAACGGGTCGATCTCGACGATCCAGCCATATTGATTGGGCTCGTTGCGGAAATCCTCCGTGCCGTTCGCCGCGCGGGCGGGATCGATCGTCGCGTTGAACTTGGCGACGCGCGTCGGGTCGCCGGAGGGTGGCGCATCCGAGAAGGTCCAGCGGTAGTTGCCGGTGCGTTCGCCGAGGCCGTAGCGGGTGAAGGCGGTGACGGATTTGGCACCGACGGCAGCGGCACGGCGCGTGTTGTCGCCGGCATCGCGGCGGAAATAGCCCGCCCAATTCTCCTCCGCGGTCAGATAGGTGTTCCACGGCATCGTGCCGTTGGCGCAATTGTTGATCGTGCCGCGCCCCGCCCGGCCGGTCGGCGCATAAGCGGTGAACAGCAGCGCGCTGCCTGCGACCGGACCCGAGAAGGCCGTCGGGGTGAACGGCGTGATGCGGCGGTTGAGGCTGCTGCTGCTGTTATAGCTCCAGCCTGTCGCGCCACGCGCGATCTCGATTACGCTGACGCCGTGGCATTCCATTTCCTTCAGCACCTCCGCCACCGGCCGCACGCCCGAAGACAGGTTGGTCGGACCATTGGGGTGCAGGTAGCTTTCGGTGATGTTCTCATGATTGAGGACGAGCAGCCCGCGGCCGCTGTTGCTCGCGTCGGGCGTATTGCCGGTCGCGGCGAGGCCGAAATAGCTCATGCCGTCGTGGTGATCGCCGGCGCGTGCGGCGAAGGACGTGTCGGTGCCGTCGTTGGCATAGGCGCCGACGCTGCCGTTGATCGGATCGCCCAACCGGTAGAGCACCGTCACCTGGTAGCCGGCGGGCACGGCGACGACATCGGCGAGGCTCTTGGGCACGGCGGCGAAGTCGAGCACCGCCGGCGATACGGTCACGGTCGTGTCGGCGACCGACTTGATGCCGTCCCCCGACGTGCTGGAGAATTGGAAGCCGAGCGGCGTGGCGCTCGTCACCGCCGGCGCGGTGAAGCTGGCGGTGGACGTCGCCGCATTCGCCAGCGTCACGATCGGGCCGCTGGTCTGCGTCCAGCCGGTGCTGCTCGCATTGCCGCTGGTCACGGTGCCCGACAGCGTCACGGTCTTGCCCGCCGTGGTCGCCACGGCACCGCCCGCGGCCACCGTGGCGGCGCGGCGGTCGTCGTCCTTGTCGCAGGCGGTCAGCATCGCGCTGCCGAACACCGCCGCGGTCATCGCCGACAGGCCGCCGCGCAGGGTCTGGCGACGCGAATAGCGGATCGCGATCAGGTCATCGAGGTGCGGATTGGCGCTGGTGTTGGTGTCGATGTCGCCATCGTCATAGCCGATCGTCGGCTGGCTCAGCATCGTCATGATATTCCCCCGCATTGGCGGCACTTCGCCGCGTCGCAGGCGCTTTGGCGGCGAAAAGCGGCACCGGAGTTGCGCCGGCGTGACGGCAGGATGAAGCCGGCGTGACGGATCGAAGACAGTCGAGCCCCGCCGGCCCGTGAATGGCCGGGTGCCGATTGACTCCCGCCCATTTGCCGCTAATAGCCCGCGCTTGCCGGCGGGTTCGCTCGTCCGGCATCCGTCCAAGACAGCAGGTGCCCCGGATTTGCCGCGGCTTAATGTCCTGCCGAGACGGGGACAGGAATCCCGCAGGATCCGCTCGCGATGCGTCGCGCGCCGGTCTGCTACACCTTCACGGGTGCCTTCCCCATCGATGGACAACCCCGGCCGGGGTTTTCCCCTGCCGGTTTGTAACCGGGAGGGCCGCTTGCGGCGCTCTCAAAACGTGGAGAATGGCATGGATCGTGCTCAAAAGGCCGCGGCCGTTGCCGAGTTGAATCGCACCTTTTCCGAGGTCGGCGTGGTGGTCGTCACCCGCAACAACGGAATGACGGTGGCGCAGTCCACGCGACTGCGCAACCTGATGCGGGACGCCGGCGCGACCTACAAGGTCTCGAAGAACAAGCTTGCCAAGATCGCACTCGATGGCACCGACTACGGTTCGCTGGGCGACATGCTCACCGGTCCGGTCGGCCTTGCCTCCTCGATCGATCCGGTCGCCGCAGCCAAGGTTGCGGTCGATTTCGCGAAGACGAACGACAAGTTCGAAATCGTCGGCGGATCGATGGGCGCGACCGCTCTCGACGTAGCCGGTGTGCAGGCGCTCGCCACCATGCCGTCGCTGGACGAACTGCGTGCGAAGATCGTGGGCCTCATCGTTGCTCCGGCAACGAAGCTCGCGACGATCACCCAGGCTCCCGCGGCGCAGATCGCGCGCGTGCTGTCGGCCTATGCCGAGAAGGAAGCCGCCTGATCTTCAGGCGCTTGGTTAAGCGAATTTTGAACGACACTCCGGGGCAAGCGCCCCGAACTATGAAGGAAGTATCATGGCAGACCTGAACGCGCTGGTTGACCAGCTGAGCGAACTGACCGTCCTCGAGGCCGCCGAGCTCTCGAAGCTGCTCGAAGAGAAGTGGGGCGTTTCGGCCGCCGCTGCCGTTGCCGCCGCTCCCGCCGCTGGCGGTGGCGCCGCTGCTCCGGCCGCCGAAGAGAAGACCGAGTTCGACGTGATCCTCACCGGCGACGGTGGCAAGAAGATCAACGTCATCAAGGAAGTCCGCGCGATCACCGGCCTGGGCCTGACCGAAGCGAAGGCTCTCGTCGAGGGCGCGCCGAAGCCGGTCAAGGAAGGCGTGAACAAGGACGAGGCCGAGAAGGTCAAGAAGCAGCTTGAAGAAGCCGGCGCGACCGTCGAGCTGAAGTAAGCCGCAGCGGAAGGAGCGGGCAGCACGCTGCTCGCTCCTCCGCCGAGCTTCGGCCCCGGCTTTCGTCGGGGCAGGCAAAAAAGGGGCGGCGTCCTTCGCGGACGTCGCCCCTTTTTCGCGTCAGGCCGCCTCCGCCGCCGATCGGCGGTTCATCATCACCGCCGCCCGCTGCGTCGCCAACCGCGTGTCGCCCGCCAGCTTCTTGACCTCCGCCGCCACCACCGCAAAGCCACGCCCCGCCTGGCCGGCGCGCGCCGCCTCGATCGTCGCGTTCAGCGCCAGGAGGTTGGTCTGCGCCGCGATCTCGCCGATCGCCGCGACGATACCGACGAGCTGGTCCATCGTATCCTGCAACTCGGCCGACTGGCTGGCGAGCGCCTGCTGGAAGCGTTCGCCCTCGGCCAGCCGCGCGACCAGTTCCTGCTCCAGCAGCACCTGGCGGGTCACGTCGCTGGCGATCTTGACGATCTTGCAGGGCCGCCCATCCGGGTCGAGCACCGGGTTATAGGCGGCCTGCACCCAGAATGCGACGCCGTTGCGCCCGACGCGGCGGTACACCCCGGTATCGAACTCGCCCGACCCCAGCTTGCGCCAGAAGGCGGCATAGTCGCGTGATGCCGCATGCGCCGGCTCGCAGAACATGCGGTGGTGACGCCCGACGATCTCGTCCTCGCGATAACCCGTCAAACGCAGGAAATTGGCGTTGGCGCTGAGGATGGTGCCGTCGAGCGCGAATTCGACCACCGCCTGGCTGCGCTCGACCGCCGTGATCCGCGCGGCGCGCTCGGCATCCGAGCGGCGGGTCGCGCTGACGTCGGAGGCGACCTTGACGATGCCGGACACCGAACCGTCCTCGGCCAGCACCGGATTATACGTCGCCTGCAGGCGCACCTCGCGCCCGTCCTTGGTAAGGCGCTTGAACTCGCCCGCGGCGAAACGGCCATCGCGCAGTGATTGCCAGAAGGCGGCATAGCTGGGGGCGGCGATGTCCTGCGCCGTGCAGAAGAGCCGGTGATGGCGGCCGCGCAGTTCGTCGAGCGAATAGCCGAGCAGGTCGCAGAACAGGTCGTTGGCCCAGACGACATGGCCGTCGGGATCGAATTCGACGACGGCGGCGGAGCGGCAGACCGCCTGCCACACCGCTTCGCCTTGTCCGTGCCGATCCATGTCCGTTCCCTTCGATTTAGCCAAAACGGACTTAATCGCGCGACGGTAAACGAAGGATTGACGATGGCGGCTACGCGCGGCCTTTATCGTACGATCGCAGCACCATAGGGCCGCACGCCGAGCCCGTCGTACATGCGGGCGGGCTGATCGAGCCAGAATGGCGCCAGCTTGGCGCTGTCGACACGCTCTATGCCGACCGCAAAGGCGTTGGCGCTCTGCCCCTCCATGCCACCGGCGTCGTAGAGCGCGTTGACGATGACGACGGGCACGATCAGCGCGCGTCCGCCTGCCTCCAGCGGCTGCATGTCGGCGCGCGGCAAGGCCACCACCAGGCGCACCTTGCGCTCCTCACCCGGCGCGAGCGCGAACGGCGGCGTCGCCGGCCGCCCGATCGGCTGGGCGAAGAGCGAGGCGACCTCGCCCCCCTGCCCCGGTGTCGCGCCGGTCAGCATCGCGCCGATGCGGATCGCCTGCGCAGGCACCGTGCCGTGATTGCGGACGGTCAGCTCCGCCTCCACCGTCGCGCTGAGCAGATTCAGCCCGGCACGACGTGGCGCCAGCAACAATGCGAGCGTCGCACGCTCGGCAGGCACGGGTGCCGGGTCGAGCATCGCCGGCGCCTTGCGGTTTTCTCGGACAGGCGGCGGCGCGGGTGGCGCAGGCGGAGCGCGATCGGCGGCCTCGGCCGGCGTCTGTTCCGTGATCGCCAGTGGCCGCTGGCGGAGACGGTGCCACAGCGCTGCGGCGATGCCGGCCGCGACCAGCGCCCCCACGATCACCCATAGACTCGGGAACCCTCCTTCATCAGCCGCCACCGGTGGCGTGCTGTCGGCCGATGACGAGGGCGTCGGCGTGTCCACGGGTTCCGGCACCGCTTCGGCAGTCGGTACTGCCGCAGGCGTGACGACCGCAGCCGGGCTGGGCGCAGGCGACGGTGATGGCGTTGCCAGAGGCGTCGGCACCGCCGTCGGCGTGGCCCGGGGCGCAGGTGTCGCCCGCGGTGTCGGTGTCGCCCGCGGCGTGGGTGTGGCCACCGGCGCAGGCGTCGCTTCCGCTGTAGGGACGGGCGTCGGCGTCGGGGGACGCGAGGACGGCAGGCTGAACGTCTCGAGCCCCGGCAAGGTCTGCGGTGTCGGCGAAGGCGCAGGCTCGGCGGGGGGCGTGGCCGGGGCTCCGGCGGGAGGCGTCGTCTGCGCCGCGGCCGGCCGCATCCCAACAGGCAGCACGACGCCGGCAAGCAGAAGGGCGATCGCGCCGCTCCGCGCGCGCCGCTGGATAGTCATAGCGTTCGATCTCACCGAAAACCCCCTGCGCGCCTCTGGATGAACCGTGCGCGACCGCCACCTGCGCTGCGACGAAGCGCCCGGCCGCGTCGGCGAATGGATCGGCACGCGTTGGATCGCCGATGGACACCCCCCTTTGACAGGCTCCGTCATCGCGCCTATATCCGCGTCTCACCACAGCTCTCGGGACATGAAGCGCCGTCGCGCAGCGCATCGTACGAATAGGGAGTTGCTGGTTCCAGGACGCTGAAGGCCGACGCACGGGGTTGCGATCGGCTTTTTTGCGTCCCGTCTCGCGTCCCGCCCGGGGGCTCCCGGGCACGACATTCAGGCCGGCACCGGCCGCGATTGAGGACAGATAACGCTCATGGCCACCAAGGCGATCCAGGGCAGCACCGCCAAGCGGCGCATCCGCAAGATCTTCGGGGACATCCACGAAGTCATCCAGATGCCGAACCTGATCGAGGTTCAGCGCGAAAGCTACGAGCAGTTCCTGCGGTCCGACAAGAGCACGGGCCACGTCTCGGGCCTGGAGAAGACGCTGCGCAGCGTGTTCCCGATCCAGGATTTCGCCGGCACCGCCTATCTTGATTTCGACGACTACGTCCTCGAACCGCCGAAGTTCGACGTGGAGGAATGCCGCCAGCGTGGCATCACCTATGCCGCGCCGATGCGCGTCACGCTGCGCCTGACCGCGTTCGAGGTCGATCCGGATACCGAGGCCAAGTCGGTCATCGATATCAAGGAGCAGGATGTCTACATGGGCGACATGCCGCTCATGACCGAGAACGGCACCTTCTTCATCAACGGCACCGAACGCGTCATCGTCAGCCAGATGCACCGCTCGCCGGGCGTTCTGTTCGACCATGATCGCGGCAAGACCCACGCGTCGGGCAAGTATCTGTTCGCCGCGCGCGTCATCCCGTATCGCGGTTCTTGGCTCGACTTCGAATTCGACGCCAAGGACATCGTCAACGTCCGCATCGACCGCAAGCGCAAGCTGCCGGTGACGGCGCTGCTCTACGCGCTCGGCATGACCAGCGAGGATATCCTCAACCACTTCTACAACCGCGTGACCTACGTGCGCGGCGAAGGCGGCTGGCGCATTCCGTTCGCGGCCGAGAACTGGCGCGGCGTGAAGCCGCTGTTCGACATCGTCGATGCCAATTCGGGCGAGGTGGTGTTCGCCGCCCAGCAGAAGATCAGCCCGCGCGCCGCCAACAAGGCGGCCAAGGACGGCCTCACCGAGCTGCTGATCCCGACCGAGGAGATCTACGGCCGCTATTCGGCCTATGACCTCATCAACGAGACGACCGGCGAGATCTACGTCGAGGCGGGCGATGAGATCGGCCCCGACAATCTCGAAAAGCTCGACAAGGCGGGCATCGATCGCATCGAGTTGCTCGACATCGATCACGTGTCGACCGGCGCGTGGATCCGCAACACGCTGAAGGCCGACAAGGCCGAGGAGCGCGAGCAGGCGCTCTCCGACATCTACCGCGTCATGCGCCCCGGCGAGCCGCCGACGCTTGAGACGGCGGAGGCGCTGTTCGCCGGCCTGTTCTTCGATCCGGACCGCTACGACCTGTCGGCCGTCGGCCGCGTCAAGCTCAACATGCGCCTCGACCTGGATGCCGAGGACACGGTGACGACGCTGCGCACCGAGGACATCCTCGCGGTGGTCAAGACATTGGTCGACCTCAAGGACGGCAAGGGCGAGATCGACGATATCGACAATCTCGGCAACCGCCGCGTGCGTTCGGTCGGCGAGCTGCTCGAGAACCAGTATCGCGTTGGCCTGCTCCGCATGGAGCGCGCGGTGAAGGAGCGCATGTCCTCTGTCGACGTGTCGACAGTCATGCCGAACGACCTCATCAACGCCAAGCCGGCGGTCGCCGCGGTGCGTGAATTCTTCGGCTCGTCGCAGCTGTCGCAGTTCATGGACCAGACCAACCCGCTGTCCGAAGTGACGCACAAGCGTCGCGTCTCGGCGCTCGGGCCGGGCGGCCTGACGCGTGAGCGCGCGGGCTTCGAAGTTCGCGACGTTCACCCGACGCACTATGGCCGCATCTGCCCGATCGAGACGCCGGAAGGCCCGAACATCGGCCTCATCAACAGCCTCGCCTCGTTCAGCCGGGTCAACAAGTACGGTTTCATCGAAACGCCGTACCGCAAGATCATCGACGGCAAGGTCAGCGACGACGTCGTCTACCTGTCGGCGATGGAAGAGGCCAAGCACACGATCGCGCAGGCCTCGGCCGAGCTGAAGGACGACGGCAGCTTCGCCGAAGACCTCGTTTCGGCGCGTCAGGCGGGCGAGTTCCTGATGGCGCTGCCCGAGACGATCACGCTGATGGACGTCAGCCCGAAGCAGCTGGTGTCGGTCGCCGCGTCGCTCATCCCGTTCCTGGAGAACGACGACGCCAACCGCGCGCTGATGGGATCGAACATGCAGCGCCAGGCGGTGCCGCTCGTTCGTGCCGAGGCGCCGTTCGTCGGCACTGGCATGGAAGAGACCGTCGCGCGTGACTCGGGTGCTGCGATTTCGGCACGTCGCGCCGGCATCGTCGACCAGGTCGATGCATCGCGTATCGTGGTGCGTGCGACCGGCGAGGTCGATTCCACCAAGTCGGGCGTCGACATCTACACGCTGATGAAGTTCCAGCGTTCCAATCAATCGACCTGCATCAACCAGCGTCCGCTGGTGAAGGTTGGCGATGTGGTGAACGCCGGCGACGTCATCGCAGACGGTCCGTCGACCGAGTTCGGCGAACTGGCGCTGGGCCGCAACGCGCTGGTCGCGTTCATGCCCTGGAACGGCTACAACTACGAGGACTCGATCCTCATCTCCGAGCGGATCGTGAAGGACGACGTGTTCACGTCGATCCACATCGACGAGTTCGAGGTGATGGCCCGCGACACGAAGCTGGGGCCGGAGGACATCACGCGCGATATCCCGAACGTCGGCGAGGAAGCGCTGCGCAACCTCGACGAGGCGGGCATTGTCTACGTCGGTGCCGAGGTCGAGCCGGGCGACATCCTCGTCGGCAAGATCACGCCGAAGGGCGAGAGCCCGATGACGCCGGAGGAGAAGCTGCTCCGCGCCATCTTCGGTGAAAAGGCCTCGGACGTGCGCGACACCTCGCTCCGCCTGCCGCCGGGCGTTGCCGGAACGATCGTCGACGTGCGCGTCTTCAATCGCCACGGCATCGACAAGGACGAGCGCGCGATGGCGATCGAGCGCGAGGAGATCGAGCGCCTGAAGAAGGACTCGGACGACGAGCGCACCATCCTCAACCGGGCGACCTGGAGCCGCCTGCGCGAGATGCTGCTCGACCAGGTCGCGACCGCGGTGCCGAAGGGCCTGAAGAAGGGCTCGACGATCGACATGGACCTGCTCGACAGCGTCGACCGCCACGAATGGTGGAAGTTCGCGGTGCAGGACGATGCGGTCCAGTCCAACCTGGAAGCCGTCAAGCAGCAGTATGACGAGGCGGCCAAGCGGATCACGGACAAGTTCCACGATCGTCGCGAGAAGCTGGAGCGGGGCGACGAGCTGCCGCCGGGCGTGCTCAAGATGGTCAAGGTCTTCGTCGCGGTGAAGCGCAAGCTGCAGCCGGGCGACAAGATGGCCGGCCGTCACGGCAACAAGGGCGTCATCAGCCGCATCCTGCCGCAGGAGGACATGCCCTTCCTCGCGGACGGGACGCCGGTCGACCTCGTCCTCAACCCGCTGGGCGTGCCGAGCCGGATGAACGTCGGCCAGATCTTCGAAACGCACCTCGGCTGGGCGGCCCGTAACCTGGGCATGCAGGTCGCGACCGCGCTCGAGGATTGGCGCGAGGCCAACCCGGATGCCAAGGCGGGCGAGATGCCTGACGCGGTCAAGGCGCGCCTCGTCGAGGTCTATGGCGACCATTATGCCGAGGACATCCAGAGCCGCGAGCCCGAGGATGTCGCCGAGCTGGTCAAGAACATCCGGACCGGCGTGCCGATGGGTACCCCCGTGTTCGACGGCGCGCGCGAGAGCGACGTGTCGGCGATGCTGGAGCTGGCGGGTCTCGACCCGTCGGGCCAGTCGGAGCTGTTCGACGGCCGTACCGGCGACAAGTTCGACCGCAAGGTGACCGTGGGCATCATCTACATGCTCAAGCTGCACCACCTCGTGGACGACAAGATCCACGCGCGTTCGATCGGGCCGTACAGCCTCGTCACCCAGCAGCCGCTGGGCGGCAAGGCCCAGTTCGGCGGCCAGCGCTTCGGCGAAATGGAGGTCTGGGCGCTCCAGGCCTACGGCGCGGCGTACACCTTGCAGGAGATGCTGACGGTGAAGTCCGACGACGTCGTCGGCCGCACCAAGGTCTACGAGGCGATCGTCAAGGGCGACGACACGTTCGAGGCCGGCATCCCGGAGAGCTTCAACGTGCTCGTCAAGGAAATGCGCTCGCTGGGCCTCAACGTCGACCTCAAGTCCATGCAGGACCTGGAAGACGAAGGCGGCCTCGCCGAGGCGGCGGAGTAAGGTCCAAGCCCCCTCTCCCCCTGTGGGAGAGGGGCAAGCCGCGGAACGCGGCGCGGGGTGAGGGGCAGTGCGGGACGCCAGCCGTACCGTCCCCTCACCTTCCCACTGCCTTCGGCAGCGGGCCCCTTCCTCTCCCACAAGGGGAGAGGAGCAAGAGATTCTAAGAGGACAGGTTCATGAACGAACTGACCAATTTCGCCAATCCGATCGCGAAGCCGGAAACCTTCGACCAGATCCAGATCGGCATCGCTTCGCCCGACAAGATCCGTTCGTGGTCGTTCGGCGAGATCAAGAAGCCCGAGACGATCAACTATCGCACGTTCAAGCCCGAGCGTGACGGCCTGTTCTGCGCGCGCATCTTCGGTCCGATCAAGGATTACGAATGCCTGTGCGGCAAGTACAAGCGCATGAAGTACAAGGGCATCGTCTGCGAAAAGTGCGGTGTCGAAGTCACCGTGTCGAAGGTGCGCCGCGAGCGGATGGGCCATATCGAGCTCGCCGCGCCGGTCGCGCACATCTGGTTCCTGAAGTCGCTGCCGAGCCGCATCGGCCTGCTGCTCGACATGCAGCTCAAGCAGCTCGAGCGCGTCCTCTACTTCGAGGCGTATATCGTGATCGAGCCGGGCCTGACCCCGCTCGAAAAATACCAGCTGCTGACCGAAGACGAACTGCTCGAAGCGCAGGACGAATATGGTGAAGACGCCTTCTCCGCCGGCATCGGTGCAGAAGCGGTGCGCATCATGCTCGAGAACCTCGATCTCGAGGGCGAGAAGACGCAGCTGCTCGAAGAGCTGGCGACGACCAAGTCGGAGCTGAAGCCCAAGAAGATCATCAAGCGCCTCAAGGTCGTCGAGAGCTTCCTGGAATCGGGCAACCGCCCCGAGTGGATGATCCTTGAGGTCGTGCCGGTCATTCCGCCCGAACTGCGCCCGCTGGTGCCGCTCGACGGCGGCCGCTTCGCGACGTCGGACCTCAACGACCTGTATCGCCGCGTCATCAACCGCAACAACCGCCTCAAGCGGCTGATGGAGCTGCGCGCGCCGGACATCATCGTCCGCAACGAAAAGCGCATGTTGCAGGAGGCGGTCGACGCCCTCTTCGACAACGGCCGCCGCGGCCGCACGATCACCGGCGCCAACAAGCGTCCGCTGAAGTCGCTCAGCGACATGCTGAAGGGCAAGCAGGGCCGCTTCCGCCAGAACCTGCTCGGCAAGCGCGTCGACTATTCGGGCCGTTCGGTCATCGTGACCGGTCCGGAGCTCAAGCTGCACCAGTGCGGGCTGCCGAAGAAGATGGCGCTCGAGCTGTTCAAGCCGTTCATCTACGCGCGCCTCGACGCCAAGGGTCTGTCGATGACCCTCAAGCAGGCCAAGAAGTGGGTCGAGAAGGAGCGCAAGGAAGTCTGGGACATCCTGGACGAGGTGATCCGCGAGCATCCGGTGATGCTGAACCGCGCACCGACGCTCCACCGCCTGGGAATCCAGGCGTTCGAGCCGGTGCTGATCGAGGGCAAGGCGATCCAGCTTCACCCGCTGGTCTGCTCCGCGTTCAACGCCGACTTCGACGGCGACCAGATGGCCGTGCACGTTCCGCTGTCGCTGGAAGCGCAGCTGGAAGCGCGCGTCCTGATGATGTCGACCAACAACATCCTGTCGCCGGCGAATGGCAAGCCGATCATCGTGCCGTCGCAGGACATGGTGCTGGGCCTCTATTATCTGTCGATGATGAAGGAAGGCGAGCCCGGCGAAGGCATGGTGCTGGCCGATATGGAGGAGGTGCACCAGGCGCTCTTCGCCAATGCGGTGACGCTGCACACCAAGATCGTCAGCCGCGTGCCGCAGACCGACGAACAGGGTAACCAGTACCTCAAGCGCTACGAGACCACGCCGGGCCGCATGCTGCTCGGCGAGACGCTGCCCAAGTCGCACAAGGTGCCGTTCGAGACCGTCAACCGCCTCCTCACCAAGAAGGACGTGGGCGACGTGATCGACGAGGTGTATCGCCACACCGGCCAGAAAGAGACGGTGCTGTTCGCCGATGCGATCATGGCGCTGGGCTTCCGTCACGCGTTCCGCGCCGGCATTTCGTTCGGCAAGGACGACATGATCATCGCGCCCGACAAGGACGTGCTGGTCGACGAGACGCGCGAGCAGGTGAAGGACTTCGAGCAGCAGTATCAGGACGGCCTGATTACGCAGCAGGAGAAGTACAACAAGGTGATCGACGCCTGGAGCCGTTGCGGCGACCAGGTCGCGAACTCGATGATGAACGAGATCAAGGCTGTCCGTCACTATGACGACGGTCCCAACAAGGGCCGTGAGAAGGACATCAACTCGATCTACATGATGGCGCACTCCGGTGCCCGCGGTTCGCAGGCGCAGATCAAGCAGCTCGCCGGTATGCGCGGCCTGATGGCCAAGCCGTCGGGCGAGATCATCGAGACGCCGATCATCTCGAACTTCAAGGAAGGCCTGACCGTCCTCGAATATTTCAACTCCACCCATGGTGCTCGAAAGGGTCTTGCGGACACGGCGTTGAAGACGGCGAACTCGGGGTATCTCACCCGCCGCCTCGTCGACGTGTCGCAGGACTGCGTCATCGTCGAGGAGGATTGCGGCACCGAGCGGGCGCTGGAGATGAAGGCGATCGTGCAGGGCGGTTCGACGATCGCCTCGCTCGGCGAGCGCATCCTCGGCCGTACCACGGCGGAGGACGTCGTCGATCCGAAGAGCAATGCGGTGATGATCCCGGTCGGCACGCTGCTCGACGAGGCGATGGTCGCGAAGATCGAGGCGCTGGGCATCCAGGGCATGAAGATCCGCTCGCCGCTGGTCTGCGAATCGAAGGTCGGCGTCTGCGGCAAGTGCTACGGGCGTGACCTCGCCCGCGGTACGCCGGTGAACATCGGCGAGGCGGTCGGCGTCATCGCGGCGCAGTCGATCGGCGAGCCGGGCACGCAGCTGACGATGCGTACGTTCCACATCGGTGGTGCGGCGCAGCTCAACGAGCAGTCGAACCTGGAGGCACCGGTCGACGGTACCGCCCAGTTCCGCGACCTGCGCCTGATCGTCGACCAGCGTGGCCGCCGCGTGACGCTGTCGCGCTCCGGCGAGATCGCGATCGTCGACATGGACGGCCGCGAGCTTTCGACGCACCGCATCCCGTACGGCGCCTATGTGATGTTCGACGATGGCCACATGCTGTCGAAGGGCGATCGCATGGCGGAGTGGGATCCGTTCACCATGCCCGTCATCACCGAGAATTCGGGTATCGTGAAGTATCAGGACCTCACCGAGGGCAAGACGCTGACCGAGCAGACCGACGAAGCGACGGGCATCGCCCAGCGCGTCGTCATCGAATACCGCACCTCGTCCAAGTCGAAGGAGGATCTGCGTCCGCGCCTGACCCTCACGACGTCGGAAGACGGAGAGGCCGCCCGCTACATGCTGGCGCCGGGTGCGGTGCTGTCGGTCGACGACAATGCCCAGGTCCAGGCCGGTGACGTTCTGGCCCGCGTGAGCCGCGAATCCGCCAAGACCCGCGACATCACCGGCGGTCTGCCGCGCGTCGCCGAACTGTTCGAGGCGCGCGTGCCGAAGGAGGCGGCGATCATCGCCAAGGTCTCCGGCCGCGTCGTGTTCGGCAAGGATTACAAGGCGAAGCGCAAGATCGGCATCCAGCCCGAGGATGGCGGCGACGTCGTCGAGTATCTGGTGCCGAAGTCGAAGGTGATCGACGTTCAGGAAGGCGACTACGTCAAGCGTGGCGACAACCTGATCGGCGGTTCGCCCAATCCGCACGACATCCTGGAGACGATGGGGATCGAGCCGCTGGCCGAATATCTCGTCAGCGAAATCCAGGAGGTCTATCGACTGCAGGGCGTGAAGATCAACGACAAGCACATCGAGACGATCGTTCGTCAGATGCTGCAGAAGGTCGAGATCACCGACGGCGGCGACACCACGCTGCTGAAGGGCGAGCAGGTCGATCGCGAGGAGATGGACGCAACCAACGACAAGCTGGGTGCGAACGAAACCCGCGCGCAGGGCAAGCCCGTGCTGCTCGGCATCACCAAGGCGTCGCTGCAGACCCGCAGCTTCATCTCGGCGGCGTCGTTCCAGGAGACCACCCGCGTCCTCACCGAGGCAGCGGTCCAGGGCAAGCAGGACACGCTGATGGGCCTCAAGGAGAACGTCATCGTCGGTCGCCTGATCCCGGCGGGCACCGGTGCGGGCATGAACCGCCTGCGCGTGGCGGCCTCCAGCCGCGATGCCGCGCTGCGCTCGCAGCAGCGCGCGTTGCAGGCGGCGATCGTCGCTCCCGCATCGGCCGCGGAACTGCGCGCCGCCGAGGCGCAGCGTTCGACCCGCGACGACACCGGCACGGGCTCCGACCCGCTCGCCGAGGTCGTCCCCTCGGGCGACGGCAGCGACGCGGCCGCGGGCGAGTATCTGAACCAGGAGTGATCCTGCGTTTCGGCTAAGGCCTGATGTGAAGAACCGCCGTCCGGGATGCCGGGCGGCGGTTTTTCATTGTGAGGCGATGGACGTTTGATAGGCGGCGGCCCATTGACCGGAGTTGCGCATAGGCATGCCGACGTTTGCCGACGCCAAGCCGCGTCCGGGTAGGACGTCTGGCCACACGTGGTGCTTGCCCCCCACTCACGTGTGGTTCGGGACACGCATGGACGGTAGCCGTTCGGCACCAGTCCCGCTTTTAACTTATCGAATTTCGATAATAGCATTGCTGTTTCTCGATAAGCATGCCATGCCCGTGTCCAAGGGGAACAGACATGGCCACATCCAACCACCTGCTTCGTCGAACCATGCTCCTGGTCCAGGGCCTGCGGATCGCCAATGGCGTGGCCGTGCTGTTCCTGCTGGCAGCGCTCGTCGCCACCCTGCCCGGCGCCGAACTGGTCGAGGCGGCACTGGTCCGGAAATATCACGGCACCGTCGATCCGGCGCTGGCGGTGACGTTCATGCAGATCACCATGCTGCTCAGCCTGCCGTTCGGCCTCGCGATCGAACGGCTGCTGGTCGCGCTGCGGGCGATCCTGCGGACGGTGGAGACAGGCACCCCCTTCTCCAGCGGCAATGCCGCGCGGCTGCGCACGATCGGCTGGATGCTCCTGCTGGTGCAGATCGCCGATATCGGCTTCGGCATCACGACGGTGTTCGCCCGGTCGCTGCGGATCGATTATCTCAACTGGCAGCCGAGCTTCACCGGCTGGGTCGCGGTGCTGGTCGCCTTCGTGCTGGCGCAGGTGTTCGAGCGCGGCACCGCCATGCAGGACGATCTGGACGGCACCGTCTGATGCCGGTCCGCGTCCACCTCGACGATCTGCTGCATGCCCGCCGCATGACGCTGACCCAGCTCAGCGAGCGTGTCGACATCACGCTCGCCAACCTGTCGATCCTCAAGACCGGCAAGGCGAAGGCGATCCGCTTCTCGACGCTGGAGGCGATCTGCACCGCGCTCGATTGCCAACCCGGCGACATACTCACCTTCGATCAGGAGGACGATGCACCATGACGTTCCTGCACGCCTATCGCGACGCCTATCGGGGCAGCATCGCCTTTCTCGTCGCCTGCACTCTCCTAGCGCTGATCCCGGTGGCGTTCGAACTGCTCCAGCATGTCGCGGAAGTACGCATCGGCATGTACGACAGCATCGCCGCGGCCAAGGCGACGGAGCACCATCCGGTTCGCATGGCCTTCGGCATGGCGAAGGTGCTGTCGCTCATCCTCCCCGGCTATTGGATCACCCGGTTCCTCGCCTTCGGCGATCGCCGGCGTGCCGCGGCTGCGGAAAAGCCTGCGGTGGCGCTGTTCGCCGGCGTAGTCTGCTTCCACCTCGTGCTCGCCGCCGTGCAGCTGTTCGTCCTGCCGCGTTCCACGGCCGTGACGTTGATCGGCTTCGCGATCGGCCAGGTCGTCGGCTGCCTGCTACCGGTCTGGTCCGTTGCCGCCGCGCTCGGCAACCCACGGATCGGGCCGTTGACGTCGAGCCGCATCATGGCGCGGCAGCTGCCCTGGACCTTCGCCTATCTGCTGCTGACCATCCTGCCGCTGATGGTGCCGCATTACGCCCTCGGCGCCGCGGCGTTGCTCGCTGGCAAGGCCTGGCTATGGCCGGTGCTGGTCGCCGACTCGCTTCTGGTCGGGCTGCTCAGCGCCGTGATGATCGCGGGGAGCTACGTCGCAGCGCTGCGCGCCGCGCGGCGGCTTGGCATCGATCTCGCGCCGGTCGGTGCGGCGGGCGGACAAGCGATGGCCGCGTCGTCGCCCTACGGTATTTAACGTATATTACACCACGCCCATCCGCCCTACCCCAGTGTCGGCACGAGGGGAGATGCGATGGGATCGTCGAAGCGACTGATCGGAGGCGCCGGTGGCCGCAACGCGTCGGTATCCCTGCAGACCATGGAGGCTTTGCTGGCGGAGGCGGTCGATCTCGCCGACGCCCTCGAACTGGACTTCGTCGCCATCCGGATCGAGGAGGCGCTCACCCTGATCCGCAGCCATGGCGCGGACAGCGGGAACGCCGCCAGGAACTGATCGCGCGGCCGCCGGCGGCGCTCAATCGTGCAGCGCCGGATTGATCATCCCGCACATGTGGGAAATGAAGGCGATCCGCAGCGCCTGGGAGAGGGATTGCGCGTCCATCTTCGCCATCAGATTGGCGCGATGAACCTCCACGGTGCGCGCCGAGATCGCCATATGCCGCGCGATCTGCTTGTTCGACCAGCCCCGCGTCAGCCCCTCCAGCACCTCGCGCTCGCGCCCGCTCAGCATGTCCAGCGCGGCGTTGACCCGCCGCATGGTCGCCTCGCGCCGTCGGGCGCGGGTGAGCCGCTGGCCGCCGATGGCGATCGCGGCGAACAGCCGGTCGGGGTCGGCGGGCTTGGCCATGAAATCGATCGCACCGCCGCGCATCGCCGTCACCGCGCACTCGACATCGCGACAGTCGGTGACGATCACGCTGGGCAGTGCGACGCCGGGATCGGCCAGGCGCTGCTGGATGCCCGCCGCATCGGCCCCGCCGCCGTAGGGATCGATGACCACGCACCCCGGGGCGACATCACCCACCGCCGCGATGAAATCGGCGATCGACGACCAGACCTCGACCAGATGCCCCCGCCCCTCGATCATCGTCGCCACCCGCCGGCCGGCGGCGGGATCGACATCGACGACGTGCACGCGGACGGCTTCCCCCGTCATCAGCATGTATGCTCCCCTTACGCATCGTTAAGGTCATCTTAGCCATGTCCATTACGGACTTAAAGCCGTTACCGCGCTGACGGCGTGCGATTGTGGGACGGTGCCGGATCAAGCGTGCGGGCGTGCGACCTCCTCGCTGATCGGACGGCGCGGCGCCGTATCCATCGTGCGTGCGATCGTTTCGAAGCGGCCATCGGCGATGCGGATTTCGTTGAACGCGGGCGGGGAGTTGCGCACGCGCTTCGATAGCGTCCCTGCCCCGATCATGCGCACGATGCGGCCGTCGCGATCCACCGGCACGTCGAAGGGATCGTGGACGTGGCCGGACAGGACAGCATGCGCGCCCGCCGCGGCGAGAGCGGTGAGCGCGCTGTCGCCGTGGCGCGTCTTCGCCGTGCCCTTGGTTCCGCCCTCGATCAGCGGGTGATGCGCGGCGACGAAGATCAGCCTGCCCTCGGGCGCCGCGGCGATCAGCGCCAGCGCCCGCCGCAACGATCCGGGACTGACCCGACCCTTGGACCAGTTCCAGCGCCATTGCGCGCGCGCCGTCGTCTTGAGCGGCACGATCGTCACGCCGGCGAGGTCCAGTTCGCGCTCGATCATCCGCTCCACCGCGGCATAGCGTTGATAGGGGGCAAACAGGCGGCGGAACGGATCCCAGTAATAGGGGATATCATGGTTGCCGACCTCCAGCGTCACCGGCACGCCCAGGCTGCGCAACCAGGCGCCGCCGCGTTCGAATTCGCTGCGCGTCGCCCGCATGGTCAGGTCGCCGGTCATCACCACCGCGTCGGGCCGCTCTTCGCGGACGCGTTCGCTGAACCAGGCGATCGCCTGCGGATCCTCGGCACCGAAGTGCACATCGCTGACGTGAAAGAGCTTTACCATGGTCCCCCAGATGATTGCGATTGTCCGATCGTCGCTATCCCGCCCCAGGCCGATCCGGCAAGCCGGGCGGGCACAGCGCCGCACGCTGCTCCGCCAGATCGCCGGCGCGTGACGCGATCTGTTCCACCGCGGGACGATTCGACGGATGCCATGCCGCAACCCCTTGATGACACCGGGCAGAAAGCGTCCAACCCGCGGTCAGGGCGTACCGTTCCACATAGCGGAATTAACGTGGATCAACCCGCCATGGATTGTATAGCCGCACGGGCGCGCCCATGGTGGACCGACGCAGTATCAAGAGTGACCATGGCCATACCCCATCCGATCGAGCCGGCGCTCGATATCAGCGCATGCGATCGCGAGCCGATCCATATCCCTGGCGCCATCCAGCCGCATGGCCTGCTGCTGATCGCCGAGGGCACGGGCGAGCATCGCATCCTTGCCGGCGCCGGCGATATCGAGGGGCGGCTCGCGGCCGAATGGCTCGATCGGCCGCTCGCCGAGCTGATCGGCCAGGATGTCGCCCATCTGCTCAACACCTTTCCCGGCGGTCCCAACGCGCGCACGCCTGCCCCCGTCGAAGGGACGGCGGAACGCTTCATCGCGACACTGCATCGCAGCGGCACGCATCTGCTGGTCGAGCTGGAGCCGGCCGCCACCGATCCGCTGACGGCGGCGACGATGCTCGCCTGGCTCGATGCGGTGGCGAGCAGTTTCGAACGCGCCGGGGACAAGCAGACCCTGTATGCCCGCGCCGCGGCCGCGTTCCGGACGCTCACCGGCTTCGACCGGGTGATGATCTACCAGTTCCTCGACGATGATGCCGGACGCGTCGTCGGCGAGGATCGCGCGCTCGAATTGCACAGCTTCCTCAACCATCACTTCCCGGCATCGGACATTCCGCAGCAGGCGCGGGCGCTGTACGTCCGCAACCGGACGCGTGCCATCCCGACGGTGGACTACGACCCTGCCCCCCTGCGGCCGGCAGGTTTCGCGGCGTGCGATCTCAGCGACGTGGCGGTGCGCCATGTCTCGCCCATCCACCTCCAGTATCTGCGCAACATGGGCGTGGGCGCGTCCGCATCGATCTCGATCGTCAAGGACGGGCTGCTGTGGGGGCTGATCGCCTGCCACCACAACAGCCCGCGCCTGCTGCCGCCCGATCTCCGCAACGCGGCGGCGACGCTGGCGAGCGGCCTCGCCCGGCAGATCCGCGCCAAGGAAGAGGCTGCCGCCTATCGCGAGCGGCTGGCGCTGCATGCGGCGCAGGATGCCATCGTGCCGCGGTTCGGCCATGAAGAGCCGTTGCGCCGCACGGTCGCCGCGGTGGCCGACGACCTGCGCGTCATGCTGGGCGCCGACGGCTTCGCCCTGGTGACCGGTCGCGACATCGAGGCGGTCGGTCATTGCCCGTCCGACGAGACGTTGCGCGAGATCGCACGCTGGGTGCGCAGCCGCGGCGGCGAGCCGGTGAGCACGCACGAACTGGGCGCGCTGCTGCCGACCGCGCGTGCGCAGGCGCAGCATGCCAGCGGCCTGATCGCGCTGCCACTGTACGACGAGGATGCGATGCTGCTCTGGTTGCGCGCCGAGCGGATCGAGGAGATCGAATGGGCAGGCAATCCCCATAAGGCGGCGACCGGCCCCGGCGGCATGCTGACGCCGCGCGCGTCCTTCGCCAGCTTCACCGAAACGGTGCGTGGGCGGGCCCGGCGCTGGACGCTGGAGGAGGTAGAGGCCGCCTATCGCCTGCGCCGCCGCATCCAGGAGGAACGGCAGCATCGGCAGGTCCGCATGCTGAACCAGGAATTGGGCCGCACCCTGCTTGAAAAGGACGCCCTGCTCGCGCAGAAGGACGTCCTGATGAAGGAGGTGAACCACCGCGTGCAGAACAGCCTGCAGCTGGTCGCCTCGTTCCTGCGGCTTCAGGCCAAGAACACCGACAGCGGCATCGTCGCCGACCAGTTGGCGGAGGCGCAGGCGCGGCTCGCCGCGGTCGCGCTGGTGCATCGCCGGCTCTATCGCGAGGATCAGGTCGAAAGCATCGACCTGTCCCGCTATATCGAGGAACTCGTCGCCGACATGCGTACCTCGCTGGGCGCGGACTGGGCGAAGCACATCTCGCTGGAGCTCGCCCCCGTGCTGGTGCCGACCGATCGCGCGGTCAACATCGGCCTGGTGCTGACCGAACTGGTCATCAACGCCACCAAATATGCCTATGTCGACCGGGCGGGGCCGATCGCGATCGTGCTGGAGCGGCACGGCGGCAAGTTCCGCCTGATCGTCGCTGACGAAGGCCGCGGCAAGGATCCGAACGCCGAGGCGCAGGGCTCCGGCTTCGGCAGCCGGATGATGAGCGCGATGGTGCAGCGCCTGTCCGGCACGCTCGACTATGGCGACAACGGCCCCGGCCTGCGCGCCATCGTCACCGCCCCGATCAGCGAAGTCTGATCCGGGCCGCGGCCCCTGCGCGTCACGCGAAGGTATCCGCGGCCGGCGGCCCGGCCAGATAGGCACTCCTCGGATCGGCGATGGGAAATCCGTGCGCCGCGGCGTTGGTCACCACCAGCCGGATATGCGTGTAGGTGCGCTGGCTGGTCGCGCGCGCCTCGTCGCTCTCCAGCCACCGCTCCGACACCAGAAAGCCCTGCTGCAGGCGCAGCACGGGGCCGCCCGTGCTGGTCAGGCGGGTCAGCCGCCGCCGCACGGTCGTATCCGGCAGGCTCAGCACGCGGGCGATCACGCCCGCGCGCACCGCATGGCTGGGGCTGAGCCCGCCGGCGTCCGGCATCTGCGCCCACCGCTGCATGTTGGCATGCAGGATGGTGGAAAACAGCACGAGGTCGAGCCAGTCGTGATGGATGGCGCGGTTGCTGTCGACGGTGGCGAGCATCACGTCGATCGCCGCGGCGATGCCGACATGGCTATCGTAGGCGCGCGCCGTCCTGGTGACGGCGGGTAGCTCGCCCAGGCGGACCAGCCCGTCCGCCATGCGGACGAAGCTGTCGTGCGACAGGCGCATCAATGCGGCGACATCGGGCCGTTCGAGCACGTCGGCGCGGACCAGCACGCCGCTCCGGCCGCGTACGCACAATCCCGCATCGGTCATCGCGATCACGTGGCGGCGCACGGTCTCGAACGACCGCGACAGCGAAATCGCCAGCGAATGCGTCGAGATCGCCTTGGCCAGTGCATCGCGCTGCAAGGTTTCGCGGACGATCAGGGAAAAGATCGCGAACCGATCGACATCGCCGCGAAAGCTCCGCATGCCCGCCGCGATGATGCTCGTCTGCATCTCCGCGAGCAATCGCGTCACTTCGCCGACGTTCGAACCCATGCGCGACAATGCCTCCTGCGAGGCGTAGCGCATGACAGGTCGAATGCGACTTGCGTAGGCGGTGCGCGTCCATTCCCGCCATAATGAGCAATTTGCGTCAGCGTCGGCGCGCCTCCGCACTGTGCGATACCTCGGTGGCCGCGCGAGCGTAGAGGGCGAAGGCCGCCCGCGCGCCGGACAGCGCCGCCTGATGCCATGCGGGGTCGGCCGCGGCTGCGCGCGCCTCGATCGCGGCCAGCAGCGTCCGCCATTCGCCGGGCCCATGCCGGTCGGCAAGATAGCGCGCCGGCCAGCCCGCAGGCACGCTGCGCGCGAGCAACTGGCCGCCCAGCCGCGACCCCTCGATCACGTAGAGCGCACCCCAGCGCTCTCCCCCGTCGGCGGTGAAGGGCAGCGGGACGGGCAGGTCGGCGCCCAGTGCGCCCAGGTCGCTCGCCAGCGCCTCCGTCCGCCGCCGCCAAGCCGGCAGCGCATCGTCCGTGGCGACATCCAGCGACCGCTCGATCGCGGGCAAGGCCCGGCCGTGCGCCTCCAGGAAGCGGCGATAATCGGCCCGGTCGTCGAGTGCGAAGCCGCCGAACCTGTCGTCCACCGCCTGATGATCGGCTTCGGTCGCGGTGCGGAGCTGCTGGATGAAGGACGGGGTCGCTGACGGGATCGGGGGCATCGCCGGCGCATGCCCTGCCCGCCGCCCACTGTCGAGATCGGGCGGCACCGTTCGCCGGCACAGAGCCGTGCGGCACGCGAATCGACAAACCGTCACGGGATTGTCATGCATGGCGGCCATGGAGACGGCATCCATCCCCGTCCGGTTCGGAACGCCGGCCACGCCATGGCCGACCCGTTCCGATACGGCGCCTGGGCCAGATTGGGCTTGCGCGCCGCCTCGCCCCGCTCCATGCGCGCCGCGCCATTACTCGAAAGGTTTCTTATGGTTGCCTGGTTCCAGGCGCTGATGCCGAAACAGGGTCGGTTCTTCGAGCAGTTCGAGGCGCATGCCGCCACGCTGGTCGCCGGTGCCGACGCCCTGCAACGGCTGTTCAGCGGCGATGGCGCGATCGCGCAGCATATCGCGGAGATCGTCGATCGCGAGCACGAGGCGGACGATATCACCCGCGACGTCCTGCAGGACGTGCGCCGCGTCTTCGTGACGCCGTTCGACCGGTCGGCGATCACCGACCTGATCGGCGTGATGGACGACTCGATCGACCAGATGAACCAGACCGCGACCACCATCGCGCTGTACGAGGTGACGGAATTCGCCCCCGACATGCGCGAGATGGTGAAGCTGGTGGTCGAGGCGGCGCGCGTCACCGCCGAGGCGATCCCGCTGCTCCGCAAGCTCGACGCCAATGCGACGCGCCTCCACGACCTCACCGCGCGGCTGGTGCAGCTGGAGGGGCAGGCCGACGAGCATCACGCCCGCGGCCTGAAAGCCCTCTTCAAGGCGTGCGGCAACGACCAGCCGATGAAGTTCATCGTCGAGCGCGAGATCTACAGCCACCTGGAGCGCATCGCCGACCGGTTCGAGGACATCGCGAACGAGATCCAGGGTCTCGTCATCGATCACGCCTGAGCCATGACCATTTCCTTCACGCTGCTGGTCGCGCTGATCGGCGTCGCTTTGCTGTTCGACTTCCTGAACGGCCTGCACGATGCCGCCAATTCCATCGCCACGGTGGTATCCACTCGCGTCCTGAAGCCGCATCACGCGGTGCTCTGGGCAGCGTTTTTCAACTTCATTGCCTTCGCCGTCTTCGGCCTCCACGTCGCACAGACCGTCGGCAAGGGAATCGTCGATGCGCAAATTATTGATCCACAGGTGATTTTTGGCGCGCTGATGGGCGCGATCGCATGGAACGTCATCACCTGGCGCTACGGCATCCCGTCGAGCTCCAGCCATGCGCTGATCGGCGGCCTGCTGGGCGCCGGCATCTCCAAGGCCGGCTTCTCCAGCGTCGTCTGGGCCGGCGTCGGCAAGACGGTGGCGGCGATCTTCCTGTCGCCCACCGTCGGCCTGGTGCTGGCGCTGCTGCTGGTGCTGCTCGTCGCCTGGACCTCGCTGCGGCTGACGCCGATGGGCGTCGACCGGCGCTTCCGCAAGCTCCAGCTCGTCTCGGCCGCGCTCTACAGCCTCGGCCACGGCGGCAACGACGCGCAGAAGACGATGGGGATCATCGCGGTGCTGCTCTATTCGCAGGGCATGCTGGGCGGCGAGTTCCACGTCCCCTTCTGGGTCGTCCTTTCGTGTCAGGCGGCGATGGCACTCGGCACGATGTCGGGCGGGTGGAAGATCGTCCACACGATGGGATCGAAGATCACCCGCCTCACCCCGGCGCAGGGATTCTGCGCCGAAACGGGCGGCGCGATCACGCTGTTCATGGCGACGATGGGCGGCATCCCGGTATCCTCCACGCACACCATCACCGGCGCGATCGTCGGCGTCGGTTCCGCACGCCGCTTGTCGGCGGTGCGCTGGAACGTCGCCAGCCGCATCGTCGTCGCCTGGGTCGTAACACTGCCGGCGGCGGGGCTGATCGGCGCCGCCTTCTACGAACTGGCGCTGCTGCTGTCCGCCTGACCGGCACCACGAGGGAGCCGCAGCGCCGCTCCCTCGTTACCCCGTCGAACCGATGGGGAGCATCCGATGCCTACCGAAATGACGCTGCTTGGCGCGTCCGTCGTCCTGCTGGTGGTGCATATCATGCTGCAGGGGCAGACGGCGACGCGGGATCGCGGCCTCGACTGGAACGCCGGGCCACGCGATGGCGAGGCCACACCGCTCGGGCCCCTCGCCGGCCGCGCGGCGCGGGCGCTGGCCAATTATCAGGAAACCTATCCCGCCTTCGTCGCGCTGGCGCTGGGCCTCGCCATCACCGGCCAGACCGGCGGCATGGGGGCGATCGGCGCATGGCTGTGGTTCCTCGCGCGGCTCGTCTACATCCCGCTCTATCTGCTGGGCGTCCGCTACGTGCGCAGCCTTGCCTGGGTCGCGTCGATGCTCGGCTTGCTGCTGATGCTGCTGCGTTTCTTCTGACTGGGCTAGCGGTCGGAGCGTGCCGACGCTGCCGCATCGTCCGGCCGGCGATAGGTGAGCTTGGGCTGGCTCGACCAGCGGCTCATCAGCACCCGGATCAGACCGCCCTCATGGAAATAGCGGCGGTGCCAACGTGCAGATCGCCGCGCCCGATGGCGAAGATAGACGCCCCGCAGGATGGCACCGGCGGCGAGAGCGGCCACCAGCCCGATCACGATGATCGCAACGTCCCTCATGTGCGCCATCATATCGCACGATGCGCCGGGGATCACCATCCCGCCGCCGGTGCGGCACGGCATAAATCGTTACAGCGGCGGGAGATTGCGGCGTTGGAGCGGGTGAAGGGAATCGAACCCTCGTCGTAAGCTTGGGAAGCTTCTGCTCTACCATTGAGCTACACCCGCGTGCCACGGCGCTGCCCGATCGACTAACCGCAGCCGGCCGGGGATGCAAGCGCCGTTGCGCGGTCACGCCGGCATCAGCAGGTGCAGCGTATCGGCACGCACCCAGGCGATGGCGCGCACACCGGCCGCCAGGGCCGCCGCATCGACCTTCCCGGCATCGGCGACCACGACGCGCAGTCGGGTTCCGTGACGACTCACCGCACCGACGTTGCCCGCTCCGCCGAGCGCGGGCAGCAGCGTTGCGGGCAGCGTCGCGGGCTCCACCACCGCGGCGGGTGCTGGCGGCGCGGCAGCGGGCATGCCCTGCCCCGCCTCCACCGCCGCACGCATCTCCATGGCAAGGCCATCGGCGATGCCGCCGACGATCACCTGCACCGCGGTCGGCGACGGGCGCAGC
Organism: Sphingomonas sp. SP5; assembly: GCF_058313455.1. Taxonomy (NCBI): domain Bacteria; kingdom Pseudomonadati; phylum Pseudomonadota; class Alphaproteobacteria; order Sphingomonadales; family Sphingomonadaceae; genus Sphingomonas; species Sphingomonas sp. SP5. Next base: position 709,036 of record NZ_JBZFLF010000002.1, on the reverse strand, counting down.
ACACCGCGGGCACCGAGCTGGCGCAGCCGTGCTTCGTCGATCGCCTGGGCGTCGGCGACCGCCAGGCGCAGGCGCGTCGCGCAGGCGTCGATCGCGTGGAGGTTGGCCGCGCCACCGAGCGCGGCGACGAACGCCGCCGCCTTGGCATCGGCAGCCACGGCCGGCGCGGCGGGCGCACCTGCGTCGAGCGGCTCGCGGCCCGGCGTCGGCAGGTCGAAGCGGGTGATCGCCCATCGGAACAGGGTGTAATACAGCAGCGCATAGACTGCACCGATCGGGATCAGCAGCAAGGGCTTGGTCGCCTTGCCATAGTTCAGCACATAGTCGAACAGACCGGCCGAAAAGCCGTAGCCGAGCCGAATGCCGAACGCGTTCATGATCGCTTCCGACAGGCCCGTCAGCAGCGCGTGGATGCCGTAGAGCACCGGCGCCAGGAACATGAAGCTGAACTCGATCGGCTCGGTGACGCCGGTCAGGAACGAGGTGAGCGCAAGGCTGAACAGCATGCCGCCCACTGCCTTGCGCCGGTCGGGCGCGGCGGCATGGTACATGGCGAGGCAGGCGGCGGGCAGGCCGAACATCATGACCGGGAAGAAGCCGCTCATGAAGCCGCCGGCGGTCGGATCGCCCGCGAAGAAGCGGGTCAGGTCGCCCGTCTTGCCGTGATAATCGCCGACGACGAAATAGGCGACGTTGTTGAGGATGTGGTGCAGGCCGGTGACGAGCAGCAACCGGTTGAGCACGCCAAAGGCGAACAGGCCGAAACCGCCCGCAGCCACCACCCCACGGCTCAGTGCGTCGACGCCGGCGCTGATCGCCGCATAGCTCGGCCCCAGCAGGGCGCCGATGACCAGCCCGACGATGCCCGCCAGGATCGGCACCAGCCGCCGCCCGCCGAAGAAGGCGAGATATTCCGGCAGCTTGACGGTCGAGAAGCGATTGTAGAGCAAGCCGCCGATCAGCCCGGCAATGATGCCGATCGGCACCTGCAACTTGTCGATCGCCGCAGCCTTCCACGCGGTCGTCAGCGTCACCGCGATCGCATCCGCGCTGCCCGGCGGCACGGTGGCCGGTGGCGGCACCAGGAACACCTGGGCGGTGTTGGCGATCACAAGATAGGCGACGACGCCGCCCATCACCGCGGCGCCATTGCCGTCACGCGCGAAACCGGTGGCGACACCGATCGCGAACAGCAACCCGAGATGCGCGAAGATCGCATCGCCCGCCGCACTGAGGAAGGAAAGGTCGGCGCCGATCAGCGCGCCGATATCGGGCTGCCCCAGGCGCAGCAGCAGCCCGGCGACGGGCAGCACGGCGATCGGCAGCATCAACGCACGGCCGAGCGGCTGGAGGAAACTCATCACGGACGCACGCCCGCCGCTGGAGGATGCACTCATCGGCCGGACTCCTCGGCAAAACTGCGGGCTAGCGCGCGAACCTGCGGCGCACCCGAGGCCGCCAGCGCCTCGGTGGCAAGCCCTTGCGCGGCGGCAACCGTGAGGCCGGCGACCAGCGCCTTGGTGGCGGGCACGCGTGCCGGCGGCACCGACAGGGTCCGCACCCCCAGCCCGATCAGAATCGGCGCGGCGAGCGGATCGGCGGCAAGGCCGCCGCAGACGCTGACCGGCACACCGCGCGTCGCCGCGCCCTCGCACGTCATCCGGATCAGCCGCAGCACGGCAGGATGAAGGCCGTCGATCCCGGCCGCGAGCGCCGGATTACCGCGGTCCATCGCCAGCACATATTGGGTAAGGTCGTTGCTGCCGACCGACAGGAAATCCGCGTGCGCGGCGATGAGATCGGCGGTGGCGGCGGCGGCAGGCGTCTCGATCATCGCGCCCAGTTGCACCGGGCCGATGCCGAGTGCGTCGCGCAGCCGATCCAGCGCGCTGCGCACTGCGATCATCTCGTCCGCGCTCGCCACCATCGGCACCATGATGCGGCAGCGGTCGACATCCGGCACGGCGAGGATCGCGCGCAGCTGGTCGTCCAGCACCTCCGGCCGGGCGAGCGCGACGCGGATGCCGCGCAGGCCGAGGGCCGGGTTCTCCTCGGCCGGGATGTTGAGATAGGGGGCAGGCTTGTCGCCGCCGACATCGAGCAGGCGGATCACCACCGGCCGCTCCGGCAAGCCGTTGACGACGCCGCGATATAGCGCGGCTTGTTCAGCGACGTCGGGCGGCGTGGTGCGGTCGAGGAACAGGAATTCGGTGCGCAACAGGCCACAGCCCTCGGCACCCGCTGCCGCCGCCGCCTCGGCATCGGCCACCGAGCCGAGATTGGCATAGACGTGGATCGCCACGCCATCGGCGGTGGCCGACGGGCGGTCGCCCGCCGCGCGCGCCGCCGCCTCCGCCGCCGCACGCGCCGCGATCGTCGCCTGGGCCCTGGCGAGGCGATCGGTGGCGGGATCGGGGATCAGGATCGCCGCGTCGGCGTCGAGGATCACCGGCGTGCCATCCCCGATGACGCGGATCGCCTCACGCAGCGCCACCACCATCGGTACGCCCATACCGGCTGCGAGGATGGCGACGTGCGACGTCGGTCCGCCACCCGCGACCGCGAAGCCGCCGACGCCGCTCCCCGCCAGCCCGGCAAGCTGGGACGGCAGCAGGTCGTCCGCGAGCACGATCGCGCCGGCCGGCACGGTCAGCGCGGCGGGCGCGGTGCCGAGGATGGCGTGGACGACACGCAGCGCAACGTCGCGGATATCGTCCGCGCGCTCGGCGATGCGGGCATTGCCGGAGGCACGCAGCTGCGCCTCCTGCGCTTCGGCCGCGGTCATGATCGCGGCGGCGGCGGCCATGCCGTTGAGGATGGCGGACTCGGCGCGGGCACGCAGATCGGGATCGTCCAGGATCGCGCGATGCGCGCCGAGCACATGGCTCATCTGTCCGCCCTGCGTCGCTGCGGCATCCAGCGCCGCGGCGACGGTCGCCAAGCCGTCCGCCAGCCGTGCCTGTTCGGCGGCGACGCCCTCTCCCTCGGTCGGCAGGTCCGGCACCGCAGCGCGCAGCCACACCGCCGGTCCGATCGCCAGTCCCGGTGCCGCCGATACGCCGGCAAGCGCGCCGGGTTCGGCGACGCTGGTAGGTGCGGGTTGAACGGCTGCGGCAGGCGCGGCGGGTGCCGCCTCGACCTCGGCGGTCAGCAGCGCTTCGACGGCGTCCAGGACCGCCGCCGTGTCTCCACCGCGCGCCTGCGCGGTCACGGTGCTGCCATGGGCGAGCCCCAGCGACAGCAACGCCACCGGGCTTGCCGCCGATGCGGAGCGCTCGCCGCTCAGCAGCGTCACCTCGGCACCGCTCGCCCGCACCGCGGCGACGATCCGGGCCGCGGGTCGCGCATGCAGGCCATGCGGCAGCTGGACGGTCATCTCACGGCTCACGCCTTCGTCGGTGCTCGCTGCGGCGATGGTGCCGCCCTGCCCGGCGACGATGCGCACCAGTGGGTCGCCGACGGCGATGAGGCGTTCGTGCGCAGGATCGACCAGCGTCACCTCGGCACCTTCCACGACGATCACCGGCGTCACCGCCGCCGACGCGCTTTGCACCACGGCATCGAGATCGAACCGGATCAGCGGATCGCCCGCGCGCACCCGATCGCCCACCGCCACCAGCGGCGTGAAGCTTCGCCCGGCCATGGCCACGGTGTCGATGCCGACGTGCATCAGCAGCGTGACGTCCGCCGCCGGCGCGCCGACCTGCAACGTCACTGCGTGCCCCGCGGCGTGCAGCGTCGCGACGGTGGCATCGCACGGTGCATGCAGCGTGTCACCGATGGGATCGATGGCGAGGCCGGGCCCCATCATGCCCTCGGCGAAAACCGGGTCGGGAACGGTAGCCAGCGGCAGGACCCATCCGGCGAGTGGCGCCACCAGCTGCAAGTCGGTCATCTACGCCTCATACCCCGTAACCCGTCGTGCAGTGTATCCTACGCCGCCGCACTGACAATACCTATTGCATACCATTGCGTGACAATCGTGCGACGGTCAAACCGATCGAACGACACGCTTTTTTGTCGGCAGCGCGGCGCGAGGTGCACGCGTCTTGCTTCGCAACGCCAGCCACGCAGCATATGCGACGATCGGCCCCGGCGATTCACCGGCCGATCGTGACCGGCCCCAGAATGCCCGAGGGCTGGCCGGGCTGAGGCCGGACGATCAGGACGATAATCCGCTCGCCCGAGCCCGGCGGCAGCACCGCCTCGATCGCGCCGGGCGCAGCCTGCATCTTGGTGGCGAGCTTGCGACCGTCGACCCACAATTCCGCCGCGCCGGCGACGCTGGCGAAGGCGATCGTGCCGCCGTTTGCCGCGACGGCGCGGACCGGCGTCACCTTGGCACGGTACAGCTGCCAGCCGCCCTGCGGCTCTGCCGGCGTCGCCGTGCCGCTGCGCACGAAAGCCCAGCTGTTGTTGTCGCCATCCGCCGGCGCGAGTGACGGCTCGGGCCGCGTCGCGAGCAACGGCGATCGCCGCCAGGCATCGATGGTGCGCGCCGCCTTGGTCGGGGCGAGTTGCGGCGGCGGGGTCGCGGCGAGGCGGTCGATCGACAGCGACGCCGGCTTCATGCCCGGCGCGGTCGCCCGCATGACGATCCGCCCGCGCGGCGCCGCATCCGCCTCGACGATCACCTGCGCCAGCCCGTTGAACAGCGATCGCGCATCGCCCTTCTCGGGCTCATGGCTGTTGGGATCGCCATTGCCCAGGCCGATGATCGTGGCGCCCTGCACGGCGAAGCGGACCGGCAGATTGGCGGTCGGCACATGGCGGCCACGCGCATCGATCGCATCGACGGTGATCGGCTGCACGTCGACGCCGTCGCCGGCCATCACGCGCCGCGCGGGCGTCAGCCGCAGCGCGACCGGCGGCCCCGCCGTCTCATGCCCGGCGCGCGCCACCTCGCGGCCGCCGCGGAAGGCGACCACCTCCAGCGTGCCGGGCGCATAGGCTATGGTGAAGCTGTTGCCCATCAGCCGGTCGACCGCGGCCTCACCCACGGTGCGGCCGTTGAGCTTCAGCACGATCCGCTCGGCGTTGGACAGGACGAGCACCGGCACCGGCTGCCCTTCCCGCCCCGGCCACGTCCAGTGCGGCGCCAGGCCGACGACGGGGGCATCGTCGACCCAGCCGGCGCGGTGGATGTCATAGGCGGTCTTGCGGAACCCGCAGAGGTCGAGGATGCCGAAGAAGCTGGAAACCGTCGGCCAGGCATAGGGCGTCGGTTCGCCATGATAGTCGAAGCCCGTCCAGACGAAGCCACCGGCGACGAACGGCCGCCGTGCGATCTCCGCCCAGGCCTGCCGATGGGTCGCCCCCCAGGATGTTGCCTCCTCGTCCATCGACGAGATGACGTGCGCCCTGGGATCGCTGACGAACGCGCCGCGCGTCTCATAGGCGCTGGTGTCTTCCGAGCTGGTGATCGGCTTGGCCGGGTTCAGCTGGTGGAAGCGGTCGTAATCGCCCTGATAATAGTTGAAGCCGACCACATCGACCACGCTCGACACGTTTTCGGGATCGAAGAACGATCCGTTCATCGCCGCGGTCACCGGGCGACTGTCGTCGAGGCGGCGCACCGCCGCGGCCATCCGCCGGACCATCTCGACGCCGGCATGCGTGCCCTGCATCGGCTCCTCGTTGAAGACGGACCACAGGATGACGCTGGGATGGTTGCGATCGCGCCGCACCAGCCATTCCAGCTGCGCGATATAGTCGGGCGACGGATTGAAGTTGCGGTTCTCGTCCATGACGAGGAAGCCCATCCGGTCGGTGAGCGCCAGGAACTCGGCGGCAGGCGCATTGTGCGAACAGCGGATCGCGTTGCAGCCCAGTTCCTTCAGCCGCTCCAGCCGCCACATCAGCAGCGTGTCGGGCACCGCAACACCGACGCCGGCATGGTCGAGGTGCAGGCACACGCCCTTCAGCTTGACCGGCTGGTCGTTGACGAACAGCCCCTTGTCGGCATCGAACCGGATGGTGCGGAAGCCGACCTCGACGCGGCGCGCGTCCACCGCGCGGCCGTCACGCTCCAGCGAGACCGCGACGGTATACAGTGTCGGCGTCTCCACCGACCACAATCGCGGCGCCGGCACGGTCAGGCTGGCGTGCAGCGCCGCGCTGTCGAGCGGCGGTACCGCCACGGGGTCAGACCGCACGGTGGCAATCGTCCGCCCATCTGGATCGATCAGGCTGGCGACCGCGCGCACGCTGGCGGGCGCCGCCTCCGTCGAACGGGCGGTCACCGTCACCGGCACGTGCCAACCGCCATCGCCGCGCCGCGGATCGCAATGCACGCCGTCGGTTTCGATCGACACCGGCGCGCGCGTCGCCAGCCAGGCATGGCGGTAGAGGCCGGCGCCTTCGTACCACCAGCCCTCCATCGCATCGGCATCGACGCGGATCGCGACGACGTTGACCTGGTCGCCATAGCGCGCGAACGGCGTGATATCGGCGTAGATGCTGTTGTAGCCGGACCAGTTGCGATCGACGACGCTGCCGTTGATCCAGATCGCGGCGTTCGTGGCGATGCCGTCGAACTGCAGTTCCAGGTACTGGCCGCGCGCCGCCGGATCGAGTCGGAAGGTGCGCCGGTACCAGCCGATGCCGCGCGGGCGGTAGCCCTGCGACGGATTGGCGCTTTCCACGAAGGGCTGGAACGACGCCCAGTCGTGCGGCAGCGTCACCCCACGCCAGTCGCTGTCGTCATAGTCCATCGCCGCCGCGCCGACCGCATTGCCGGCCTTAGACCGGCGATAGGTTTCCTCATGCGTCGTCGCCGGCGGCACGAGGATATCGCCCTCGTGGAACAGCCAGCCCTGGTCGAAGCCGACGCGCGAGGGATCGCCGACCGGCACCGGCCGCGGCAGCGTGTCGCCCGGCAGCGGCATCGGCAGTGCGCCGTAGCGCGTCCGCGGCGCCGCGGCAGAGGCGATGCCCGGCATGCCCAGCGTCAGACCGGCACCGGCGGTTCCCAGAAGCTGCCGCCGGTCGATCGTCATGCCTGCACCCCTCCGATATAGGTCGCCACCGGCGCCATCGCGCCGGTCAGTTGCACCCAGTCCGCCCTGAGCCCAACGGCGAGCGCTCCCCGCTCCGCCTCCAGCCCCAGGAAGGCGGCGGGGTTGCCCGCCGCCAGGCGCGCGGCCACCGCCGGCTCCAGCCCCAGCATGCCCATCGCGTTGGCGACCGCCGCCGCCATGTCGAGGTCCGATCCCGCCAGCGTGCCGTCCTCATAGGAGCAGATGCCGTCGCGCACGCGGATCTGCCGCCCCTGCAACACGAAATCCTTGGTCTCCGCGCCCACCGACGACATGGCGTCGGTGACCAGCATCATCCGGTCATGCCCGCGCGCCTTCAGGGCGATGCGCAGCACCGCCGGCGCGACATGGACGCCATCGACGATCAGGCCGCACCACGGCCGCGGATCGTCGAGCGCCGCACCGACCAGTCCGGGGGTGCGCTGCACCATCGGCGGCATCGCGTTGAACAGGTGCGTGATGCCGCTCAGCCCCGCATCGAACGCGGCGAGTGCGGCGTCGTAGGGCACCTCCGTATGGCCCGCGCATATCCGCACGCCGGCATCGGCCAGTCGGGCGATATCGTCGCGATGCGCGAGTTCCGGCGCCAGCGTCACGATCACCTTGCCCCGCCGCGGCCGCGACAGCAGCTCCACCATTGCGGCATCAAGCAGGCGGAAGCGCGAAGGATCGTGGATGCCCTTGCGCGCGACGTTGAGGAACGGCCCCTCGATATGCACGCCGACGACGCCGGGCACCTCCGCCTCGATCGCCGCATCCACCGCGTCCAGCGCCATGGCGATGCGATCGGGCGAATCGCTGATCAGCGTCGGCAGCAGCGCGGTGGTGCCGTAGCGCGCATGCGCCTCGGCGATCGCGCGCACGCCGGCGACGCTCGTCTCGTCGTTGAACAGCACGCCGCCGCCGCCGTTCACCTGCGTGTCGATGAAGCCGGGCATCACCCAGCCGCCGTCCAGGTCGATCGCGTCCTGCGCGTCGCCGTCGAGCGGCCGGATGGCGGCGATGCGCGTGCCGGTGACGACGATCTCGGCACCACGCCAGACCTCTCCGGCCACGACGACGTGGCCGTTGGCGAACCGATGTGCCGCGCTCATAGCGTCCGCGTCACCTTCGCGAGGTGCGGCGGCTGATCGGGATCGAGCCCGCGGCGACGCGACAGCGCCTCGGCCAGGCCATAGAAGCTCGCAAGCATCAGGATCGGCTGCACCGCCGGATGCGCCTCGATCGCCGGCAGCGTCGCCTGCGCATCGCCGGCATGCGCCGCCAGCACGGTCGCGCCACGCCCGGCGAACGTCTCCGCCACCGCCATCACATCATCGCCCGCCGCATCGGAGGTGGCGAGCGCCAGCACCGGGAAACCGTCGCCGACGATCGCCATCGGCCCGTGCCGCACTTCGGCGGCACTGAACGGTTCGGCCTGCATCTGGCAGGTTTCCTTCAACTTCAGCGCGCATTCCTGCGCGACGCCGAAGCCATAGCCACGCCCGATCACGAACATCTGACGCGCATCGGCCAGCGGCTCGACCCCCGCGCTCCAATCCAGCGCCACGGCCTGGCGCAACTGGTCGGGCAACTGCCCGACCGCCGCCTGCAAGGCTGCGTCGCCGGACCAGGCGGCAACCAGCGCGGCCAGCCCCGCCATCGCCGCGATGCACGATTTGGTCGCCGCCACCGACCGCTCCGGCCCCGCGCTCAGCGCGAGCAGCGTGTCGGCCATCCCGGCAAGCGGCGAGCCTTCGTCGTTGACGAGGGCGACGACCTGCGCACCCGCCTTGGCATGCGCCTCGACCGTGGCGAGCAGGTCGGGACTGCGCCCGGATTGCGAGATCGCGACGCACAGGGCGCGGCGCGTCGCGACCGGCGCATCGAACAACGACACCACCGAGGGCGCGGCCGAGGCGACGGGCGTGCCGATCATCGTCTCGATCAGATACTTGCCGTACATCGCCGCATGGTCCGACGATCCGCGCGCGCAGGTGACGACCACATCGGGCGCCTCGCCGCGCAACCGTTCGCCGAGCGCCGCAAAGGCCGCGGCGTTGCGCTCCAGCAGCCGCGCGACGGTGTCGCCCGCCTCCAGCGTCTCGGCCCGCATCAGCGTGGCGGTGGTTGCGTCGATCGTCACTGAACCCCCTTGGCAATCATCAGGTATCGGCGAGCTCGGCCACGAAATCGTAGCTGTCGCCGCGGTAATAGGATCGGGTGAACTCCACCGCGCGCCCGTCGCGCAGGAAGCCGCGGCGTTCGATCAGCAACCCGGGCGATCCCGGATCGACGCCGAGCATGCGGGCATGGTCGCCGCCGAACGGCACCGCGCGCAGCCGCTGCAAGGCCCGCACCGGACGATGCCCGGCATCGGTCAGCGCCGCATAGAGCGAGGTGTCGACCGCATCGACGGAGGGCAGGCAGAACCCCGCGATCGTCGACAATTCGAGCGCCATCGGCACCTCGTCGGCGAAGCGCAGGCGCTGGAAGCGATACACCGGCGCGCTCGGCGACAGGGCCAGCGCCATGGATTCCTCCGGGCTGACGGTGCCCACCGCGCGCGAGATCCAGGCGCTGCTCGGCTCACGGCCGCGCGCGATCATGTCTTCGGTGAAGGAGGACAGCTTGCTGAAATTCTTCTCGACGCGCCCCGCGACGAAGGTGCCGGCACCGCGGCGGCGGGTCAGCAGCCCCTCCTCCACCAGGCCCTCGATCGCCTTGCGCACGGTGATGCGCGACACGCCGTAATCGACCGCCAGATCGCGTTCGGCGGGGATGGCGTCGCCACGCGTGATGACCTCGCCGCCGATCGCGTCGCGGATCAGCTGCTGCAATTGCAGATAGAGCGGCGAGGGATTGTCGGTGCGGAATCGCCCCACCCTGCTCACGAAACTCATCCTCGACTCCCTCTTCTGCCTACCGTGGTGCTAACCGGTGCCACGGCTGACAGAACAGCGCCAGTAGCGCCCCCTGACGCCAGACCCTACAATTGTCCTAGATTGGACTTGTCGTCAATCGCTTCCCGCAGACCGCGCACCAGTGGAACGCTGGTTGTGCGCGGGTGCGGACCGAAACCGAAACGGTCGTTTTCGATCACCGTGACTGCCTCGCTCGCCGAACCATGCACCGCGGCGACGCCGGTCGCGGCCACCAGCGCCGCGACATTGCCGGGCGCGACGCCCGCACCGGCCATGATCGTGCAGCGCCCCGCCGCCCGCTCCACCATGCGCGCGATCGTCGCCGCCCCCTCGGCCGCGCTGCGCGCGCCTCCGGAGGTCAGGATATGATCGAAGCCGAGCGCCACCGCCGCGTCCACCGCCGCGACCGGATCCGCCACCACGTCGATCGCCCGGTGCAGGGTCAGCGGCACATCCGCTCCCAACCCCGCACGCCACTCCTGCAACGCGGCCGTCGCCAACGCGCCACCGTCCGTCGCCCCGAAGACGAGGCCCTGCACGCCCGCCGCGATCAACGCCCGCGCCTCCCGTACGGCGAGTGCCAGATCCACGGCATCGTAAGCGAAATTGCCCGGCCGCGGCCGCACCATCGCCCGCACCGGCACGCCCGCCGGCACCGCCACCTCCAGCACCCCCGCGACCAGCCCCGCCGACGGCGTGAGCCCGCCGAGCGCCAGCGCGCTGCACAATTCGATCCGATCACACCCGCCCGCGATCGCCGCCACCGCGCCCACGACGGATTCGACGCAGATTTCCAGGGCGACCACGCCAGTGCGCTGCGCAATACCCACCATAGTTCACCTTTCCTTCGCCACATGGGTACCAACGCGCGCCGCCGTTTCACGGCTCACTTCGCATCCCGCTCGATTACCGCTAGCGGGCGCATTATCGCAACGCGATCACGTATTTGGATCGGGATTGGTTGGTTGGTTCCCTTTCTGTGCAAATGGAAGTATCCCAAAAAGGCACATCCGGGCGGTACGCGAGCGGTCTGCGGTGAAACTGGCCGAAGAAAACATATCTCCGGACCTTCCCTGCCGAGGACAACCTGCACGCCCGACCGCCCGACCGCTTTCTACAAGAACGGACGGACCTTCTCCGCGGCATTGTCGTTCCGCATGTAACCTTTCCCCGAGCGGGCGCGCGTCCCCTCGCGCGCCCCGGCCTCCCCGGCTGCCCTCATGAACGGCAGCCGGGGATTTTTTTGCGCTCGGGTGTGGACCTCGCCCGGAACCTCCTGCAAGATACCTTCAATACCAAAACATAACCAAGGATCGGCATGAAGCAGAGGGTGTCCATCGCGACCATCATCGGGGGAGCAGCCATCGGGCTGTTCGCCACCGCCGACGCCGCCGCACAGACACCCCTCCCCCTGCTGCCCATGCCGCAATCCGTCGTCCGCGGCAGCGGCAGCTTCACCGTGCGCGACGGCACCGGCATCGTCGCGGCGGACGAGGCGGCTCAGCCCGCCGCGCGCCTGCTCGCCGAACATGTCGCCACCGAACGCGGCATCGCCCTCGTCCTCGGCACGAACGGCGCGATCCGCTTCGTCCGCGATGCCGCCGTCACCGGCGAGGCCTATCGCCTGACGGTCGACCCGCAGGGCATCACGATCGGCGCCTCCGCCGCGCCGGGCTTCGTGCACGGCGCGATGACGCTCGCGCAGTTGCTCAGTCCCGATGCGGCCCGCGGCAAGCCCGTCGCGGTGCCCGCGCTCACCATCGCCGATGCGCCGCGCTTCGCCTGGCGCGGGCTGATGATCGATCCCGTGCGGCACTTCCTCCCCATGCCTGCGCTGCACGGGATCGTCGACCAGATGGCCTCGGTGAAGCTCAACACGCTCCATCTGCATCTGACCGACGATCAGGGCTGGCGGGTCGAGATCCGCAAATATCCGAAGCTCACCAGCGTCGGCGGCTGGCGCACCCCGCCCTCGGCCGGCGGTACGGCCCCGCCGGACAAGGTCGGCGGCTTCTACACCCAGGCCGAGCTGAAGGACCTCGTCGCCTATGCCGCCGCCCGTGGCATCACCATCGTGCCGGAAATCGACCTGCCCGGCCACGCCCAGGCTCTGGTCGCCGCCTATCCGGAACTCGGCATCCTCGGTGACCGGCCGGAGGTGAGCAACCAATGGGGCATCATGCCCTATCTGTTCAATCCGGGGCCGAAGGGCATCGCCTTCGTCAAGGACGTGCTCGACGAGCTGATGGCAATCTTCCCCGGCACCTACATCCATTTGGGCGGAGACGAGGCGGTCAAGGACCAGTGGCAGCGCAGCCCGGTGGTGCAGGCGCAGATCCGGGCGCTCGGCCTCAAGGACGAAAACGCGCTGCAAAGCTGGATGATCGACCAGTTCGGCACCTATCTGCAATCCAAGGGCCGCCGCCTGATCGGCTGGGACGAAATCCTGGAGGGCGGCCTGCCCGCATCCGCCTCGGTCATGTCGTGGCGCGGCGAGGAGGGCGCGGTCGCCGCCGCCAACATGGGCCACGACGTGGTGCTGACCCCCGGTCTGCCGCTCTACCTCAACAATCTCCAGAGCACGCGCAGCGACGAGCCGCCCGGCCGTTTCGATGCGATCGTCACGCTCGACAAGGTCTATGCCTATGATCCGATGCCGGCCGGCATTCCGGCGGACAAGGCGCACCACGTGCTCGGCGCGCAGGGCAATCTGTGGAGCGAATACATTATCACGCCCTACCAATTGCAGCACCTCGCCTTCCCGCGGGCCGGCGCGCTGGCCGAGATCGCATGGTCACCGGCGGGCAAGCGGGACTTCAAGGGCTTCCTCGACCGCCTCCAGCCGCAGATCGCCCGCTGGCGCGCCGCCGGCATGGAGGTCGCCGACAGCGCCTTCGCCGTCGGCTATGCGCTGCAAGGCAGCCGCGGCGATGCGCTGCGTGCGAACCGCGTCACCGTGGCGCTGACGACGCAGGCGAACTACGGCACGATCCGCTATACCACCGACGGCAGCACGCCGACCGCCCGGTCGAGGGCCTATGCCGCGCCGCTGAACCTGAAGCCCGGCACCCCGATCCGCGCCGCCGCCTTCGCCGCGAGTGGCGCCACCGCCGCCCCCCGCAGCTTCGCGACGGATCGCGCCAGCCTGCTCGCACGCTCGACCAGCGATCTCGCCGCCTGCCCCGGCGGCAAGCTCGGCCTGCGTGTGCCGTTGACCGCTGATGCGACCGCCAACGCACCGGTCTACAATGTCGACATCTTCGACACCTGCACCGTCTATCCCGCCGCACCGCTCGACGTCGCGACCGGCTTCACGATAGCGGTCGCGCGGCTGCCGCGACCCTATGGCCTCGCGCACGACTTCACCAAGGTCCGCCGTTACTACAACGTGACGCCTCACGGCGAACTCGTCGTCAGTGCCGGCTGCCCGACCGATACGACCAGGACCCCCGTGATCGCCACCTTCCCCCTGCCCGACCCGGCCACTGCCCCCAACCGCTTCCGCTTCGCCGGTGCGCTGCCCCGCATCGCCGGCGACACCGACCTGTGCCTGCAATTCACCGCACCGACATCGGGGCCCTATTATGCGGTCGAGGCCATGCAGCTGACGGAGAACGGCCAATGAGAATCGCCCTCGCCGCCGCGCTGCTGCTCACCACCTCTGCGGTCGCCGCGCGCGACACCGTGCCGCTCGACGGCACCTGGCAGGTCCGCATCGACCCCGCCGACGGCGCTGCGGCCAAGGCGCATCCCAAAGCGGCACGCTGGTTCCCGGCGCGCGTGCCAGGCAGCGTGCAGGAGGATCTGATCCGCAGCCGCCAGGTGCCCGATCCCTTCATCGGCACCAACGAAGGCGCCATCCAATGGGCGGGCCTGACGGACTGGCAGTTCCGCAAGGTGGTGACGGTGACACCGGCGATGCTCGCCCACCGCCATCTCGACCTCGTGTTCGACGGGCTCGACACCTTCGCCAAGGTGAGCGTCAACGGCCAGCCGCTGCTCGCCGCCGACAACGCCCACCGCCGCTGGCGCGCCGATGCGAAGGCGCTGCTGCGCGAGGGGAAGAACGACATCCTCGTCAGCATCGCCTCGCCGATCAGGACGCTCCAGCCGATGGTGCTGAAGGAAAAGCACCCGCTGCCCGGCGAATATGACAGCGCCTATGGCGACGAGCCCAAGGGCGTGCAGACCAGCCCCTATATTCGCAAGCCCAAATACCAATATGGCTGGGACTGGGGGCCGCGCATCGTCGATATCGGCATCTGGCGCTCCGTCCGGCTGGAGGCATGGGACGATGCCCGTCTCGATCATGTCCGCGTTGCGCAGGACGCCCTGAACGATGCCGAAGCGCGGCTGACTGCGCATGCGACGGTCGTCGCCGATGCGGCGAAGACGGTGACGCTGTCCGCCACCGTCACCGCACCCGACGGTACCCGCCAGCAGGTGGCGCGGACGGTGACGCTCGCCCCCGGCAGCAACCCGGTCACCATCCCGCTGACCGTGGCCAACCCGCAGCGCTGGCAGCCGGTCGGCTATGGCGCGCAGCCGCTCTATACGATCGCGACGACCTTGGGCGACGACACGCAGTCGCGCACCGTCGGCCTGCGCACCGTCACGCTCGACCGAAAGGGCGGCGCGTTCGGCTTCGTGGTCAACGGTACGCCGATCTTCGCCAAGGGCGCCAACGTCATCCCGTTCGACAGCTTCCCCGCACGCGTCGATCCCGCCGAGCCCGCCGGCCTGCTGAAAGCCGCGCGCGATGCCAACATGAACATGGTCCGCATCTGGGGCGGCGGTTACTACCCCGACGACGCCTTCTACGACGCCGCCGACCGGCTCGGCATCATGGTGTGGCAGGACTTCATGTTCGGCGGTTCGGTTACGCCCCCCGGCGCCGATTTCCGCGCCAGCGTCGCCGCCGAAGCGGACGAACAGGTCGCGCGGATCGGCGACCATGCCTCGGTGGTGATGTGGGCCGGCAACAACGAGGTGCTGTCGGGCTGGGAAAACTGGTCGGATCGCAAGGCGTTCAAGAAGGCGGTCGGCCCCGACGAGCAGGAGCGGATCGGCACCGGTATGGCGGTGCTGTTCGACCGCGTGCTGCGCGAGGCGGTGACCCGCAACGCGCCCGGCATTCCCTATATGCCCGGATCGCCCTCGACCGATTACGAAGGCCCGGTCGATACCGATGCGAACGGCGACCGGCATTTCTGGGACGTGTGGTCGGGCAGCAAGCCGGTCGAGAACTATCTCGATTCCTGCCCGCGCTTCATGAGCGAATATGGCTTCCAGTCGATGCCGACGATGGCCACGATCCGCGCCTTCGCCGGAAAGGGCAGGCTCGATCCCGACAGCCCGGTGATGAAGGCGCACCAGAAATTCCTGGCCGGCGAAGGCAATGCGCGCCTGCGCCTCTACCTCGACCAGCGGCTGCGGCCGGCGAAGGATTTCGCCGACTTCGTCTATCTGACGCAGGTCAACCAGGCCCAGGCAATCGGCCTCGCCGCGCGTCACCACCGCGCCTGCCGGCCGGTGACGATGGGCTCGCTGTTCTGGCAGCTGAACGACGTCTGGCCCTCGATCAGCTGGGCGAGCATCGACCATCTCGGCTATTGGAAGCTGCTGCAATATGAATCGCGGCGCATGTTCGCGCCCCAGGCGATCGTCGCCGAGCACAGGAACGATGCCACCCTGCTCACGCTCGTGTCGGACGCGACGACGCCGGTCCCCGCGCATTGGCGCATCAGCGTGCGTGACATGGCCGGCAAGACGCTGACGGTGCGCGAAGGCGATGCGACGCTCGCGCCGCTGTCGGCGACGCCGATCTCCGGCCTCGACGATCGCGACCTGTTCGCCGGCGCCGATCCCGCCGGAAGCTACGCCGTCGCCGAACTGCTGGTCGGCGGCAGGACGGTGAGCCGCAGCATCGTCGAACGGCTGGTGCCCAAGGACATGGCCTATCCCGATCCCGGCCTGACGCTGAAGCGCGACGGCGATCGGCTGACCGTGACGGCGCGCAATTTCGCCCGCGCGGTGATGCTCGACTTCGGCGACGCCGGCGGCGCGGCCTCCGACAACGGCTTCGACCTGCTGCCCGGCGAAAGCGTGACGGTCACCGTCACCGGCAAGACCCCCATTGCAAGGACGCTCGCGCGATGATCCCCGCCCTCCTGCTGCTCGCCCAGGCCGCGACACCGACGCCCGCCGATCCGGTATCCGCCGCGATCGCCGCGATGACGCCCGAACAGAAGGCGGCCCAGCTGCAAAGCACCGCACCCGCCGATGCCGCCGCGGGCCTGCCCGCCTACGACTGGTGGGGCGAAGGGCTGCACGGCCTTGCCCGCAACGGCGTCGCCACCGTCTTTCCGCAGGCGATCGGCCTGGCCGCGACCTGGGACGTCGACCTGATGGAGCGCGTCGGCACCGTCGTCAGCACCGAGGCGCGCGCCAAGTTCAACGCGCAAGCGCCCTCGGCCAACCGCCGCATCTACGAAGGGCTGACCATCTGGTCGCCCAATATCAACATCTTCCGCGATCCGCGCTGGGGCCGCGGGCAGGAAACCTATGGCGAGGACCCGTATCTGACGGGCAAGCTCGGCGTCGCCTTCATCCACGGCCTGCAAGGGCCGGACGCCGCGCACCCCCGCGTCATCGCCACCCCCAAGCACCTCGCCGTCCACAGCGGACCCGAGGCCGGGCGCGACGGCTTCGACGTCGATCCCTCCCCGCGCGACCTGGAGGCGACCTATCTTCCCGCCTTCCGCCGCGCGATCACCGAGGGCAAGGCGCAATCGCTGATGTGCGCCTACAACAGCCTGCACGGCGTGCCCGCCTGCGCGGCGGGCTGGCTGATGAACGACCGGCTGCGCCGCGACTGGGGCTTCACCGGCTTCACCGTGTCCGATTGCGACGCCGTGTCCAACATCCACAGCTTCCACCATTATCGCCTCGATGCCGCAGGCGCGGCGGCGGCGGCGGTGAAGGGGGGCACCGATCTCAACTGCGGCACCGCCTATGCGGCCCTGCCGCAGGCGCTGGCGCAGGGCCTCGTCAGCCAGAGCGAGGTCGACACCGCGCTCGCCCGCGCATTGCGCGCGCGCCAGGCGCTCGGCATCGCCTTCGGCGCGAAGAGCCCGTGGAGCCGGATCAAGCCGACCGAGGTCGGCACGCCCGCCCACCGCGCCGCCGCGCTGGAGGCGGCGCGCAAGTCGATCGTCCTGCTCCAGAACACCGGCGATCGCCTGCCGCTCAAGTCCGGCGCCCGCATCGCGGTGATCGGCGCCGATGCCGACGACCTCGGCGTATTGCAAGGCAATTACCACGGCACCGCGGCTGCACCGGTCACCCCGCTGCAAGGCATCCGCACCCGCTTCGGCGCGGCCAACGTCGCCTATGCGCAAGGGTCGATCCTCGCCGAGGGCGCCGCCGTCGTCGTGCCGGAAACGGCCCTGCGATCGAACGGCAGGCCCGGCCTCGCCGGCACCTACACCGCCACCGGCACATCCGTCACCCGCCAGGACGGCCGCATCGACCTCGACATCACCCGCCGCGCCCCCGCCGCGGGGCTGCCGGTCACCGGCTATGTCGCGCGCTGGACGGGCGAGTTCGTGCCGCCCGGCCCCGGCCGCTACCGGCTGATCCTCGACCAGGCGCAATGCTGGAAGGATTGCTCGACGCACGACACCGCGCGGCTGGTGCTCGGCGGTCGCACGCTGCACGACGGCGCGCTGCCCAAGGGCCGCGTCGAGCTGACGATCGACAGCGACGGCACCGCCCAGCCGATCGACCTGACGCTCGACCACCGGTCGGAGGACGAAAGCTTCCGCCTGCTCTGGATCCCGCCCGCCGAGCCCCTGCTCGCGCAGGCGGTGGCAGCGGCCAAGGCGGCGGACGTCGCGGTCGTCGTCGCCGGCCTGTCGCCCGATCTGGAGGGCGAGGCGCTGTCGGTGCAGGTCCCCGGCTTCGTCGGCGGCGACCGCACCGACATCGCCCTTCCCCTCCCGCAGCAGCGCCTGCTCGATGCGCTAAAGGCGACCGGCAAGCCGATCGTCCTCGTCCTGTCGAGCGGCAGCGCGGTGGCGGTCGATCCCGCCTCGGCCGACGCGATCCTCGCCAATTGGTATGCGGGCGAAGCGGGCGGCACCGCGCTCGCCGAGGTGCTGGCCGGCACCACCAACCCCGCCGGCCGCCTGCCGGTGACGCTGTACCGCCACACCGGCGATCTGCCGGCCTTCGTCGATTATGGCATGAAGGAGCGGACCTACCGCTATTTCACCGGCACGCCGCTATGGGGCTTCGGCCACGGACTCAGCTATACGCGCTTCGCCTACGACGCGCCGCGCGGGGCCACGAGCGTCGCGGCAGGCAGCGACCTGACCGTGGAGACGGCGGTCACCAACGCCGGCACGCGCGACGGCGACGAGGTGGTTCAGGCCTATCTCGTCCTCCCCGCCCCCGCCGGCCGGCCGGGCTTCACCGACCCCGTGCTCCAGCGCCAGCTCGTCGCCTTTCGCCGCGTGGCCGTGAAGCGCGGCCAGACGCAACGGGTCGCCTTCACGCTCGATCCGCGCGCGATGAGCATCGTCGAGCGTGACGGCCGCCGCCACGTCGCCCCCGGCGCCTACCGCCTCTACGTCGGCGGCGGACAACCCGGCGACGGTGCCGGCCAGTGGTTCGACTTCACCGTGACCGGCAGCGATACGGAGGTGCCTCGATGAAAGATCACAGGTCTATGCTCGCCGAACCATGGACCCCGGGACGAGCCCGGGGTGACGAAGGGTCCATGAACCGCCGCCAGATCATCGTCGCGGGTGCCGCCTCCGCCGCGACGCTCGCCGCCCCCGCCTTCGCCGCCACCACGCCGCAGCTGCCGTCCAAGCGCCCCGCCCCGGCGGAGCGCCGCTTCACCAGCCCGGCGGTGGAGCGCGAACTCGCCCGCGTCGCCGCGCAGATCGGCGACCCGAAGCTGCGCTGGATGTTCGGCAATTGCTATCCGAACACGCTCGACACCACCGTGCGGATGAGCACGGTGGACGGACGACCCGACGCCTTCGTCATCACCGGCGACATCCCCTGCCTGTGGCTGCGCGATTCCTCGGCGCAGGTGAAGCCCTACCTCCACCTCGCCGCCAGGGCGCCCGAACTGCGCCGCCTGTTCCACGGCCTCATCGCCCGCCAGGCGCGCTGCATCCTGATCGATCCCTATGCCAACGCCTTCATGGAAGACCCGACGGCGAAGTCGAACCTCGAATGGTCGGCGCATGACGAGACGGTGATGAAGCCGGGCGTCGCCGAACGGAAGTGGGAGGTGGATTCGCTCTGCTACCCGATGCGGCTCGCCCACGGCTATTGGCAGGCGACACAGGACAGGACGCCGTTCGGCGCGACCTGGGCGGAGGCCGCCCGCGCCAGCATCCGCACCTTCCGCGAACAGCAGCGCAAAGACGGCAACGGCCCCTACAGCTTCCGCCGCTCGGCACCGCAGCCGACCGAGACGCTGCTGTGGGGCTACGGCAATCCGATCCGGCCGGTCGGGCTGATCGCCTCGGGCTTCCGTCCGTCGGACGATGCCTGCCTCTACCCCTTCCTCATCCCCAGCAATCTGTTCGCGGTCACCGCCCTGCGCGAGCTGGCGGTGGTCGCCGCCGCGGCGCGCGGCGACACGGCGCTCGCCGCGGACGCCACCGCACTGGCGGCCGAGGTGGAGGGCGCGCTGCGGCAATACGGCACGATGCGGCTGCGCAACGGGCCTGAGGTCTGGGCCTATGAGGTCGACGGCTACGGCAATGCCGTCTTCATGGACGATGCCAACGTGCCGAGCCTCTCCGGCCTCGCCTATCTCGGCTGCGTCGATCCCGCCGACCCGCTGTGGCAGCGCACCCGCGACGCCTGCTGGAGCGATGCCAACCCGTGGTTCTTCAAGGGCACGGCCGGCGAAGGCATCGGCGGCCCGCATGTCGGCGCCGGCCAGATCTGGCCGATGTCGCTCACCATCCGCGCGCTGTCGGCCGGCGACGATGCCACCGTCCGCGCCTGCCTCCGCACGCTGCGCGACACCGATGGCGGCACCGGCTTCATCCACGAAAGCTTCGACCGCAACGATCCCGCGAAGTTCACCCGAAGCTGGTTCGCCTGGGCCAATGGCCTGTTCGGCGAGCTCATCGTCCATCTCGCCGCCACCCGGCCCGCGCTGCTGAAGGCTCCCCTATGATTACGCGCCGTACCCTGCTCGCGAGCACCGCCGCCGCCGGTCTGCCGCTCCCGGCGTTCGCCGCCGCGCCGGCGCCCGCCGCGCCGAACCTGTTCGTCGGCACCGGCGGCCATGGCCACACCTATCCCGGCGCGACGCTGCCCTTCGGCATGGTGCAGCTGAGCCCGGACACCGACGTCGAGCGCTGGGATGCCTGCTCGGGCTATCATCGCGACGATACGTCGATCATGGGGTTCAGCCACACCCATCTGTCGGGCACCGGCATCGGCGACATGCTGGACGTGCTGGTGGTGCCGACACGCGGTCCGGTGCAGCTGATGCCCGGCCCGCTTGACGCCCCCGACAAGGGCTATCGCCAGCGCTTCTCCGCCGAACATGCCGAGCCCGGCTATTACCGCGTCGCGCTGGAAAGCGGCGTCCGCGCCGAGCTGACCGTCACGCCGCGCACCGGCTATCATCGCTACACCTTCCCCGCGGGGCCGGCGCATATCCTGGTCGACCTGTCGCACCTCGTGCTCGACAAGAGCGATCACGCGCCGCTCATCACCGATGCCGCCCTCGCACTGGATGCGGACGGCACGCTCACCGGCAGCCGCACCGTCAACCGCTGGGCGAAGGGGCGGCGCATCCATTTCGCGATGCAGCTGTCCCGCCGGCCGAGCCGCGTCACCTTCTACGGCGACAAGGATGCCGAACAGCCCGCTGGCACCCGCGCCGTGCAGGGCAACCGGCTGAAGGTCGTGTTCCACTATGACGATGCCGGCACGGCGCCTGTCGTTATCCGCTGTGGCATCTCCGGCGTCGATGTCGCCGGCGCCCGCGCCAATCTCGCCGCCGAGGCGAAGACGTGGGACTTCGACGCCGTCCGCCGCGCCGCGCAGGCCCGCTGGACGCGCGAACTGGATGCGATCACCGTCGAAGGCGGCACCGCCGACCAGCGTGCGATCCTCTCCTCCGCGCTCTACCACGCCCTGCTCGCGCCGACGCTCTTTTCCGATATCGACGGCCGCTACGTCGGGCTCGACCGGCAGGTGCACACTGTCCCGCGCGGCGATGCCGCCTACAGCACCTTTTCGCTGTGGGACACGTATCGCGCGCTGCACCCGCTGCTGACCATTGTGGCACCCGATAGGGCGCAGAGCCTCGTCGCCGATCTCATCCGCCAGACGCAGCAGAGCCCCTACGGCCCGCCGGTGTGGCCGCTGCAGGGCGTCGAAACCGGCACGATGATCGGCTGGCATGCGGTATCGGTCCTGGCCGAGGCGCAGGCCAAGGGGATCAAGGCCGATTACGCCGCCGCCTGGCCGGGCATCGCCAGGCGCAGCTTCGACTTCACCGCCCCCGACCTCGACAACAGCAAGGGCCGCGACCTCTACGACCGGATGGGCTACGTTCCCGCCGACAAGTGGTTCGAGAGCGTCAGCCGCACGCAGGAATATGCCTATGACGACTGGGCATCCTCGCACCTCGCCCGCGCGGCCGGCAAGACGGCGGAGGCCGACCGGCTGCTCAAGCGCTCGCGCAACTGGCGCAACGTCATCGACGGCTCGATCGGCTTCGCCCGCCCGCGCTTCGCCGACGGCAGCTGGTGGACGCCTTATGATCCGATCCAGCTCGGCCACATGCCCAAGCCCTGGTGGCGCGACTATACCGAGGCGAACGGCTGGCAGGCGACCTTCCTCAACCAGCACGATATCTACGGCCTGATCGCCCACATGGGCGGCGAGGCGACGTTCGAGGCGAAGCTCGACGCCCTCTTCACCGCGCCCTCGACGCTGCCCGCCAATGCGCCGCCCGACATCGCCGGCCTCGTCGGACAGTACGCGCACGGCAACGAGCCCGACCAGCACGCCGCCTATCTCTACGCCTACACCGGCGCTCCGTGGAAGACGCAGGCGATGGTCCGCCGCCTGTGCACGGAGATGTACCGGAACGACCCCGACGGCGTCATCGGCAACGACGATTGCGGTCAGATGAGCGCATGGTTCGTGCTGTCCTCGCTCGGCTTCTACCCGGTCGATCCGGTCGAGGCGGTCTACGTCTTCGGCTCGCCGCTGTTCGAACGCGCGACGATCGCGCTGCACGCCGGCAAGCGCCTCGTCATCGAGGCGCCGGGCAACACCGCCGACACGCCGTATGTCCGTTCGATCACCTTCAACGGCCGCCCCTGGACGAAGAGCTGGATCAGCCATGCCGACCTGATGAAGGGCGGCCGCCTCGTCTTCGCGATGAGCGCCACCCCGGTGAAGACCTTCGGCCAAGCCAAGACCGATCGCCCGCCCTCCAACGGACGGGGCGCGGCGTGACCTATCTCCCGCCTCAAGCACCACGTCATATCGACGGAGCGACCCAGTGACCGACCTTTCCCGCCGCACCCTCATCGCCAGCGGCCTCGCCGCGAGCGCTGCCACCGCCACGCCCGCCTTTGCCGCAGCGCCCGCCGCGCCGAAGCCCTGGGGCGCCACCCCGTCGCCGCGCCAGCTCGCCTGGCACGCGCGCGAGCGCTACGCCTTCATCCACTTCTCGATCAACACCTTCACCGATCGCGAATGGGGCTATGGCGATGAAAGCCCCAAGCTGTTCAACCCGACCGACTTTTCCGCCGACCAGATCGTCGCCGCGGCCAAGGCGGGCGGCATGCGCGGCATCATCCTCACCGCCAAGCATCACGACGGCTTCTGCCTGTGGCCGACGATGCTGACCGAACATTGCATCCGCAACAGCCCCTACAAGAACGGCAAGGGCGACATCGTCCGCGAGATGGAGCAGGCGACCCGCCGCGCCGGCCTCGCCTTCGGCCTCTACCTCTCGCCCTGGGATCGCAATCACCCCGAATACGGCCGGCCCGCCTATATCGATTATTACCGCAAGCAGGTGGTCGAGCTTTGCACGCGCTACGGCGAGCTGTTCGAATTCTGGTTCGACGGCGCGAACGGCGGCGACGGCTATTATGGCGGCGCGCGCGAAACGCGGAAGATCGACGCGCCGAAATACTATAACTGGCCCTCGATCATCGCGCTGGTGCACCAGCATCAGCCGATGGCCTGCACCTTCGATCCGCTCGGCGCGGATATCCGCTGGGTCGGCAACGAGGACGGCGTCGCCGGCGATCCCTGCTGGCCGACGATGCCGAACCACCCGTATGTCCAGGCGGAGGGCAACAGCGGCGTGCGCGGCGCGCCCTTGTGGTGGCCGGCCGAAACCGACGTGTCGATCCGCCCCGGCTGGTTCTACCACGCCGACGAGGATGCCAAGGTGAAGAGCCCGGCGCGGCTGATCCGCCTGATCGACGAATCGGTCGGTCGCGGCACCAACCTCAATCTCAACCTGCCGCCCGACCGCCGCGGCCGCATCCCCGACCACGATGTCGCGGTCCTCAAGAGCTTCGGCGATGCGCTCGCCGCCAGCTTCGCCACCGACCTCGCGCAAGGCGCGGTGGCGAGTGCCAGCGCCACGCGTGCGGCCGCCTTCGCGCCGGCCAGGGTGCTCGATGGCGATCGCAACACCTATTGGTCGACGCCGGACGGCGCCACCACCCCGACCCTCACGCTCGATCTGCCGCCGGGCCGTCGCTTCGACCTCATCCGCCTGCGCGAATTTCTGCCGCTCGGCGCCCGCGTCACCCGTTTCGCCGTCGAGGCGGAGGTCGGGGGCCGGTGGCAGCGGCTCGCCACGCACGAATGTATCGGCGCGCAGCGGATCATCCGCCTGGGCGCGCCGATCGCCGCCCGCCGCCTCCGGCTGGTGATCCTGGAGGCCCCCGCCTGCCCGGCGATCAGCGAGGTAGCGTTGTTCCTCAGCGTTGCGCCGGTCCCCGTCGCCGCGCCGCGCGTGACCGATGCCGCGAACCTCTCCACGCAGGGCTGGGCGATCACCGCTGCCTCGGCCCCCGGCGCGGAGGCAGTCATCGACGGCGAGGCTGCCACCGTCTGGAGCCAGCCCGCACCCACCACGACGCCGGCCAGCGTGACGATCGACCTCGGCAAGGCGCAGACCGTCGCCGGCTTCAGCCTCACCCCCTGGCGCCATCCCGACAAGGTCAGCAGCCCGCCGCGCGGCTATCGCGCCGAGACCAGCGTCGACGGCAAGACCTGGTCGCCGGGCGCGGAGGGCGAGTTCCAGAACATCGCCTATGCGCTCTCCACCCAGCGCATCCCCTTCACCGCGCCGCGCGAGGTCCGCTACCTGCGTCTGACGTTCGCGGCGACCGCGGTGCCGGCGCAGACACTGGCGATCGCCGACATCGGCGCCTTCGCGCGGTAGAGCAGACGTTTACATGATGCCCGTCATCCCCGCGCAGGCAGGGATGACGGTCCTGCCGGATACGACGGCCGCCTTACCGCGGATGCCTCAAATCCCCTCGGCGAATACCTCGCGCCCGGTCGCTTCCAACGCGCGCGTCAGATCGGTAAGGCACGCCGCCACCAGCGCCGCGTCCGGACTGCGCACCACGAAATTCGCCCCCGTCCGCCCTTCGCGGAAGAAGGGGTACGAGCCGATCGATACCCCCTCGTGGCTCTTCTCCGCCGCACGCAGCAGGTCGGCGACCTCGCTTTCCGCCACCCAGCAGCCGATCGTGCCCGACACCACCGGGCGACCGCCCTCCAGCGTGCCGGTCAGTGCATCGAGCATGCCGGCCGTGATGTGCGGCACACCCGCCATGATGAAGATGTTGCCGATCCGGATGCCCGGCGCGCCCGACACCCGGTTGGGGATCAGCCCCGCTCCCGCCGGCACCCGCGCCATCCGCGCCCGTGCCTCGGTCAGGCCGCCGCGCGTCGCGTAATAACGGTCCAGCACCGCCAGCGCCTCGGGATGATGCTCCACCCCGACACCCAGCGCCGCAGCGATCGCGTCGACCGTGATGTCGTCATGGGTCGGGCCGATGCCGCCGGTGGTGAACAGATAATCGTTGCGCGCGCGCAGCGTATTGACCGCCTCGACGATCGCCTCGGTGCGATCGGGCACCACCCGCACCTCGACCAGCCGGATGCCCTGGACGTTGAGCCAGCTCGCCAGCTGCGCGATGTTGCGGTCCTGCGTGCGGCCCGACAGGATCTCGTCACCGATGACGACGAGCGCGGCGGTCCAGATGCGTTCCTGCTCCATCCGTTCGCCATAGCCTCGCAAAAGCGCGGCCGTCACGCTATATCGGCTGCCATGACCGATTACGTCACCGTCACCTCCGACGCACCCGAAGGCCGCACCGGCGCCATCAAGCTGCACGGCCCCGCCGCCTTCGCCGGCATGCACAAGGCCGGACGCCTGGCTGCCGAGACGCTCGACATGCTCGTGCCGCACATGGTGCCGGGCGTCACCACCGCCGAACTCGACCGGCTGATCTACGATTTCGTGCTGGCGGGCGGCGGCGTGCCCGCGACGCTCGGCTATCGCGGCTATACGCATTCGACCTGCATCTCGATCAACCATGTCGTCTGCCACGGCATCCCGTCGGAAAAGACGCTGAAGTCGGGCGATATCGTCAATGTCGACGTGACGCCGATCGTCGATGGCTGGCACGGCGATACCAGCCGCATGTACCTGATCGGCGACGTGCCGCTGAAGGCGCGCCGATTGGTTGAGGTGACGTACGAATGCCTGATGCTCGGCATCGAGCAGGCGCGGCCCGGCAACCACATGGGCGACGTGGCGCATGCCATCCAGCGCCATGCCGAAAAGCATCGCTACGGCGTCGTCCGCGATTTCTGCGGCCATGGCGTCGGCCGGCTGTTCCATGACGCGCCGGAGGTCGTCCACGTCGGCAAGCCCGGCACCGGCCCCGAATTGAAGCCCGGAATGATCTTCACCATCGAACCGATGATCAACATCGGTCGCCCCGACGTGAAGCTGCTCGACGACGGCTGGACGGCGGTGACGCGGGATCGCTCGCTGTCGGCGCAGTTCGAACATTCGATCGGCATCACCGACACGGGATGCGAGATCTTCACGGTGTCGCCGGCGGGGCGTCATCAGCCGCCGTACGCCTGACGCGCCGCGCGGAACTCGGCTAGAGGAGCGTCAGCGCCGCGCGCGGCGGCTGTCCGCCTGACGCGCGGAAGCGATCGTGTCGACCACCAGTTCGTAGAAGGCCGGCGAATAGCCCGCCGCGACGAACGCCTTCACCTCGGCCGACGCGATGGCATAGCCCCGGCGCCAGCTGAGCACCGCGATGCGCCGGAGTGCCTCCAGCTTCGGATCGGCAAGTTGCGGGCTGATCCGCACGCCGAACAGCAAGCCCAGCCAACGCGACAGCCGGCCCGGCTGGCGCAGGGTCGACAGGCCGTCGCGCCGCGCGATGCCGATCACCGAACGTTCCAGCTCCGTCAGCATCGGGCGCTCCTCGGCCTGGGCCAGCTTGGGGAATGCGGGTGCCAGCGTCGGCAGGTGCGCGACCGGAGCCGCGCTCGCACGGGCATAGCCCGCGTTGCCGGGCTCGGCGAAAGCAAGAAAGGCCATGGCGTCACTCCCTTTTCGATAGCGGCAGACAGCGCCGCATCGGTGGCGATGCAGCCTGGTAGCGCGCGTGTGTTGCGACCGGTTGTCCGCCGATCGAGCGACGTGCGTCCGGATACTGTCCGAAGCCCGCCGGCTCCCGTGCCGCCCAGCTTCTATACCGATTGGTATAAAAGCGCGTTCAGCGTGCGTCAATCGTTTTATACCGTTCGGTAGCGAAATCTCGCCGCAGTGTCGCGGTGCCCCATCGGAACCGGTGGATACACCGGCCGGCAGCTTCGTTTTCCCCCTAGCACGACAGGAGGATCGCATGTCAGACCCGTCAAAGCCGGACCCCGCGGTCGATCCCGACCGGCAGCGCCACAGTCAGCCGTTCGATGCCGACGACGGCCTCTACGGCCAGGAATATCACCGCGACCGCGAGGCCGCGCAGGGCCGCGATCTGCCCAGCGGCACCGTCGCCGCGAAACCCGGCACGCCGGCACGCACCGCGTCCGGCATCGATACCGACGCCGACATTCCGCCCGACAACGGCCGCCGAGCCTCGTTCGACCCCAGGACCGGCGCCGTCCACGGCAGCGGCAGCGGTGCCGGCGGCGGCAATCCCGGCGAGGATTTCGCCAGCGACGCCGCGGGCGGCGACGGCTATCCGATCACCGGCGCCGAAGGAACCCCGGACGGCGCACCCGACGACCTGGGGCCGCCGCACTTCAAGCAATAGGCCGAGGCACCGAATGGCCGTATCACAAGGCGGAACTACGGCCACAGCTGGAGCGGGCAAACATCAACCCAATCCGTTCGTGCTGAGCCTGTCGAAGCACAGGTGAGACTCATGCCCTTCACAAGCTCAGGGCAAACGGCAAGCGCGTGTCGAGTTCCCGTTTCAAACACTTGAGCGTCGAGCGTTACATCAACCCGTTTGCGCTGAGCCTGTCGAGGGGCACCGTGCCGCAAGCAAACCGCCCGCGGCATCCCCGCCCTTCGACAGGCTCAGGGAAACGGAAAAGGTACAAACCGCATCTATAGCTCGATGCGCTAAGCCAGGACCAATCGACCTTCAATCCTCCCCCGCCAGGGGGAGGTGGCAGGCGCAGCCTGACGGAGGGGGAGGTAAGCGACGCATGTCGTGCTTGGGGAGACGCCCCCTCCGTCGCCTTGGGCGCCCCCCGCCAGGTCAGGGCTATCGCATATGCCGATGATAGCCGCCGGCTGCGGGTGAAGGCGCATGCCATCCCAATATCCTTCGTCACCCCGGACTCGTTCCGGGGTCCACCGTGCCGCAAAGCCAATAGCGTATGGGTGTGCGGCACGGTGGATGCCGGACCAGGTCCGGCATGACGGAAGATCAAAGAACACCGCCGCGGATCAGGCACCTCATATCCGACAGCCCTGCCCTGCCGGGGAAGGATGAAGAGAACCCCTCATCTTGAATGCCGATCAGCCCTAGTACACGACCCGATACCCGGCCCGATCCCGCACCCGGCACACCCCCAACTTACTTGAGCGGCACGATCACCTCATCCGGATGCGCGACGTTCAGCTCCTTGCGCACCATCTCGTCCACCATATCCGGATTGGCATGGTCGGGATCGAGCAGCGCGACGCGGTTCTTCAGCACCGCGCGCTTCTGATCGAGCAGGGCGAACTGCTTCTCGCGGCGCGCCAGCTGCTTCTTGTAATCGCCATAGGCCAGCATGCCGTTCGGCCCCAGCACCGCATAGGCGCCGAAGAACGCCATGATGGTGAGGCCCAGCGCGGGCAAGGCGGCACGGCGCATCGTCCTGCGAAACGCCGAAGTCCTGATTGCCCGTGCCATGCCGCTATCCTTGCCTGCCCGCGTGTCCGGATCAAGCCTTCAGAACGTCGCGACCCGCATAACGTGCCGCATCGCCCAGCTCTTCCTCGATGCGGATCAGCTGGTTGTACTTGGCAAGCCGGTCCGACCGGGCGAGCGAGCCCGTCTTGATCTGGCCGCAGTTGGTGGCGACGGCGAGGTCGGCAATCGTCGCATCCTCGGTCTCGCCCGACCGGTGGCTCATCACCGCGGTGTAGCGCGCGCGCTGCGCCATGGTCACCGCTTCCAGCGTCTCGGTCAGCGTGCCGATCTGGTTGACCTTCACCAGCAGCGAATTGGCATAGCCGCCCTCGATGCCGCGCTTCAGCCGCTTGGGGTTGGTGACGAACAGGTCGTCGCCGACCAGCTGGGCCTTATCGCCGACGAGGTCGGTCAGCGCCTTCCAGCCCTCCCAGTCGTCCTCGCTCATCCCGTCCTCGATCGAGAAGATCGGGTAGCGGCGGGTGAGGTCGGCGAGATATTCCGCCATCGCGCCGCTTTCCAGCACCTTGCCCTCGCCGGCGATATGGTAGCGGCCGTCCTTGTAGAATTCGGTCGCCGCGCAATCGAGCGCCAGCATCACGTCGTCGCCCGGCGTGTAGCCCGCCTTCTCGATGCTGGCCATGATGAAGCCCAGCGCCTCTTCGGTGCTGGCGATATTGGGGGCGAAGCCGCCCTCGTCGCCGACGCCGGTCGCCAGCCCCTTGTCGTGCAGCGCCTTCTTGAGCGTGTGGAAGATTTCCGAGCCGCAGCGCACCGCCTCGACGATATTCTCCGCGCCGACCGGCACGATCATGAATTCCTGGAAATCGATCGGATTGTCGGCATGTTCGCCGCCGTTGATGATGTTCATCATCGGCACCGGCAGCACATGCGCCGATACGCCGCCGACATACTTGTAGAGCGGCATGCCGCGCGCCTCGGCGGCGGCCTTAGCCGCGGCGAGGCTGACGCCGAGGATCGCGTTCGCGCCCAGCCGCCCCTTGTTCTCGGTGCCGTCGAGCTCGATCATGGTGCGGTCGAGGTCGGCCTGGTCCTCGGCATCCAGGCCGATCAGCGCCTCGACCAGTTCGCCGTTCACCGCCTCGATCGCGTCGTCGACGCCCTTGCCGCCCCAGCGGCTCTTGTCACCGTCGCGCTTCTCGACCGCCTCGTGCGCGCCGGTCGACGCGCCCGACGGCACGGCGGCGCGGCCGAAGCTGC
This sequence comes from Sphingomonas sp. SP5, assembly GCF_058313455.1. Classification (NCBI taxonomy): domain Bacteria; kingdom Pseudomonadati; phylum Pseudomonadota; class Alphaproteobacteria; order Sphingomonadales; family Sphingomonadaceae; genus Sphingomonas; species Sphingomonas sp. SP5. The sequence continues at coordinate 679,396 of NZ_JBZFLF010000002.1, read as the reverse complement.
CGTCCTCCAGCAACACGTCGACTTCCACGGTGGGGTTGCCCCGGCTGTCGAGGATCTGGCGGCCATGGATGTCGATGATTGCGGTCACGTAATGATGCTCCTACCTCGGGCGGGTCACGCGGCGGCCTCTACCCTGCCCGGTGCGGTGCGGCAATCTCCTCCACCGCGAGGGAACCGTGCCGGATGGGCCGGGTTGAGGGTGTCGAACCATTCGAAAGGGCGCGTCATGGCCGATTCTGACTTGAAACCGCAGGGCGACAGCGACTTCAACCCACCCCCCCCCACCACCGACTTCACCCCGGCCGAGCCGCTGAAGACCAGCGGCGTGGCATTCGATGCCGATTCCTCTCCCTCAGGCGACGCCGGATCGGACGCCGGCGGCAGCAAGACCGAACAGGCCAAGCAGACCGTAAAGGACTATTCCTCCAAATACGGCGCGCAGGCGACCGACAAGATCCGCACCCTCGCCGACACCGGCAAGGAACGCGCGGTCGGCGGCCTCGACCAGCTGTCGCAGATGATCAACGACGCTGCCGGTCAGGTCGATGAGAAGCTGGGCGGCCAATACGGCGAATATGCCCGCTCGGCGGCGGGTGCGGTGTCCAACTTCTCCGAACAGATCAAGGCGAAGGATGTGGACGAGCTGCTGGAGGATGCGCGCGGCTTCGTGCGCAAGAGCCCCGGCGTGGCGATCGGCGTCGCCGCCGCCCTCGGCTTCGCGCTTGCCCGCATCATCCAGTCGGGGATCGACGGCGACGGCCCCTCCGGCGGCAAGGCCTGATCCGGCCGATGGCGACGACCGAGCCCCTGCCCGGCCTGATCGAGGACGAAGGCATCGCCACGCTCGTCGGCCAGCTGGTCGACGATGCCCGTGGCTTGGCCAGCGCGGAGGTCGCGCTGGTCAAGGCGCGCATCGGCGAGCGGACCAGCGCCTATAAGAATGCGGCGATCTACTTCGTTGCCGCAGGCGTTCTGGCCCTTGCCGCGCTCATCGCCTTGCTCGTCGGGCTGATCCTCAGCCTGGCGACGCTGATCGGCCCCGGCCTCGCCACCGCGGCCGTGGTGCTCGCGGTGTTCGCGATTGCGGGCGTCCTCGCCATCATCGGCAAGGGCCGGCTCGCACCGGGGAGGCCGCAATGAGCGCGCCCGAACCCGCCGCCCGCCTGGCGCAGGCCGAGGCCGACGCAGCCGCCGCACGCGAGCGGCTGTCGTCGACGCTCGGCAAGTTGCAGGTGAAGCTCAACCCGCGCGATCTCGCCCGTCAGGTCGGTCGCGACGTGGCGGACAAAAGCGCCGCCGCGGCACAGGCGAGCCTCAACACCGCGGTGCGCAATCCCGGCGCCGTCGCCGGTGCGACCGCGGCGGCGGGGCTTTTCCTCGCTCGCCATCGCATCATCGCCCTGTTTCGCCGCAAACCCAAGCACAAGCCCGGTCATCGGGAGCGCGAGCCCGGCCTCGGCCCGCAGGACTGATCTTTCGAAAGGATAAGACCCATGCCCAATACGCACGCGCATGACCACGACACCCACGGCCCCATCGACGATGCCAAGCATGCCGCCGCCGACGCTGCCCGCCGCACGGCCGACGCGATCGACACCAACCCGCTCGCGCTCGTCGCCGGCGGCGTCGCCATCGGCGCGCTGGCCGGCGCGCTGATCCCGCGGTCGGCCAAGGAAAAGGAACTGCTCGCCCCGCTCGGCCGCACGTTGGCCGATCGCGCGCGCGGTGCCGTGCAGGCCGCACGTGAGGCAGGCACCAACGAGTTGCACGACGCGGGCCTCTCCCGCGACGCTGCCAAGGATCAGGTCAAGTCGCTGTTCCAGGGCATTGCCAAGGCGGCGACCAGCGCCGGCAGCGCCGCCGCCAAGACCGCCGCGAACAAGGGCTGACGAATGGGGCGCCCCGCACGCCGGGGTGCCCGTTCCGTCCGCTCGGGGGGTTCAATATTGCAGCGCAGCACGCTAGGAGCCTGCGCTTGAACCTCTCACCCGGGATGTATCGATGAGTAAGCTTCACCTCGTCTTCGGCGGCCGCGTCAAGGACCCCCGCACCCTCGAATTCGCCGATCCCTCGGCTCTCGAAGTCGTCGGCATCTTCCCCGACTATGCCAGCGCCGAAAAGGCATGGCGCGCCAATGCGCAGCGTACCGTCGACGATGCCGAAATGAAGTTCGTGGTGGTCCACCTCCACCGCCTGCTGGAGCCCGACTTGCTGGCATCGCCGGAGGCGTGAAGGCGTACCCTCCATCGTCATCCCGGCGTTCGCCGGGATCCATGGAGGGATAAGCGGTAACGTGGGCGCATCATCGCTGATGGCGCCTCGCCCATGGGTCCCGGCGTTCGCCGGGATGACCACTTGGCCGATATGACGACGTGCGGGTTACTCTCCCGCCGTCAGATGAACTCGACCTTCGACACCACGTAATACCGGTCGCCCGCGGGCACCGACACCTCGACCTCGTCATCCACCTTGCGGCCGATCAGCGCCCGGCCCAGCGGCGAGTTGTACGAAATCCGCCCCGTCTTCGCATTCGCCTCGGTCTGGCCGACGATCTGGTACTTGACCGGCTTGTCGTCGTCGTCGAGCAGCGTCACGGTCGCGCCGAACACCACCTTGTCGCCGGACAGATCGCGCGGATCGATGATCTGGGCGCGGCTGAGCTTGTCCTCGATATCAGCGATCGATGCCTCGATCTGGCCCTGCCGCTCCTTGGCGGCATGATATTCGGCGTTTTCCGACAGATCGCCGTGCGCGCGCGCTTCCTCGATCGCGTCGACGATCTGGGGACGCTCCGTTTTCAGACGCTTCAGGTCCGCGGTGAGCGTGTCATAGCCCTCCTGGAGCATCGGCATCTTTTCGACGGTCGCCATAGTCTCGTCCCCAATTCACTCATTCCCCGCGGCGGCCGTCCGATCGGAAGGCCGCCCCGCACATCACGTCATTATGTCGGGATCAGTTGTGCGACTGCGAATAGTAGGATTGCAGCGGCCTGACTTCAAGGGATGCCGTCCCGATTGCGGACGCCGCCTGCACGCTGGCCGGTGCGGTGGTGAAATACGGAATCTTCTGCGCCAACGCCGCCTGGCGGATCGGCTTGGAATCCTTGAGCGACTGCCAGCCCTCGGTGGTGTTGAAGATCAGCGTCACCTCACCGTCCATGATCCGGTCGAGGATATGCGGCCGCCCTTGCGCGACCTTGTTGACCTTCTCCACGGCCAGTCCGACGGTTTCGAGGTAATCCGCCGTCCCGCCGGTCGCCAGCACCTGGAAACCGCGTGCCAGCAGCGCCTTCACCGCCGGCACGATGTGCGGCTTGTCGCCATCCTTGACGCTGACGAACGCCGTGCCGCCGGTCGGCAGCACGGTGCCGGCGCCCAGCTGCGACTTCATGAAAGCGGTGGTGAAATCGGGATCGATTCCCATGACTTCGCCGGTGCTCTTCATCTCCGGCGACAGCACCGGATCGATGCCGGGGAAGCGGTTGAACGGGAAGACGGCTTCCTTCACCGCATAATAATCGATGTGGCGGTCGATCGGCGGCAGGTCGCGCAGCATCTCGCCCGCCATGACGCGGCTGGCGATCTTGGCGATCGGCACACCGATCGCCTTGGCGACGAACGGCACGGTGCGCGATGCACGCGGGTTCACCTCGATCAGGTACACCTCGCCGTCCTTGACCGCGAACTGGATGTTCATCAGCCCCTTGACGGACAAGGCGTGCGCCAGCGCGACGGTCTGCCGCTCGATCTCCGCGATCGTCTCGGCGGACAGCGAATGCGGCGGGATCGAACAGGCGCTGTCGCCGGAATGGACGCCCGCCTCCTCGATGTGCTGGAGCAAGCCGGCGACCACCACGTCCTCGCCATCGCAGATCGCGTCCACGTCGACCTCGATCGCATCGCGCAGATACTGGTCGATCAGCACCGGGCTCTCGCCCGACACCTGCACCGCGGTCTGGATATAATCGTCGAGCTGCTGGAGCGAATCGACGATCTCCATCGCCCGCCCGCCGAGCACATAGCTGGGCCGCATCAGCACCGGATAGCCGATCCGCTCGGCCGCCGCGACTGCCTCGTCGCGGCTGCGCGCGAGGCCGTTGGCCGGCTGCTTGAGGCGCAGCTTGTTGATCAGCGCCGCAAACCGCTCCCGATCCTCGGCCAGGTCGATCGCGTCGGGCGAGGTGCCGAGGATCGGGACCCCCGCCTTCTCCAGCGCGCGCGCGAGATTGAGCGGCGTCTGCCCGCCGAACTGCACGATCACGCCGACCAGCTCGCCGCGGCTCTGCTCGACGTGCAGGATTTCCAGCACGTCCTCGGCGGTCAGCGGCTCGAAATACAGCCGGTCCGATGTGTCATAGTCGGTGCTGACCGTTTCCGGATTGCAATTGACCATGATCGTCTCGAACCCGGCATCCGACAGTGCGAAGCAGGCATGGCAGCAGCAATAATCGAATTCGATGCCCTGCCCGATCCGGTTCGGCCCGCCGCCCAGGATCACCACCTTGCGCCGCTCGGACGGCATGCTCTCGTCCTCGGGCGCGCCGAACGACGGCGCCTCATAGGTCGAATACATATAGGGCGTCTTGGCATCGAATTCGGCGGCGCAGGTGTCGATCCGCTTGAAGACGGGACGCACGCCGAGCCGGTGGCGAAGGGCACGCACCTCGTCCTCGGTCACGCCGCCGGTCATCGCGACCACCGCCTCGTGGATCAGGCCGCTGCCGCGCGCGATGCCGCGCTCCATGCCGCGCAGGTTCGCCGACTTGAGCGCCAGATAAGCAAGTCGCTTGTCGCTAAACCCCATCGCCTTCAATCGCCGCAGCCCGGCGGCCTCGATCGGCAGGCCGTTGCGGCACACCTCTTCCTCGGCCGCGACGATCTCGGCGAGCCGTTCGAGGAACCAGGGATCGAACTTGGCGATTGCGTGGATCTCGGCGACGGTGAAGCCCTCGCGCAGCGCCTGCGCCGCAACCAGCAGCCGGTCGGGCGAAGCGACCGCGAGCGCCGCCTCGATCTCCGCCCGCGGGGCGCCGACCAGCCGGTCGACGGCGTTGAAGCCGCTCAGCCCCGTCTCCAGTCCACGCAGCGCCTTCTGCATGCTCTCCTGGATATTGCGGCCGATCGCCATGACTTCGCCGACGCTCTTCATCGCCGTGCCGAGCACGGCTTCGGCGCCCTTGAACTTCTCGAAGGCGAAGCGCGGGATCTTGGTGACGACGTAATCGATCGTCGGTTCGAACGACGCCGGGGTCGCGCCGGTGATGTCGTTGTCGATCTCGTCGAGCGTATAGCCGACCGCCAGCTTGGCAGCCACCTTGGCGATCGGGAAGCCGGTGGCCTTGGAGGCGAGCGCGCTGCTGCGCGACACGCGCGGGTTCATCTCGATGACGACGAGGCGGCCGTCCTTCGGATTGACCGCGAACTGGACGTTGGAACCACCGGTTTCGACGCCGATTTCCCGCAATACCGCGATCGATGCGTTGCGCATGATCTGATATTCCTTGTCGGTCAGCGTCAGCGCCGGCGCGACGGTGATCGAATCGCCGGTGTGGACGCCCATCGGATCGACATTCTCGATCGAGCAGATGATGATGGCGTTGTCGTTGCGGTCCCGCACGACCTCCATCTCATATTCCTTCCAGCCGAGCAGCGATTCCTCGATCAGCACCTCGGTGGTCGGCGAGGCGTCGAGCCCCTTGCGGACCATGTCAACGAATTCGGACCGGTTGTAGACGATGCCGCCGCCCGACCCGCCCATGGTGAAGCTCGGCCGGATGATCGCCGGCAGCCCGGTGATCTCCAGGCCGGCGAGCGCCTCCTCGACAGTATGCGCGATGGCCGAGCGGGCGCTTTCCAGCCCGATCGTGTCCATCGCGGCCTTGAACTTCTGGCGGTCCTCCGCCTTGTCGATCGCCTCGGCATCGGCGCCGATCATCTGGACGCCGAACTTCTCCAGCGTGCCGTCGTGGAACAGCGCGAGCGCGGTGTTGAGCGCGGTCTGGCCGCCCATCGTCGGCAGGACGGCGTCGGGCCGCTCCTTCTCGATGATCTTGGCAACGACGGCGGGCGTGATCGGCTCGACATAGGTCGCATCGGCCAATTCGGGATCGGTCATGATCGTCGCCGGGTTCGAATTGACGAGGACGATGCGATAGCCCTCTTCCTTCAACGCCTTGATCGCCTGCGTGCCCGAATAATCGAACTCGCACGCCTGCCCGATGACGATCGGCCCCGCGCCGATCACGAGGATGGAGGAGATGTCGGTGCGTTTTGGCATCACTTGTCTTTCGGAGCTGGAGCGTTGCCGATGAACGCTATGTTACTCATCGGCACAGCGGCGCTGATCTTCTTGAGCACGCACGCGACCTTAACACTGTCGGCATCGGGGCTGCCCCGAAACACGACCTCGCGGCCCTCCAGCTTCAACCACTTCCGCGGCGCATGGCATGCGTCGGCCATGGCATTGAGACGAGCCTGGGCTACCTTGTTCCCAGGCCGGTTCGGTTGCGCTGCGACTTGCAGGGCGAGTGCAAGCAGCACGCTCATTTCCGAAGCAACCTGACGAACCGGTCGAACAGATACAGGCTATCCTGCGGCCCCGGGCTCGCCTCCGGGTGGTACTGCACCGAAAACGCCGGCCGGTCGGTCAGCTCCAGCCCCGCGTTCGATCCGTCGAACAGCGACACATGCGTCTCGCGCACGTTCGCCGGCAGCGACTTCCGCTCCACCGCGAAGCCGTGGTTCATGCTGGTGATCTCGACCGCGCCATCGGACAGGCGCTTGACCGGATGGTTGGCGCCGCGATGCCCCTGGAACATCTTGCTGGTCGTCGCGCCGACCGCGAGCCCCAGCAACTGGTGGCCGAGGCAGATGCCGAACAGCGGCTTACCCGTGTCGAGCAGCTGCCGGATCACCGGCACCGCATACTCACCCGTCGCAGCGGGATCGCCGGGGCCGTTGGACAGGAAGATGCCGTCGGGGGACAGCGCCATGACGTCCTCGAACGTCGCCTGCGCGGGCAGCACCGTCACCTTCGCGCCGGCCTTTACCAGGTTGCGGAAGATATTGTGCTTGCTGCCGTAATCGATCGCGACGACGTGCGGGCGGTCCTTCGCCACCTGCCCTTCGACAGGCTCAGGGCGAACGGCCGTGGATGCCGCACCCTCTTCTCCCGTTCGTGCTGAGCCTGTCGAAGCACCCTCGCCACCATAGCCGAAGCCCAGCCGCCAGATATCGCCCTCGCGCGCTTCGCCCCAGGCGTAGTGCGTCTCGGTCGACACCGTCCTGGCAAGGTCCATGCCCTCCAGCCCCGGCCAGCCGCGCGCCATCGCCAGCAGCGCATCGAGGTCGAACACGCCATCGGCCGAATGCGCCACCACCCCATTGGGCGCGCCGCCCGAACGGATGCGCCGGGTCAGCGCACGCGTGTCGATGCCGGCAAGGCCGATGCGGGCGTGCCGCTTCATCCAGCCATCCAGCCGCTCGACCGCGCGGAAGTTCGACGGCTGCGTCACGTCCTCGCGCGCGATCATGCCGAGCGCATGCGGCGCATCCGCCTCGATATCGTCGGGGTTGGCGCCGACGTTGCCGATGTGCGGAAAGGTGAAGGTGATGATCTGCCCCGCGAACGAGGGATCGGTCATGATCTCCTGATACCCGGTCATCGCGGTGTGGAAGCACACCTCGCCGACCGCCGCGCCTTCCGCGCCGAAGCCGCGGCCCCAGGCCACCTCGCCGTTCGCAAGGACCAGGACACCCGTCGCACCGTCGGGCTTTTCGGGCATGGCTATGGGCTTGGCGTCGGCCATGGCTTGGCGGGCACTCCTACAGGTTGCATCAGCGATGTCGCTAAGTGGCGCCCGCTAGCCCCCCGCCCCCTCGAGGTCAACCGGTTCACGGCGGACACGCATTCCGCTAGGGTCATCGGCTTTCCGGTCCAGCCACGAGATTTCCCATGATTCGCGACGACATCAAGGCCGCCCAGGTCACCGCCATGAAGACCGGCGACAAGGAAGGCCGCGCCGCGATCGGCCTGATCCAGGCGGCGATCAAGAACCGCGACATCGAGCTGCGCACCGCCGCCGCCCCGGCGGACGACGACGCCGTGGTGATCGAGGTGCTGCAGAAGATGGTCAAGCAGCGCCGCGAATCGATCCAGATGTACGAAACCGGCGGCCGGCAGGAACTCGCCGACGCCGAGCGCGCCGAGGTGGCGGTGATCGAACGCTTCCTGCCCGCCCAGATGAGCGAGGACGATACCCGCGCCGCGATCGAGACGATCAAGGCGGAGCTCGGCGCGACCGGCATGAAGGACATGGGCCGGGTAATGGCCGAACTGAAGGCGCGCCATGCCGCGAGCCTCGACATGAGCAAGGCGAGCGGCCTGGTGAAGGCGGCGCTGTCGTAAGCCGCCCGTCCTTCGTCATCCCGGCGCACGCCGGGATCCATGGATACGAGAAGCCCGTCGCTGCGCGCCACATCAGCGACGCGCGTCCGTGGATCCCGGCCTTCGCCGGGATGACGAATGAAAGGTCCGTGCTGTCCTACACGGCTCGAATCGGGCATGGCGTCGTCATGCTCGCTGCCATCGTCCACCCTCGCCTGCATCCGACGCCGACGGCCGCTGCCGGATGACAACGCGCCAGCACGTCGGGAGCGTTTTTGAGCGCGACGTAGTGTCAACTTCGTCAACTTCCGCGCGTCATCGGCGCCGCCTGCATTGCCTAACCGCCCCACCTCGGGCATGATAGAATCGCGCGTATGAGCCTGTCACCGCAGTTCCTTGACGAGCTCCGCGCCCGCACCTCGCTGTCGGCGCTCATCGGCAAGACGACCAAGCTGACCAAGGCGGGCCGCGAGATGCGCGGCTGCTGCCCGTTCCACAACGAGAAGACGCCGTCCTTTTACGTCAACGACGACAAGGGCTTCTACCATTGCTTCGGCTGCTCCGCGCATGGCGATGCGATCCGCTGGATGACCGACCAGCGCGGCCTCCCCTTCATCGATGCGGTGAAGGAACTGGCGCAGGCCGCCGGGCTGGAGATGCCGGCGCAGGACAAGCGCGCCGCCGCCAAGGCCGAACGTGCCAGGGGCCTGCATGATGCGATGGCGGATGCCGCCGCCTGGTTCACCGAGCAGCTGAACGGCCTGCCCGGCGCCGACGCCCGCGCCGTGCTGGCGAAGCGCGGCATCCGGCAGGAGACGGCACGCACCTTCAGCATGGGCTTCGCCCCCGACAGCCGCGGCAAGCTCAAGGCGGCGCTCAAGGACTATGGCGACCCTGCGCTCGTCGAATGCGGCCTGCTGATCCAGGTCGAGGGGAAGGATCCCTACGATCGCTTCCGCGGCCGGCTGATGATCCCGATCCGCGACGCCCGCGGCCGTACGATCGCGTTCGGCGGCCGCGTCATCGGCGAAGGCGAGCCCAAATACCTCAATTCCCCCGACACGCCGCTCTTCGACAAAGGCCGCACGCTCTACAATCTCGACCGCGCCGCCCCCGCCGCCCGCAAGGCGAACCGCGTGCTGGTGGTCGAAGGCTATATGGACGTGATCGCGCTGTCGCAGGCGGGGATCGACGAGGCGGTCGCCCCGCTCGGCACCGCGCTCACCGAGGCGCAGCTCGAACGCTTGTGGCGGATGGTCGACGTGCCGGTCCTCTGCTTCGACGGCGATGGCGCCGGGCAGAAGGCGGCGCTGCGCGCGGCGAGCAGGGCGCTGCCGATGCTGGCGCCCGGCCGCAGCCTCGCCTTCGTCACGCTGCCGCAGGGGCAGGACCCCGACGATCTGGTCAAGGCCGGCGGCGCCGGGGCGATGGAGGCGCTGCTCGAAACACCGCAGCCGCTGGTCGATCGCCTGTGGCAGAGCGAGGTCGCAGCCGGTCCGCTCGATACGCCCGAACAGCGTGCCGGCCTGAAGCAACGCCTTGCCGACCTCGCAGCGACGATCGCCGATGCCTCGGTGCGCAAGGAATATGAAAGCGACTTCAGCAATCGCTTCTACGAACATTTCGCCCCCAAACGCCGCACCTTCACCCCCTCCCTGCCGCGCGCACAGGGCAGGCGCGGTGCCGATGGCCAGTGGAAACAGCCGCCTGCCCCGCCGACCGAAGATGTGAAGGCCTTCCACGCCGCCGGCATCGACCGCGTGCTGGCGAAGGCGGTGCTCGCCGGCCTGATCCGCCACCCGGTGGAGATCGCGCGCCACATGGAGGTCCTGGGCAGCCTCACCGGCATCGATGGCGCGCTCGGCCGGTTGTTCGAAGCGGTGGTCGACGTCGCGCTGGAGGACCGGGCGCTTGATAGCACGCGTCTGCGCACCATATTGGCACGCAGCGGTTTCGATTCAGTCGCAAGCGACCTGCTGAGAGCCGATACGATGCCCTATTCGTTCACGCAAAGCGGTGGAGATCCGGACCGCGCCAGAGCCGACCTCGACGAAGCGATTGCCATCATGGTGGCGCGGCCGGAGGTCGATCAGGCGTTGGGACAGGCGACCGCCGCGATGCAGACGCACTTCACCGAAGACGCGTTCGAACGGCAGGTGGCATTGGTGAAAGAGAAACAGGCGTTGGAGCTTCGACTTGCAAATCTGGTGCAGTCGAACGAAGACGCCCGAGCGTTTGGATCCGAGGGCAATTGATGGCGAAGGTTAACGGTAGCGGTGGTGACGAGGGTGGCGACGTGACCGACGCGCCGCTGATCGACCTCAATGACGCCGATATCAAGAAGCTGATCGCCCGCGCCAAGAAGCGCGGCTACATCACCTACGACCAGCTCAACGAGGCGCTGCCGCAGGACCAGATGTCCTCCGACCAGCTCGAGGACATCATGTCCGCGCTCAATGAGATGGGCGTCAACATCGTCGAGAACGAGGAAGCCGGCGAAGACGGCGACGGCGAAGAGGCGCAGGCGGACGACGAGGCCGAGGTTGCCGAGGTCGATGGCGACGGCTCCGCCGCGCCTGCGCTGGAGACGAAGAAGAAGGAGACTGTGGATCGCACCGACGATCCGGTCCGCATGTACCTGCGCGAGATGGGCGCGGTCGAACTCCTGAGCCGCGAGGGCGAGATCGCCATCGCCAAGCGGATCGAGGCGGGTCGCGACACGATGATCCTCGGCCTGTGCGAATCGCCGATCACCTTTAACGCGATCATCGACTGGTCGACTCAGCTCAACGAAGGCACGATGCAGCTGCGCGAGATCCTCGATCTCGACGCGATGCTCTCCAAGGGGCCGTCGGCCGAGCAGGTCGAGGGTGCCGAGGACGACGACGGCGCCGAGATCAGCGAAAAGACCGCCGGTGCAAGCTTTAAGGACGAGCCCGAGCCCGAGGAAGCATCGGCCGATGAGGACGATGAGTCCGGCGAGCCGCGCGCGCCCCGCCCTTCGGACGACGAGGACGAGGACAATACGCTCAGCCTCGCGCAGATGGAGGAAACGCTCAAGCCACAGGCGCTGGAGCGGTTTGCCAACATCACCGCGCTCTACAAGAAGTTCAGCAAGATCCAGCAGCAGCGTCTCGATGCGATGCAGGCGGGCGGCGAGCTGTCAGCGGCCGACGAGCGCAAGTATCAGAAGCTGCGCGAGGATTTGACCGCGGAGGTGGAGAGCGTTCAGTTCCACAACGCGAAGATCGAATATCTCGTCGACCAACTCTACGCCTTCAACCGGCGCCTGACCGCGCTGGGCGGCCAGATGCTGCGCCTCGCCGAGCGCCACAAGGTCAGCCGCAAGGACTTCCTCGATCGCTACGTCGGTCATGAGACGGACGACACCTGGCTGCAATCGGTGGCCAAGCTCGACAAGAAGTGGGGCAATTTCGCCGCCAACGAAGCGGCGGCGGTTGACCGCATCCGCGGCGAGATCAGCGAGATCACCCAGCAGACCGGCATGGCGCTCACCGAGTTCCGCCGCATCGTCAACATGGTGCAGAAGGCGGAGCGCGAGGCGCGGATCGCCAAGAAGGAGATGGTCGAGGCCAATCTGCGGCTCGTGATCTCCATCGCCAAGAAGTACACGAACCGGGGGCTGCAGTTCCTAGACCTCATCCAGGAAGGCAACATTGGCCTGATGAAGGCGGTGGACAAGTTCGAGTATCGCCGCGGCTACAAGTTCTCGACCTATGCGACCTGGTGGATTCGCCAGGCGATCACCCGCTCGATCGCCGACCAGGCGCGCACGATCCGCATCCCGGTCCATATGATCGAGACGATCAACAAGCTGGTCCGCACCAGCCGCCAGTTCCTCCACGAGCAGGGCCGCGAGCCTACCCCCGAGGAAATGGCGGAGCGCCTCTCCATGCCCTTGGAGAAGGTGCGCAAGGTGATGAAGATCGCCAAGGAGCCGATCAGTCTCGAAACGCCGATCGGCGACGAGGAGGATTCGCACCTCGGCGACTTCATCGAGGACAAGAACGCGGTCATCCCGGTCGATGCCGCGATCCAGGCGAACCTCAAGGAAACCGTCACCCGCGTCCTCGCCAGCCTCACCCCGCGCGAGGAGCGCGTGCTGCGCATGCGCTTCGGTATCGGCATGAACACCGATCATACCTTGGAAGAGGTCGGGCAGCAGTTCAGCGTGACCCGCGAACGCATCCGCCAGATCGAAGCCAAGGCGCTGCGCAAGCTCAAGCACCCCAGCCGCAGCCGCAAGATGCGCTCGTTCCTGGATCAGTAGGATCGGCGACGGCACGGCCGAAAAACGACACTGCCCCGGCGAAAGCCGGGGCTTTGTTGTCTCAAAGGCCGCTCTCGCCAGCGACTGATCCCCAGGCTATACTGACCTGCATCAGCAACATTCCGACATCGCATCCGTAACAGACTGCTTTTAAACGCTTTTCTTGGCAAAAAGCGCATCCTTTGCCGCCGGCGAACGTAACGTTCCTTGCGATTCGAAGGCCCGGCGTATCCGGCGTCGGCTGCGGGTCTGCAGGACCTGCAGGGAGGTTACCGACGATGACGACTCCGTCCGAATCCATGATCGAGGTGTTCGACGCCCGCAGCCGGCGACGCGAGGATCGCCGTGCCTTCTTCAAGGCGGCGATCGGCGCCGCTGCCGTCGGCACCGCGCTCGGCGCTGCCGGTGGAGCCAGCGCACAGGCTGCGCCCTCCGATGCCGACATCCTCAACTTCGCGCTCAATCTCGAATATCTCGAGGCGCAATTCTACGCTTATGCCGCCAACGGCACCGGCCTCGCCGGCAACCTGCTGACCGGCAGCGGCACGCAAGGTCCCGTCAATGGCGGCCGCCAGGTACAGTTCACCGACACCGCCGTCCGCCAATATGCCCGCGAGATCGCCGCCGACGAAGCGGCCCACGTCGCCTTCCTGCGCAACACGCTGGGCAGCGCGGCGGTGGCGCAGCCGGCGATCGACATCGGCGTCGGCCCCAACACCGCCTTCTCCGCCGCGGCGCGTGCCGCCGGCCTCATCACCGCCGGCCAGACCTTCGATCCATATGCCAGCGACGAGAACTTCCTGCTCGGCGCCTTCATCTTCGAGGATGTCGGGGTCACCGCCTATAAGGGTGCCTCGCCGCTCATCACCAACAACACCTATCTCGATGCCGCCGCCGGCATCCTGGCGGTCGAGGCGTTCCACGCCGGTTTGATCCGCAGCGTGCTCTATGCCAAGGGCATCGCCACGCCGACGCTGCGTTCGGGATCGGAGGCGATCTCCAACGCACGCGATACGCTCGACGGCGCCTCAGACCTCGATCAGGGCGTCGCGCCGCAGACCGTCGCCTATGTCAACGGCAGCGCGGCGGCGGTGAACGTGCAGGTCAGCAACATCGCGCCGACCGATGCGAACGGCATCGCCTTCAGCCGCACGCCGGCGCAGGTGCTCAACATCGTCTACCTCACCGCCGGCACGACCGCCTCATCGGGCGGCTTCTTCCCCAATGGCGTCAACGGCACGCTCCGCACCACCGCCGCCTGACCGCCGACGCCACTTCAGGGAGACCCTCATCATGACCGACCAGACCACGATCCTCGACATGCTGGAAAGCGCCGGCCACGCGCGCGACGCCCGGCGCCGCTTCATCCGCCTGTGCGGCGGCGCCGCCGCGATGGCTGGGGGGCTATCGCTGCTGTCCGCCTGCGACGACGACGATGCGCAATCGACCCCCTTCCCCACTCCTACCCCCACGCCGACGCCGACCAGTACCAGCGCGGATATCGACATCCTCAACTTCGCTCTCAGCCTCGAATATCTGGAGGGCGCCTATTACAACCAGGCGGCGTTCGGGCAGGCGGTGAGCGCGGATCTCACCACCGGCGTCGGTACGCAGGGCACGGTGACGGGCGGGCGGCAGGTGACCTTCACCGATCCCGTCGTCGCGGATTATGCGCGGGAAATCGCCTATGACGAACTGGCGCACATCCGCTTCCTGCGCAATTCGCTCGGCCTGTCCGCGGTGGCGCAGCCGGCGATCAATATCGCGGGCGACGCCAGCGGCGCGTTCACCGCAGCGGCGCGCGCCGCCGGTGTGATCGGCCCGACCGAGACGTTCGACCCTTATGCCAATGACGAGAACTTCCTGCTCGGCGCCTATCTGCTGACCGACGTCGGCGTGACCGCCTATCGCGGCTCCGCCCGGCTCATCACCAACAAGGTGTTCTTGGAGGCATCGGCCGGCATCCTCGCGACCGAATGCTATCACGACGCCGCGATCCGCGGCACCCTGTGGGCAAAGGGCCTCACCCGCTCGGCGATCTATACCAACGTGACGAAGATCAGCGACACGCGCGATTCGCTCGATGGCCCTACCGATACCGATCAGGATATCGGCAACGCCGCCACGGCCAATATCGTACCTGCCGACGGCAATGGCCTGGCCCTCGGCCGCACCGCGCCGCAGGTGTTGAACGTCGTCTATCAGAACCGCGCTGCGGTCAGCTCCGGCGGGTTCTTCCCGGCAGGCGTCAACGGCAACATCCGCACCAGCGCGGCCAACGCCTGAATGCAAAAAGGGCGCGGAAGGTGATCCCTTCCGCGCCCTGTGCTGTACCGTTGCCGGTGCCGGATTACTCCGCGGCGACGGTGCCCTTGGCCGGACGCGTGTCGCGGCGCTCGGCGATACGCGCCGACTTGCCGGTGCGGCCACGCAGGTAATACAGCTTGGCGCGACGCACCGCGCCCTTGCGCACCACTTCGATCGAATCGATGTTCGGCGAGTAGAGCGGGAAGACGCGCTCGACGCCCTCGCCGAAGCTGATCTTGCGCACCGTGAACGACGATCCCATGCCCTTGTTCGAACGCGCGATGCACACGCCTTCGTAGTTCTGGACGCGGGTCCGCTCGCCTTCGACCACCTTCACGCCGACCTTCAGCGTGTCGCCGGGACGGAATTCGGGGATCGGGCGGTTGCCGGTGAGCTTGGCGATCTGCTCGGCTTCGAGCTGCTGGATCAGGTTCATTGACGTCAGTCCTTCGTTCGCCGCGCGCCAGAGGGAGGTTGGACCCGAGCGCCCTCGTGGCGCTCCCAAAGGTCCGGCCTCCGTAGCCGTGTATCGGTCTCGGCCTGCGCCATACGCCAAGCCGCGATCCGCGCATGATCCCCCGATCGCAGCACTTCGGGGATCGTGCGCCCTTCCCATTCATAGGGGCGGGTATATTGCGGATATTCGAGTAGCCCCGTTTCGAAGCTCTCGTCATCCCCGCTTGAAGCCGCGCCCATTACGCCTGGCAGCAGCCGAATGCAAGCGTCGAGCAGCACCAGCGCGCCCATCTCGCCGCCCGACAGGATATAGTCGCCGATCGAGACCTGCTCGATATGGCGGCCCTCGAACAGCCGTTCGTCGAACCCCTCGAACCGCCCGCACAGCACGATGACACCCGGCCCGTCAGCCAGTTCGCGCACCCGCGCCTGCGTCAACGGGCGGCCGCGCGGCGTCATCGCGAGGATCGGGCGCGCGTCGGCGACGCTGTCCACTGCTGCGGCAAGTACATCCGCACGCAGCACCATCCCCGCGCCACCACCCGCCGGCGTATCGTCGACCGAGCGATGGCGGTCGGTGGCGAAGTCGCGGATCTGGACGGCGTCGCACGACCAGCCGCCCTCGCGCAGCGCCCGCCCCGCCAGCGATACGCCGAGCGGCCCGGGGAACATCTCGGGGTAGAGCGTCAGGATGGTGGCGGCGAAGGTCCCGCTCATGCCGGCAGCGTCCAGTTCTCGACCACCAGACCGGGAACGTCGACGAAATCTCGTTCATTGTTGGTGACCAGCACGTAACCAAGCGACAGGGCATGGGCGGCGATCAGCCGGTCGAAGCTGCCGCGGCGGACCGGCAACGTCGCTGCCAGCATGCCGTAGCGCTCGGCAGCGGAGCGGTCGAAATCGCGGACGCCGAGAATGCTGACGAAGATGTCGACCTTGGCCTCATCACCCGGATCGGCCTCCGGACGCTGCGCACCGAAGCGTAGTTCCGCCAGCGTGATCGACGAGATCGCCATGCCGCGCCCGTTCTGCGTACGGACACGCGCCCGCAGGTCGGCACTGCGGGCGAGGGCAAAATCGATGCAGACGTTGGTGTCCAGCAGGAACATCAGGCGGCTTTACCCCGCGCCGGTCGCTGCCAATCGCGTGGGTCTTGCCCAGTATTGCCGCGCCCCCCTGCCATGAAGCCCGGAGAAAAGGCGCCGTACAGGCTGTCGAGCACCGTTGCGGCGTCACTCTCCCGCCAGAAACTGCACGACCCGTCTGTATGAGTGACGAGCGTCACGTCGTCGCCATCCGCCAAACCCACGCCTTTTGGCAACCGCAGCGCGACGGAGTTTCCCGATTTGAACACCTTGGCGCGATATTCGTTACTCATGCCGGCCTCCGTATAGACAGGATGTATATACATGGACGAAGCGGTGCAAGGCGAGCTGGACGATTGCATCATCATCGGTGCCGGGCCGGCAGGCCTTACCGCCGCCATCTATCTGGCGCGCTTTCATCTTTCCATCCGGCTGTTCGATAGCGGATCGAGCCGCGCCGCGATGATCCCGTGTACGCGCAACCATGCCGGCTATCCCGATGGCATCGCCGGCAAGGACCTGCTTCGCCTGATGCTTGCCCAGGCCGAAAAGTATGGGGCGTATCGCGAGGAGAAGAAGGTCACGGCGATCGAGCGCGACGGGCAGGATTTCCGCATCGTCACCGATCACGGCACCTATCGCGCCCGCAGCGTCCTGCTCGCGACCGGCGTGGTGAACCACCGGCCGCATATCCTGCCGGAGGTGCATGACCCTGCCTTGGAACGCGGCCTGATCCGCTATTGCCCGATCTGCGACGGCTATGAGGTGACCGACAAGCGGGTCGGCGTGATCGGCACCGGCGACCATGGCATGCGCGAGGCGCTGTTCCTGCGCGGCTACACCCGCGACGTCACGCTGATCGCCCCCGATGCGGAGCATATGCTCGACCGGGCCTGTGCGGCGAAGCTGGATGAAGCCGGCATCGTCCGGGTCGATGGGCCCTGCGGCGGCTGGGCGATCGAAGGCGACCGGCTCGCGCTCGACACCGCGCGCGGGCGGATGGCTTTCGACAGCGTCTACCCTGCGCTTGGATCACGCATCCGCTCGCACCTTGCGGTCGCGGCCGGCGCACGCGCCAGCGACGAGGGATGCCTGGAAGTCGACGATCACCAGCGCACCAGCATCCCCGGTCTGTTCGCCGCCGGCGACGTGGTGAAGGGGCTGGACCAGATCAGCCACGCGATGGGTGAGGCCGGCGTCGCCGCGACGACGATCCGCAACCTGCTCAGCGAGCGGCAGCCGATCCGACGCTGATACGCCGGTCGGCCGGTCGCCTCCTATTCGACGAAGTCGGCGTTCACGATCAGGCGTTCGCCATCCCACGCAGGGACAGCATCGACCGTCATCGGGACCATGAAGCGTTTGCCGTCCGGCCGCTCGATCTCGATCACGTCGCCGGCGCCGAAATTCTCGATCAGCACCACGGTGCCGAGCGGCTGGTGATCGCTCGACACGGCGGCGAGCCCGATCAGGTCGGCATGATAATATTCGCCGTCCGCCAGCGGCGGCAGCACCGATCGCGGCACCGTCAGTTCGGTCCCCCGTAACGCCTCGGCGGCGTTACGGTCGGCGACCTCAGCGAAGCGCGCGATCATACCATTGCTGCCGGGCTGGGCCGATTTCAGCGTCAGCGCACCGCCGTTGAAGCTTTTGTAGGTCGCGATATCCTCGGCGAACACCTTCAGGCGAACCTGGCCGTGGATGCCGTGCGCGCCGATCACCACGGCCAGCGTGACGGTGTCGTCAGCCTTGCGCGCGATCGGGTGACCCGTCGGTTCCTGTGGGGGCATCATCATCGCCTTCCGCAGGCTCGGTGGTGGAGACGCCCTGATTGGTGGCGTCGTTCGCATTCTCCTCGACGGCGTCGGGAGCGGTGCGGGGATCGGGTTCGGTGGCCATGATGCGTTCGGTCCTTCGTTGGTGAAGGCGATCAACGCATCATGGCCCGATCCGATGCTTAGGCCTCGGTGGTCTCTTCCGCAGCCGGAGCCTCTTCGGCAGGAGCGGCGGCGGCGGCCGCAGCAGCCTCTTCCTGCGCCTTCAGCTTCTCGGCACGCTCTTCGGCGCGCTCGGTCGCCTTCTCGCCCGGCTTGCCCTTGTTGGGGTTGCTGCGCGCCGCGCGCTCACGCACGCCGGCCTGGTCGAGGAAGCGGGCGACGCGATCGGTCGGCTGCGCGCCGTTCGACAGCCAGTACTTGGCGCGCTCGGCGTCGAGCACGACGCGGTTCTCGGCGTCCTTGGCGAGCAGCGGGTTGTAGTTGCCGATCTTCTCGATGAACTTGCCGTCACGCGGGCTGCGCGCATCGGCGACGACGATGCGGTAATAGGGACGCTTCTTGGAGCCGCCACGCGACAGGCGAATGCTGAGTGCCATTGTAGTTTCCTTGCCTTCTGATCGTCACCCCAGCGAAGGCTGGGGTCTGGTTGGTGTCGTATTCCCTCGCGTGAGATTCCGGCCTGCGCCGGGATGACGGTCGGGACTATTTCTTCTTCAGGATATTCTCGAAGCCGGGCGGCAGCTTGGGCATGCCGTCCTGGCCGCCGCCGAGGCCGGGAAGCCCCTTGGGCAGCCCGCCGCCGGCCTTTTCCATCATGTCGCCGAGGCCCTGGCCGCCGAGCGCGTTGCCGAGGCCGCCCATGCCGCCCTTGCCCAGCATCGCCATCATGCCCTTCAGGCCGCCCATCTTCTTGATCTTCTTCATGGCGGTGGACATTTCCTGATGCATCTTCAGGAGCTTGTTCACCTCCTGCACCGTCGTGCCCGATCCCTTGGCGATGCGGATCTTGCGCTTGGCGTTGATGAGCTCGGGCTTGGACCGCTCCTTGACGGTCATCGATCCGATCATCGCATCCATGTGGATGAGCACCTTGTCGCCGCCCGCCTGGGCGAGCGCACCCTGTGCCTTCTTCATCCCCGGCATCATGCCGGCGAGCGCGCCGAGGCCGCCCATGCGGCGCATCTGCGCCAGCTGCCCGCGCAGGTCGTTCATGTCGAACTGACCCTTGGCGAGCCGCGCGGTCATCCGCTCGGCGTCTTCCTGCTGGATCGATTCCGCAGCGCGCTCGACGAGGCTGACGACGTCGCCCATGCCCAGGATGCGGCCAGCGACGCGGCTGGGGTGGAAGGCCTCCAGCGCATCCATCTTTTCGCCCGTACCGGCGAACTTGATCGGCTTGCCGGTGACGGCGCGCATCGACAGCGCCGCACCGCCGCGCGCGTCGCCGTCCATGCGGGTCAGCACGACGCCGGTCAGCGGCACCTGGTCGGAGAAGTTCTGCGCGACGTTCACCGCGTCCTGGCCGGTCAGGCTGTCGACGACGAGCAGGATCTCCTGCGGCGTAGCGAT
Source organism: Sphingomonas sp. SP5 (assembly GCF_058313455.1). Classification (NCBI taxonomy): domain Bacteria; kingdom Pseudomonadati; phylum Pseudomonadota; class Alphaproteobacteria; order Sphingomonadales; family Sphingomonadaceae; genus Sphingomonas; species Sphingomonas sp. SP5. The sequence goes on along the minus strand of NZ_JBZFLF010000002.1, from coordinate 659,525 downwards.
CTCCGCCACCGCCTTCATCTCGTCCATCAACGCCTGATCGACGTGCAGGCGGCCCGCGGTGTCGAGCATCAGGACGTCATAGCCCTGCAGCTTCGCCGCCTGGAGCGCGCGGCGGGCGATGTCGACCGGCTGCTGGCCCTGCACGATCGGCAGCGTCGCCACCTCGATCTGCGTGCCCAGCGTCGCCAGCTGCTCCTGCGCCGCCGGACGATTGACGTCGAGCGACGCCATCAGCACCTTCTTGCGATCGCGGCCGGCAAGACGCTTGGCGATCTTGGCGGTCGTCGTCGTCTTGCCCGAGCCTTGCAGGCCGACCATCATCACGACGGCGGGCGGCGTCACCGCCAGCTCCAGCTCCGACGCATCGGCACCGAGCATCTCGACCAGCGCATCGTTGACGATCTTGACGACCTGCTGCCCCGGCGTGACCGAGCGCAGCACGTTCTGGCCGACCGCTTCCTCGGTCACCTTGTCGACGAACTGGCGCGCCACCGGCAGCGCCACGTCCGCCTCGAGCAGCGCGACGCGCACCTCGCGCATCGCGGTCCGCACATCGGCCTCGGTCAGCGCACCACGGCCACGCAGGCGGTCGAACACGCCGCCAAGCCGGTCGCTCAGACTGTCGAACATCGCCTCAAACCCTCACTCAAGCCACACAACGCAAAAGACGCCGGCGGGCGAAACCTCGCCGGCCAGCGTGCACCCGTGGGCGCGTCCTCGATCGCATTCCGTGGTGGAACGTGGGGGCGCCTTACGGGAAATCGAGGGAGCCTGCAAGTTTTCCCTTGAAAAGGCTTGGATCCCCTCTCCGTCATCCCGGCGAACGCCGGGATCCATGGTTTCGATGCCCTCCGAGGTCACGCGATACGGCGGCCTCACCGCGTCCGTGGATCCCGGCGTTCGCCGGGATGACGGATGGAGAGGGGTTGCACCACTCGCTCGAACATGGACTTGGGCCGCCACCGCGACTAAATCCCGCGCCATGCATGCTTCCGCGCCAGAGGTGATCTCCCTCGGCTGCCGCCTCAACATCGCCGAGAGCGAGACGATCGCCACGCTGATCGCGGGTCGCGACACGGTGGTGGTCAATTCCTGCGCGGTCACCAATGCCGCGGTGAAGGCGACCCGCCAGGCGATCCGCCGCGCCCGCCGCGCGCGGCCGGATGCGGAACTGGTCGTCACCGGCTGCGCAGCGCAAATCGATCCGGCAAGCTTCGCCGCGATGCCCGAAGTCACACGGGTCATCGGCAACGGCGAGAAGCTGCTGCCGGAGGCTTGGGCCAGCGCCGAACCGATCATCGTCGGCGACATCATGCGGCTGACCGAAACCGCGCCGCACCTCGCGCCCCTCTTTACCGGCCAAGCCTTCGCCGGCCACGCGCGCGCCTTCGTCGAGGTGCAGAACGGCTGCGACCATCGCTGCACCTTCTGCGCCATCCCCTTCGGCCGCGGCCCGAGCCGATCGGTGCCGGCAGGCGCGGTGGTGGAGCGGATCGCGGCACTCGTCAATGCGGGCCATGCCGAGGTGGTGCTGACCGGCGTCGACCTCACCAGCTATGGCCACGACCTGCCCGGCACGCCGACGCTCGGGCTGCTGGTCGAACGGATCCTGCGCCACGTGCCCGCCCTCGCCCGCCTGCGCCTCTCATCGCTCGATTCCATCGAGATCGACGACCGCCTGGCCGACATCGTCACCGGCGAACCGCGGGTGATGCCGCACCTCCATCTGTCGTTCCAGGCGGGCAGCGACATGATCCTCAAGCGGATGAAGCGCCGCCACAGCCGCGCGCAGGCGGTCGAGACGGTCGCCCGCCTCAAGGCGGTGCGGCCGGAGATCGCGATCGGCGCCGACCTGATCGCCGGCTTCCCGACCGAGGACGAGGCCATGTTCGCCGATACGCTGGCGCTGATCGACGATGCCGACATCGTCCATGCCCACATCTTTCCCTATTCGCCCCGCGCCGGCACGCCCGCCGCGCGCATGCCGCAGGTCGACGCCGCCACCATCCGCACCCGTGCCGAGCGGCTGCGCACCGCCGCCGCCCGCCGCAAGGCGGCCTGGCTCGCGAGGCTCGTCGGCACGACGCAGGCGGTGTTGCTCGAACGGCCCGGCGACCGCGGCCACGCCGATACGTTTGCCGAAGTGCGCCTCCCCTCCAGCGGGCAGGCGGGACAGATCGTCTCCGCCCACATCACCGCCGCCACCGACACCCATCTGTTAGGTACCATCGCATGAGCACCACTCCCACCTGGCACGAGCGGCTGCTCGGCGGGTTCAAGAAGACCTCTGACCGGCTGGTCGGCAATCTCGCCGGGTTAGGCGGCGCGCGCCTCGACGATGCGACGCTCGACGAGGTCGAGGAGGCGCTGATCGCCTCCGACCTCGGTCCCGATACCGCGGGCAAGATCCGCACGCGGCTCGCGGAGGGGACGTTCGAGCGCAACATGGAGGAACTCGGCATCCGGCTGGTCGTCGCCGAGGAGGTGGAGAAGGCGCTGGCGAAGGTCGCGCAGCCGATCGCGGTCGAAGCCTTTCCCCGGCCGCAGGTGATCCTGGTCATCGGCGTCAACGGATCGGGCAAGACGACCACGATCGCCAAGCTCGCGCACCTCTTGATGGAGCAGGATTACGGCGTGATGCTGGCCGCCGGCGACACCTTTCGCGCCGCGGCGATCGGCCAGCTCGCCACCTGGGCGGAACGGGTCGGCGTGCCGATCGTCACCGGGCCGGAGGGCGGCGACGCCGCCGGCGTGGTGTGGGATGCGGTGAAGAAGGCGACCGAAACCGGCATCGACGTGCTGATCGTCGACACCGCCGGGCGCCTGCAGAACAAGCGCGAGCTGATGGACGAACTCGCCAAGATCCGCCGCGTGCTCGGCCGGATCAACCCGGCGAGCCCGCACGACGTGGTGCTGGTGCTCGACGCCACCACCGGCCAGAACGCGCTGTCGCAGATCGAGGTGTTCAAGGAGGTGGCGGGCGTCACCGGCCTCGTCATGACCAAGCTCGACGGCACGGCGCGCGGCGGCGTGCTGGTCGCGGCGGCGGAGAAATACGGCCTGCCGATCCACGCCATCGGCGTCGGCGAAGGGATGACGGACCTGCGCCCCTTCGATGCGCACGAGGTCAGCCGGATCATCGCCGGCGTCGATACCGGGGGACGGAAGTGAGCGTGCCTCGCACCCTCCGTGAGGTGACGGCATGACCCACAAATCGTCCCCCGGCCTGCGCATGGGCGTCGAATACGGGCCCCTGCTCGTCTTCTTCGCGGTGAACTTCCTCTTTCCCGCGGCCCTCGCCATGCGGCTCGTCGGCGCGAGCACCGGCTTCCTCTCCGACCTCGATCGCGCGGGCGCACTGGTGATCGCCAAGGTGATCGTCGCCACCACCGCCTTCGTCATCGCGACGATCGCGGCGATGATCGTGTCCCGGGCGAAGCTCGGCCAGATCTCGCCGATGCTGTGGATCTCTGGCGGTTTCGTCGTCGTGTTCGGCGGGCTCACCGTCTATTTCCACGACCCCAAGTTCATCCAGATGAAGCCGACCTTCGTCTATGCCATGTTCGCGGTCGTGCTCGCCTTCGGCCTGCTGACCGGCCGGCCGCTGCTACAAGGGCTGCTCGGCACCGCCTATCCCGGCCTGACCGCGGAGGGCTGGCGCAAGCTGACCCGCAACTGGGCGGTGTTCTTCGCCGGCATGGCCGGGCTCAACGAGCTCGTGTGGCGGACGACGAACTGGGACTTCTGGGTCGGCTTCAAGCTGTGGGGGGCGATCCCGCTGACGCTGCTGTTCGCCTTTGCGAACATCCCGATGCTGCTGCGGCATGGGCTGTCGACGGGTGAGAACCCGGCCGTGGACGTGCCGCCGGAATAACGGGCCGTCCTGCACTCGCCCTCACCATCTCGCCGCCTTCGACGTCTTTCTCCTCTCCCATTGGGAAAGGGAGGGAGGCGCGAAGCGCCGGAAGGGTGAGGGTGAGTACGGGACGCCAGAACCAAAAAGCCCGCGCCGGTCGTGCGACCGCGCGGGCTATAATGGTGGGCGCGACAGGGATTGAACCTGTGACCCCACCCGTGTGAAGGGTGTGCTCTACCGCTGAGCTACGCGCCCGAAACCGTTTGAAACTGTTCGGAGGCGGGCCTTTACGAAGCCCCGCGCCCCCTGTCCAGCCCTCAGTTCACAGAATCCTTCAAGCCCTTGCCGGCCTTGAACTTGGGCTGCGAGGAGGCCTTGATCGTCATCGGTTCGCCGGTGCGCGGGTTGCGGCCGGTCGACGCCTTGCGCTTGGACACCGAGAAGGTGCCGAAGCCGACCAGGCGCACTTCGTCGCCCTTCTTGAGGCTCGCCGAGATCGCGTCGAACACCGCTTCCACCGCCTTGATCGCATCGCCCTTGGCGAGGCCGGAGGTGTCGGCGACTGTGGCGATCAGCTCTTGCTTGTTCATGGAATTGCTGCCCCCTTCATAAACTTATGAGAATCGTTGCCGAGCCAGAATGACCAGTAAGGCGATCAGGCGCGGCAGAGTCAATGGATACCGCCGGGCCTTGGCAGCCGCGGCGGTTCCAAAACGTTAACAAGCGGACCGAAGTCCAAGCCTCAGTGATGCAACTCGCCGCCCGCCGGCGCAACCCCCGCCGGGGGCAATGCGGCGAGTTCATCCGCGTCGGTCCAGTCGATCGCCTCCAGCGGCTCGGTCAGCGCGAGCTTGAGCACCTCGTCGACATGGGATACCGGGACGATGGCCAGCCCGTCCTTGATGTTCTGCGGAATGTCGGCGAGGTCCTTCTCATTCTCCTGCGGGATGAGCACCGTGGTGATCCCGCCGCGCAGCGCCGCGAGCAGCTTTTCCTTCAATCCGCCGATCGGCAGCACGCGGCCGCGCAGCGTCACCTCGCCGGTCATCGCAACTTCCTTCTTCACCGCGACGCCCGTCAACGTCGAGACGATCGAGGTGACGAGGCCGATGCCCGCGGACGGCCCGTCCTTGGGCACCGCCCCTTCGGGCAGATGGATGTGGATGTCCTTGCGATGGAACAGCGACGGCTTGATCCCGTAGCTGGGCGAGCGCGCCTGCACGAAGCTGAAGGCGGCCTGCACCGATTCCTTCATCACGTCGCCGAGCTTGCCGGTCGTCTTCACCGCGCCCTTGCCCGGCACGGTGACGCTCTCGATCGTCAGCAGTTCGCCGCCGACCTCGGTCCAGGCGAGCCCCGTCACCGCGCCGATCTGATGCTCGGTTTCGCTGAGCCCGTGGCGATACTTCTGCACGCCGGCGAACTCGTGGAGGTTGTCGGGAGTGATCGTCACGCTGGTCGCCTTGCCCTCCAGGATCTGGCGCAGCGCCTTGCGCGCCAGCTTGGCGATCTCGCGCTCCAGCGTGCGCACGCCCGCCTCGCGGGTGTAGCGCTGGATCAGCGCACGCAGCCCCGCATCGGTCAGCGTGAACTCGCCGTCCTTCAGCCCGTGCGCCTCGACCTGCTTGGCGACGAGGTGCCGCTCGGCGATCTCGACCTTTTCATCCTCGGTATAGCCCTCCAGCCGGATGATCTCCATGCGGTCGAGCAGCGGCTGCGGCAGGTTCAGCGTGTTCGCCGTGCAGACGAACATCACGTCGCTGAGGTCGATGTCGATCTCGAGATAGTGATCGTTGAACTTGCCGTTCTGTTCGGGGTCGAGCACCTCGAGCAGCGCCGACGCCGGATCGCCGCGGAAATCCTGGCCGAGCTTGTCGATCTCATCGAGCAGGAACAGCGGGTTGCTGGTCCCGGCCTTTTTGAGGTTGGTGACGATCTTGCCGGGCAGCGAGCCGATATACGTCCGGCGGTGGCCACGAATCTCGGCCTCGTCGCGCACGCCGCCCAGGCTCTGGCGGATGAATTCGCGCCCGGTCGCCTTGGCGATCGACTTGCCGAGGCTGGTCTTGCCGACGCCCGGGGGGCCGACGAGGCACAGGATCGGCCCCTTCAGCTTGTTGGTACGCGCCTGCACGCCGAGATATTCGACGATCCGGTCCTTCACCTTCTCCAGCGCATAATGGTCCTCGTCGAGCACCGCCTGCGCTGCGGCGATATCCTTCTTGATCTTGCTCTTCTTGCCCCACGGCAGGCCGAGCAGCACGTCGAGGTAGTTGCGCACCACCGTCGCCTCGGCGCTCATCGGCGCCATGGTCTTCAGCTTCTTGAGCTCGGCGGTCGCCTTGGTGCGCGCTTCCTTCGACAGCTTCAGGCCTGCGATCTTCTGCGTCAGCTCGGCGATCTCGTCGCCGTCGCTCTCGTCGTCGCTGTTGCCCAGCTCGCGCTGGATCGCCTTCAGCTGTTCGTTGAGGTAATATTCGCGCTGCGTCTTTTCCATCTGGCGCTTGACGCGGCTCTTGATCTTCTTCTCGACGTGCAGGACGCCGAGTTCGCCCTCCATCAGCGCATAGGCCATTTCCAGCCGCTTTACGGGGTCGAGCTCGACCAGCAGCGCCTGCTTGTCGGCGACCTTCACCTGGATGTTGGCCATGATCGCATCGCCCAGCTTGGAGGCCTTGACGATCTCGCCAAGCTGCTGCGCGGTTTCGGCCGGCAGCTTCTTGTTGAGCTTGGCATAGGTTTCGAACTGGTCGACCGCCGAGCGCATCAGCGCGTCGACCTCGATCCCCTCCGCCTCGCGCTCTTCCAGCATCTCGACGGTGGCGTGCAGATAGCCGTCGGCTTCCGACAGGTCGCCCAGGCGCGCGCGCGCCTTGCCCTCGACCAGCACGCGCACGGTGCCGTCGGGCAGCTTCAGCAATTGCAGCACGGTGGCGGTGACGCCGACCTCGTACAGGTCCTCGCGGCCGGGATCGTCCTCGGCCGGGTCGAGCTGCGCGACGAGGAAGATCTCCTTGTCGGCGCCCATCGCCGCTTCCAACGCCGCCACCGATTTGTCGCGCCCGACGAACAGCGGCACGATCATATGCGGGAAGACGACGATATCGCGCAGCGGCAGAACGGGGAATGTGGTCATGGATACTCCGGTGCCGCGTCGAACGGGGCGGCTTTGCTACACTATATGGGTGGCGCGGCGCATCCATCAATCGTCACGGCTGCGGCATGATGCCTCTTGTCATCGACCGGGCGAGCGCCGAAACCCGCGGGCGATCGATCGGGAGTATGGAATGTCGCTTCGCCTGCCGTTTGCCGCCCTGCTGCTGCTCTCGTCGAGCGCCTTCGCCGCCGACCCGGGCAAGCCGCCGCTTACCGCCCAGACCTCCGCCTCCGGCGGGCCGCTGGACGCAGCGCAGAAGAAGGTGACGTTCGACACCGCCGACCTGGCGATCGAGGTCGATCCCGACCGCGAGGTCATCAACGCGACTGCGACCCTCGTCTTCACCACGCTCGACAAGACCGACCGCCTCGTGGTCGATCTCGACAAGAACTACACCGTCACGGCGGTGACGGTCGACGGCGCCGATTCCGCCGGCTTCAGCAATCCCGAAGGCCGGATGACGATCAAGCTGGTCAAAAAGGCCGCCAAGGGCGCCAAGCTGACCGTCAAGATCACCTACGGCGGCCGTCCGCACACCGCAGTGCACGCGCCGTGGGACGGCGGCTTCGTCTGGGCGCGGACGCCCGACGGGCAGCCCTGGGTCGCCACCGCCGTGCAGAACGAGGGCTGCGACCTCTTCTGGCCGTGCATCGACTATCCGACCTACGAACCGCAGTCGGTGACGCTGCACATCACCGTACCCAAGGGGCTGAAGGCGCCATCCAACGGCACGCTGCTCGGCGTCGACACGTTCGACGACGGCCGCACCACCTGGAACTGGCAGATCGCCCGTCCCAACCCCTACGCCATCGCGCTCAACATCGGCCCGTACGAGGAGATCAGCGGCACCTACAAGAGCCGCTACGGCAACGAGATCCCGATGTTCTACTGGTACCTGCCGGGCGAGAAGCCGCAGGCGGAGAAGCTGTTCGCCGAATTCGCCCCGACGCTCGACTTCTACGAAGCCGTGGTCGGCCCCTACCCCTGGCCGAGCGAAAAGGTCGGCGTGGTCGAGACGCCGCACCTCGGCATGGAGCACCAGACGATCAACGCCTACGGCAACAAATATGCCAAGGCGCCGGAGGGTTTCGACTGGCTGTTCCAGCACGAATTCGGCCACGAATGGTTCGCCAACCAGATGACCGCGCCCAATTGGGACGACTTCTGGATGCATGAAGGCTTCACCGAATATATGCAGCCGCTCTACGGCCGCTGGCGCGAAGGCGAGGCGCGCTACGACGCGATGATGCTCGACATGCGGCCGAAGATCCTCAACCAGTCGGCGCTGGTGACCGGCAAGCCGCAGACCGCCGACGACGTCTACAGGAAAGCGCCCGGCCGCGGCGGCGACATCTACTACAAGGGCGCCTGGGTACTCCACACACTGCGCAACGCGATCGGCGACGCCGCCTTCCACCGCGTGCTGCAGCTGACCGTCTATGGCATCCCGGATCCGCAGCCGGGCAATTTCCAGCCCGTCTTCCGCACGACCCCGGAGTTCATCGCCTACGTCAATCAGGTGACCGGGCAGAACTGGCAGTGGTTCTTCGACGTCTACCTGTATCAGGCGGGGCTGCCCAAGCTGACGGTCAGCCGCAATGCGACGCAGCTCCAGCTGAAATGGGTCGCGCCCAACGGCAAGCCCTTCCCGCTGCCGGTCGAGGTGTCGATCGACAATGTGGTGCAGAAGGTGCCGATGAGCGGCGGCCTGGCGACGATCACGGTGCCCGAAGGCGCGCACGTCGTCGTCGATCCGATGGCGCGCGTGCTGAAGCAGGACGATGCCGTCGACGCCTTCCAGGCGTGGAAGTCCGCGCAAAAGGCGCCGGCCAAGTGAGCGCGGGGCCGTCCACTTCGGCACCCTGGCTCGCCCGCGCCGCGGAGATGGCGGCGATCTTCATGGTCGGCGACGGGCTGGTCGGCCTCGCCCAGCCGCGCCGCCACGTCGACCTGTGGAAACGCGATGCGCTGGGTGCCGAACGGACGGTGCGTCCCTTTGTCGACCGGCCGGGGCGGCGGCGGCTGTATGCCGTGGCGCAGATCGCCGCCGGCTTGTGGCTGGCGGGCAAGCAGCGTCCGCGATGATCGCCGCCACCGGCCTACCCGCGCTCGCCGCGCTGGCGCTCGGGTTGTTCCTGTTCGCGGTCGCGCTCGTCGCGCGCCGCTGGCCGCGTCGGCCGGAGGCAGGTGGCCGGCGCGACCCGGTTTCGATCGGGGGCATCGCGGTGCAGGGCGTCGCCTTCTGCATCGCCTGGGCGGGGCCGGTGGCGGTGACGCTCGATCCGCTGGGCGCGGCGGCGCTGGCGCAGGCCGCGGTGACCGCGCTGCTGCTCACCGCGGCGCTGGCGCTGTTCGTCTGGGCGACCGCCGTGATGGGCCGCAACTGGAGCCTCGTCGCGCGCACCCGAGCCGATCACCGGCTGGTGACCACCGGCCCGTTCGCCTGCGTCCGCCACCCGATCTACAGCGCCCTGGCGCTGGTCGTGGTGGCGATGGCGCTGGCGCTCGGCCATGCCGCGCACCTGCTGGCGGCACTGCCGGTCTATGCGCTCGGCACCTGGCTGCGCGTGCGCGCCGAGGAACGCCTGCTGCACGCGCTGTTCGGCACCGCTTATGCCGATTACGCCGGGCAGGTGAAGCGCTTCGTGCCCGGCGGGTTCTGACTTTCCCCGCCCGCAGGACCTCAATCCGGCTGGCGCAGCATTGACCAGAAGCGTGGCCCGTCGCGCCCGACCCGCCAGTCCGCCGTCACCGCAAACCCCGCCGCGGCATAGAAGCCGAGGTTCCGTTCGGTCGCCGTCTCCAGATAGCAGGGCAGCCGCCCCGCCGCCCGCGCGAGCCCCGCAGCAAGGGCCGCCCGGCCGAAGCCCTGGCCCTGCGCCGCCGGATCGCACCCGGCGATGTGCAGATACCAGAAGGCGCCCTCCGGCATGTGGGCGTCGATCGCCGCGCTGACCGCCAGCGCCCGCCGCACCCCGCCGCGCAGCGCGGCGAGCAGGGGCATGGCATGGCGCAACATCTCCCCCCAGCCGACCGCCGTCCGCCCCGGCGCCCGCCACAGGGTCGCCGCCTCGCCACCCCCCGTCAGCAACCGCATCCCGGCCCGCCCGTCGCTATCGAAGAGCAGGGCGAACAATCGCGGCAGCCGGGCCGCGCGCTGCACCGGATCGGGGATGATGTAGGCGAACGCCGGATCGTCCTGAAACGCGCGCGCCAGCATCGCCGCGGTGGCCGTGCGATGGGTCTGGCGCGCGAGCAGGATCGTCAGGGGATCACCGTCGTGAAGAGATAGGCGGCGAAGATGACGAGGTGCACCACGCCCTGCAACACCGTCGTCCGCCCGGTGCCGAGCGAGATGGTCGTCACGAACAGCGACAGGGCGAGCAGCGTCATGCTCTTGGCACCGATACCGAGCGCCAGCGGCAGGCCCAGGGTCAGGCTGACGATCGCCACCGCCGGGATGGTGAGGCCGATCGTCGCCAGCGCCGATCCGAGCGCGAGGTTGAGGCTCGTCTGCAATCGGTCGCGTCGCGCCGCATTGTAGGCGGCCAGGCTCTCCGGCGCGAGCACCAGCCCGGCGATCACCACGCCGACGATCGCATGCGGCAGGCCGGCGGAGGCGATCGCCTCCTCGACCCGCGCCGACAGCCCCTTGGCGAGCATCACCACCACGACCAGCGCGACCAGCAGCACGCCGAACGCGGTCCACGCGGTACGGTCGGTCGGCGGCGCGGCGTGCCCCTCCGGCTCGATGTCGCCCGCGGGCAGGAAATAGTCGCGATGTCGCACCGTCTGGACCAGCACGAACGTGCCGTAGAGCACCACGCTGACCACCGCCACGAACAGCAATTGCGAGGGCGCATAGGTCGGCCCCGCCGCGCTGGTCGTGTAATTGGGCAGGATCAGCGACAGCACCACCAGCGCGGCGAGCGTGGCCAGGGCCGCGCTGATCCCGCGCAACGTAAAGCGCTGCTCGCCATGCTTCAGCCCGCCCGTCAGCAGGCACAGGCCGATGATGAAGTTGAGGATAATCATGATCGCCGCGAACACCGTATCGCGGGCGAGCGCCGCCACATCGCCCGATCCCGACAGCATCAGCGAGACGATCAGCGACACCTCGATCACCGTCACCGCGACGGCGAGCACCAACGTGCCGAACGGCTCGCCGACGCGGTGCGCGACGACCTCGGCATGGTGGACCGCGGCGACCACCGATCCGATCAGGATCGCCGCCGCGATGCCGGTGCCCACCGCCCCCATCGCATACACCGACAGCAGCACCGCCGGCACACCCGCCAGCGGAAACAGGATCGCCCATGGCGGCAGGCCGAACCATCCCTTTGCGGATCCCTGCCCGGTCGTGTCGTCGTTCGTCGCTGCAGCCACCTGTGCTCCTTCGCATCGCCCGTAAAGGCCAATGCACCGCCGCCGCGAAAGGTCCGTGTCGATCCATCCGGCGGATTGCGCGGCGATGCGCGGCGATTCCGGTGTGACGTGATCTAAGTTACGACGATTGTTGGGCTTTGTTATCCCTTCGCAACAAACCCTTGCGCGTCTGAACGGTTAGCACCGGGTCGGCACACTGCCGGCGTCCATCCTCACGATCCATCAGGAGACGCCCGTCATGTACTACCACGACAAGCGACTGCAGTATCCGGTTACCGTCGAGAAGCCCGATCCCCAGTTCGCCCGCATGCTCCAGCAGGCGATCGGCGGCGTCGAAGGCGAGATCCGCGTCTGCATGCAATATTTCTTCCAGGCCTGGGGCAATCGCTCGCCCGATCCGCGCTACCGCGACATGCTGCTCAACACAGCGACGGAAGAGATCGGCCATATCGAAATGCTGGCGACCGCGGTCGCGCTCAACCTCGACAAGGCGCCCGCCAGCCTGCAGGAAGAGGGCGCAGCCGACGGCATCGTCGGTGCGGTGATGGGCGGCGAACGGCCGCGCCACATCGTCGAGGGGCTAATCCACAAGAACCTGCTGTCGAGCGGCCTGTCGGCGATGCCGATCGATTCGGACGGCGTCCCCTTCGACATGAGCCACATCTATGCCAGCGGCAACGTCGCCGCAGACATGTATGCCAACGTCGCGGCGGAGAGCACCGGGCGCGTGCTCGCCGTGCGCCTGTTCAACGCCGCGCATGACGAAGGCATGAAGAAGATGCTGCATTACATGATCGCCCGCGACACCATGCACCAGAACCAGTGGCTGGCCGTGGTGGAGGAACTGGGCGGCGCCGCCCAGCAGTTGCCGATCCCCAACAGCTTCCCGCAGAGCGAGGAGGACAATCAGAACAACTACAATTACTACGTCACCTCGATCGACGGATCGGTGCCGGAGGGCCGCTGGACGAGCGGACCGTCGATCGACGGCAAGGGCGAGTTCACCGTGTTCCGCAACGAGCCGCTGGGCGACGTGCCGAACCTCGGCCCCGCCCGCCCCGACAGCGGCGCGCAGACCGACCAGATCGGCAAGCCGTAACCCAAGCGGAGCCGGCGGCGATGGAAGCGCCGCCGGCCCCCTACTGCCCCATGACGATCAGGATCGCCGGGAAGACGTTCTGGAGGACGTGCACCGCGGCGACCAGCGCAACCGCACGCCAGAAGCCGCGACCGCGCCAGGTGACGTAGAGCGTCGAGAAGATCAGGAACGGCCACCAGATCACCGCCCCCCACCAGGGCGAGGCGAGGCTGTGCAGCACGCCCCAGATGGCGGCGCTGGCGACCACCGCCTGCCAGGCCCCGAGCAGCCGCAGCAGCACGGCCAGGATCGCGGCCATGACGAGCGTCTCGACCACCGGGCTGAACAGCGCGATCAGGAACAGCTTCACCGGCGCCGACGTGTCGCCGAGGTCCGGCCCGGCATGATCGGGCACGAGATGCGCGATGACGAAGCTGAGCGCGGTGCTGCCTGCGATCGTCAGCACCCAGCCGACGAGGATCGCCAGCCACGGCTGCCGGTCGCGGAACAGCAACGCGGGGAGCACGCGAAGCGGACCGCGGCTGCGCCGCCATGCGGGCGCTGTGGTCGTATCGAGAGAGAGATCCGTCATCGTCGCCCCATTCGTTGCGCGGCTGTCATGCGGCGGTACGCGTTAACGGCGGATGATGCGGCCGGACCGGTATCATGGTCCGCCACCTGCCGGATGTCCTCGCAAAGCAGATGCTGCTGCAAAGGCCACGCATGTCACATGCGATCCGTCACCCCGGACTGAATCCGGGGTCTACCGAGCCGCGCAACCCATTGCGTCTGGCTACGCTCCACCGTGGATGCCGGAACGAGTCCGGCATGACGGAAGGGTTGGACCGAGCGTTCCGCAAGAGCTGCGCCCCCGAAATCCTCGGCATCAAGTGCACTGTCAATCGAAAGCATTACTGCAAAGGGGACGACCACGCCTCGCAGTGTCCACAGTAAATCGATGTGACTGGGCCACCACGAAAAAGGGGCGCCGCTCGCACGACGCCCTTCGCTATGCAGTCAGGTCGGGATCAGGCCGCAGCGCCGGCGCCGTCCTTCTTCTTCTCGGCATAGACGCGGATCGGTTCCTTGCGGCCCTCGATCACGTCCTTGTCGATCATCACCTCGTCGACGCCGTCCATGCCGGGCAGGTCGAACATCGTGTCGAGCAGGATGCCCTCCAGGATCGATCTGAGGCCGCGCGCGCCGGTCTTGCGTTCAATCGCCTTCTTGGCGACCGTCACCAGCGCATCGTCGGTGAAGCCGAGTTCGACCTCCTCCATCTCGAACAGCTTCTGGTATTGCTTGACCAGGGCGTTCTTGGGCTCGCTCAGGATCTTGACCAGCGCCGGGATGTCGAGGTCCTCCAGCGTCGCGATGACGGGAAGGCGACCGACGAATTCGGGGATCAGGCCGAACTTCAGCAGATCCTCGGGCTCGGTCTGGCGCAGCAGCTCGCCGGTGCGCTTCTCTTCCGGTGCCGCGACATAGGCGCCAAAGCCGATCGACTTGCCCTGCAAACGGTCGCCGATGATCTTTTCGAGGCCGGAGAACGCGCCGCCGCAGATGAACAGGATGTTCGTCGTGTCGACCTGCAGGAACTCCTGCTGCGGGTGCTTGCGGCCGCCCTGCGGGGGCACGGAGGCGGTGGTGCCTTCCATCAGCTTGAGCAGCGCCTGCTGCACGCCCTCGCCCGACACGTCGCGGGTGATCGACGGGTTCTCGGCCTTGCGGCTGATCTTGTCGATCTCGTCGATGTAGACGATGCCGCGCTGTGCCCGCTCGACATTGTAGTCGGAGGCCTGGAGCAGCTTGAGGATGATGTTCTCGACGTCCTCGCCGACATAGCCCGCTTCGGTCAGCGTCGTCGCATCGGCCATCGTGAACGGCACGTCGAGGATGCGCGCCAGCGTCTGCGCGAGCAGCGTCTTGCCGCAGCCGGTCGGGCCGACGAGCAGGATGTTCGACTTGGCGAGCTCGACGTCGGCACCCTTGGCGCCGTGGTTCAACCGCTTGTAGTGGTTGTGCACCGCCACCGACAGCACGCGCTTGGCTTGCTTCTGGCCGATGACGTAATCGTCGAGCACGTCGCAGATCTCCTGCGGCGTGGGGACGCCGCCGTCCTTCTTGCTGACCAGCGCGGACTTCGTCTCTTCACGGATGATGTCGTTGCACAGCTCGACGCACTCGTCGCAGATGAACACGGTCGGTCCTGCGATGAGCTTGCGCACCTCGTGCTGCGACTTGCCGCAGAACGAGCAATAGAGGGTGCTCTTCGAGTCGCCACCGCTCAATTTCGTCATTCACACTTCCTTGTCGCGGGGGGTTCCCCGCTGGTGAGGCCGGTCATGGTAGACCGGCCGATACGCAAACCACAACGCCGAAAAGTCACTAAAAGTCACGCCCAAGCGCGTTATCAGGCCGCCTGGGCGACATCCTCGGCGGGGGTCGGCCGCTTGTCGAACACCTCGTCCACGAGGCCGAAGTCCTTGGCTTCATTGGCTTCCAGGAACGTGTCGCGATCCATGCGGCGCTCGATCTCCTCGATCGGCTGGCCGGTGTATTGCGCGTACAGTTCGTTCATCCGCTTGCGGATGCGCAGGATTTCCTTGGCCTGGATCTCGATGTCGGACGCCATGCCCTGCGCGCCGCCCGACGGCTGGTGGATCATGATCCGCGCATTGGTGAGCGCGACGCGCATGCCCGGTTCGCCCGACGCCAGCAGGAAGCTGCCCATCGACGCCGCCTGACCGATGCACACCGTGCCGACGCGCGGGCGAATATATTGCATCGTGTCATGGATCGCCATGCCCGCCGTGACGACGCCGCCCGGCGAGTTGATGTACATGAAGATGTCCTTCTTCGGGTTCTCGGACTCGAGGAAGAGCAGCTGCGCGGTGATGAGGCTGGCCATGCCGTCCTCGACGCCGCCGGTCACGAAGATGATCCGCTCGCGCAGCAGGCGGCTGAAGATGTCGAACGAGCGTTCGCCGCGGTTCGATTGTTCGATGACAATCGGCACGAGACCGGCCTGCGTCTGCTGCAGGCCAAGGCCCGCGCGACCCAGATGGCCCGCGTAATCACCGGTCTCGAACGGATTGTGCATGGAAATCTCTCTTATGCCCTAAGGAGCGCCAACATCGGCGCTCCGGCGGGCGAGTTCAAGCCCCGGCAGAGGGTGCAGGGTGCGCCAGATAGGCGAGCCGTCGCACCTCGCGCCGGCCGCGTACCACCGTGTCGAGGATCAGCCCGGCGAAGACGCACAGCGCGGCGACGATGCCGAGGCCGGTGATGAGGATCGCGGTCGGGAAACGCGGCACCAGATGCGTGGCCATATAGGTGATCGCCAGCGGCACGCCGAGCACCAGCCCGACGAGCGCGAACAGCGCGCCGATCACGCCGAAGAACAGCAGCGGCCGCTCGATCCGGTACAGCGTCAGAATGGTAGAGAGGATACGGAAGCCGTCGCTGTAGGTGCTGAGCTTCGACGCCGACCCTTCCGGCCGCGCGAAATAGGGCGTCTCGATCTCGGCGCAGGGCATCTTGAGTTCCAGCGCATGGACGCTGATCTCCGTCTCGATCTCGAAGCCTGCCGACAGCGAGGGGAAACTCTTGACGAAGCGACGCGAGAAGACGCGATAACCCGATAGAATGTCGGTGAAGCTGCGGCCGAACAGCCGCGCCAGCATGCCGGTGAGCAGCGCGTTGCCGAAGCGGTGGCCGCGGCGATAGCTTTCCTGCACCTGGCTGACGCGGGCGCCGACGATCATGTCGCATTGTTCGGCGAGCAGCCGCGCGACGAGCGCGGGCGCGGAGGCGGCGTCATAGGTCGCGTCGCCATCGGCCATGACATAGACGTCGGCGTCGACGTCGGCGAACATCCGGCGGACCACGGCGCCCTTGCCCTGGATACGCTCGGTCCGCACCACCGCACCCGCAGCGCGCGCGACGGCGACCGTGTCGTCGGTCGAATTGTTGTCGTAGACGTAGACGGTGGCGCCGGGCAGCGCGGCGCGAAAGCCGGCGACGGTCTGGGCGATCGCCGCGGCCTCGTTGTAGCAGGGGAGCAGGACTGCGATCACCGGCTGCGTCACGTCTTGCGTTCCCTTATCGGTCAGGTGATCCGGACCAACCGCTCCAAACAACCGTCATCCCGGCGCATGCCGGGATCCATGGATACCAGCGGCCGCTGATGGATGCCCCGCCCACCGTGCGACTCCATGGGTCCCGGCGTGCGCCGGGATGACGTTATTGGGGGAGAGACACCCCTCCCCCTCACGATCAGCCTTCGGTCTTCGCTGCGGCCTTCTTCGCGCGCGGCTTCTTGGCCGGGGCGGCGTCGGCGGCCTCGGTGCCTTCCGCCGCTTCGGCCGCGACCGGCGACGATTCGGTCACCGCGGTCTCTGCCTCGACGGGAGCGGCAGCCTTCTTGGCGCGCGGCTTCTTGGCGGCGGGCGCTTCGTCGGCAGCCGGGGCCGACTCGACCTCGGCGCCGGCATTGTCGTCCTTCGCCACCGGCTTCTTGGCCGCGGCCTTCTTGGCCGGCTTGGCCTCACCTTCAGCTGCGCCTTCGCCCGCGTTCGCCTTCTTCGACTTGCGCGGCTTGTGATTGTCGTGGTCGTGGCTGTGCGTGCCGGTCGCGAAGCCGTCCTCGCTCTCGATCGCGGCTTCCAGCTCCTCGCGGGTCGCTTCGCGGTCGGTCACCTCGGCCTTGTCGAACAGGAAGTCGACGACCTTGTCCTCGTACAGCGGCGCGCGCAGCTGGGCGGCGGCCATCGGCTCCTGCTGGATGTACTGGATGAAGCGCTGCTGATCCTCGCCACGATACTGCTGCGCGGCCTGGGCGATCAGGCGGTTCATTTCCTGCTGGCTGACCTCGACGCCGTTGGCCTGGCCGATCTCCGACAGCAGCAGGCCGAGGCGGACGCGGCGCTCGGCGATCTTGCGGTAATCGTCGCGCTCGGATTCCATCTCGGCGAGTGCGGCGGCGGGATCCGCCTCGTGCGTCGCCTCATGCTCCAGCTGCTGCCAGATCTGCGCGAATTCGGCCTCGACCATCGACGGCGGCACTTCGAAATCGTGACCCTCGGCGAGCTGGTCGAGCAGCTTGCGCTTCATGTGGGTGCGGGTGAGGCCGTTATGCTCCTGCTCGATCTGCCCCTTGATGAGGCCGCGCAGCTGCTCCAGGCTTTCGAGCCCGAGGTTCTTGGCCAGATCCTCGTCGATCTTGCTCTCGCCGGCGACCTGGATCTTCTTGACGGTGATGTCGAAGGTGGCGGGCTTGCCGGCCAGTTCCTTGGCGCCGTAATCCTCGGGGAAGGTGACGTTGAGCGTCTTTTCCTCGCCCAGCTTCACGCCGACCAGCTGGTCCTCGAAGCCCGGGATCAGGCGGCCCGAACCCAGTTCGACGCCCATGTCGGTGCCGGTGCCGCCGTCGAAGGCGACGCCGTCCGCGGTCTTGCCGACGAAGTCGACGGTGACGAGGTCGCCCATTTCGGCCGCTTTGTCATCGGCATCGTCCCACTTCTTCGACTGGTCTGCGAACTTCTGCAGCTGCTCGTCCACCGCTTCGTCGGCGACCGGCACGGTCAGCCGCTCGAGCTTCAGCGCGTCGATCGCGGGCGCCGGCACGGTCGGGAGCACTTCCAGTTCGACGGTGACCGCGGCGTCCTTGCCCGGCGCGTAATCGTCGTTCAGCGCGACCGAAGGCTGCATCGCCGGACGCAGCGCCTTGTCGGCGAGCAGCTGCTGCACGCCCTGCTGGATCGCGCTGTTCAGCGCGTCGGCGGTCAGCGCCTCGCCGTGCATCTTGCGCACCAGGTTCACGGGCACCTTGCCGGGACGGAAACCGGGCATCTTCACCTGCGGGGCGACGCGCTTCACCTCGGCATCGACCTTGGCATCGATGTCGGCGGCGGTGATGGTCAGCGTGTAGGCGCGCTTCAGGCCCTCGTTCAACGTCTCGACAGTCTGCATGTTCGGCCTTCAATCTGGAGAAATCTGACGGAAATTCATATGGCTGCCGTCCCGCTCTGGGAGCGCGGGACTGGTGCGGGCGAAGGGACTCGAACCCCCACATCTTGCGATACTGGAACCTAAATCCAGCGCGTCTACCAGTTCCGCCACGCCCGCACGAGGACCCGCCGTTGGGGTTTTCCGTCACAGTGAACCTGCGCCGGGCCATCCCTTGGGCGCGCGTCTATACCAGCGTGGCGCGTACAGGCAAGCGCGCAAGGCAACCGGCGTCGGTGCGGGGCGTTATCCAGCGCGAAGGAGAGTTCCCCATGGCCACCCAACCCCCGCCCGAAACCCCCGCCCCGACGCCGCAGCCGGTGCAGCCCGACGGCCCCCCGCCCGAGGTGACGACGCCCGGGCCGGATATCGACGTCCCCTCGCCCGGCACGCCGGCGACGGATCCCGGCACCGCGCAGCCGGCGGAGGTCTGACATGACCGACACCAATCGCATTCCCGCGGACGCGCCGGACAGCAGCCCCGACGGCGACCGCGCCGATCCGCGCCCCGACATCCAGCAGGCGGTGGAGGCGCGCTCCGATGCGGTGGCGCGCGGCGAAGGCGGCGAGGAGCCGTCGCGCTTCACCGATCCCGGCGCGTTCGACGGCAACAGCGGCACCGGCGGCGAGGTCAAGAACCAGGACCTGACGCAGCAGTGATGGCGCTCGCTCCCTCTCCGCGCTGGAGGGGGAGCGTGCCGCCCGATGCAAATCCAGCGGCGGCCTCAACCCGCCTTGATGCGGCGGGCCGACAGGATCGTCACCCGGTCCACCGGCACCTCGCCCTTGAACGACCCGCGCATCGTCGCCGTCGGCGATACCGGCGCATCGAAGACCTTCAGGATCGTATTCTGCCCTTCGACCACATGGCCGAAGGCGGCATAGCCCAGATTGTCGCCGGGCTTCGCCGGATCGGCGTCGAACGATGGTTGGTCGCCGATGCTGATCGTGAACTCGCCGCGCCCGCTGCCCGGCTCCAGCCGCGCTGTGGAGACGGTGAAGTCGGTATGCTTGATGCCGGTAAGCGTCGTGGGTTCATGCTTGATCGGCGGCAGGATGCGCTTGCCGTCGCCGTCCGGGCCGAATTGCACGAAGCCGAAATGGTCGGCGACCTTCACCGCGCGATAGAAGGTGACGCCGTCCAGACGCTTGCCGTCGACGTATCTCAGGAAATTGCCCGCGCTGATCGGCGCATGCACCGTATCCGCCTCGATGACGAAGCGGCCTGCCGTCGTCTCGAACGCGACGCGGGGCAGAGGCGCGGGTGCGGGTGCGGGTGCGGGTGCGGGTGCGGGTGCCTGCTGCGCGGAGAGCGGTGCCGCCAGTGCCAGTGCGAGGAGCCATGCGGGTTTCATCGAGCGTCCTTTCCTGATGCTGACCACATCATCATGGCGACGCACGGGCAATTCAACACTGAGGCTCTCGACCGCCTCTAAATCCCCTTCCGTCATACCGACGTGTTCCGGCATCCACCAGTCCGCACACGCATCAGTTCATGGCTTCGAGGCACGGTGGACCCCGGAACGAGTCCGGGGTGACGGATCGCGTGGAACCTATGAGGGTCGTTCGCCGACGCCTCGGCTGACCTAGGACCACTCGCCATTCAATCCTCCCCGCGCCAGGGGGAGGATGAAGAAGGTCCCTAATCTTGCATGTCGATCAGCTTTGGCGTTCGAGGCGGCTCATGCAGCGGAGCCGCACCGGCAGCGGGCGACTCGCTCGCGCATCAGCCGGCAAGCGCGGTCTTGAGCAGGTCGTTGACCACGGCGGGGTTGGCCTTGCCGCCCATCGCCTTCATCGTCTGGCCGACGAAGAAGCCGAACAGCGCTTCCTTGCCGCCGCGATACTGCGCCAGCTGGTTGGGGTTCTTCGCCAGCACCTCAGCGATCACCGCCTCAATCGCGCCGGTGTCGCTGGTCTGCTTGAGGCCGCGATCCTCGACGATCTTCGCCGGCGCGTCGCCCGTCTCCAGCATCACCTCGAACACCTGCTTGGCGAGGCTGCCCGACAGCGTGCCGTCGGCGACCAGCGCCAGCAGCTCGGCCGCCTGCGCCGGCGACACCGGCGACTCGGCGATGCCCTTGCCGGTGCGATTGAGCGCGCCGAACAGTTCGGACGTCGTCCAGTTCGCCGCCGCGACCGGCTTGGCGCCCGCCTCCAGCAGAGTATCGAACCAGCGCGCCGCCTCGACCTCGGCGGTCAGCACGCCCGCCTGATAGGCGGAGATGCCCAGCCCCTCGTAACGCTGGCGCTTGGCATCGGGCAGCTCGGGCAGGCTGGCGCGGCATTCCTCCAGAAACGCCTCCTCCAGCTCCAGCGGCAGCAGGTCGGGATCGGGGAAGTAGCGGTAATCGTGCGCATCTTCCTTGGATCGCATGGTCCGCGTCTGCCCCGTGTCGGGGTTGAACAGCCGCGTCTCCTGCACGATCGTGCCGCCGTCCTCCAGCACCTCGACCTGGCGCCTCGCCTCGTGCTCGATCGCCTGCATGACGAAGCGGACCGAATTGACGTTCTTGGTCTCCGTCCGCGTGCCGAACGGTTCGCCGGGCTTGCGCACGCTGACGTTGACGTCGGCGCGCATCGACCCCTGGTCCATGTTGCCGTCGCAGCTGCCGACGTAGCGCAGGATCGATCGCAGCTTCGTAAGGTAAGCCCCTGCTTCCGCAGGCGAACGCATGTCCGGCCGGCTGACGATCTCCATCAGCGCGACGCCCGAGCGGTTGAGGTCGACATAGGAGCGCGTCGGATGCTGGTCGTGCATCAGCTTGCCCGCGTCCTGCTCGACGTGGATGCGCTCGACGCCGATCGTCTTGGTCGCGTCCGGGTTCTTGTCGTCCGGCGCGATCTCCACCGCGCCCTCGCCCACCAGCGGGTGGTAGAGCTGGCTGATCTGATAGCCCTGCGGCAGATCGGCGTAGAAATAGTTCTTGCGATCGAACCGCGACCAGCGGTTGATCTGCGCGTCGATCGCCATGCCGGTGCGCACCGCCTGGCGGATGCACTCCATGTTCGGCACCGGCAGCATGCCCGGCATCGCCGCGTCGACCAGGCTGACCTGCGTGTTCGGCTCCGCACCGAACGCGGTCGCCGCGCCGGAGAACAATTTGGCCTCGGAGGTCACCTGCGCGTGCACCTCCAGGCCGATCACGACCTCCCACTCGCCGGTGGCGCCTTGGATGCGATAGCTGGTCTCGTTCATGGATGCGTCTCTGGGGTGATGAGGGTGAGATCGGGGAAATAACTGGCGAGGCGGCGGTCGCGGGTCATCAGCGTGGCGCCCAGCGTCGCGGCATGGCCGGCGATGAGGAAATCGGGCAGCACCCGCTGCCGCGTTCCGCCGCGCCGGCGGTATTCGCCATGGGTCTTGCCGGCGGCAAGTGCGACCTGGTCGGTCAAGACAAGTATGTCTGTCTGCAGTTGCTCCAAGTCGCCGAGCAATTCCGCAGGACGTTCCGCGCCGGCCGCAGCCTCTGCCAGCACCAGCTGGTTGCAGACGAGCGTTTCCACGTCGCACACCGAGGCATAACGTTTGCGCGACCAAGACGCACTTGGCGTGTCGTGCGTACTTAGAAGGTCAATGATGATATTCGTATCGACAAAGATCACGGCAACAGTTCGTCACCACGGATGTCCCGCATGATCTCGTCGGTCGGCCGTGTGAACTGCGGATTTTCCTGCATACGTGCGAAGAACGCTTCGATCCGCGCGGTGCGCTGCTCAGGCGTTTCGTCCGGCCAGCGCCGCCTCGGCACGACAACCGCTTCGCCGCGATCGTTGACCCCGACGTCCACGGGCAGCCCGGGCACGAGACCGATGGCATCGCGCACGTCCTTCGGGATCAGCACCTGACCTTTGCTGGTCATGTTGGTCGTCGTGCGCTTTTCGAGCGGCGCGTTCATCGTCTACCTCCGGCACTACCAAGGTAACATTGGGTTGCCCGATCGTCTACCACCACGCATCCGGCCGCGCCGTGAAGCCGGCGC
Organism: Sphingomonas sp. SP5; assembly: GCF_058313455.1. Taxonomy (NCBI): domain Bacteria; kingdom Pseudomonadati; phylum Pseudomonadota; class Alphaproteobacteria; order Sphingomonadales; family Sphingomonadaceae; genus Sphingomonas; species Sphingomonas sp. SP5. Next base: position 637,056 of record NZ_JBZFLF010000002.1, on the reverse strand, counting down.
GCTGCTCGATTGCGAGGCCGGCATTGAGCACGCCCTGCTCGTCCAGCGGCCGGCCGATGATCTGCAGGCCCAGCGGCAGCCCGTCCTTGTCGAGCCCGCCCGGCACGCTCATCGCCGGCAGCCCCGCCAGGCTCGAGGGCACGGTGAACACGTCGTTGAGGTACATGGCGATCGGATCCGCCGATTTCTCGCCCAGCGCGAACGCCGCCGACGGCGCGGTGGGCGTCAGCAGCACGTCGCACATCTCGAACGCGCGCTCGAAGTCGCGGGCGATCAGCGTGCGGATCTTCTGCGCCTGGGTATAGTATGCGTCGTAGAAGCCGGCCGACAGCACATAGGTGCCGATCATGATCCGCCGCTTCACCTCCGCACCGAAGCCATCGGCGCGGGTCGCGGCATACATGTCCTGCAATCCGGCCCCATCGGGCAGATCACGCAGGCCGTACCGCACGCCGTCATAGCGCGCGAGGTTGGACGAGGCTTCCGCCGGCGCGATGATGTAATAGGCGGGCAGCGCGTATTTCGTGTGCGGCAAGGAGACTTCGACGATCTCCGCGCCCGCATCCCTCAGCCAGTCGACCCCGGCCTGCCACAGCGCCTCGATCTCCTCGGGCATGCCGTCGACGCGATATTCCTTGGGAATGCCGACGCGCTTGCCGGCAAGGCTGGGCGACAGGCCATGCTCCCAGCGCGGCACGTCGAGTTGCAGCGAGGTCGCGTCCTTGGCGTCGAAGCCGGCCATCGCCTCCAGCATGATCGCGCAGTCGCGCACGTCGCGCGCCATCGGCCCGGCCTGGTCGAGGCTGGAGGCGAAGGCGATCGTTCCCCAGCGCGAGCAGCGGCCGTAGGTCGGCTTGATGCCGCTGATGCCGGTGAAGGCGGCGGGCTGGCGGATCGAGCCGCCGGTATCCGTGCCGGTCGCGCCGGGGCACAGCCGCGCCGCCACCGCCGACGAGCTGCCGCCCGACGAGCCGCCCGGCGCCAGCGGCGCATTGCTGCCCGCCTTGCGCCAAGGCGACAGGACGTTGCCGAACGCGCTCGTCTCGTTGGACGAACCCATCGCGAACTGGTCCATGTTGAGCTTGCCGAGCATGCCGGCGCCGGCATCCCACAGGTTCTGCGACACCGTCGATTCGTAGGGCGGAGTGAACCCGCCCAGGATGTCGCTCGCCGCGGTGGTGGCGACGCCCTTGGTGCAGAACAGGTCCTTCATGCCGATCGGCACGCCGGCGAGGGCTTTGAGCGTCTCGCCCGCCGCGCGCGCGGCGTCGGCGGCACGGGCTGCGGCCAGCGCATGATCGGGGGTTTCGACCAGGAAGGCGTTGAGCGGCTTGGCCTTGGCCACCTTCACCACGAAGGCGTCGGCCACCTCGACCGCGGAAAAGGTGCCGGCGCGCACGCCGTCGCGGATGGCGGCGATGCCGAGGTCGGTCAGGTCGGCCATTATTCGATCACCTTGGGAACGGTAAAGAAGCCGTGCTCGGCCTGTGGGGCGTTGGCCATCAGCGCATCGCGGATGCCGCCGCCGGTCAGCGGATCGGCGTTGACCACGTCCTCGCGTAGCCGCAGCCGGTTGGGGATCACCGCGGTCATCGGCTCGACGCCGGTGGTATCCACCTCGCCCAGTTGCTCGATCCAGCCGAGGATGTTGCTGAGTTCGGGGGCGAGGCGGCTCGCATCCTCGTCGGTGATCGCGATGCGCGCGAGCGCGGCGACCTTCTTCACGGTGGCGGTGTCTACGGACATGGCCTGCGGCTAGCAGAGGCGTCGCCGCCCTTGCAACCTCGTGTTGCGCGCGACGCGACGCTCGTCCATCAGGGCGCCTCCCCCGCCCATCCGGGAACCCGTCCGCCTTGGCCCGTAAATTCCTCTATGTCTTCGCCGTTCTCATCGCGCTGGTGATCGCCGGCGGCATCGCCTACCGGCTGTACGGCGTCGAAATCCTGCGCATGGCGCTGGTCCCGACGGAGCAGTTCCGCGGCCAGCCCCGCGTCGACCCGAAGGTGTATGCCGACGCCAGGATGTGGGTCGCCCGGCCGGACATCGCCGGCAACCCCTCGCTGTGGACGCCGGCCGGCTACCAGCCCGCGGCGAAGCCGCAGGCGGCGGTCTTCTTCATCCATCCGACCTCCTACATCGGCCGCGACCATTGGAACGCGGCGCTGGACGATCCCGAAACCAATGCGCGCACCGCGATCTTCCTGCGCGGGCAGGCGAGCGCGTTCAACGCGGCCGGCGCGGTCTGGTCGCCGCGCTATCGCCAGGCGACGTTCGGCGCCTTCCTGACCAGCGTCGCCGATGCCAACCGCGCGCTCGATCTCGCCTATGGCGACGTCGCCGCCGCCTTTGCCGCGTTCGTGAAGCAGGTCGATCCGAAACGGCCGATCATCCTTGCCGGGCACAGCCAGGGTGCGCTCCACCTCACCCGCCTGCTGCGCGAACAGGTGGCGGGCAAGCCGATCGCGCGGCGTATCGTCGCCGCCTATGTCGTCGGCTGGCCGGTGTCGAAGAGCACCGATCTCGCCGCGCTCGGCCTCCCGCAATGCACCCGGCCCGATCAGGCCCGCTGCCTGCTGTCGTGGGAAAGCTTCGCCGAACCCGCCGATCCGTCGCTCGTCACCGATCTCTACGATCGCTCGACCGGCTTCGATGGCCGCACGCGCAAGGACACGCCGCTGGTCTGCACCAACCCGCTGACCGGCACCGCCGATGCCGCCGCCCCGGCGAGCGCCAACCTCGGCACGCTCTACCCCTCCGCCGACCTCGCCACCGCGGTCATCACGCCGGCCAAGGTGCCCGCCCGCTGCGGTCCGCGCGGCTTCCTGCTGATCGGCGAGCCGCCGGAACTGGGCAATTACGTGCTGCCCGGCAACAACTATCACGTCTACGACTATAGCCTGTTCTGGGCCAACGTCCGCGCCGACGCGCTGCGCCGCCTCGCCGCGTTCGGGGCGAAGCGATGATAACCCTCGATCGCGCCGCCTTTCGCGAGGCGCTGCCCGGCGGCGGCCGGTTGCTCGGCCTCGACCTCGGCACCAAGACGATCGGCACCGCGCTGTGCGATGCCGGCTGGAGCTTCGCCAGCCCCGCGCAACTGATCCGCCGCACCAAGTTCACCGCCGACAAGGCGGCGCTCGCCGCCCTCGCCACCGCGCAGCAGGTCCGCGGCCTGGTCCTCGGCCTGCCGCTCAACCTCGACGGCAGCGAGAGCCCGCGCAGCCAGTCGACCCGCGCCTTCGCCCGCAATTGCGCCGACCTCGCCCTCCCCATCCTGCTGTGGGACGAACGCTGGAGCACGGTGGCGGTGGAGCGCACCATGATCGAACAGGACATGAGCCGCGCCAAGCGTGCCGAACGGATCGACAATCTCGCCGCCGCGCACATCCTGCAAGCGGCGATCGACGCGCTGGTGATGGTCTAAAGGCCGGCAGCCTTGCGCAGAACGTCGTTCATGCGAGTTTGCCAGCCACCGCCGCCGCGCTTGAACCAGGCAATAACATCCTGATCCAGCCTGAGCGACACGGGCTGCTTCGGCGTTTCGAGGCTGGGGCGGCCCCGGCGGACCAGCTTGCTCCCGACAAAGGCATCGGCTTCATCGAACCAGCTGTCGTCCAGCTCGGGCTTGATGTCATCCCGGTCGATCGCGGTGCCGGTGGTATGCTGTACGTTCTTTGTCATTGGCTTTCCACATCGTGACGATGCGGCGTCCCTCGTCGCGTTCGGTCCAAACCAATATGACGACGTCATCGTCCAACATGCCGACCGAGATCCATCTCTCTTCGTCGATGCTGTGACGATCATCGCGTCTCGTCAGATGGAAACCGGCGAAGACGTCTGCCGCACGGCCAATATCAAGCGCGCGCTGCGCGAGAACCAGCTCTCGCTTCGCCGCATCGTAAACAATCCGCATGGAACCACTTTCTCAAGGTCGCCCGCAGGCGAGAGTTGGTGCTCATCTGTCTGCTCCTAGGTTCTCGGTTTGCTCGGTTTGCTCGGTTTGCTCGGTTTGCTCGGTTTGCTCGGTTTGCTCGGTGTCGGTATTTTCGTATATACGTAAAGTTCTCCGACCGTCAAGTGGCGTCCCGCTTGCCCCCGTCCCCCGCCGGCGCTACCCGGCGCGCTTGATGCAAGCCTCCGATCACCGTCCCGCTACCCTGATCCAGGGTGGCGCCGTCTTCCCGCACCGGCACCTCACCGGCATCGACGGGCTCCAGCCGCATGAGATCGCCTTCCTGCTCGACGAGGCGGAAGCGTGGGTGGCGGCGAACCGCAGCCATGCCGCGCCCGACAAGCGGCTCGCCGGGCTCACGCAGATCAACGCCTTCTTCGAGAACAGCACGCGCACGCTCTTGAGCTTCGAAATCGCGGGCAAGAGGCTGGGTGCGGACGTCGTCAACATGCATGCCGCGCAATCGAGCGTGAAGAAGGGCGAGACGCTGATCGACACCGCGCAGACGCTGAACGCGATGCGCGCCGACGTGATCGTCATCCGCCACATGGCAAGCGGAGCGGTGCGGCTGATCGCCGACAAGGTCGACTGCTCGGTGCTGAACGCCGGTGACGGGCGCCACGAACATCCGACCCAGGCGCTGCTCGACGCGCTCACCATCCGCCGCCGCAAGGGATCGATCGCCGGCCAGCGGGTCGTCATCTGCGGCGACGTGCTGCACAGCCGCGTCGCGCGTTCCAACATCCTGGCCTTGACCGCGCTCGCCGCCGAGGTGCGCGTGTGCGCGCCATCCACCCTGATGCCGGCCGCGATCGAGCGGATGGGGGTGACGCCGTTCACCGACTTCGACGCAGCGCTGGTCGGTGCCGACGTGGTGATGATGCTGCGCGTCCAGAACGAGCGGATGGCGGGTGGCTATATCCCGTCCAGCCGCGAATATCACCTGCGCTACGGTCTGACGCCGGAGCGGCTCGCGAGGCTACCCGACGCCCTCGTCATGCATCCCGGGCCGATGAACCGCGGGGTGGAGATCGATTCGGCGGTCGCCGACGGGCCGCAATCGGCGATCACCGAACAGGTCGAGATGGGGGTGGCGGTGCGCATGGCCTGCCTCGACGTCCTCACCCGGCGCGCACGCGGCGTGGAGGGCTGGGCATGAGCACGATCGCCTTCGTCAACGCACGCCTGGCCTGCCCCGCCACCGGCGTCGCCCAGGGCAGCCTGCTGGTCCGCGACGGCGTCATCGCCGCGACCGGCACCGTCGCGCCTCCGGCCGATGCGATCACGGTCGATTGCGGCGGCAAGACGCTGGCGCCCGGCATCGTCGACCTCGGCGTCTTCAAGGTCGATCGCGCCGCCTGCCGCGCCGGCGGCATCGTCCGCGTCGCATTGATGCCGGATGGCAATCCGGTGCTCGACGATCCCGGCATCGTCCAGCGCGCCGCGCTGATCGGCAAGCCCGACCTGTGGATCCACCCGATCGCCGCCGCCACGCGCGGCCTCGCCGGCGAGGACATGGCGGAGATGGCGATCTGCGCCTCCGCCGGCGCGCGCGCGGTCGGGACCGGACGCGGCTGGATCGCCGACAGCGGCGTGATGCTGCGCGTGCTGCGCTATGCGCGCGACCTCGACATCGCCGTCGTCACGCATGCCGAGGACGGCGGCCTCACCGCCGGCGCGGTGGCGACCGACGGCGAGACGGCGACGCGGCTCGGCCTCGCCAGCGCCCCTGCGGTCGCCGAGGCGCTGGCGGTGGCGCGCGACCTGATGCTTGCCGAGGAGACCGGCGCCCGGCTCCACATCCGCCAGGCGACCACCGCTGCCGCCTTCGACCTGATCCGTGCCGCCAAGCGCCGCGGCGTGCGCGTCACCTGCGGCATCACGCCGGCCCACCTGCACCTGTCGGAGATCGCGATGAGCGATTTCCGCACCTATGCGCATCTGTCGCCGCCGCTGCGCAGCGAGGCCGACCGGCAGGCAGCGCGGGCGGCGGTGGCCGACGGCACGATCGACGTACTCGCCTCCGCGCACGATCCGCATGGGCCGGAGGCGAAGCGCCTGCCGCTCGCCGATTCGGCGGCCGGCATGGCGGGGGCGGAGACGCTGCTGCCGCTGGCGCTGATGCTGGTGCGCGACGGGCTGTTGCCGCTCGACCGGCTGATGGCGATGCTCGCCGCCCATCCGGCGCAGGTGCTGGGCCTCGACACCGGCACGCTGCAACCGGGCAAGCCTGCCGATCTGATGCTGTTCGATGCCGATGCGCCGTGGCAGATCGACGGCGCCGCCTTCACGGCGTCGGCCGGCAATACCCCCTTCGACGGCCTGCCCGTACAGGGCCGCGTGCTGCGCCTGTGGAAAGGCGGCCGCGAGGTGTGAACGCCTGCGGCTCAGCCCTGTCGAGAGACCTAGCCTCGCGAGGCGAGTCGCACCGGCGTGGCGAGCCATTGCGCCATGCGGTCGCCGGCCTCGCGCCGGACGAAACAGTCGCCGCCCTGCGCACGGTAGCGGCGGCACATCCGGTCGGCGTCCTCGCGGGTGAAGCCGCCCACCGACAGGCGGTAGAGCGATCCCTGCCGCGCGGCGATCGGCGTGCCGGTCGGCTGATGGCCGGAGAGCGAGGCGAAGCGCCGCGTCGCGCGGTCCCAGCCCGATTTGGCGATGGCGACATTGCTGAACGCGCCAAGCTGCACATACCAGTCGCCGCCGCCCGCGGCAGGCTTGTGGACGAACGGGATGGCCGCAGGCACATCCTGCACCACGCGGCTGCCGCCGACGCGCGCGCCGCCTTGCGCCAGGGCAAGCTTGGCAGGCGCCGCATCGGCCCGGATCAGCATGGTCGGCAGCGGCTGCACGACCGGATTGCGCGGGCCGAACACCACCTTGGCGAATTGCTGCGTCGCGGCCGGAGAGGGCGCGGCGACGGAAGCTTCAGCGCTCGCTGCCGCAGCGACCGGAGCGGGAACGGGAGCGTCAGTCATTGCAGCCGTCTCGATCGGCGTATCGGCGACCGGCGTCACCTGCACCGGCGCGGTCAGCGCCAGCGCGACCGGGCGGCCAGCATCGACGACCGGCGTCACGCCGAGCAGCGAGGCGACCTGGTCCGACGCGCCCTTGGGCTGCGCGAAGGCCGCCCATTGCGCGATACGCGCATCGACATCGGCCGGCGACATGTCCGCCGCCGCGACGACGCGCGCCATGCCCCATTGGCCGGCGAGCGCATAGCTCAGCGCCAGGTTCTGCCGCACCTTCGGCCCGGCACCGGGCGTGCGGGCCGCATCGGTGAGCATCGCCACGGCGCCTGCCGGATTGCCCGCGAGTGCCGTGGCGAGGCCGAGATCGCCGATCGGGATGATCGCCGCATTGCGTTCCAGCGTCGCGCGCGCGCTCGCCCAGTCCCCCGTCGCGATCTGCGCCAGCGCGAGGTTGAGCGCCGCCTTGCCGTTCGCGCCGTTCAGCTGGAGCACGTCGGCAAAGGTGTCGCGCGCCGAGGCGAACCGCCCCGCCTGCAGATACGCCTGCCCCAGCACCATGCGATAGCCGGCGTCCTGCGGCGCCAGCGCCACGGCGCTTTCCGCATAAGGCACAGCGGCGGTGCCATCGCGGTGGTTCAGTGCCTTCATCGCCTTCGCAGCATCGCGCGAGGCGGATTTCGTCGCGCGCGCCGTGCTGCGATCGCTGGCCTTGGCCAGCGGATCGGACGTGGCGGTGCAGCCGACCATCGTGCCGCCGAACACCAGCGCGGACAGGCCGAAGGTCAGGATCAAACGAGGCGTCATCGCATATTCCCCAAAAGGCTCAGCGGGCGGTCTTCGCCGGCGGCAGCTGCGCCACCAGCGCCTCCACCTCGGGCACGGCGCCGAGCAGCGCATCGAGCGCCTCGGTCACCAGATCCTGCGCGGACCGGTTCGTGATCGCGGACGCAAGGCGCAGCCGCAGGTGCCGGTCTGCGTCGACCCGCAGCGTGAATGCCGCCTTGCCGCCATGCTGCGTCTCGCGCCGGATGCGCGTCGCGGTGGCGACCGAGACGGATTTCACCGCCGCGGGCGATTCGATCTGCGCGGCGAGCAATTCGCGCTGCACCAGCACCGTCGGCACCGGCTCGGCGGCGGCGGGCGCCGCAGGTGCCGGAACCGGCGCAGGCGCTTCGGCCGCGGCGACCGGCACCGGCGCAGCGACGGACGAAGGCTCCGTCCCCATGTCGTTCCAGCCGAGATCGTCGGGCCCCTGGTTGTGGCTGCCGAAGCCGCCGAATCCCTGGCTGCGCATCGCCGGGCGGGCCTGCCCCTTGCGGGCGAGCAGGCCGGACGACAGCGACGCCATCGGCTTGGACGATCCGAACATCGCGCTCAGCCCCCCACCACGCGGCGGCCGAAGCCGCTCGCCGCGGTCCGCTGGCCGAAGCCGGGACCGCCCGACAGCGTCGGGACGCTGAACACGGTGCGGCGGAAATTCTTTTCCAGGCGATCGGCGATATAGGTCCAGAGCTGGGCCACTTCGCCCGCCGACTTGCCGTTGGGATCGACCTCCATCACCGTGCGCCCGTCGATCATCGACGCGGCGAAATCGGTGCGCTGGTGGATGGTGATCGGCGCGACGGTGCCGTGCTGCGACAGCGCGACGGCGGCGTCGGAGGTGATCCGCGCCTTGGGCGTCGCGGCGTTGACGACGAAGATCAGCGGCTTGCCCGCCCGGTCGCACAGGTCGACGGTGGCGCCGACCGCACGCAGATCGTGCGGGGACGGCCGCGTCGGCACGACGACCAGTTCGGCGACGTTGATGACGCTCTGGATCGCCATGGTGATGGCGGGCGGCGTGTCGATCATGGCGAGCTTGAAGCCCTGCTGGCGCAAGACCTCCAGATCGGCCTGCAACCGCGCGACGGTGGTCTGGGCGAAGGCCGGATATTCGGCGGACCGTTCGTTCCACCAGTCGGCCAGGCTGCCCTGCGGATCGATGTCGATCAGCACGACGGGCCCATGCCCCGCCAGCTGCGCCTGCACGGCGAGGTGGCCTGACAAGGTCGTCTTGCCCGAACCGCCCTTTTGCGATGCCATCGCGAGAACGCGCATAGGCCCCCTTTGAGAAAATTAGCGTTATTCCACCGACAGACCTGCCAGAACCGGCCTAAAAAGCCGTTAATGGTTGCAGGTGCGCGATCGCGCTTTGCTCGGGCGCCGCGCCGGGGCATGAAGGCGGCGGCAAGGGTTAAAGGGGTGACAAGCATGCGTACGATCCTGTGGGTCGCTGCCGGACTGACGATCGCGGGCGCGCCGGCGGCCGCGCAGACCGTCAAGGCCGGCGTCGATGCGTGGAGCCGCGGCGACTTTCCGGCGGCCGTCGCGCAATGGCGCGGCCTGGCGGTGGCCGGCGATGCCGACGCGCAATTCAACCTCGGCCAGGCCTACAAGCTCGGCCGCGGCGTGCCGCTCGACCCGGTGCTCGCCGAAAGCTGGTTCCGCAAGGCGGCATTGCAGGGCCATCCGCAAGCGGAGGACAATTACGGCCTCGCCCTGTTCCAGGCGGGCCGCAAGTCGGAGGCCGCACCCTGGCTGGAAAAGGCGGTGCGCCGCGGCGAGCCGCGCGGGCAGCTGGTGCTCGGCACCATGTTGTTCAACGGCGACGGCGTGCCGCGCGATTACCCCCGCGCCTATGCGCTGATGACGCTCGCCTCGCAGGCGGGGTTGAAGGCGGCGTCCGAGACGCTGGCGCAGATGGACCAGTACGTCACCCCCGTCGATCGCGAGCGCGGGCTCGGGTTGGCACAGAGCTATGCGGCGGCGGCACCCGGCGCATCCACCTCACGCGGCCGTGCCACCCTGGCGAGCGTACCGGCCAACGATGCCCCGCCGCCGCGCGTCGTGCTGGCGCAACAGCGCCCGGCCGCGGGACCGCTGGCGCGGGGCGGCCCCGCCATGGTGCCTTCACCCGACCGGCCCGCTCCTGCCCCCGCCCGCCCGGCGCCGGAGCGGGCGGAACACCGCCCGGCACCTTCCCGCCCGCAGCCCGAGCGTGCCGAACGGAGCGGCGGCAGCTGGCGGATCCAGCTTGGCGCCTTCAGCACCCAGGCGAACGCCAGCACGCAATGGGCGCGCGTCCGCGGCAAGATCGGCGGCGCCGAGCCCGCCTATGTGAAGGCCGGCTCGGTCATCCGTCTGCAGGCCGGCGGCTTCGCTTCCAAGGCGGCGGCGCAAAAGGCGTGCGCGGCGTCCGGCGTGCCGTGCGTGGTGGTGGCGCCGTAAGCCGGCGGCTCAGGCCACCCAGTCGGCGCGCCGATAGCCTTGTGCATAGAGCAGCGCGCTGAGATCACCTCGATCGATCCGCGCGGCCGCCGCGGCGGCGACGATCGGCTTGGCGTGATAGGCGACGCCCAGGCCGGCGCGCCGGATCATCGCGAGATCGTTCGCGCCGTCGCCGACCGCCAGGCTGAGCGCCGGATCGATCCCGCCCGCCGCGATGGCGGCGAGCAGCGTCTCCTCCTTGGTCGCCGACCCGACGATCGGCTTGGCGACGGTGCCGGTCAGCTTCCCGTCCTCGATCAGCAGCACGTTGGCGATGGCGCGTGAAAAGCCGATCGCCGCCGCCACCGGCTCGGCGAAGCGGGTGAACCCGCCCGAAACCAGCACCGCCTCCGCGCCGTTCGCACGCATCGTGCCGACCAGCGCCCGGGCGCCCGGCATGATGTGGACGCGCTCAGCGAGGCATTGCGCGATGACCCGCTCATCGAGCCCGGCGAGCAGCGCGACACGGGCGTCCAGCGCCCCTTCGAAATCGAGTTCGCCACGCATCGCCGCCTCGGTCACCGCCGCGACCTCTGCCTTGATGCCGGCATAGTCGGCGAGTTCGTCGATGCATTCGACGGTAATCATGGTCGAATCCATGTCGGCGACGATCAGCCTCTTGCGGCGGGTCGCGGTCGGCTGGACGACGATGTCGGTGCCGGCGAAGGCGTCCTCCAGCGCCTGGCGTGCGGCCGTCGGATCGGCGGCGAAGCCGATGTCGGCCGCCGCGCCCTCGTCGAGCCACGCCGCGGCGCCCGGCGCGCAGCCCGCCGCCGCCAGCCGATCGGCCGCCGCCGACAGGTCGCCTCCGGTCAGCGCATCGCCTATGAGCGTCGCCGTGAACATCGCTGCCTCCCACCCGAAACCTAGGGTCGCGCTCATCGCAGGGCCGACCGCCAGCGGCAAGTCCGCCGCGGCGATCCGCCTCGCCGAGCGGTACGACGGCGTCGTCATCAACGCCGACGCCAGCCAGGTCTATGCCGACCTCCGCATCCTCACCGCCCGCCCGAGCGCGGACGAGGAGGCGCGCGTGCCGCACCGCCTGTTCGGCCATGTCGATGCCGCGGATGCCGGCTATTCCGCCGCGCGCTGGGCGACCGAGGCGCGCGACGCCATCGCCGCCGCCCATGCCTCCGGCCGGCTGCCGATCCTGGTCGGCGGCACCGGCCTTTACCTGCGCACGCTGATCGACGGCATCGCCCCCGTGCCCGCCATCGATCCCGCGATCCGCGCGGAGGTGCGCGCGCTGCCGGTCGCCGAGGCGCACCGCCTGCTCGCCCGCGCCGATCCTGCCGCCGCCACCCGGCTCGCCCCCGCCGACACCACGCGCGTCGCCCGCGCGCTGGAGGTCGTGCGCTCGACCGGCCGGCCGCTCGCGCATTGGCAGGCCGCAACGACGGGCGGCATCGGCGACACGATCGCCCTCGCCGCCGCCATCCTGCTGCCGGATCGCGACACGCTGCTCGAACGGATCGACGCGCGCTGCGTCGCCATGCTGGCGGATGGTGCGATCGACGAGGTCGCTGCGCTGCTCGCCCGGCGCGACGTGGCGGCCGATGCGCCGATCCGGCGCGCCATCGGTGTCCCGCCGATCGCCGATTATCTCGCAGGCGCAGCATCTTACGACCGGATGCTGGGCAGCATCCAGCTCGACACGCGGCGCTACGCCAAGCGCCAATATACCTGGTTCCGAAATCAACCGCCCCCAGCCTGGATGCGCGCGACAGATTCGAATGATTTAATAGCGATCATAGCAAGTTTATTATAGAACGGGGTTGACCCCCCGTCCCTGCCCCGCTACCCGCCGCCGCACCAACCTTCAGGCGGAGACGAACCGTGGGCGAACAAAGCGGAGCAGACATCCTGGTCGAGGCGCTGTGCGATCTCGGCGTGGAGGTCGTGTTCGGCTATCCGGGCGGTGCCGTCCTGCCGATCTACGACGCGATGTTCCGGTCGGGCCGCATCAAGCACATCCTCGTTCGCCACGAACAAGCGGCGACGCATGCAGCGGAAGGCTATGCGCGCTCGACGGGCAAGCCCGGCGTCGTGCTCGTCACCTCCGGCCCCGGCGCGACCAATGCGATCACCGGCATCACCGATGCGCTGCTCGATTCGATCCCCATGGTCGTCATCACCGGCCAGGTCCCGACCGGCCTGATCGGCACCGATGCCTTTCAGGAGGCGGATACCGTCGGCATCACCCGCCATTGTTCCAAGCACAATTACCTGGTGAAGGACCCGGCGAAGCTCGGCCCGACGATCCACGAGGCGTTCCATATCGCGACCAGCGGCCGCCCCGGCCCGGTGGTGATCGACATCCCCAAGGACGTGCAGGTCGCGACCGCGCGCTACACCAAGCCCGGTCCGATCCAGCACAAGACCTACCGGCCGCAGGTGAAGGCGCCGCAGCGTGATATCGAGCAGGTCGTCGACATGCTCGCCGCCGCCGAACGCCCGATCCTCTATACCGGCGGCGGCGTCATCAACGCCGGACCCGCGGCATCGCAGCTGTTGCGCGAACTCGCCCGCATCACCGGCGCGCCGGTCACCTCGACGCTGATGGGGCTGGGCGCGTTCCCGGCATCGTCGGATCAGTTCCTCGGCATGCTCGGCATGCACGGGACCTATGAGGCGAACATGGCGATGAACCAGGCCGACCTGATCGTCGCGATCGGCAGCCGCTTCGACGACCGCGTCACCGGCCGGCTCGACGCGTTCAGCCCGAACAGCCGCAAGGTTCATATCGATATCGACCGGTCGAGCGTGAACAAGAACGTCCGCGTCGACCTCGCCATCATCGCCGATGCCGGCCACGCGATGGAGGACATGGTCCGCATCTGGAAGGCGCGCCAGCATCCCAAGCCGGATACCGCCGATTGGTGGCATCGCATCGCCGGTTGGCGCGCGGTAAAGAGCCTCGACTTTCCGGAAGCCGCCGGCGACGCGATCATGCCGCAACGCGCGATACGCGCGCTGTGGGAGGCGACCCACGCCCGCAATCCGATCATCACCACCGAGGTCGGCCAGCACCAGATGTGGGCGGCACAGCATTTCGGCTTCGAAAAGCCCAACACCTGGCTGACCAGCGGCGGGCTCGGCACGATGGGCTATGGCCTGCCCGCCGCGATCGGCGCGCAGCTCGGCAATCCCAACGCGCTGGTCATCGACATCGCCGGCGAGGCGAGCATCCAGATGAACATCCAGGAGCTGGCGACCGCGACGCAATACCGGCTGCCGGTCAAGATCTTCATCCTCAACAACGAATATATGGGGATGGTCCGCCAGTGGCAGGAGCTGACCTATGAGAGCCGCTATGCCGAAAGCTATTCGGATTCGCTGCCCGACTTCGTGATGCTCGGCGAGGCCTATGGCTGGAAGGGCATCCGCATCGACCATCGTGCCGATCTGGAGGATGGCATCCAGGCGATGCTCGACCATGACGGCCCGGTGATCGTCGACTGCCGCGTCGCGAAGCTCGCCAATTGCTTCCCGATGATCCCGTCGGGCGCGGCGCACACCGACATGATCCTGCAGGCCAACGAAGTGTCCGGCACGATGGACGACGAGGCGAAAGCGCTGGTGTGACACCTTAATGCTCCTCCCCGTGCCGGGGAGGAATAGATTTGCACATCAAGACCGAAGCCACCGAACGCCACACGCTGGCGGTCATCGTCGACAACGAACCGGGCATCCTCGCGCGGATCGCCGGCCTGTTCACCGCGCGCGGCTACAATATCGAGAGCCTGACGGTCAGCGAGATCACCGCCGACAAGCAGGTGAGCCGCATCACCATCGTCACCAGCGCGTCGCCGGCGACGATGGAGCAGATCATCGCCCAGCTGGAGCGGCTGGTGCCGGTGCACAAGGTCACCGACCTCACCGCCCAGGGTGCGCACGTCGAGCGCGAGCTGGCGCTGGTGAAGGTCGCGGGCACCGGCGACCATCGCATCGAGGCGCTGCGCCTCGCCGACGTCTATCGTGCCCGCGTCGTCGATGCGACGACGACCAGCTTCGTGTTCGAGGTGACGGGGTCGATCGAGAAGATCGACAAGTTCGTCGAACTGATGGGTGAAGTCGGCCTGATCGAGGTCGCGCGCACCGGCATCGTCGCCATCGCCCGCGGGAAAGAGGCGGCCTGAACGCCTTCAACTCCACGTTACGCAACCATCGTCACCCCGGCGCAGGCTGGGGTCTCCAGGTTAGAGCGCACCGCCCTTGCCGCATGAGATGCCAGCCTGCGCTGGCATGACGGACTTCACGAAAGGGATCATCATGAAAGTCTATTACGATCGCGACGCCGATCTGAACCTCATCACCGACAAGAAGATCGCCATCGTCGGCTATGGCAGCCAGGGCCACGCCCATGCGCAGAACCTGCGCGATTCGGGCGTCAAGGACATCGCGATCGCGCTGCGCGAGGGATCGCCGACGGCGAAGAAGGCGATCGACGCTGGCTTTGCGGTGAAGTCCAACAAGGAAGCGGCCGAGTGGGCCGATATCGTCATGATCCTCGCGCCGGACGAGCATCAGGCGGCGATCTGGGACGCGGACCTCAAGGGCAATATGAAACCCGGCGCGGCGCTCGCCTTCGCACACGGCCTCAACGTGCATTTCGGGCTGATCGAGCCGCCCGCCGATATCGACGTCATCATGATCGCGCCCAAGGGGCCGGGCCATACCGTGCGCAGCGAATATGTCCGCGGCGGCGGCGTCCCCTGCCTCATCGCCATCCATCAGGACGCCAGCGGCAACGCCCATGACGTGGCGCTCGCTTATGCCAGCGGCGTCGGCGGCGGCCGCTCCGGAATCATCGAAACCAACTTCCGCGAGGAGTGCGAAACCGACCTGTTCGGCGAGCAAGCCGTCCTCTGCGGCGGCGTCACCCATCTGATCCAGGCGGGGTTCGAGACGCTGGTCGAGGCAGGCTACGCGCCGGAAATGGCCTATTTCGAATGCCTTCACGAGACGAAGCTGATCGTCGACCTGCTGTATGAAGGCGGCATCGCCAACATGCGCTATTCGATCAGCAACACCGCCGAATACGGCGATATCGTGACCGGTCCGCGGATCATCACGGACGAGACGAAGAAGGAAATGAAGCGCGTGCTCGCCGACATCCAGTCGGGCCGCTTCGTCAAGAACTTCGTCCTCGACAACCGCGCCGGCCAGCCCGAGCTGAAGGCCGCGCGCAAGCAGGCGGCCGCGCATCCGATCGAACAGGTCGGATCGGAACTGCGCGCGATGATGCCCTGGATCGGCGCCAACAAGCTGGTCGACAAGGCGAAGAACTGACACGTCGGGCGCCCACCCTCACCCTTCCGCGGCTCCGCCGCTCCCTCCCTCTCCCATCGGGAGAGGGAGAAGACGCCGCAGGCGGCGAGAGGGTGAGGGTAAGGGCGGGACGGCCAATGGGTCACTCGCAACGCTCCGTTTCGCAACTGGCCCCTTCCCCGCCGGGCGGCGGCATGATTAAACCTCCGCAACGATCCCACGGAGCTTCCATCATGCGTCTCTTTCCCGTCCTGCTTTCGGCCGCCGTCGCGGTTGCCGTTCCCGCCCTGGCGCAGACCGGCCTGCCCGGCACGCCGAACAAGGCCGCGGTCACCGCCGGCACCTATGCGGTCGATCCCGCGCACACGCAGGTCACCTGGACGCTCAACCATATGGGCTTCAGCATGCTGTCGGGCCAGTTCGGCGCACAGGGCGGCACGCTGACCATCGATCCCGCCAAGCCCGCGGCCACCAAGCTCGACGTGACCTTCGCGATCGACCAGCTGTCGGTCACGTCGGAACAGTTCGCCCACCATCTGAAGTCGAAGGACTTCTTCGATGCCGCGACCTATCCGACCGCGCGCTTCGTCTCGACCGGCGTCGTCGCGGCCGGCAACGGCGCCAGGATCACCGGCAATCTGACGATCAAGAACGTCACCAAGCCGGTGACGATCGATGCGACCTTCGTCGGCGCCGGCACCAATCCGATGAGCAAGAAGCTGAACTTCGGCTTCCGCGGCACGACGACGATCAAGCGCAGCGACTTCGGCCTCGGCTATGCGACGCCGGTGGTCGCCGACACGGTGAAGCTCGACATCAACGCCGCCTTCACCGCCCAATAAGGCCGCCGCGCGCGGTTCAGGCCGCGCGCCGCACCTTGGCGAAGCCCTCGAACGTCGCGCGCACCGCCGGGTCGGCGTTCGCGGTCAGCTTCGCGACACGCTCCAGCATATCGGCATCGCCGTCGCCCGGCACGTTGAACGCCATCGCCCATTCGCCGAATTCGCGTGTCTCGACCTCGCGGTTGGACAGCACGACCAGGGCATGGTGTCGATCGTCCTGCTGGATGCGGGCGAAGGTCGCATCGACCTGCGCATCGTCCCCCTCCAGCGCCTGCAGGAAGCGCTTGCCGTCGAAGAACAGCAGGCCCGTCACCCGCGCCCGCGCATTGTTGCGCCGCGACTGGGCGAGGATCGCCGCGGGATCGACCGCAGCCTGGCGCCGCATGCTGCTGATATAGACGAGTTGACGCATCGTAAGTCGTTCCCAACACAGGTTAGAGGCACGCCCCCGCGTCCCTTCTTGCGATACCGCGCGGTGCTTAACGCAAGGTCAACGATGCGCATCTCGCCGATGGCTGGACAAGCCCGTCCGCCTCGGCCATGAACGCGGTCGAGATGGATTGCACGATCACCCTGCTTCGACTTATCCGCCCTTAGGGCGGCGGTTGCTCGTGCACGCTCCCCTAAGGGCCGGATAACGCTTCAGCGCCACTCCGCCGCGCGCGACCCTGATGGTCCCGCGGCGCCGACAGACGGGACCGACACATGCTCCGCGATCCTTCGACCAAGTACCGCCCCTTCTCGACCATCGACATCGCCGACCGCCAATGGCCATCGCGCACGATCACCAAGGCACCGCGCTGGCTTTCCACCGACCTGCGCGACGGCAACCAGGCGCTGATCGACCCGATGGACGCCGAAAAGAAGACGCGGCTGTTCGAGCTGCTCGTCAAGGTGGGGTTGAAGGAGATCGAGGTAGGCTTTCCAAGCGCCGGCGCGACGGAATTCGACTTCATCAGCGGTTTGGTGCGCGACGGGCGCATCCCCGACGACGTGTTCGTGCAGGTGCTGACCCAGTCGCGCCGCGACCTGATCGAGACGACCTTCGCGTCGCTGGATGGCGCACCCCGCGCGATCGTCCACCTCTACAACGCGGTTTCGCCGGCGTGGCGCAAGATCGTCTTCGGCATGAGCCGCGCGGAGGTGAAGCAGATCGCGATCGACGGTGCCAAGGTGCTGCGCGACGAGGCGGCCAGGCGCCCCGGCACCGACTGGCATTTCGAATACAGCCCCGAAACCTTTTCCACCGCCGAACTCGATTTTTCGGTCGAGGTCTGCGCCGCGGTGATGGACGTGCTGCAACCGACGCCGGACAAACCGATCATCTTCAACCTGCCCGCGACGGTCGAATGCGCGACGCCCAACGTCTATGCCGACCAGATCGAATGGTTCGGCCGCAACATCCCCAATCGCGATGCGGTGGTGATCTCGCTCCACACCCATAACGACCGCGGCACCGGCGTCGCCGCGGCGGAGCTGGGGCTGATGGCGGGGGCCGATCGCGTCGAGGGCTGCCTGCTCGGCAACGGCGAGCGCACCGGCAATTGCGACCTCGTGACCGTCGCGCTCAACATGTACACGCAAGGCATCGATCCGCGGCTCGACCTGTCGGATATCGATGCGGTGGTGAACACCGTCACCTATTGCACCAACATCCCGGTCCACCCCCGCACGCCTTACGCGGGCGACCTGGTGTTCACCGCCTTCTCGGGAAGTCACCAGGACGCGATCAAGAAGGGCTTTGCCGCGCAGGACCAGCGCAACGACGAACTGTGGGAGGTCCCCTACCTTCCCATCGATCCCGCCGATCTCGGCCGCAGCTACGAAGCGGTGATCCGCGTCAACTCGCAGTCGGGCAAGGGCGGCGTCGCCTGGGTGATCGAACAGGACAAGGGCCTGAAGCTGCCCAAGCGCCTCCAGGCCGATTTCAGCCGTCACGTGCAGGCGCTCGCCGACGAAACCAGCCGCGAACTCGGCGCCACCGATATCTGGCATCGGTTCGAGGAGACGTACCTGCCGCGCGCCGCCGATCGCTTCGTGTTGCGCGACTATGACGAAAGCGGCCATGCCGGCGACCGCCTGTTCGTCGGCCGCGTCGCCGTCGACGGCGTGGAGCGATCGATCTCCGGGCGGGGCAACGGCCTGATCTCCGGCGTCATCGCCGCGTTGGGCGAAACCGGCCCCGATCTCGACGTGGTGGATTACAGCGAGCATGCGATTGGCCACGGCGCCGATGCGCAGGCCGCCGCCTATGTCGAATGCCGCACGGCGGATGGCCGTACGGTGTTCGGCGTCGGCCTGGACACGGACGTTGCGACCGCCAGCGTGCGCGCGGTGCTGAGCGCCGCCAACCGCGCCTGATCGACGGCCCCGCCCGGGCGCGGGGCCGCCCATCCTGCTGCCGCTCACATGGGCGTGGCCCTATCCCACATCTATAACCTGCATCGATTTCGCCGTGTCTTCTGCTGCGGTATTGTTTGGCGCGGAAGCAGCCCGGGCCTTGCTCCGGACGGGCCGAACGGAAGAGCGCCGCATGCCCGTCTACAAGATCCACCTCCGCCGCCGTTCCAGCATCCAGCCGGACGACCTCGGGATCGAGTTTCCGAATCTGGAGGCGGCATATCTGGACGTATGCAGACTGATTCCGGACACTGCCCGCGACATGCTGATCGATGGCTGCGATCCGATGAGCGCCGGCTACGTCATCTGCGACTCGACAGGCGAACAGTTGCTGGACGTGCCGTTCGAGGAAGTCCTGTCACCGCGCGAATGGCGGCTGCGTCACGGCCAGGCACGCCCCTCGGCAGCCTTTGACCGGCCATAACGTCAACGCGCGAAATCGACCGAAAGGTCGTCAGCGCCTCCGCACGATCTCGCACCCGACACGGGCATCCGGATAGACGTCCGGCTTCGTCGATCGCACCTGCACCTCGCGCACCCTCGGATCGCCGAGGCACAAGGCCGCGACGGCCTCGACCAGCGTCTCCTGCAAGGCGAAGCCGGGCCCTTCGGCCAGTGCGCGGATGCCCGTGCGCACGAAGTCGTAATCGAGCACCTCCTCGATCGCATCGCCGCCGGGCGGGGCGGGATAGGTGACGGTCATGCGCACCGACAGCAGCACGCGTTGCGGCGTCGCCTCATGCGGATGGATGCCGAGGCGCATCATCACCTCCAGCCCGTCGAGGATCGTCGTATAGTCAGCCATCGCGTCCCTCGAACATCACGTCGCCGTCGCGCTGCACGAAGCGCTGGCCGCTGTCGACGTAGAGCGTCTGCCCGGTGACGCTGCGCGCATCGAGTAGATAGGCGACCGCGTCCGCGACATTCTCCGCGCCGACCGGACGGCGCAGCAGGTTGTCGGCGGCGACGCGCGCGAACTCCGCCGCGCTCTGGTCGCCGCTCGGCAGGGTGATGCCGGGTGCGACCGCATTGACCCGCACCCTGGGCGCGAGCGCCTGCGCCAGCATCGTCGTCGCGCCCGCCAAGGCATATTTGCTCAGCGTGTAGCTGAAGAAGTCGGGATTGGGGTTGGCGAGCTTCTGGTCGAGCAGGTTGACCACCGCGCCCTCCCCCACGTCCTCCTGCGCCGCCAACGCTGCGGCGAGCAGCGCCGGCGTGACGGCGTTGATCGCGTGCAGCCGCGCGGCGAGCGCCGGATCGACCGCCTCCGGCCGATCGAATTCGAAGGCCGAGGCACTGTTGACGAGCCCCGCAATCGGGGCGCCGGCCGCGGCGCGCGCGCGCGCGAACAGCGCCGGCGCGCCCGCGCTATCGGCCAGGTCACCCTGCACGCATACCGCGCCGAGTTCCGCCGCCAGCGCCTGTGCCGCCTTCGCGGAGCGGCCGTAGTGGATCACCACCCGCCAGCCCGCCGCCGTCGCCGCACGGGCGATCGCCGCGCCCAGCCGCCTGGCGCCGCCGGTGACCAGCACGTGCCGCGTCATCAGCTCCGCAGGCCCATCAGTGACAGCACCTCCTTGCGGCTGCGCTCGTCCTCGCGGAACACGCCCATCATCCGGCTGGTGACCATGCCGACGCCGGGGGTCCGCACGCCGCGTGCGGTCATGCAGGCATGGCTGGCCTCGATCACCACCGCCACGCCCTGCGGCTTCAGATTGTCCCAGATGCAGTCGGCGACCTCTGCGGTCAGCCGCTCCTGCACCTGCAACCGCCGCGCGAAGCCGTGCAGCACGCGGGCGAGCTTGCTGATGCCGACGACATGGTCGCGCGGCAGATAGGCGATGTGGGCGACGCCGATGATCGGCGCCATGTGATGTTCGCAATGCGACTGGAACGGAATGTCCTTCAGCAGCACGATCTCGTCATAGCCGCCGACCTCCTCGAACACGCGCGACAGATGGTGCGCAGGATCGTCGCCATAGCCGGCGCAATATTCCTTCCACGCCTTGGCAACGCGACGCGGCGTGTCGACCAGTCCTTCGCGCGCGGGATCGTCGCCCGCCCAGCGGATCAGGGTGCGGATCGCCGCCGCGACATCCTCCGGGATCGCCGCCTGCCCCGTTGCCTCGATCAGGTCGCCATCCGCCGGTGACCCGTGTCGATCGCTCATCGTCCTTCGCCTTTCATTCAAGCCCATATGCGGCGCCTGCGCGCCCAACCGTAAGTTCGATTTTGCAACCGGCTCTTTTCAATTCGACGAGCAGAGCACGAACTTTCCTTGCAAAAATCCATTGACCTGGGAAATTCCTGGAGGCTAGCTTCGCCATACCCGAAACAGGAAGTTTCGCCAGCACCGGCAAAAGACCGGGCGAGCGGACAGGGAGAGGATGCCACCATGAAGAAGTTCGAGCTGCTTGCCGCTTCCGCCGCCGTATCCGCCTTCGTCATGCTGGCAGCGACTCCCGCCGCCGCGCAGACCGCCGATACCACGTCGGCACAGAATACGGCACCCACCAACGGCCCCGGCCAGAACGCGCCCTCGGACGCGCCGGTCGCGGTCGACAACGGCGATATCGTCATCACCGCGCAACGGCAGTCGCAACGCTTGCAGGACGTGCCGATCGCGGTCAGCGCCTTCACCGCGCAGAACATCGAGAAGCAGCAGATCGTCAATCCGACGGCGTTGCAACAGACGCTGCCCAACGTCACCTTCACCAAGACGAACTTCACCACCTCCAGCTTCACGATCCGCGGCATCGGCGACCTGTGCGTCGGCGCCACCTGCGATCAGGCGACCGCGGTCCACGTCAACGACATGCCGCTCACCACGACGCGCCTGTTCGAAAGCGAGTTCTTCGATCTCGAGCGGATCGAGGTGCTGCGCGGCCCGCAGGGCACGCTGTTCGGGCGCAACGCGACATCAGGCGTGGTCAATTTCATCACCGCCAAGCCCGACCTCAGCGGCGTCCACGCCGCCGGCGAGTTCGAATATGGCAATTACGATTCGAAACGGGCGCGGGCGATGTTCAACCTGCCGATCGGCGATACGATCGGCATCCGCGTCGCGGGCACCTACCTCAACCGCTACGGCTATACCCGCAACACCTACGACAACAGCCGCATCGACGGCCGCGACCTGTACGCGGTGCGCGGCACCCTGTCCTGGGAGCCGTCCAGCGACACCCGCGTCGACCTGATCGGCTATTATTTCCGCGAGAAGGACAATCGCAGCCGCATCCAGAAGCAGCTCTGCCATCGCGATCCGACCGGCGTGCTGGGCTGCCTGCCCGATACCAAGGCCTATGAGACGACCAACGGCCTTTCCACGCTTGCCGCCGTGCTGACCTCCACCGAATTCTTCCGCGTCAACAATGCCGCGCTCGCGCCGTTCGCGCTACAGAGCCTGTATGGCGCCGATCCCTATGCCGGCGTGGTCAACCCCGCCGACGTGCGCACCGTCCGCATCGACTACAATCCGACCTATTTCGCCGACGAAGAGCAATATACCGCCAAGATCTTCCACGATTTCGGGCCGGTCAGCTTCAATTTCACCGGCGGCTATGCGCGCAACTCGGTGGACAGCACCACAGACTTCAACCTCGCGGTGGAGGCGCCGCTCGCCGGCAATCCCGGCCTTGCCGCGCTCAACGCCTTCGGGCGCACCGGCAGCCTGGCGCCCTTCCTCAACGGCGTGCGGCAGGCGCTGATCCCCAACGGCCCGGCGGGCGGCATCTGCCAGTCGGCGGCGGACCCGAACAATCTCGGCGTCTATGGCGGCAATGCCATCGGCTGCTTACCGCAGAGCCTGGATTTCGATCGCTCGCGCATCGAGAACCGGCAGTTTTCCGCCGAAGCCCATATCGACAGCCAGTTCGATGGGCCGTTCAACTTCCTGATCGGCGGCATCTATCTCGACAGCCTCAGCCGCAACAACGACTATTTCGTCAACGCCTTCGGGCTCGATTACGCCTCCGGCATCCTCGGCGCCGGATCGTCCGCGGCGATCCCCGGCGTGGGTGGCGCCGCCTTCCTCGGGCCGCCCTTCTACCGCAACGACACCAAGCGCTTTCGCCTGAAATCCTACGGCATTTTCGGCGAGACCTATTTCGAATTCAGCAGCCGAGCCAAGCTGACGCTCGGCCTGCGCTACAATCACGACGACAAGTCGGTGCAGGCACGCAACCTGACGCTCAGCGTGTTGACCCCGTATAGCGCCGCGGGGATCGAGAACGGGCTCAATTATGCCGCGGTCGATTTCGATCCGACCACGCCCGGCATCCAGGACTATGCACGCCGCAGCGTGTCGTTCGGCCGCCTCACCGGCCGCGCCGTGTTCGACTTCAAGATCGACGACGACAAGCTGCTCTACGCATCCTATTCGCGCGGATATAAATCGGGCGGCATCAACCCGCCGGTGGCCGCGAGCTTCTCGGTGCCGACGACCTTTGCCCCCGAACAGGTCGATGCCTTCGAGATCGGTTCCAAGAACACCTTCGGCAACGGCGCGCTGCGCCTCAACCTCACCGGCTTCTACTACAAGTACAAGGGGCTACAGCTGAGCCGCATCGTCGCGCGGACGGCGGTGAACGACAATGTCGATGCCAATATCTACGGCGTCGAGGCGGAGGCGGTGCTGATGCCGATCCCGCGTTTCGTCGTGAACATGAACGCCAGCTACCTGCATAGCGAGATCACGGGCAACAAGGCGCTCATCAACCCGCGCCTTCCCTCGGGCGGGCGCACCGACACCGTCATCATCAAGGACATCACCAACGCATCGAACTGCGTCGTCATTCCCAATGCCGGCGGTGCGGCGGTGGCGAACGGCTTCGTGACCGCGGTGAACCAGGCGGTCGGCCTGCGCGCGCCGACGGCGATTTCCGGCACCGGCACCACCGGCGCCTTTGGCATCTGCTCCGTCCTCCAGGCGCAGGCCGCCGCGACCAACACGCCGGTCACCGTCACCGATGGCGTCGCCGTCGGCCTCAACGGCAATGCGCTCCCGCAGGCGCCGACCTACAAATGGGCGGTGGGCGCGCAATATACGATCGACATGGCGGGCGGCTGGTCCGTGGTGCCGCGCGCGGACCTCAACTATACCGGCAATTTCTCGGCAAGCGTCTTCAACCTTAACATCGACCGCGTGCCGGGATACGAGGTGGTGAACGCGCAGGTGCAGGTCAACGCGCCCGACGACCGCTTCTACCTGCGCGCCTTCGTGCAGAACCTGACCAACAACGACGCGATCACCGGCCAGGCGGTGGCGGATCAATCATCCGGCCTCTACACCAACATCTTCACGATCGAACCGCGGCGCTACGGCGTCGCGGCCGGCTTCAAGTTCTGAGCCCGCAACCTTCGGGCCTCCGCTCGATTGATGCAGGACAACCAGCAGGAGACGGACGATGACGGACCTCAAGAAGGGCGACGAGGTGACGTGGAAGAGCCATGGCGGCACCGCGCACGGCAAGGTCGAAAAGAAGCAGACGAGCGATACGCACATCAAGGGCCATACCGTCCGCGCCTCCCAAGACGACCCGCAATATATCGTAAAGAGTGACAACGGCGGAAAGGCGGCGCACAAGGCGGACGCGCTCAAGAAGGCGTAACGATTCATCGCCCGGGCTGGACCGGGCGCCAACAGGAAGGAATGCGATGGCTACTGCACCCAAGACCGGCGGAATCCACGCCCCCGTGCAACCCTCTGCCGAGCTCGGCGCGGTGGTCGGCAACGAGAAGCTGCCGCGCAGCCAGGTAATCAGCAAGGTATGGGACTATATCAAGTCCAACAACCTGCAGAACCCGGAGAACAAGCGCGAGATCCTGGCCGACGACAAGCTGCAGAAGGTGTTCGGCAAGGACAAGGTCACGATGTTCGAGATGAACAAGTACATCTCGCAGCATGTAAAGGCCTGAGGACCAGACGCGGTTCCGGTCGGGAGCATCGCGCCGCATCGGCCTGCGATGCTCCCGACAGCAGGCTTCGCCTACAGATGGTTCGGCGCAGCGCCTCCAGAGCAAGGTAGCGCCGGGTCGATCGCCCCTCCCCCTTGGCCCTGATCCTGTCGAAAGGCACGGCACTCATCGTGCCAGGACAAGCTCAGCACGAACGCAGGGGGGCTGATCCTACCGTATTCCGGGCATCGTCCGGCGGAGGCCTCAGCGCGAGCGCGCGGGCACGAACGGCAGAGCGATCGCCGACAGGATGATCATCACCGCCCCCGCGGCGACATACAGCCAGAAACTGATCGGCCGCACGGTCAGGCACGCGCCCAAAGGGCGCTCCCCATCGAAGAATGTTGCATGTCTATCTCCCCACCGGAGTGATCCGGCCCCATCGGTACAATGCGTTTGTTGCGGCCGTTTTGCAATCGCCGCCGACGTTCACGGCTCGCGGGGTGGCACGGCGGGAGCAACGGGGGGAGGCCCGGACCGCCGTACCGGACCTGGAAATGGGTGCGCCATGCCGCAAAAACAAGCCGCTAGCCCAAGCGCACCAGCGCCCCCGGCAGCATCGCGCGACGCACCCGAACACCTGACGTCCGCCCTGATGGCGCGCACCCCGTAGGGAGCGAGGTCCTCGGCGCATCGGCCATCATGGCGGAGGGAAACGGTGGTGACCCCGGCGCGATTCGAACGCGCGACCTACAGATTAGGAATCTGGCGCTCTATCCGGCTGAGCTACGGGGCCAACACGTGTCGTGATACAAGCCGTGCACGAAAGGGTCCAGCGTCAGTTCGCCTTTTCGGGCGGCACCACCGGCAGGGGTAGCGGCGCGAGGGAAACCCCCTCCTCCACCAGGGCTTTCGCCTCGGCGAGGCTCGCCTGTCCGTGGATGCGCTGGGTGTCCTCTTCGCCGGCGTGCATCGCGCGGGCGCGGGTGGCGAAGTCGTTGCCGACCCATTGCGATCCTTGCAGCGCCTTGGCCTGCACCTCGGCCAGCTGGCGCAGCGCATCCTTGATGCGTGCCGGCGGTGGCGTGTCGTCGCGCTGGTTGCCCTTGGCAGGGATGCGGGGCGCCATCACCGCCTTGGCGATGGCGGTGTCGCCGCACAGCGGGCAGGCGACCTGACCGGCGGCGCATTGATCTTCATAGGCGCCGCTCGATGCGAACCAGGCTTCGAAGACGTGCCCTGCTCCGCATCGCAGATCGAAGACGATCATGCCCGGATGACCGGCGGGATCGGCCGGCGGTGCGTCAGCACCGGGATGCGGGCGCGGACCTCGTCGATGCGCGCGAGGTCTATCTCCGCAAAGCCCAGGCCGCGTCCCTCGCCCATGTCGAGCAGGATGTCGCCCCAGGGATCGACCACCAGCGAATGGCCGTAGGTCGTACGTCCGTCTTCATGGGCGCCGGCTTGCGCCGCAGCGACCACGAAGCAGCCGGTCTCGATCGCACGGGCGCGCAGCAGCGCATGCCAATGCGCTGCACCGGTCGGGCGCGTGAAGGCGGCGGGCACGGCCAGAATATATGCGCCGGCGGATGCCAGCGCCGCATAAAGGGCAGCGAAGCGCAGATCGTAGCAGATCGACAGGCCCAGCGCGCCAGCCGGCGTATCGACCACGATCGCGCCCTCTCCCGGCGCATAGGCCGCCGATTCACGCCAGCTTTCGCCGGTCGGCAGATCGACATCGAACAGGTGCAGCTTGTCGTAGCGGGCGCGGATGGCACCGGCAGGATCGATCACGAAGGCGCGGTTCGCCAGCCGGCCATCCGCGCGCCGCACGGCGAGCGAGCCGAGATGAACCCAGATGCCTGCCTTGGCCGCCGCCTCGCGCACCTCGGCGAGCACGCGATCGTCCGCTTCGTCATGCAGGAATGCCGCAGCGCGCGTGCGGTCGCGATCGAGCAGCCCGGACATTTCGGGCGTGAACAGCATCACCGCACCATTGGCCGCCGCCGCCGCGATGCCGTGGCGCAGATCGGCGCCGTTGACGGCGGGGTCGATCCCGCTGGTCATCTGCAGCAGCGCGATCCTCATGCGGCGAGCAGCGGATCCAGTCCCCCGCGGGCGTCGAGCGCGGCGAGATCGTCCGAGCCGCCGATGTGCCGGCCGTCGATGAACACCTGCGGCACGGTGGTACGGCCGCCCGCTCGCTGGATCATCTCGCCGCGCTGCGGCCCGCCCAGCGTGATGTCATATTCGACCGGCTCGACGCCCTTGGCGGCCAGCAGCCGCATCGCACGCGAACAATAAGGGCAGAATGCCTTGGTGTAGATTTCGACCTTTGCCATGCAGGGGAAGTGTGGGTTCGACCCGCCCTTGTCAATCGAGGGGCGTCGATGTCCATCCATCGGCCGCATCGTCCTCGCCGGGGATCACGCGGGCCCAGCACAGGATGGTGACCGACGCCGCACCTGCGGCGAGCAGGGCGCGCGTGCACGCCGCCGCCGTCGCGCCGCTGGTGTAGACATCGTCGATCAGCCCGATCGACCGGCCGCGGATGCGGCCAGCGTCGGTCACCGCGAAGGCGCCCGCCACCGCACGGCGCCGGCCGCGGCTGCCCAGCCCTTGCAGCACCACGGTACGCCGACGCCGGACCAGCACCAGCGGATCGTGGTCGATCCCCGTCCGCCGCCGCAACGCCGCGGCGATCGGCGCCGCCTGATTGTAGCCACGCGACCAAAGCCGCCAGCGGTGGAGCGGCACCGGCACCAGCAGGTCGAGATGGCGCGGTACCGATGGCGCGATCCGCTCCGCCATCGTCGCCGCCACGCCGATGCGACCACCATATTTGAGCTTGAGCGCCAGCCGGCGCGCCACCGGTCCATAGGCCACCGCGGCCCGGACACCGGCATGGCGCGGCGGATCGGCCAGGCACGCGCCGCAGCGCGCGCCCTCGCCGCGATCATGCGCGAACGGCAGGTTGCATCCCGCGCACCATGGCGGCGCGATCAGCCGCAGCCCGCTCCAGCAGGTCGCGCAAAAGCGATGATCGGCGGCGACCGGCATGCCGCATCCCGGGCAGCGTGGCGGCAACGCCAGGGCGGCGATATGCCCCGTCGCGCGGCCAACCCATGCCGCCAGCCGCCGCCCTGCCCCGTTCCGCCCCATGGGCGCTTGTCGCGCGCGGGCGGCGCGGGCACAAGCCGCCGGTGACCGCCATCAACGCTCCCGCCGATATCTTCGACCGCAACGCGCGCCGCGCACGCCGCGACCGTGCCGCCGCAGGCGATACGGCCGCCCATAGCTTCCTGCGCGATACGATGGTGGACGGGTTGCTGGAACGGCTGGGCGCGGTGAAGCGCGATTTCTGCGAGGTGCTCGATATCGGTGCGAGCGACCGGACGCTTGCCGTGCCGGGCGCGCGGATCGCGCATGTCGACGCCGGCTTCCGCTTCGCCCGCCGCACCGCTGGCGTGCAGGCGGACGAGGACCGGCTGCCGTTCGCCGACGCGAGCTTCGATGCGGTGCTGAGCGCCGGCGTACTCGATCAGGTCAACGATCTGCCCGGCGCGCTGACGCTGATCCGCCGTATCCTGCGGCCCGACGGGCTGTTTCTGGGTGCCTTCCTCGGCGGCGGCAGCCTGCCGGCGCTGCGTGCAGCCTTGCGTACCGCCGAAGGGGAGCGCCCGGCGGCGCGGCTCCATCCGCAGATCGACGTGCGATCGGCGGGCGACCTGCTGATGCGGGCGGGCTTTGCGTTGCCGGTCGCCGATATCGAGACGATCGACGTCCGCTACGCCAGCTTCGGCCGGCTGCTCGATGATCTGCGCGGCATGGCGGCGAGCAACATCCTCGCCGGCCGATCGGGACTCACCCGTGGCACGCTGGCGCGTGCGGCAGCCGCCTTCGCGGCAGCGGCGGATGCCGATGGGCGCACCACCGAACGCTTCGCGATCGTCTATCTGACCGGCTGGTCCCCCGATGCGTCGCAACCGCAGCCCGCACGGCGGGGCAGCGCCACCGCCTCCCTGGCTGCCGCGCTCAGGCCGCCGCAGGATTGATCGGCCGCAAGGCATAACGCGCCGCGGCAATTGCCGCAGGCCTTTCCCGTCAGACCAGCATACCGCCATCGGCGTCGCGCGCCAGGATGCGGCCCATCGCTTCGAACAAGGCGTCCATCGCCACGGGTTTGAACAATACCTCGTCCGCCCCGGCGGCCATGCAACGCTCGCGCAGGTCGAGCGCGGTATCGGCGGTGATGACGATGATCGGCACGCTGCCCTTCGCGTCCGGACGGGCGCGGATATGCTCGATCGCGGTGATCCCGTCCATGCCGGGCATGCGCAGGTCGATCAGCAGCATGGCGAAATCCTGGGCTTCCAGCGCCGCGAGCCCCGCCTCCGCATTCTCCGCTTCCGTCATGCTGGCGCCTGCCACATCCAGCATGTCCCGTACGACGCGCCGGTTCATCCGATCGTCCTCGATGAACAGCACGTTCATCGGCGAGCCATCTGTCGTGGAGGAGATTGGGGCCTGAGCATGGGCTTGCGTCTACGCTTCATGCCGCCTGCGATACAAGCGCCGCGTCGCGTGGCGGGTAGACGGTTGCGACCAATGACGCACCACTCACCGGTTTGATAACACAGGTGAGGTTATCGACCGCTGCCAATGCCTCGACCTTCGCATCGCTGCCGGCCGGCCACAGCACGATCGTGCGCGCTGCCCCGGCGGCATCGCTCAGGCGGCGGGCCGCTGCCAACGCATCGTCGGGGGGCAGCACGGCCGCATCGACCAGCACGCCGGCGATACCGCCCTTGGCGAGCGCCGCCTCCGCCTCCGCCAGCGAAGCGGCGAGCGCGATCTCCTCGGCATGCGGCAGCATCAAGGTCTTGAGCAGACTGCGCGTGATCGGATTGCGATCGACGATCAGCAGGGGCGGACGCGTGGCGGCCTCGCCGCTCGTCTGCTCCGCCTCGGGCGCGGCGATCAGCGGCAGGTCGACGGTGAAGCGCGAGCCCTCGCCGATGCGGCTCGTCACCGCCACGTCCCCGCCCATCGCGCGGGCGAGATTGCGGCAGATCGACAGGCCGAGCCCGGTGCCGCCGAACTGCCGCGTCGTGCTCGCATCGGCCTGGCGGAACGATTCGAAGATCTCTTCGCATTTCGCAGGTTCGATGCCCACGCCGGTGTCTGCGATGACGATGCGCAGACGATCGCCATCGGCCGACGCAGCGGCGCTCAGCGTCACCGTTCCCGTGGTGGTGAACTTCAGTGCATTGGACATCAGGTTGAACACGATCTGCCGCAGCCGCGCGCAATCGCCGACGATATGGTGCGGGCAGGCGCTGAGATCGCGTTCGAAGGTCAGCCCCTTCGCCTGCGCCTGATCCTCCCACAGCCGCGTCGATTCCGCGAGCATCGCGGCAAGATCGAACGGCGCCTCTTCGATGACGAGGTTGCCCGTCTCCATCTTGGCGACGTCGAGGATGTCGTCGACCAGCGCGCGCATCGTCACGCCGGCGCTGTGCACGACGGTCAGCCGTTCGCGGGTGGCATCGGCGACGCTGTGATCGGCCAGCATTACCTGCGTCATGCCGAGGATGCCGTTCAGGGGCGTGCGGATCTCGTGGCTCGTCGTCGCGAGGAATTCGGTCTTGGCCGCCAGTGCCTTGCCGAGCGCGGTGTTGGTGACGGCGAGATCGTCGTTGGCGGCGCGCACCTCGTTGCGGCTGCGGCGGATCGTGATGAGCCCAAAGCCGAGCAGCGCGACGACGATGGCGGTCGCCGCCGCCGCGACGAGGAAGATGGTGCGCTGCGTATGGGCGCGCGCCTGTTCGTACGCCACGCTGCGCCGCGCCTCGTCGCGCTGCAGATTGGCGATCTTGAGTTCCTGGTTCGCGAAGTCGAACCGCGCCGCCATCAGCGCCGCGCCCGTCGAGCGGGCCAGCGTCGTCGCTTCGTCATCCAGCCGCTTCAACGCGACGAGATGCTGGAGGGCGAGGTCATGCTCGCCGGTCGCCCGGTAGATCGTATAGGCGGTGCGATGCGCCTCGCGGTCTATCAGCGTGGATTTGGAGAAATCCTCATCGGGAAAGCGCTCTCCGATCAGACGCGATGCCTGTCTCAAATCTCCTTTCTGGTAGGCGGCCCTCGCGGCAAGCGCGATCAATATCTGCCGATACTCTCCACCCTCGCCGTTCGCGGAAAGCGCTAAACCCAGGTTGATGGCGCGCTCGGCGCCTCGCACATCCTGATCCAATAAACGCGCTTCGGCGATGTTGCCGAGAACCAGCACGCGCAAAAGCGAACTGTCCATACCTTGCGCCAACTTCAAAGCGTTGCGGAACTGAATTTCCGCTTCATGGTACCGCCCAAGATCCTTCAAGGCGTTACCTCTGTTATTCAGAAGGGTCAAAGAAAGCATAGGATCCGACCGGTAGGTCGCCATTGCCTGCTCATAGTAACGCAAGGAATTCGCATAATCATTCGCGACGCCGTAAAGTGATCCAATCGCCTGCAGAGCCTTGGCCTGACTGCGAGTCTCTCCTAGCTTCTGAAATATCGTGTAGGCATGTTGGTAATCAGCGAGTGAATTCGCAACCTTTCCCTGTTGCGCATTGATCCAACCACTTGCGAGGAGCGCGTCTCCTTGCAGTTTCGATCCCGGCGCCAGCCGGGTCGATATCCGAACAGCGCGCGCTACGAGGGGTTCTGCACCCCTCACGTCGTTAAGGCGCATCAGCGCTTCACCCCGCAGCCACAATGCGGTGCCCTTCATCAACGAACGCTCTGCGGATGGGGGCCGGCGGTCGGCGAATCGCGCCGCCTCTTGGGCTTTCTCTACGCTTTTATGTGGATCGCTCAGCATCGCCGCGCGGGCGTCGGCAACGAGTGCGTCGAATTGGCCTTGAACGCTCGTAGCGCTGGCCGTTGATGCTGCGCAGAACAAAGCGGCCAGCACCAGCGTCACGCTCCGCACGACGGCTCGAGCACTTCCCATCATTGCCACAGGCCTCAGCGGCCGCGTCGGTTGGCGGCAAACCCCGCGAATGCAGCCAGCGGATCGGGCGCCGGCGCACGGTGTCGCCCTTCATCGAGATATTGGATGAAGGACTCCAGCACCACCGGACGGCTGATGAGGAACCCCTGCACCATGTCGCAGCCCATCACCGTCAGGAGCGCGAGCGCGGCGTGGGTTTCCACCCCCTCCGCCACGACCTCCATCTCCAGCGCATGCGCCAGATCGATCGTCGACCGGACGATCAGCGGATCGCGGTTCGAACTGGTCAGCTGGGTGACGAACAATTTGTCGATCTTCAGTTCGCGCGCGGGCAGCTGCTTCAGATAGGCGAGCGACGACAGGCCGGCGCCGTAATCGTCGATCGCGATCGTGATCCCGAAATCGGCGAACGTCTGAAGGTTGGCGATGGCGCTTGCCGGATCGCGGATGACGGATGTTTCCGTGATCTCG
Organism: Sphingomonas sp. SP5; assembly: GCF_058313455.1. NCBI lineage: Bacteria > Pseudomonadati > Pseudomonadota > Alphaproteobacteria > Sphingomonadales > Sphingomonadaceae > Sphingomonas > Sphingomonas sp. SP5. Next base: position 604,956 of record NZ_JBZFLF010000002.1, on the reverse strand, counting down.
AAGCCCAATCGCGCGTCGCTGCCCCCGACCAGATCGCACGCTTCGCGCACGAAGGCGTCGTCGGCGAGCAGCTGCCCGGCGATATTGATGAACAGCCGCAGATCATGTCCGCGCGCAGCCAGATCGCGCTGGTCCGCAATGGCGCGGCGGATCGTCCACAAGGTCATGCGGTCGATCAGATGACATTCCTCGGCCACCGGAATGAAATCATTGGGCATGACGAGCCCGCGCGTGGGGTGGCGCCACCGCACCAATGCCTCGGCACTGGTGATCTCCTGCCGGCGGACATGCACCTTGGGCTGGTAATGCAGGACGAGCTGGTCCTGTTCGATGGCCGTGTCGAGTTCCCGCGCGGTGCGGACCGTATCGAGTCGCGCGCGGGCCGGCACGGCGTGGGTGATCGCACGATACGCGATCCGCGCCTCGGCCAACGCCGATTCGGCCTGCTCCACCAGGGCAACCTCATCGACATGTGCATCGGGCGCGGTCGCGCCGCCGAACGTCAGCGCCACGGTCATTGTCTGGTCGTCGACGGTGAACGGCTGCTGGAACGCCCGCTCGATCCCCTCGATCCGCTTGTCGATCGCCTCGGCGTCCGTGTCGCGGAAACAGCAGGACAATTGCGTTCGCCCGAGGATTGCGATGCTCGCCATCGGCGCGACCCGGCCGATCCGTTCGCTGACCAGGCTGGAGAGCAAGGCGGATCGCTCGCACCCCAGCCGTCGCCGCAGAACGGCGAAGTTGGCGATCTCCACCAGCAGGTGAAAACGGAAGGCTTCGCCTCCCGAAACGGGCGGTTCGCCGCGAGGTTCGGCGAGTCGGGTTGGCACGGAGTCCGGGCGGGGCGCGGCAGTCATGACCGCCCCGGCTTACCCACGAGGATTGAAGATAAAATTAATCGTGCGGCCACCCTGCCAACCGGAGGGATCGACATTGTGACATGCTTAATTTTCCGTTAAGGTTAACACGCATCCTTGAGGTGCCACGATAAGGGAGATCAGCATGTACGCATTTTTCGCAGAGTTCCTGGCGGCCATCAGCGTCAACATTCCGCCTTGGTGAATGCGACCCGGCTCGGATCGTCGCCGATGCGAGCGTCTCTGACCTTCCGCAGCGACGTCCGAGCCGATTTTCGATGATGGAATAAGGAATGGTGCACCGCTCCGGCGGTCACTCATAGCTGACCGGGATCGACCTTTCGGTCCGTCAGGCGGCCAAGGAACCAGGCTGAGGGCCTGGATTGCTGAACACCATATCGTCATCCACCGAGCCCAGCCTGAGCGCCAGCACATCGAGCGCGTAATTCTGGTTCAGCTTCCACGGTTTGCGAGCACCCTGCCGGGGCAGCATATGCTCGGCGCGCTGGATGTAACCGGACGTGAAGTCGACGAACGGCTCCGTCGCCATATCCGCATCGCTGTTCTGCGGCGTGGCCTGCCGCATCCCCCGCTTCTTCATCGTGTTGAGCAAACGGCAGACGTACGTCGCCACCAGATCCGCCTTCAGCGTCCAGGACGCGTTGGTGTAGCCGAACGTATAGGCAAGGTTCGGCACGTCGGAAAACATCATGCCCTTGTATTGCAACGCCTTGCTGAGATCGATCGGCACGCCGTCCTTGCTGAAGCGCACATCGCTCAGCAGCTGGAGCTCGAGCCCGGTCGCGGTGACGATGATGTCGGCGGCAAGCTCCTCGCCCGAGGCCAGGCGGATGCCGGACGGGGTGAACCGCTCGATCGTGCCGGTCGCCACCGCCGCATCCCCGCGCTTGATCGCCTGGAACAGGTCGGCATCCGGCACTAGGCACAGCCGCTGGTCCCAGGGGTTGTAGCGGGGAGTGAAGTGGGTGGCGACGTCATAGTCGGGACCGAGATGGTCGCGAACCATGCCGATCAACCGCGCCTTGAATTTTTCGGGACGTTTTTTGGCAATTCGATAAAAGAGCATGCCGAGTAGCACATTCTTCCACCGCGTCACCCCATAAGCCGCCTTGGCGGGCAGCTTGGCGCGCAGCCAGTTGGCGACCTTGTCCTCCGCCGGGCGTGAGACGACGTAGGTTGGGGACCGCTGCAGCATGGTGACGTGCGCCGCCTTCCGGGCCATCTCCGGCACCAGGGTGACGGCGGTTGCGCCGCTGCCGATCACCACCACGCGCTTGCCCGCATAATCGAGATCGTCCGGCCACAGCTGCGGATGGACGATCCGCCCGGCGAACTGCTCGGCACCAGCGAATTCGGGCGTGTAGCCCCTGGCGTAGTTATAATAGCCCGAGCACATGCACAGGAAATTGCAGGTGAAGGTCAGCGGTTCGCCATTGGGGCCGGTCGCCTCCACCGTCCAGCGCGCATCCGCGGTGGACCAGGCGGCCGACACGACGTGGTGGCGAAAACGGATGTGCCGGTCGATGCCGTAGGCGCGCGCCGTCTCCTCGACATAGGCGCGGATCGACGGACCATCGGCGATCGCCTTGGCGTCGGTCCAGGGATGGAAGCCGAAGCCCAGCGTGTGCATGTCACTGTCGGACCGGATACCCGGATATCGAAACAGGTCCCAGGTGCCACCGATCGCCGCCCGCCCCTCCAGGATCACATAAGAGCGATCCGGGCAGCGGGTTTGCAGATGATATGCCTGCCCGATGCCGGATATGCCCGCACCCACAACGACCACGTCGATATGCTCGGCCATCGGCCCCTCCACCATACCCGTTATTCGGTTTCGTGGAGAGACCTACCCTAATCCGCCTCAATAGTCTTTCGAATATTTCAGGCGGGCGTCCGACCCACCCTGCGATCCGGTCGAGGTGAGCAGGCTGAGCGACTTGGTCAGCGCGATCTCCAGCTGCGTCGCGGTGAAGCCGCGGGCATCGGTCACGATCTCGACGTAGATATTGTCGGTGATGTACTTGCCCGCGGCGAGGCTGGTGCCACGCCCCGTCGCCTCATCCGCGCCGAGCACCCGCAGCCGGTCGAAGCCAGTCGCCGAACGCAGCTTGCCGAGCGGGTTCAAGCCGCCACCCGAGCCACGCAGCGAATTGAGCGCGCTCGCCAGCTGGATCGCCTCCGTCGCCGACAGATTTTCGGGATTGGTACCGAAGAGCAGGCGGCTGAGCACCTCGTCCTGTGGCAGCGCCGGCGTCGAAGTGAAGGCGATCTGCGGCCGTTGTCCGGTACCGGTGATCGCGATCACCGCGGTGATGCCGTTGACCGTGGTCTGCGCCTGGATGTTGATATCGGGATCGGTCATCGCGCCGCCACGGAAGCGGATGGTGCCCCGGGTGACGTCGAACCGCTTGCCGGCGAAGGAATAGGTGCCGCGCACCAGATCGAGCCCGCCGCTGATCGTCGGAGCCGCAGAGGTGCCGCCGATCTTGAGGTTCATCTCCCATTCCGATTCGAGGCCCATGCCCGACACGAACAGCTGGTTTTCCGCGCTCACGGTCAGGTCGAGCTTGATGACGCTCACCGGTGCCGGCTTCGGCCGGTCGGTCGGACGCGGCGTGACGATCTGGCTCTTGCGCCGGACGCCGGTCAGCTCCGGCACCTCGGCCGAACCCTGGCGGATGATCTCGTACCGCGCGTTCGGCACGGTGAGATTGCCCTGCAACAGTCCGCCGTCACGCCCATAGGTGAAGCGAATCGTGCCGGACGTGGTCGCCGCCAGCGCATCGCTCTTGGCGAGCTGCGCGTCGTTCAGCGTCGCGCGCAGATCGATCGGGAAGCCGCTTTCCGACGCGAGGCCGACGGTGCCCTGAGCCTGCACCGTGCCGTCGCCGGCGCGCGCCGACAGGTTGGTGAGTTCCAGGCGATCGTTGTTAAAGCGCGCTGCGATCTTCATCTGCGACAGGCGGGTGCCATAGGTCTCGTTGTCGTAGGTGAGGTTGTCCGCACGAATCAGGCCGTTGAGCTGCGGCGCAGCGATGCGGCCGGAGAAATCGGCAGCGATCGCGATCGGCCCCGACAGCTGCTGGTTGGGCAGCGCCGCCAGGCTGAACAGCACCGCCGACGGGCCGTTGTAGCGGATGCCGCCGGAGAGCGGCGCCTGCATCAACCGCGTCGTCCACGATCCCGCACCTGGCGGCAGCGGACGCAGCGTCGCGAGCATGCGGCCGACGGTATCCGGGCCCCGCTTCACGAGTGCCCGCGCCTCGCCGCCATCCGGCAGCAGCCGCCCGACGAACTGCACGTCGACGGGCTCCGACACGGCGGCAAGGCCGGTGCGCTGGAAGTTGGCGATCGTGAGGCGCGCATCGGCCTGAGGAATGGCGCTGCCCTGCTGGCGATAATCGAGGCTGCCGGTGACCGCGCCCGAAAGGCCGAGGCTGGGCATGAACGCCGACAGCATCGACAGGTTGAGCCGATCGAGCCGCGCCTGCGCCGCCGTGACGCCGCCGCCGAACGAGCCCGCCACGCGCGCCGAACCCGCCGTCGGCCCCTGACCGAAGTCGATCCGCGTCGGAGCGAGCCGGTAGGTGCCGGACACGTTGCTGATCCGTGCCGGGTTGGCGGTACGGAACGGAATGCCGTTCGCCTGCCCCTGCGCGGCCACCAGGTAATTGTCCGGCGACAGGCGGGCATTGACCGCCAGGCGCAGCGGCACGCCGCTCGATCCGGTGAGCACGGCCTGCGCCGTACCGCGGCCGCCGGCATAGTTCACCTTCGCGCGCATCGCCTCGATGACGAAGCTGTTGTAGCGCGTGTCGGCAATCTGCACGTCGGCGACGACCTGCGGTGCCTTGGGCAGCATGACGACGCTGGCATTGACGATGGCACGGCCGATGGTGAAGTCCGACTGGCCCGGGATCGTCGCGTTATAGGCGCGCGCCGCAACGTCGGCGCGCTGATAACCGCCCTGGTCCGCGAGGCGGACATTGCCGCTGATGCCGCGGCCGGCGAATTGCAGTGCGCCCGCAAACGGCCCGGCCGGAGTCGCTGCGATCCGCCCGCTGCCGGTGATGCCGGCGAAGACGACCCGGTTGACATCCACGGTCAGCCGCGGGATCGGCCGCACCAGCACGTCCGCGGTGAACGGCCCGTAGTTGGTGCCGCCGCTGGCGGTGACCGCATAGGCGCCGTTGCGGCCGACCACCCGCGCATTGAGATCGACCAGACCGACGCCGACACCCGGGCGCGGCGCGCGGAGCACCACCACGGGCGCAGTCGCGCTGCCGGTCACCCGCGCGGTGAGCGGGCCATATTGCGTCGAATAGGCGTCCGCGCTGACCGCCACACTGCCGTTGGCGGGATCGAAACGCCCTTCGCCGCGACTGATGCGGAATTGGGGCGCATTCATCCTGAGGTTGCGGAAGGTGACGATCCCTTCCGGGCTGTAGCCGATGTTGCTCCGCACCACGGCGTTGCCGCCGAGGAAGTTGCGGACGCCGCTGTTGAACAGCTGCTTGGTTTGCGCGACCACGCGGCCGGTGATGCCGAACCCGCCGTTGGCGCCGGGTACCAGCTTGGCATCGGTCGACAGGTTGAGGATGCCGATGCTTTCCAGCCGGTAGTTGTTCACCCGGCCCTTCAGCGCACCGGTATAGCGGCCGGTGGCGGTGTTCGCCACGACCACCGCGGTGGCATCAATGTTGTCCGACCGGATCTTGAGATTGTCCGACAGGATGTTCGGCATCGAGATGGCGAAATCGCCCTGGATGCGGACGTTGTTGGCGAGGCCGCCGACCGCGGCGTTCAGCCCGGTGACGCGCCGCGCACGGGCATTGACCGGCACCAGGATGCGGTCGCTGTTCACCCGCGCCAGCCCTTCGGCATACACGTTCTCGACCGTGGTCGTGCCGAAGCCGATGGCGGCGGCGGTGACCTTGTAATCCACGGTCGGGGTCGCGAAGGCGCCATCGAGCACCACCCGCGCCATGACATCGCGACCGGTGAGGTTGGGTGCGATCGCGCCGGGCGTCAGCAGCCGCGCGTTGACCGCGAAATTCCCGAACCGGCTGTTGGCGAGATCGAGCAGGCCGCCGGCATCCACCGCCAGCGCGTCGGACTTCAACGTCAATCGCGTGTCGGCCTTGCGGTCGTTCAGCGTGGTGTCGATGGCGAGATCGAGCCGTGGCGCGGTGAGGCGCTCGACGGGGCCCTGCAGATAGAGACCGGGCGTCGCGAAGCCGCGCACCTCGATATGGCCGTTACGCGCGGTCACGTTGAGATCGGCGAGCTGCCCTGCGCCGAGCGTCGCCGCGGCACGTCCCTGCCAGGCCTGCCAGCTGCCGCGGCCGTCGACCGTAGCGGTCAGCGGCGCCTTCAGCGAGGCCATGGTGGCGACGACGCCGCCGACCGGCGCATTCAGCTTGAGGTCGACGTCGAGCTTGTTCTGCTCGGGCACTGCATCCAGCTTCAGGTGCAGCGTATCGCCGCCGGCGACGCCCGCGCCCTTCAGCGCGGCGGCATCGGTGACGAGCTGCGCGCGCCGATCGGCGATGTGCACCTTGCCGTCGATGCGCACGATATGCGTCTGCCCGGTCACCGGCTTGGCCAGCACCAGCCGGCCGACGTGCAGCCGGTCCACGTCGATGTCGAGATCGGGCAGCAGCGGTGCGTTCGGGTCGCTCGGCGTCTGCTTCAACTCGGGCCGCCGCGCGAGCGTGACGAGATCGGTCGACAGCGAACGCACGTCGACGTGATTGTTGATGAAGGCGAAGGGCCGCCAGTCGACGGCGAGCTTCGGGCTGGTGAGGAACACGCCCTTGGGATCGGCGACGCGCACGTCGCTCAGCACCATCTGGCCGTAGAGCGAGCCGTCGATCCGCCCGACCTTGATGTTGAGGCCGGATGCGGTCGTATAGCCGCCGATGCGATTGGCGACGAAGCGGCGGCCGGGATCGGTGTTGATCCCCAGCACGACGATGCCGACCAGCAGCACGAGGCCGAGTATCAGGAACAGCACCCATTTCAGGATGCGCTGCCACAGCGGGCGCTTGACGACGACGGTGTCGGTCGTCTCGGTTGCCGGCGTATCCTGCGCCATCAGAATGCCTGCCCGATCGAGATGTAGAGGGCGATCTTGCCATCGCCCGGCCGCGGATTGAGCGGCGTCGCCACGTCGATCCGCATGGGTCCGAAATTGGTGTAGAAGCGGCCGCCGATGCCGGCACCGAAGCGCAGGTTCGATGCGGTCGGCAGGCTCGATTCATAGCTGTTGCCGGCATCGAGGAACGGCACGATGCCGAAATTGCCGAACCGGTAGCGCGCCTCGATCGAAAATTCGTTGAGGCTGCGGCCGCCGACCGGATTGCCATCGGGATCGAACGGCCCCAGCCGCTGATAGCCATAGCCGCGCACCGACCCGCCGCCGCCGCCGTAATAGCGACGCGATGGTGCCAGATCGTCGCGCGAGATGCCCTGGATCGACCCCGCCTGTGCGCGACCGGCGATCACCAGGCTCTGGGTCGCAGGGTAATAGAAGGTTCCCTGGATCATCGTACGGACGTAGGGGCGGAAGGCGCCGCTGACCGAGGCTTCCGGGCTGACGTTCAACTGCAGGCGATACCCGCGCGTCGGGTTGAGCAGGCTGTCGGACGTGTCCCATTCGACCTGGCCGGGCAACGCCGCGATGCCATAGGTGCGACGGACCGAACGTCCCTGCGTGAAATCGTAGACGCTTTCATTCGTCCCGACGAGTTCGCCGCCGTAGTAATAGGTGAAGCGCTTCTGCCAGATCGGCGTGGACGCGTAGCTCCAGCGCGCCGACAGCGTACCGGTATAGGCCTCGAACGCGTCGTAATTGTTGTGGTTGGCGGCGGCGATCACGGTGAAGGTGCGGTCGCGCTTGCCGGCGTTGGAGCGGCGGAAGGTGCCCGACACGCCCTGTTCCTGCGTACCGGCGACGATCGATCCGATTAGCGCGCCTTCGGGCGGGAACAGGTTGCGGTGCGTCCAGCTGCCCTCTGCCTTGAAGCCCTGACCGGTGGAATAGCCCGCGCTTCCCGCCAGGCTGCGTTCCGGTCCTTCCGTCTGCCGGACGAGCAGGTCGACAGCCTCCGTCCCGTCGGGATTGGTGCGGCCGGTGCGCTGCGGCTCGACGGCGATGCTGGAGAACAGCCCGGTCGCGACCAGCGCATCGCGCAGATCGTCGGTCTTGCGGCTGTCGTAGAGTTCGCCCGTGTCGAAACGCGGGAAGACGTTGAGATGGTCGAGGCCGAAGACCGGATCGCCCGTCGTCGTCAGCTTGCCGAAGCTGGAGCGCGGACCGGTATCGACCGGCAGGGTGTAGGCGCCCGTCGCCTTGGCCGACACGTCGTCGAGCAGGATGTCGCGCTCCCCGACCTTGACGAAGGGGTAGCCGCGCTGCGGCAGGACCAGGCTGACGTTCGCCTCGGCACCCTGGATGCGTGCCGCTTCGATCGGGTCGCCGACCTTGAGCGGCAGGTTACGGGTGATGAGATCGGGCGGCGTCACCGGCTGCGCGTCGACGGTGACCGACGACAGGCGGTACAGGCGGCCGGGTGTAGCGGTGACGATCGCGCGCAGCGTGCCGGGCTTGTTGGGATCGGCGGCGTTAGCGACCGGCTCGATCACCGACACCGCGGTACCGTCGTAATAGCCGAGCGACTTCATCAGGCGGACGGCCAGCGCTTCGTCTTCGCGGGCGCGGGCGGCGACCTGGGTGGCGTTCGCCGCCTTGCCCTTGCCGTCTTCCAGCGCCGAGAGCGACTTGAACTCGCCCTCCAGATGCAGTGGCTCAAGCCCCTTCAGCACGGTTTCGTAGCGGATCTGCGGCGCGTTGGCGGACTTGATGTCGGCCTCGGTCTGCAAAGGCACCGTGTTGAAGGCGCTCAGCGGCGTCAACGGCTGGGCGAGTTCCGGGTTCTCCGGCGTGGCGGGCGGCAGGCCGTCTGCGACGGTGCCGATCGGCTGCACGGTCTGCGGCGGTACGGCTTGGGGCTGCGCGGATTGGGATTGGACCGGCGTTGCGGCTGGGGTGCCCGCCTGCTCTGCCGGCATCGGCTCGAGCGGTGCGTTGATGTCGCCGCTCAGCGGCGGCAGGGCGGCTTCGAACTGAGCCTCGGGAACGGTCGGCGCGTTGCCCGCGGGGTCGGTCGGATCGGCGGCGGTGGTTTGCTGGGGCCGCGCCTCATCCTTTGGCGCATCGGGCCCTTGCGCAGGAGCTTTGCCCTGCTGCTGGTTGAACTGTGCAGACGCGGACGCCGACGCGACGAGCGCGAAGGCGAGCCAATAATGTCGACCAGTGGATACTCGCACGCGTTCTCGTTCCCCTCTGCGGAAGCGTTCGCGTTCGAATTCACCCCCAAGCCTGACGGAAACGTTGCAGATGCGGCTTGGTTGCGCTGCCGCATCGGTTTTTCCACTGGCCCTAGGGGAATTACTTATATTTCCAACGGGATGACGATAGCTTCATCCCTTCACCTGGCGCCGGATCGTGGCGGCCAACGCCTTGCCGTAAGGCGGTTTCAGCCCGGCGATCCGGGCGACGTCGAAGCGCGACTGCCGGAACACCGCCTTGGCATGACTGAAGGTCCTGAAGCCGTCGATGCCGTGATAGCTGCCCATGCCCGATGCGCCGACACCGCCGAATGGCAGGTCCTCCATCGACACGTGCAGCACGACGTCGTCCAGCGTCACACCGCCGGAGATGGTGCGACCGAGCACCCGGCGGCGCTCGGCGGCGTCGGTGCCGAAATGGTAGAGGCCGAGCGGACGCGGACCGCGGTTAATGCGGGCGATCGCCTCGTCGATGCCATCGTAGCGGACGATGGGCAGGATGGGGCCGAAGATCTCCTCCTGCATCAGCGTCATCGCGTCGGTCACATCGCGAACGATGTGCAGCGGCATCTTGCGGCTGTTGGAGGCGGTGAAATCCTCATCCGCCGGATTGACCACCTCGATGCGCGCGCCTTTCGCCCGCGCATCGTCCAGCCATTCGTGCAGGCGGCGGTGATGCCGGTCGTTGATGACCGCGGTGTAATCTGGATTGGCGAGCAGCGTCGGGTACATCGCGCCGACCGCCGCGGCGAGGCCGTCGACCACCGCCTGTTCCCGATCCGCAGGGGCGAGCACATAATCGGGCGCGAGGCAGATCTGCCCCGCATTCAGCATCTTGCCGAGCGCGATCCGTTCGGTGGCGCGGCCGATATCCGCTCCTGCCCCGACGACCGCCGGGCTCTTGCCGCCGAGCTCCAGCGTCACCGGCGTCAGATTGTCGGCCGCCGCGTGCAGGATGTGCCGGCCGATGCCGGTGGCGCCGGTGAACAGCAGATGATCAAACGGGAGCGCCGCGAAGGCCTTGCCGACCTCCGGGCCGCCGGAGACGAAGGCGAGTTCCTCGGCCGCGAAATAGCGGGCGACGACATCCTCGAACACAGCGGCGGTGGCGGGCGTGAATTCGCTGGTCTTCACCATCACGCGATTGCCGGCGGCGAAGGCACCCGCGATCGGCCCCATCACCAGATTGACCGGAAAATTCCACGGCGCGATCACGCCGACGACGCCTTTGGGCTGATACTCCACCCAGGCCCGCGCGCCGAGCAGCCCGAGCGGAAACTGCACCGCGCGCCGTTCCGGCCTCGCCCAGGCATCGAGCCTCTTCAGCGCGTGAGCGATCGGCGCGATCGATCCGGCGATATCGGTCAGCATCGACTGGTCGCGACTGCGGTGGCCGAAATCCTCGCTGAGCGCATCGCAGAAGCGGTCCGCGCAGTCGCGGATCATCGCTGCCGCACGTGTCAGCCGATCCTTGCGCACCGCCGGCGATACCGGCAACTCCGCGGCGAAGGCGGCGCGCTGTGCCGCCAGCACCTGCGCCGCCGTGGTCATGCCCGGCAGCCGACCAGCCCGGCGACGGGCACCACGATCCCGTCCTCGCCGGGACGATCGATCTGCAACGCACCGCTCGGCACACGGGCGCCGGCGGTCAGGCCCTCCTGCTGCACCACCTCCAGGGTCAGATGCGCGCTGACGGCTCCGCCTCGATAATCAGCGCTGGCCGGGAAGCCCAACCGTGCCGGCCCCTCGACGGCCACTCGGGCGAGGTCGACGGTCTTGCCGCCCAGCGAGAGGCGCAAGGTTCCCGGATCGGCGGTGGCCATCGCCACCAGCTGACGATCGGCGGCACTCCACAGATAGGCGGCACAGCCCTTGGCGGGCAATTCCTGCCGGCCGATCGGGCCGAGCACCGGGGAAACGGCAGCGGCCTGGGCCGCGACGGCGAGTAACAGCGCGATCATGGCGCCAGCATTATCATGGCCAGCCACGCCGGGTAAGCCGCCGCCGCGAGCATGGCGCCGAAGGGCAACGCCGTATCGCGCGCGAGGCCGCGGCCCCTCACCTGCGCGAATACTGCGATGCCGAGCCCGATGAGGCTGGCGATCACCAGCACCGCCGGCAGCATCCGCCAGCCGAGCCACAGGCCGATCGCCCCCAGCAGCTTGGGATCGCCCCCGCCCATGCCATCGCGCCCGCGCCACACCCTGTACCCCCGGGCGATGCCGGCGAGGACGGCATAGCCGGCGATGCCGCCGATCAACCGGTCGGCGAGCGGCGGGTCCGATCCGATGACACCGGCCACCGCACCCGTTGTCGCGAGCAGCCCGGTCAGCCGGTCGGGCAGCCAGAAGGCAACCAGGTCGAGCGCGGCCAAAGCCAGCAGCAGCCAGCCGAAGACTGCGCCTGCCAGCCCGATCCAGCTCGGCGCGACGCAGCCCGACAGCGCGCCGACCGCCGCCGCCGCCGCCTCGATCCGCCAGTGCAGCGGATCGATTCCCGCACCGCACCGTCGACACCGGCCGCGCTGCATGGCGAAGCTCAGCAATGGCACCAATTCGCTTGGCCCGAGCGCGTGGCCACACCCGTCGCAGGCGGAGCGGCCGCGGGTCACCGAGCGTTCCTGCGGCCAGCGGATCACCAGTGCCGCGATGAAGCTGCCGAGCAGAGCCCCCAACACACCAAGCGCCAGCGGCCAGCCGACCGCGGCGCTCATCTCACGCCTCGGCGGTGTTCCGGTCGCGGATCAGGTAGCGGTAGACGCCGAGCAGATCGATCAGCAGCAGCACGACGTTCTGCGATCCCAATGCCCAGTCGCGCATCAATACCGCGCCGGTGATCCAGGCGATGGCGGACAGGCAGAACAGCACCATCGCCCAACCGGTGTCGCGCCGCCCCCAGTCGAGCGACACGATGGTCGCGGCGATCATGCCGCTGATCGAGGCAAACCATCGTATCGGTTCGATAAAGTTGTCCATGGCGGCGTAGCGCGCGAACGACGCGATGTTTCCCGGCCATGGTCCTCATTGCCCTGCCCTGCCCGCTATCCTAGATCGCGCGCAACCTCGAAAAGATCACGGAGAGCCTATGTCCACCGATCCCGTCGTCATCCTCGGCTATGCACGTACGCCGATGGGTTCGTTCCAGGGGGCATTGGCGGGTGCATCCGCCACCGATCTCGGCGCAGCGGCGGTGAAGGCCGCGGTGGAGCGCAGCGGCGCCGCGGCGGACGCGGTGGAGCGCATCTACATGGGCTGTGTGCTCCCCGCCGGCCTCGGCCAGGCGCCCGCGCGGCAGGCGGCGATCAACGCCGGGCTCGGCACGCATGTCGAGGCGACGACGGTCAACAAAATGTGCGGATCGGGCATGCAGGCCGCGATCCTCGCCGCCGATGCGCTCGCCGCGGGATCGGTCGACCTGCTGGTCGCGGGCGGCATGGAGAGCATGACCAACGCGCCCTATCTGTCGCGCAAGCATCGCTCCGGCGCACGTATCGGCCACGATACGCTCTACGATCACATGTATCTCGACGGGCTGGAGGACGCCTACGAACCCGGCAAGCTGATGGGCAATTTCGCCGAGGAAACCGCGGCGGACTATCAGTTCACCCGCAAGGCGATGGACGATTATGCGATCGAATCGCTGACGCGGGCACAGGCCGCGCAGCGCTCCGGCGCCTTCGAGCGCGAGATCGTCCCCGTCGAGGTGAAGGGGCGCAAGGGCTCGGTCACCGTCGCCGAGGACGAGCAGCCGGCCAAGGGCGATGTCGCCAAGATCCCGACGTTGAAGCCCGCCTTTTCGAAGGAGGGCACGATCACCGCGGCCAACGCATCCTCGATCTCCGATGGGGCGGCGGCGCTGGTGATGACGCGGGCGAGTGTCGCCGAGCGGCTCGGCCTGAACCCGATCGCGCGCATCGTTGCCCATGCCGCCCATGCGCACGATCCGGCGAAGTTCACCACCGCCCCCGTCTTCGCGATGCGCAAGGCGATGGACCGCGCCGGCTGGACCCGCGACGATATCGACCTGTTCGAGGTGAACGAGGCCTTCGCCGCCGTCTCGATGATCGCGATCCACGACCTGGGCCTCGATCCGGCTAGGCTCAACGTCCACGGCGGCGCCTGCGCGCTCGGTCATCCGATCGGGGCGAGCGGCGCGCGCATTCTCGCGACCCTGTTGTCGGCGCTCCAGACCAACGGCCAGCGCCGCGGGCTCGCATCATTGTGCATCGGCGGCGGCGAGGCGACGGCGATGGCGGTGGAACTGCTATAAGGATGGTGAGACGGCGGATCGTCGCATCCGCCGCCTCACCCCCATATCACGGCAGCCGCTCGGTCGGCTCCACGCCCCACAGGCTGCCGACCTCGACATAGCCCGCCTGCCCTTTCACATCGAAGCGGCACCAGCCGCCGCCGCACTGGCTGAGGCGGCCGACGACGCCGGGCGCCGCACGCCACGCCAGCCGGGCGCCGCCGGCAGGACGATTGCGCATGTCGATCGGCTGCGCGCCGCGGACGATGGCGGTGCGCCGTTCGCTGAGCAACGCGGCGAGCATCCAGCCCTGCGTGCCGTCCGGATCCTCGACCTTGCGCCATTGCTTGAAGGTCGCGATCACGCGCACCGGCAGATCGGCGCGCTGGTAGAGCCAGCTCGCCGGATAGGTCTTGTCGGGGCCGGTGCGCATGCGCGCGCGGCCGGCGCTGATCGACGCGAAATACGGCAGCGTCTTCTTGGCCTCCGCCGCCAGCGCGCTGCCCTCGGCGGCCAGCATCGCCAGCGCCGCGGCCGTTGCCCATGCCAAATGGCGCATCGTTCCTGTCCTTGTCCCTGTGCGCCCTCTCTAGCGCCGCGGGATGGCTTGGCAACGGGCCGTTGACGTGCGGCGGATGTATCGCCAAGCCGGTGCCGCGATGCCAGAACTCCGCCGCAATCCCAAGGTGATCGTCACCCGCGAACTCGCCGACACGGTGATGGACCGGCTGGAGGCGCTGTTCGACACCCGCAACAACCGCGGCGATGCGGCGATGAGCCGGGAGCGGCTCGCCGCGGCGATGGCGGACTGCGACGTGCTGGTGCCGACCGTCACCGACGAGATCGATGCAGACCTGATCGCGGGCGCCGGCGAGCGGCTGAAGCTGATCGCCAATTACGGCGCCGGCGTGAACCATATCGCGCTGAAGGCGGCGCGCGCGCGCGGCATCATCGTCACCAATACGCCGGGCGTGCTCACCGAAGACACCGCCGATATGGCGATGGCGCTGATCGTGTCCGTACCGCGACGGCTTGCCGAGGGCGAGAAGCTGGTGCGATCGGGCGAATGGCACGGCTGGAGCCCCGGCGGCATGCTGGGCCGGCGGATCGGCGGCAAGACGCTGGGCATCGTCGGCATGGGTCGCATCGGCCAGGCGGTGGCGCGTCGCGCCCGCGCCTTCGGGCTGGCGATCCATTACCACAACCGCCGCCGCCTGCCCGCCGTGGTCGAGGTGGAGCTGGGCGCGACCTTCCACGCCGACCTCGACGATCTGCTCGGCGTCGCCGATATCGTCAGCATCCACACGCCGCTCAACGCCGACAGCCGCGACCTTGTCGACCGGCGGCGGATCGGGTTGATGCGCCCGCATGTCTACCTCATCAACACCTCGCGCGGCGGCATCGTCGATGAGGCCGCGTTGGTCGACGCGCTGGAGGCGGGGCGGCTCGCAGGCGCCGGGCTGGACGTGTGGGAGCATGAGCCGCGCATCGATCCGCGCCTGCTCGCGCTGCCCAATGTCGTGATGACGCCGCACATGGGGTCGGCGACGCTGGAGGGGCGGCAGGCGTCGGGCGAACGTGTGATCCAGAACATCCGGATGTGGGCCGACGGCCACCGCCCGCCCGACCAGGTGCTGGAAGGCTGGGCCTGAACGTCGCGCGATTGCGTGATAAATCATTGCCGCCCGGAACCCTTGCTGCGCAGCAACATTGACCGCGCATCCAGCAGCACGAGGGACATCAATGATGAACATCAAGCCACTCGCCGCGCCCGCAGCACTCGCGCTCGCCGCGCTCAGCCTGTCGGCCTGTTCGACGCTGAAGGGCGCCGGCATCGGTGCCGCGGGCGGCGCGGGCGTCGCCGCCGCGACTGGCGGTAGCGTCGAAAAGGGCGCTGCGGTCGGCGGCACGGCCGGCGCGGTGGTCGGCACCGTCGCCGACTAAAGGGTTCGGGAGCGTCGAGCGCCTCAACCCGGCGCTCCCGTACACATGCCGGCGAGCAATGCGCGCCGTTCCCGACCCTTGGGACGGCCGAAGCGATCGAGGATCGCCATCATCTCCGCGCGATCCGGCAGGTAAATCTGCTCGCAATCGACTGTCCGGCATATCCGCGTGTTCGGTTCGACGGGCGTCCAACCTGCACCGCCGCGAACCTCCAGTCCCGCCATGATTTCGACGGTGCGATCCTGCTTCGGCCAGCGTGCGAACAGCCGCGAGCGGAAGAGCGGGTGATCGTCCGGCTGCATGATCGACAACCGGTGCGTGGCGATGAGCCGGCGTGCATCGCGTTCGCTGGTCAGCAGGTCGATGTCGGCCACGGGCGTCGCCGCGCCATGCAGCGCCACGGCCGCGCTGCCGATGATCCACCAGTCGTCTTCGGCATGGCGCATCGCCCGAGCGATGGCGATCAGGGCTGCCGTGGTCTCGGCGTCCATCCCTGCCCCGCCCTGTCGCGGATCGTCGATTGCGGCGATCAGAATGGTTCGCCGCCTCCGGTTTCGAACAGCGTCAGCGCGCGATCGTGGATGCCCAGATCCGCCCAGCCGGCTCGCCAGGTGGCGAGGTGTGGCGCCGCGAGGTGACGATCGAGCCCGGCGCGATCCCGCCAGCGTTCCGCGACGTGGATCAGCCCCGGCTCCAGCACATCCTCGGCGTAGCTGTAGGCGAGGCAGCCGTCCTCGGCGCGGCTCGCCTCCACCATCGAGCGCATCGCGGGACGGGCCGCCGCCAGCCGGTCGGCCGGCAGCCGGATCGTCCCCGCGATCAGCAGCATCAGTCCCCCGTCAGGATGCGGTCGACCAGCTGCTTGACGCTCGGCACGAAGCCGTTGGAATAGAAGGGGTCGCGCTTGAAATTATAGGCGGCGTGACCCGCGAACATCAGGTTCTGGTCGACATCGCCGCCGTGCGCGATGTCCTGCAGCGTCTTCTGGATGCAGAAACTGCGCGGGTCGGCGAGGCGGCCGGTGGAATTCGTCTCGGTATCCGCCCAGCTCGAGAACGAGCATTGCGACAGGCAGCCCATGCAGTCCGCCTGATCCTTGCGGATGATGCCCTTTTCGGTCGGCGTGACGAACACCAGCGTATTGTCGGGCGTCTTCAGCGCGTCGGTATAGCCCTCGCCGAACCATTGCCGCGCGCGCAGCAGGTCGTTGCGCGTTACCCAGAAGTTCTTGCCCTTCACCCCGACGTCGAGCTGGAAGACGTGGTCGCCCGCCTCCTGCGTCGAAAAGGCGATCTGGCGCTCCGAGCGCGCTTCGAGGTTGCGAAGGAAGGGGTTGCGCACCGCCGACGAATAGAAGCCGGTCGGCGAGAAACGGTGCAGCAGCACCTCGCCTTCCTCGATCTGGGTCAGCTTGTCCTTCCAGTCCTGTGGAATTGGGCTTTCCTGCGTCAGCAGCGGCCGCGTGCCATATTGGAAGGCGATGGTGCCGAGTTCGGGATTGTCGATCCAGTCGTTCCAGTCGCGCAGGTACCAGACGCCGCCCGCCATCACGATCGGCGTGCTGTCGGGGATGCCGCCCTCTCGCATCACGCTGCGCAGTTCGGCGACGCGGGGATAGGGATCCTGCGGCTTCAACGGGTCTTCGGCGTTCGACAGGCCGTTGTGGCCGCCGGCGAGCCAGGGATCCTCGTACACCACTGCGGCAAGCCATTGCGCAGCCTTGGAATAGGCGCGCTTCCACAACGCGCGGAAGGCGCGGCCGGACGACACGATCGGCAGATACGACACCTCGTAGGAGGCGGCGATCTCGCTCAATTTATAGGGCATGCCCGCGCCGCAGGTGACGCCGGCCACCATGCCGCGCGTCCGCTCGAGCACGCCGTGCAGCACCCGCTGCGCGCCGCCCATTTCCCACAGCACGTTGATATTGATCGCGCCCTTGCCACCGGCGATCTCGAAGGCGCGCTTCACCTGCTGGACCGCACCCTCGATGGCGTATTCGACCAGCTCCTCGTGCCGTTCGCGCCGGGTGAGCGCGCGGTAGATCTGCGGGATGATCTTGCCGTCCGGGTCGTAGCTGTCGGCGTTGACCGCCGACACCGTGCCGATGCCGCCCGCTGCGGCCCAGGCCCCTGCCGAGGCGTGATTCGTCGCGGCGACGCCCTTGCCCCCCTCGACGAGCGGCCAGACCTCGCGGCCATTGTAAACGATCGGCTTAAGGCCCTTGAACACGGGAAACGACACCTCCTCGGGGGTAAATACGGCCGGCTATATAGAAAGGATGCGGCGATGCGAAGCCATTGGGCACCGCCTCCGCCAAACCCCGTTCACGCGACGCCGCCGCCGAGTCGCGGCCGCGGAAGTTGGCGAAGTTTACGGCACGTGCGCGTCAGAATCCGGTTCCGCAGGGGCACGCGGCGGTCGGCGGCGGCAGTGGCGGACGGATCGGTCATGGCGCGAATGTATACGCTCTTCACCGTGTAGGACAGCCGGTACGGCGCAGGCTTAGGTGCCCGTTAACCCTGATCGGGCAGAGCGGTGTCCAGCACGTTATCGTAATCCGAGGGAATCGACCGATGGGGGTCCTCAATCACCTGATCGCGCCCAGGCGGCCGGCGCGCAAGCAACTCGCCGCTGCGCTGCGCTCGCCATTGGGCACATTGCTGCTGCCGCAGTTCGAGCGGCTGGGCCTCGTCGCCGGTACGGTGCCGATCCACGGCCCGACCGGCTCGGCCTGGTCGCGCGCCTATGTGCTGGGCGCCGCCTGCGCGTCGCTGCAGCAGCAGGATGCCGCCCCGGCGAGCGACCAGGAATGTTTCGGCGTCGCGCTGACCGCCTTTGCGATGACCTATGGCGAGGATGCGGCGCGTGCCTGCCTGGCGCAGACGGTCGCCGCCGCCGAAGCGCACGAGCCGGAGGTGGAGGACGGCATGATGCAGGGCGCCACCGACCTCGCGCTGGTGACGTCGGGTGACATGGCGGCTGCCGACCTCGCCTTCGCCTTGCGCAATGGCGAGGAAATGGAAGAGCTTTGACGTTCCCGGGAATCGGTGGCTCGCGTGCCCCTCGTCAGGGCAAGAGGGCATAGGCACTGCCCCTCGACGCGTTCAGGCCAGCGCTCCTGCCCGGCCTAGCGCGTCCTCATACAGCGTGCGGTAGCGGGCGATCATCGTCGCCTCGTCATAATCCGCGCGCGCCTTCGCCCGGTTGGCTGCGCCGACCTCGGCCCGCAGATCCGGGTTCGCGATCAGCGTCCGCAGTGCGTCGCGCAGCTGCACCTCGTCGCCGGCGACGATGAAGGGGGCGTTCGCCTGCGACACCATGCGGGGGACGTCGCCGACGGCGGTGCTGACGATCGGCAGGCCGGCGGCCATGCCCTCGACCAGGCTGATCGGCAGCTGTTCGCTGCGCGACGACAGCGCCATGATGTCGAACGCACCGACGAAGCGATGCGGACGATCCAGGAAACCCGGCATCACCAGCCGGTCGGCGATGCCCATCGCGCGCGCGGCAGCGAGGATCGTCTCACGCTCCGGCCCTTCCCCGACGATCACCAGCCGAAACCGCCCCGCGAGGCCGCCGCAGGCGCGCACCAGCAGCGGCAGGTCCTTGACCACGCGCAGGCCGGCGAGGACGCCGATCGTCACCTCCTTGGCATTGGGTACGAAGCCGGGGATGGCACGCGGATCGGGCTTTTTCGCGTAGAGCGCGGTCGGGATGCCGTTGGCGATGCGGTGGACGCGCGCGGGCGGCTGCTTCCACGTCTTCAGCGCCACCTCCTCCAGCACCTCGGAGGGGACGACCAGCGCGTGGGCGGCGCCCAGCGCCATGCGGCGGTAGACGTTGCGTTCGATCTTCAGCCCGCCCGCTTCGTCCGCGTTGAAGCCATCCTCGTGATGAACGATCGGGGGCGCGCCCCTGGCAAAGACGCGGCGCGCCATCACGCCGTCGATCGCGCCCCAATTATAGGTCAGCACCAGGTCGAAGCGGCGCATGTAGCGCGCCAGCGCCTCGTACCGGGCGACCGACGGGCGGCCGGTGAGCGCCGGCGGATCCTGCGCGATCTCGTAGCGGACGCGCGGGTCGATGGCGCTGCGCGCGCCGAGTTCGCCGGGCACGCCGCTGACGATCGTGTGGCGCGCGGCATCGCCGAACGCGTTCATCAGGCGGACCGCCCGCGCCTCCTTGCCGCCCAGGCTGAAGCTGGAATGAAGATGCAGGATGCGGACGGGCTGCGGCATGCCGGACCGTGTAACGCGGTTCAGCGGAACGGCAACAGCCGCCGTTCGACGAGCGAGCGCCACGCCCATTCGACCGGCGCGATGCGGTAGCGGCGCAGATAGAGGACCGCTGCCCACAGCAGCAGCGCGTCGACCGCCAGCGCGAGCGCCAGCATCGCCGTCCAGTGCATCCGCCCGTACAGGCCGAGGCCGAAAGGGGAAAAGACCAGCCACGACACGATCAGCGTCTGCGCAATGTAGAGCGTCAGCGCGCTCCGCCCCGCCGCGGCGAAGGGGGAAAGCCAGCGACGCCCCCGCGCCGTCGACAGCGCCAGCACGACCAGCGCGACATGGCCGAGGGTGGTCGCGAGCCGGGCGACATCCTCCCACATCCAGGCGATCGGGGCGGCGCCGTCGAAGCGCGTCGCCTCCCATCCGGCATAGATGCGCAGCGGCAGGCCGATGCCGTAGCCGATCGCCAGCATGACGGCGTAGCGCCGCCGCGGCCAATCGCCCTGCAACGCTCCCACGCGGAACAATGCGGCACCGACCAGCATCGTCGCGGCCGCTTCCCATATGAAGGTGATCTCGTCGCCGCCGAGCCGATCGAGCGCGACCTGCCGCTGCCCGGCGACCCAGGCGTGGATCGCGCCACGGCCGAAGGCATCCTCGCGCAGCACCGCGGCGGCATCGGCGGCGGCGATGGCGGCGCGTGTGGCGGCCGGAATGTGTGCGGCGAGGCCGATCGCCAGCGTGAAGGCGGCATAGGACAGGCCGAGCGCCAGCAGCGCGCGGGTCGGCAGGGTACGGAAGGCGCAGGCGAGCAGCGCCGCGACCGCATAGGTGTGGAGGATGTCGCCCGGCCACAGCAACAGCAGCATGTGCGCCATGCCGAACGCCCACAGCACGGCATTGCGCCAGCCGTAGCGCAGCGGCACCGCCAGCGGATGATCGGACGCGGCGGCGATCCGCTCGGTCAGGATCAGTAGCCCTGCACCGAACAGCATCTCGAGCAACGCACGCGCCGTGCCTTCGACGATCAGCGTCCGCGCCCACCACACCAGCTGGTCGCTGCCGCTCCAGCCGAGATGGCGGATGTCGGACCAGTTGGCGGTCATCGACGCGCCCATCTCGGTGACGTTCATGAACAGGATGGCGAGGATGGCGAGGCCGCGCAGGATATCGAGCGTCGCGATCCGCGGCGCGCCGTCCGGTTCGTCGGCGGCGGCGATCACGCCTGGGCCAGCAGGCGGTCGATCGGCGCTGCGACGTCGGCTTCGGTCAGGGTTGGGGCATGGCCGACGCCGGGCACCGTCACCAGCTCGGCGCGATCGAGCGAGGCCGTCATCCGCTGCGCGACGGCGGGCGCCAGCACGTCGGACCGGGCACCGCGCACCACCAGCACCGGCACGGTCCGCAGGGCGGCGAGCGCCCCCCACATATCGGGCGCCGCTTCGTTCCCCGGCACCTTGAAGGGCTCGGCGATCTTGAGGTCGTAATCGAGCACGATCCGCCCGGCGCTGTTGAGCCGGTAGACGCGCTTGGCCATCGCCAGCCATTGCTCGATCGTCCAGTCCGGATAGACGTCGCCGTTCGCCTCCGCGAGGGTGCGCGCGGCGTGCATCCAGGTCGGGCAGCTGCTCCCCTTGCCCACATAGCCGCGGATGCGGGTGATGCCGGCGGGGTCGATCTCCGGCCCGACGTCGTTGAGCAGCGCGGCGGCGATCGGCGCGCCGGCGGCGGCGAGCAGCATGGTCACGATCCCGCCCAGCGAGGTGCCGACCGCGACGAAGCGGCCGATCCCTCGCGCGGCGAGCAGCGCCTGCACGTCGGCGACATAAGTGGCGGGCACATAGGTCATCGGATCGCGGGCATATTCGCTTTTTCCCCGGCCGCGGAAATCGACCGCGATCACCTGCCGCGGCCCGGCGAGCCTTTCCGCCAGCCCCTCGAAATCGCGGGCGTTGCGGGTGAGGCCGGGCAGGCAGACGACCGGCGGCGCCCCTTCGTCGCCGGCGTAGAGCCGGTAATGCAGCTTCAGCCCGTCATCCGACGTCCAATAGCAATGTTCGTAGGCGACCATGGCGATATCCTTGGGGCAAAATTCCGGGGACGGATCCTCGGGGTTGCGCCGGCGGGGCGGCGCCCTCCATATCCACGGATGCCCATCGACCCGCAAGCGTACCGGCCCGCAGCGGCCCTCCTCGATCTCGGCCCGTCGTTCTGGGACCCGGTCGAGGCCGCCGATTTTCCCGACACGCGGCTGCGCTTCCGCAACCAAGCCGCGGCGCGGGAGGTCGGGCTCGATAGCCTCGACGACGCCGAATGGGTGCAGGCGTTCGGCCGTTTCGCCCCCCTGCCCGGCACGCTGCCGCAGCCGCTGGCGCTGCGCTACCACGGGCATCAGTTTAGATCCTACAATCCGGAGATCGGCGACGGCCGCGGCTTCACCTTCGCGCAGATGCGAAGCCGCGACGGGCGGCTGATGGACCTCGGCACCAAGGGATCGGGGCAGACGCCCTACAGCCGGTTCGGCGACGGGCGGCTGACGCTGAAGGGCGGCGTGCGCGAAATCCTGGCGACCGAGATGCTGGAGGCGCTGAACGTGCCGACCAGCCGCACGCTGTCGCTGATCGAGACGGGCGAGGAACTGGTCCGCGGCGACGAGCCCTCCCCCACGCGATCGGCGGTGCTGGTGCGCCTCAGCCACGGGCATATCCGCATCGGCACGTTCCAGCGGCTTGCCTACCACCAGGATGCGGACGGCATGCGGGCGCTGGTGCGCTATGTGCTGGAGCGCCTGTACGGCGAGGAGTCGGACGACCCGATCCGGCTGCTCGACCACGTCGTCGCGCGGACCGCGACGCTGGCGGCACGCTACATGGCGGCGGGGTTCGTGCATGGCGTGCTCAACAGCGACAACATCAACGTCACCGGCGAAAGCTTCGATTACGGACCGTGGCGGTTCGCGCCGACCTGGGACCCGGCGTTCACCGCCGCCTATTTCGACCATGCCGGCCTCTACGCCTTCGGCCGCCAGCCCGAGGCGATCCATTGGAACGTGATGCAACTCGCCGCCTCGCTGCGGCTGGTGGCCGAGAGCGATCCGCTGATCGCGAGCCTGGAGGGGTTCGCAGCCCGCTATCAGGTGGCCATCGCCGACGCCATGCTGTGGCGGCTGGGGGTCGTGCCGCGGGAGGCGGCGGAGGATCGTGCGCTGGTGCAGGCGGTGGAGCGAGCATTGCGCAGCACCGGCGTTGCCCTCGACCGGTTCTTCTTCGACGTGTTCGGCGGCGGCCTTCCCGATCGCTATGGCGCGGACTGGGAGGCGGTGCGCGAGGCGCTTGCCCCCTATCGCCCGCGCAAGGGGCGCGATCATGGCTATTGGCAGGGTGCGCCGTGCAGCATGTTGATCGACGAGGTGGAGGCGATCTGGGCGCCGATCGCGGCGGACGACGACTGGTCGGCGCTCCATGCCAAGGTGGCGGCGGTGCGCGCGATGGGCGAGGCCCTGGCCTGAACCCCCGCATCGTCATCCCCGCCGGCGCGCGCGGGGATGACGGATGCGGCGGCCCTTAGAAGGTCGCGCTCACCCCGAGGCTGAACACGCGGCCGAGGTTGTAGCGGTTGATGAACACCTCCTTGCCGTTCGGGAAGGTCTGGCTTTCCCGATAGCGCGTGCGGGTGAGGTTGCGCGCCTCCGCCTTGATCTCGAACTGGCCGCCGAGCAGCGACACGCCTTGCCGCGCGACGAGATCGAGGCGGATGCCGGGATGCTCGACGATGTCGGGCTGGAAGCCGTTGCCGCCGAGCAGCGACGGGCCGCGGTTGGTGACGCGGTCGCTCGCATAGTTGAACAGCAGGGTGACCTGCGACAGCGCGTCCTTGTCCTCGATGCCGACCTGCACGTTGACGAGGTGGTCGGACTGGCCGGTCAGCGGCGCGCCGTTGCGGAACAGCGTCACCGCGGGCGCGAAGCCGACCTGACAGCCGGCGACGCCCTGCGTCGAGGATGAGATCGACGGCACGCAGCTGCGGTCCGCGGTGATCCGCGATTTCGTGTAGGTGTAGTTGGCGATCAGCAGCGCGCGGCGGGTCGCGAAGAAATCACCGCCGAACACGTCCGCCAGCGGGAAGTATTTCTGCAACTCGACCTCGCCGCCGTACAGCGTCGCCTTGGGCAGGTAGGTGAAGCCGGTCTGCAACCGATCGTCGGCGCCGGTGTAGAAACCGACCTGTTCGATCGGATTGTCGATCCGCTTGTAGAAGCCCGCCAGCGTGAAGCGCTGATCGCGCTTGAAGAACCATTCGTAGCGGGCTTCGAGATTGTACAGCTCGCTGTCGCGGAGCAACGGGTTGCCGAAGAAAAGGCGATCGGAATCGGGATCGCGGAACTGCTGCGGCGCGAGCTCGCGGAACTGCGGGCGCGAGATGGTCTTGGCGGCGCTCGCCCGCAGCTGCATGTCCTCGGCGAAGTTCCAGGTCAGCGTCGAGGCGGGCAGGAAATAGTCGTTCTTGAGCCGCGCCGCGCCGGTGGTGACGCCGAACGGCGTGACCCGTTCATCGCCCCGCTCGTAGCGCACGCCGATCACCGCACGCAGGCCGTCGAGCGCCTCCGCCTCGGCCTGGACGTAGCCGGCATGGACGTCGAGGCTCGCATCGTAGCGATAGGCGCCCGCCGCGGTGTTGAATTGCAGCTGGATCGTGCACGCGCCGGTGCCGTCGAGCGGACAGGCGTTATTGAGCACATCCGGGCTGAGCAGATAGTCGGGGCGCAGAAGATTGTAGGGATAGCCCGGCGCCGTGCCGCCGCCGCGCGAGGTCTGGTAGTTGAAGACGAGGCGCGACGAGGTGCGATCCGTGCCCTGGTAGAAATAGCCCGCCGACAGCGTGATCGGCCGGTCGCCGTCGATCTTGTACGAGGCGTCGGCCTGGCCGGTCCACAGATCCTCGTTCAGCTCGCTGAAGATGATCGAGGCGAAGGGGGTGAAGCGCTGCGACACCTGATAGGCGCCGTTGCACTGGAAGCCCGATGCCTGCTGGTTGCCGTCGTTGGTGATCGGCAGGCCGTTGGTCGTGGTGGTGGAGCAGAGATAGTCGAACTGCCGCTCGTAGGGCGCATTGCGCTTCGAATTGGCATAGGCGCCGCGGGCATCGACCTTCAGCGCATCGGACAGCTTGAACTCGCCGACCAGCTGGGTTTCGATCAGCTGGCGTTCGAACCAGTTGGTGTTCTGCTGGAAGCGAAGGCCGCTGGCGTTGTTGTAGAGCGTCGCCGCCGAGCCGCGGGCCTGCTTCAGCGTGTCGTGAATATAGACGTTGGTCCAGCGGATCGTGTTCTCGCCGAATTCAAGACCGAGGCCGATCAGCGCGTTGGCGACGATGCGGTTGTCGGTCAGCAGCGTGCTGAAGTCGTTGCGCAGCGTGCCATCGGCCGAGACGCTGTCCTGCTGCGTCGCGAAGCGGGTGCGGAAGGTGTTGCTGGCACTGAGCGATGCGATGACGCCGAGGCGCGAGCCGCCGATGTCGTACACCGAACCGCCGCTGATCTCGCCCGACCAGTTCGCCGGCAGCTGGTTGTTGCGCTGGAGCAGGGTCGTCGAGGCGTTGGACAGTTGCGCCACCTGCGCCGCCGGGATGATGCCGCTGCCGTTGGGCGCGTTGCGGATGAAGGACGGCACCTTGCGCGTGCCGTCGTCGAACCCGATCCAGTCGTAGTCGCCGCCGTAATAGGTGTAGCCGAGTTCGCTGGTGGTCGCATCGTCGGCGGCGATGGTCGCGCCGAACGACAGGAAGTTCTTGTCGGGAATCGCCTTGGTGGTGAGGTTGATGACGCCGCCGCCGAATTCGCCGGGATAGTTCACCGAATAGGTCTTCTGGACCAGCGCCGAGCCGACGATCGTGGTCGGGAAGATATCGAGCGGCACCGAGCGGCGCAGCGGTTCGGGACTGGGCAGCGGCGATCCGTTGAGCAGCGAGGAGGAATAGCGATCGCCCAGGCCGCGGACGTAGACGAAGCCGCCACCGACGACGGACAGGCCGGTGACGCGGGTCAGCGCGCCGGCGATGTCGCCCTCGCCCGTCCGCGCGATATCGGCCGTGGACAGGACGGAGACGATCTGCGCCGTGGCGCGCACCGCATTGGGGATGTTGCGGCCGACGACGACGATATCCTCGACATCGCCGTTCATCCCCGGCGCCGACACCTCGACGGGCGCCTCCTGCTGGTCGGTGGAGGTCGGCGCCGCGCTCTGCGGATCGGCGGCGCCGCCGGGGCTGGAGGTGGCAGGCGTCGAGGTCTGCGCCGGCGGCGGGGCCGGCGCCGCCGTGCCGCCCGCCGTTTGGGCGAGAGCCGCGGGCGCCACGAGGGTGGAGGTAACGAGGAGGAGCGTGGGCAGAGCGAACCGCTGCGGCATGACCGTCAATCCCGGATCAGGAGGCTGTGATACAGGTTCCGGGGCAGCGTTGCCGCCACCCCGGAACCCAAGGCTGTGACGGGGCGGCGCACCGCCCCTGGGTCATCAGCGGCCCTGGCAGGCGAAGTAGACCGAGTTGAACGACGGCGGGCCGAAGTCCTGGAGCGCCGAGTCCGCCGGACGCACCGTGCTGCGGCCGCCGCTGGTCTGTTCGCCGGCGACGATGTTGACGCAGGCGACGTTGTTCACCGTCTTCACGATGCCGTTGACGAATCGCATGTCCGATCCGCCGCGTTGACGGATCGCGGCCGGCGCCAGCGCGGTCTGGATGAAGGTGAAGTTCGCATAGGTGGCGAAGGTGCGCGGCAGCAGATCCTCGGCGTTGTTCGAGTCGATCTCGGTCGAGAAGCTGTCCACCGTCGCGCCGCCGACGCGCTGCGCCGCGATCATGAATTGGATGAAGCCGCGATAGCCGTTGTCGATATCGAAGCCGTCGTCGTCGGCGCCGGTGATCGCGATATATTTGAGATTGCTGGTGCCGCCGAAGATCTCGATGCCGTCGTCGGCCGAGTTATGGCTCTGGATGTGATCCAGCACCGTGCCCGAACCGGTCGCGCCCAGCGTCAGGCCCTGCAGCTCGTTGCCGTCGCTGATTGCAATGCCCGAATAGCGGATCTGCACGTAGGACATCTGGCCGCTCGAATCCGCGGCGTTGCTGCCGCCGTAGAAGCGGCCGGTGACGCCCTCGATCGCCAGCTGGCAGGGAACGCCGGTGGTGCCGCCGCTGCCCGCTGCGCAGACGGCGGTCGACGCGCGGCCGAGCAGGATGATGCCGCCCCAATGGCCCTGGCTGGTTTCCGATTCGCCGGTCGCCGAGGTGACGTTCTGCTGCGAGGTGAAGATGATCGGCGCATCGCGCGTGCCGATCGCGTTCAGCTTCGATCCGCGGTTGACCAGCAGCAGGTCGTTGGTCGATTCGTTGGCATTGGCGAAGACGGTGACGCCCGGTTCGATCGTCAGCGTGACGCCGGTGCCGCCGGTCGCGCCGAGATCGGTGCCGACCTCCGTCTGCCCGGTGAAGCGATAGGCGATGCCGGGGATGCGCGGCAGCGTCAGGCTGGTGGTGATCGCCTGCGGGATATCGCAGACCTTGAAGCCGCCGACCGTCGCCGCCGTCGCGGAACCGGCCGCGCCGCTCGCCGTCGCCGTGCCGGTCGGGCAGGCCGCGCCGCTCGCCAGCGTGCCGATCGCCGGCACCGCGGTGCAGCGCGCGCCCGATCCGCCGAACTCCGCCGCGGTCGAATTGCAGGTCCAGCCCTGGAAGCTGGTGTCGCTCGGGCCGTTGAGCGCGCCGACATAGTTGGTGCTGGTGAAGAAGCTGCTGATCGTCGACGGATCGACCGCCGTGGTCAGCGAGGTCGCCGACACCGGGTAGACGCCGTTCAGCTGCGCGCCGGTGCCGTTGACGTTGTTGTTGCTGCCGGCGTTGACGATGGCGAGCTGTTCGTCGGCGGTCACCGAGATGCCGTTGACCGCGGTGACGGCGGCGAATTGCGCGGCGGTGATCGCGGTCGGCGTGGGGGTCGGCGCGGTCGGGCTGGGCGTCGGTGCCGGCTGCACGATCGTCACGCTGCCGGCGCCCGGCGAGGCGACGTTGTCGGCACCGCCGCAGCCGGCCAGCGCGAGGCAGGCCGTGGAGGCCATGAGGAAAGTGCCGATGCGCATGTTGCTCGCCATGATCGAAAGCTCCCGGTCGATGTTCGTTGGTGCGATCGGCCAAGGCTCCCCCTCACGCCGATCCCTGCCGCGGCGCCTAGGAGCGTCGCGTGACGCCTGCGTGAGAGTTCGGCGACGCTTTCGTTACGGCCGCGCGACAGTTTCGTGACGGCGGGGGCCGGGGGAAGTTCGAGCGATTGCAATCACGTGGCCCCCCGGCGCCTCTCCCGGCGGGAACGGGATCAGGCGCGGAGCGCCGCAGGGTGAGGCTTGGGTGCAGGACGGCGCGGGGCCGTGACGATCATGTTCACGCGAAGCCGCTAAGACGCGGAGAGGTGTTCGCGCGGATCAATCCGTCAGCATCGCCAGCAAGGCCGGGGTGAGGTGTTCGTGCGGCGGCTCCGCCGTGACGATCCGGGCCGGCAGTCCCCTGGCGGTGGCGAGGGCCAGTCCCTGCTCCACCATCATGACGGTCAGCGCCGTCGCCCATGCGTCTGCCGCCAGCGCGGTGTCGGCGATCACGCTGACCGAGACGATGCCGGTGTCGGCCGAGCGTCCGGTGCGCGGGTCGAGCGTATGCCGGCCGCGCCGATAGTCCCCCGAGGTCGCTACCGCGAGCCCGTGCAGCGCGATGCGCAGCGGCGCCAGGTCGATTCCCGGCGGCGTCTCCAGGTCGACCCACCACGGCTGGCCATCTGGACGCACGCCGCGCCCGACCAGTTCGCCGCCGATCTCGACCAGCGCGTGGGTGACGCCCATGCCGCCGAGCAGGTCCGCCACCGCATCGACGGCGAAGCCCTTGGCGATCCCCGACAGGTCGAGCGACAGCCCGCCGGGTTGGCGCAGCCGGCGGTCGCCCGGCGACCAGTCGAGCCGCCGGTATCCGGACGCGGCCCGCGCCGCCGCCAGCGCCGCATCGTCCGGCGCTTCCGCCACCGGATGCGCGCCGAAGCCCGACAGGTCGACCAGCCGGCCGATCGCCGGATCGAACGCGCCCCCGCTGGCCGCGGCGATGCGCAGCCCCGCCGCGATGACATGCGCGAAATCGGGCGGCAGCGTCGCCCAGCGGCCCGCCGGTGCGGCGTTGAAGCGCGACAGCAGCGAGGTCGGCGACCAGTGGCTCATCTCGGCGACGATGCCGTCGAGCCGCGCCGTCACGGCGCGCTGCACCGCCGCCGCCTCCAGCCGGCCGGGCAGCGTCGCGCGGATGCTCCAGCGCGTCCCCATCGTCTCGCCACCGAGATCGGTGACGCGCGCGGCGGGATCGAGGCACGCCAGCGCAGCGCCGTCGATCACCGCCGGCAAGGCGATGCGCATCAGGGGGTGAGCACTTCCAGCGTCGTGACGTAGCTCATCCGGCGTTCGGTGGCGCGCGGCGTCGTCGTCTTGCCGTCGGTCGCGGTGGCGTTGAGCCAGTACATGCCCGCCGCCGGCCAAGTCACAGACAGCACGCCGTCGGCACCGGTGGTGAGGTTCATCGCGCCTTCGTCGTTGCGATAGCGCTTGCCGCCGGGGATGACGGTGACCTTGAGGCCCGGCGCCGGCTTGCCGTCGATCAGGAAGCGGAACTTCGCCGCCTCGCCCGCGACCAGTTCGTCGGGATGGGTGATCGGCGCGAATTCCAGTCCTTTGCCGGTCGGCTTGAGCACGGTCGTGGTCGGCGCGCCGGCGGTGAGGAACACCTCGTTGCGCGAGGAGACCTCGGTCAGCTTCACGTCGGTGGCGTTGGCGGGAATGTCGGCGACGGTCAGCGGCGCGGGCTGCCCCGGGCGCGGCGGGCCGCCCCGGCCGCCGACGCGCTTCTCGACGCCGTCGACCTTGAAGCTGCCCATCACGCCGGACATCTGCGTGCCGACCTTCCACGTCCCCGGCTTGTCGAGTTCGACGTCGAACACCGAGCGGTAGCGGCCGGTGGCGCCGTTCTGCAACTTGCCCTCGCTGCCGTCGGGCTGCCACACCTTGACGGCGTCGAGGCGCAGCGGCTGGTGATCGAAGAAGAACAGGTCGTTGGAGACGGCGGCGTCGATCGTCGCCCAGCTGTCGGTGCCGGAAAACACGGTGCCGGACGGCAGCATCCACATGCGGTGCGCCGACAGCATCGCCGGCACGGCGATCAGCGCGGCGGCGGCCAGAAGGCGGACGGGCAGGCGCGTGGCGAGACGGTTCATGGCTATTCCCCTTTTTTAGCGAGCGGAGACGGTGACGGCGCCGAGTTCGGACTTGCCGGTGGCGCGGGCGGCCGGATTGGGCACGGTCAGCGGCAGGGTAACGAGTTCGCGCCCGCCGGTTTCGCGCGCCGCCTCGACGTTGAGGACATAGGCGCCCGGCTTCAGATTGTCGGGCAGCTTGACGCTATATTGCCCCGGTGCGCGGGTCGCCCCGGTGATGCCGTCGGCGGGGATGGTCATCGACCGGCCGCCCTTGCGCCACCAGGCCCGCAGGTCGGCGAGGTACTTGGTGCCGGCCTCCTTGCCGGTCTTCTTCGTCTCGTACCACAAGGCCACCGTGCGCATCGCGCCGCCGCCCGCCGGCTCCAGCCAGATCGCGACATAGGGGCGGTGATATTCCGCCACATCCTGCTTGGGGATGGTGACGGTGACGGTGGATGCGCTGGCCGGCGCGGCGATGACGCCGCCGAGCAGGGCGAAGGTCGATGGACGCATGATATTCCCCCTTAATGAATGAAGAGCAGGATCAGCAGGGCCGGGATCGCGACGCCGGCCGCGACGATCGGCCAGGTCGAGCGCCGGTGGCGGGCATGCAGCTGGAGCAGCAGCAGCCCGGTGAGCGTGAACAGGATGCAGGCGGCGGCGAAGACGTCGAGGAACCAGCTCCACGCGGTGCCGGCGTTGCGGCCCTTGTGCAGGTCGTTGAGCCAGGCGATCCAGCCGCGGCTGGTGACTTCCGAGGTGATCGCCCCGCTCGTGCGATCGATGCTGACCCAGGCGTCGCCGCCCGGCCGCGGCAGCGCGACATAGACATCGGCGTCGGACCATTCGCCCGGCCGGCCGGCGGGATCGAGGCCGACCGCCTGCTCGACCGTGGCGGCGACGCGTGGCGGCAGCGGGCTGTCGGGCGCCCGCCCCTGCAAGTCGCGCAGCAGCGGCGGCGGCAGCGTCGCCGCCTTGTCCGTCACCACCGGCGTCGCACCGATCGACGCGGCATGGTTGAGCGTGATGCCGGTGATCGCGAACAGCAGCATGCCGACCAGCGACACCGCGGCGCTCATCCAATGCCAGGTGTGCAGTTGCTTCAGCCACCAGCCGCGCCATTTGCGCTTGGGATTGGCGCGCCGGGTCGATGCGGCGGCCGGGGCGATGGATTCGATACGGGTCACCGTCCCCGATTAGCGAGGCGGTGCGACCAGTTCAATATTCTTGCGAATGATTATCATCCGCACCTTACAAATAGCGCATCCAGGCCTGTCCGCTACGGCGCTTGAGCGCGGCGAACCAGCGGGTCGCCAGCCACAGCGGCGGCACCAGCGCCGCGGCGATCAGCCACAGCCAGCCGACGCCGGGCACGTCGCCGGGTCCGGTGGCGAGCCGTACCAGGTGGAGGACGTAGAGGTGCAGCACGTAGAAGAAGAGCGGCGCCCCGCCCAACACCGCCAGCCAGCGCCCGCCCCGTTCCGGCCAGACCGCCAGCAGCAGCGCGGCGATGCCCAGGGTGAGCAGTAGGAAATCGAGCGAGGGTGGATATTTGGTCAGGTTGAGGAATGCCATGACGCTGGCCAGCGGCGTCGCGCCCGCCGCCCAAGGCGTCGGGTCGCCATAGCCGTTGATCCCGCGGATCAGGCAAAAGGCGACGAGCAGCCCCGCCCCTGCCCCCACCAGCAACCGCGTGCGCTTCGCCTCCGGCACACTGGCGGCGAACCACGGCCCCACTGCATAGCCCAGCGCGATCACGCCGATCCAGGGCAACACCGGATAGGACGTCCGCACCCGCACGCCCTCCCACAGGTCGATGAAGCCGCGATCGTGCAGGATCGCCCACAGCGCATGGCCCCGTGCCTCCGGCGGAAACGCGACGGGATCGAGCAGGTTGTGGCCGGCGACGATGGCGATGCCGATGCCGGCGACCCATGCGCGCGGCAGATGGACGAGCGCGGCGAGCGCGATCATCGACCAGCCGATCGCCCAGATCACCTGCAGGAAATAGGTGTCCGGCGACAGCGAGAACGACCAGCCGAACCCGACCACCGTCAGTTCGAGCACCACCAGGAACAGGCCGCGCTTGAGCAGGAACGCCGCCGTCTCGGCGGGCGTGCGACGGGCGCCGAACAGCCAGGCGGATGTGCCGGCGAGCGCGATGAACACCGGCGCGCACAGATGCGCCGCCAGCCGGGTGAAGAACAATCCCGGCGAGGTGACGGCAAGGTCCATCGGATCGGACACCTGATGGCCGAAGAAGAAGAATTCGCGGCTATGATCGACCAGCATCAGCAGCATGACGAGGCCGCGCAATCCGTCGATCGACCCGATCCGCGTGCCTGTCGCGGCAGTGGCGGCGGTCGCGGTCGGCACCCTGGACGGGAATGGCAGGATAGCGGCGGCGGTCGGCATGATCGGGCTCCTCGGTGCAGCGCTATGATATAGCATCACCCGCAACGCAACCGCCGATGCGTCCGAATGGGGCGGATTGGCGGCGGGCGGGCCGCCATCGCCGCTTGCCCCCGATGCGGCTCAGGCGTTAACCGCCGCGCCAGCCAATGCGGGAGTTTAGCCATGAAGACACGTGCCGCCGTCGCGTTCGAAGCGAAGAAGCCGCTGGAGATCGTCGAGCTGGATCTGGAAGGCCCGAAGGCCGGCGAGGTGCTGGTCGAGATCATGGCGACGGGCATCTGCCACACCGATGCCTATACGCTGGACGGGCTGGACAGCGAGGGGCTGTTCCCGAGCGTGCTGGGCCATGAGGGCGCCGGCATCGTCCGCGAAGTGGGCGCGGGCGTCACCAGCGTCGCCGTCGGCGACCATGTCATCCCGCTCTACACGCCCGAATGCCGCCAGTGTAAGTCGTGCCTCAGCCAGAAGACCAACCTGTGCACCGCGATCCGCGCGACGCAAGGCAAGGGGCTGATGCCCGACGGCACCACGCGCTTCAGCTACAAGGGGCAGCCGATCTTCCACTATATGGGTTGTTCCACCTTCTCGAACTTCACCGTGCTGCCGGAGATCGCCGTCGCGACGATCCGCAAGGACGCGCCGTTCGACACCAGCTGCTACGTCGGCTGCGGCGTGACGACGGGGGTCGGCGCGGTGGTCAATACCGCCAAGGTGCAGCCGGGCGACACCGTGGTCGTCTTCGGCCTGGGCGGGATCGGCCTCAACGTCATCCAGGGCGCCAAGCTCGCCGGTGCGACGATGATCGTCGGGGTCGACATCAATCCCGACCGCGAGGATTGGGGCCGCCGCTTCGGCATGACGCATTTCGCCAATCCGCGCGATGTAGGCGACATCGTCGCGCATATCGTCCAGCTGACCGACGGCGGCGCCGACTACAGCTTCGATGCCACCGGCAACACCGACGTGATGCGCCAGGCGCTGGAATGCTGCCACCGCGGCTGGGGCACCAGCGTCATCATCGGCGTCGCGGAAGCGGGCAAGGAGATCAGCACCCGCCCGTTCCAGCTGGTGACCGGACGCAACTGGCGCGGCACCGCGTTCGGCGGCGCGCGCGGGCGGACGGATACGCCCAAGATCGTCGACTGGTACATGGACGGCATGATCCAGATCGACCCGATGATTACGCACCGGCTGACGCTGGAGGAGATCAACAAGGGCTTCGACCTGATGCACGCCGGGGAAAGCATCCGCTCGGTGGTGATCTACTGACCAGCGCGTACCTTATCGTCATCTCCGCCTGCGCGGGGATGACGCCGGGAGGGTCGATAGGGCTCGAGCGCCCAACATCCGGCGTGACGGCGGGGCCGCAATGCCGCTACCACGCAACCACAACACACACAGGAGAGGCACCATGTTCAGTCACGTCATGCTCGGCACCGACGATATGCCCGCGTCCAAGGCCTTCTACGATGCGACGCTGGCAACGCTGGGCGTCGGCCCCGGTCGCAGCGATGCGAAGGGTCGTACCGCCTATATGCACCCCGGCGGCACGCTGATGCTGAGCCATCCGATCAACGGCGAGCCGGCCTGCCACGCCAACGGCGGCACGGTCGGCTTCGCGGCGTCGTCGCCGGAGGCGGTGGACGCATGGCACGCGGCCGGCACGGAAGCGGGCGGCACGCCGATCGAGGATGCGCCGGGCGTCCGCCAGTCGCCGTTCGGGCCGCTCTACCTCGCCTATCTGCGCGATCCCGCCGGCAACAAGGTCTGCGCGATGCACCGCATGCCGGCATGAGCGAGCGGCACGCGATCCAGGTCCTCACCCTCACCTGCCAGGACCGCGTCGGCATCGTCGCCGCGGTGGCGGGCGCGCTGGCGGGGATCGACGGCTTCATCCTCGACAGCCAGCAATATGCCGACCTGGAGACGGCGCGCTTCTTCATGCGCGTCGCCTTTGTGCGCGGCGGCGACCGGTATCCGGCCGAGCCCGCGGCCGTGCATGCCGCCCTTGCGCCGGTGGCGGAGCGCTTCGGCTTCGACTGGAGCCTCACCGCCGCCGCCGACCGGCCGCGCGTGCTGATCGCGGTGTCGAAGGGATCGCACTGCCTCAACGACCTGCTGCATCGCTGGCAGACGGGGGCGCTGCCGGTGGAGATCGCCGGCGTCCTCTCCAACCACGATGCCCTGCGCGGCCTGGTCGAATGGCACGGCCTGCCGTGGCATCACCTGCCGGTGGATGCGGCGACGCGTGCGGATCAGGAGGCGACGATCCTGGCGCTGATGGACGGGGCGCAGGCCGATTATCTGGTGCTCGCCCGCTACATGCAGGTGCTCTCGCCCGCGCTGGTGGAGGCGCTGGCCGGGCGCTGCATCAACATCCATCACAGCTTCCTGCCCGGCTTCAAGGGCGCGCAGCCCTATCACCGCGCCCATGCCCGCGGCGTCAAGCTGATCGGCGCCACCGCGCATTTCGTCACCTCCGACCTCGATGAGGGGCCGATCATCGAACAGGCGGTGGAGCGCGTCGATCACCGCGCCAGCGTCGACGACCTGATCCGCATCGGCCGCGACATCGAATCGCAGGTGCTCGCCCGCGCCGTCGCCTGGGTCGGCGAACGGCGCGTCTTTCTCAACGGCAACAGGACGGTGGTATTCCGATGACGATCGAGACGGTTTCCAGCGCCAGGGCGTTCGGCGGCACGCAGGGCGTCTACCGCCACGAATCCAAGGCAACCGGCACGCCGATGACCTTTTCGGTATACGTGCCGCCGCATGACGAGGGCGCGCGGCTGCCGGTAATCTGGTATCTGTCCGGCCTCACCTGCACCCACGCCAACGTTACCGACAAGGGCGAATACCGCCGCGCCTGCGCCGAACTCGGCCTGATCTTCGTCGCGCCCGACACGAGCCCGCGCGGCGACGGCGTGGCGGACGATCCCGCCTATGACTTCGGCCAGGGCGCGGGCTTCTACGTCGATGCGACCGAGGCGCCGTGGGCGCCGCATTTCCGCATGTGGTCCTACGTCACCGAGGAACTGCCGGCGCTGATCGGCGCGCATTTTCCGGCCGACATGGCGCGCCAGTCGATCATGGGGCATTCGATGGGCGGCCATGGCGCGCTGACCATCGGGCTGACGCTGGCGGAGCGGTTCAAGGCGGTGTCCGCCTTCGCGCCGATCGTCGCGCCCGCGCAGGTGCCATGGGGCGAGAAGGCGCTCGGCGGCTATCTGGGGCAGGATCGTGCCGCATGGCGCCGCCACGATGCGGTCGCGCTGGTCGAGGACGGCGCGCGGGTGCCGGCGCTGCTGGTCGACCAGGGCGATGGCGACCAGTTCCTGAGCGAGCAGCTGAAGCCGCAGCTGCTCGCCGATGCCTGCGCGGCGGCGGGGATCGACCTGACGCTGCGGATGCAGCCGGGCTACGACCACAGCTACCTTTTCATCGCGACGTTCATGGCCGACCACCTCGCCTGGCACGCCGCGCGATTGGGGTAGAACGAGTCCAGCCGTCACCCCGGAACACATCCGGGGTGACGGGCAGACGCGACTATCCCTTCGCCAGCATCTTTTCCGCGCTGGTCTTCACGAAGTCGGCGATCGGGCCGCTCATCATCGCCAGCATCATCGGCACCTTGACCGTGCCGGCCACGTCGCGCTCGCCGACGGTCATGTCGACCGCCACCTTCTGCCCCACGGCGACGATCGCCAGCGTCAGCGCGTCGTCGCCGGTCCAGTGCGCATCCACCGTACCGCCGCCGGGGATGTGCTGCGCGAGCTTCGGCAGCCCCGCCTCGATCCGCCGCCGCGCCTCGTCGCGGCCGAGGCTGTGGGGAATGTCGAAGGGGATGTTGGCCATGGGTCGTCCGAAACGAGAGGGTGTCCCCCCCCTATCGCCGTGCGATCGTCACGTCACCCGCCCGGCGCTGGTCGGGTAGCGTAAAGGCGAGCGTCGCCGCCGCGGCATCGGCCTGCGCCGTCACCGGCCGGCGCGCCGCGGTCACCTGCCCCTCCCCGCTCCAGCCGTGGACCACGACCCGCATCTGCTTCCACCACGGGCGATAGCGGCCGGTACGGGCTGCGAAGCGCAGCGTGATCCCCGCGGGGGTCACCGTGCAGGTCATCGCCTGCCGCAGATAGTCGCCCCTGGTGTAGGCCATCGAATGGCCGTCGTCGGCGTAGAGGTCGCCATGGCAATCGTCGCCGGGATAGACGTCGAGCTGCAACGGTCCATCCGGCACCTGCGCACTATGCTGCACCAGCGGCTGGCGAGGCAGGATGGTGCCGGCGCGGACGAACACAGGCAGACGGTCGAGCCGCGGCGTCTCGGTCACCCGGTCGCCGAGCACCGTCGCCTGGCCCGTCGCCTGCGTCGCCGACTGGATCTGGCCGGGGCCATCCTGCCGCTGCGGCACACCGGCGCGGCTGCCGGTCCAGTAATCGTACCAGCCGCCCGCCGGCAGGCACACGTCATAGGCGCGCGGCTGTTCCGGGTTGGGCGGCGGCGCCACCAGCAGCGCACCGCCGAGCGTGAACGTCCACGACTGGTCGCACCCCATGCGCAGCGCAGCCGGATAATCGTAGAACACCGGCCGCAGGATGGGATCGCCGGTGCGCGCGTTGCGGTCGGCCAGCGTATAGAGATAGGGCATCAGCCGGTAGCGTTCCTCGACGAAGCGGCGGCGGATGGCGAGATGCTCCGGCCCGTCGACCCAGGGCTCGGCGCGCGGCGTGCCCTTGGCGCTGTGATCGCGGAACACGGGGTAGAAGGCGCCGATCTGGAACCAGCGGGTGAGCAGGTCCGGGCTCGGCCCGCCGGCGAAGCCGCCGACGTCGGCCGCGCCATAGGAAAAGCCCGACAGGCCGAGGTTGATGATCTGCTGCACCGACAGCTTCAGATGATCCCAGGTCGCCAGATTGTCGCCCGTCCAGGTCACCGCATAGCGCTGGCCGCCGGCATAGCTCGCCCGCGTCATCACGAAGGCGCGCTCGTCGGGGACGAGGCGGCGCAAACCGTAGTAGGTCGCGCGCGTGTTCTGCATGCCGTAGACGTTGTGGATCTCGGCATGGCTGGCGGTGCGGGGCGCGAAACCGTCGCTGGCGATGCGGTGGACGACATCGTCCGGCATCGTCTTGGTCGGCGTCTCGAAGATCGCCGGCTCATTCATGTCATTCCACGCGCCGGCGACGCCCATCTTCACCTGATCGTCGAACAGGGTGCCGTACCAGTCGCGCACCTTCGTTTCGGTGAAGTCGGGGAACACCGACGGGCCGGGCCATACCGGCCCGACATACACCGAACCATCGGCGCGATGGACGAAGGCGTCGCGCTTCGCGCCCTCGTCATACGGGCGATAGCCCTGGTCGGGCGCGCGGGCGACGTGCAGGTCGGTGATCGTCACCACCTTGAACCCGTCGCGCTTCAACGCGCCGAGCAGGCCCTTCATGTCCGGAAACGCCTTGGTATCGACGGTGAACGGCCGGTTGCGGTCCTGCCAGTCGATATCCAGCCACAGCACGTCGGTCGGCACCCGCTCCTGCCGCAGCCGCGCCGCGACGGTGCGCAGTTCGTCGGCGGTCATGTAGCTGTAGCGCGACTGCTGGTAGCCCAATGCCCATTGCGGCACGAGCGGCGCCTTGCCGGTGAGGTCGGTGTAGCGGCGCACCACCTCCGCCGTCGTCGGTCCGGCGATCAAGTAGTAGTCGATCGGCCCGTCCGGCCCGCCGAAGCTCAGCGTCGTCGCATCGCGATGGCCGAAATCGAACCACGTCCGCCACGTGTTGTCGAGGAAGATGCCGTAGCTGCCCCCCGCGCCGCCGACGCCGAGGAAGAAGGGGATCGATTTGTAGATGGGATCGTCGCCGCTGCCGAAGCCGAAGGCGTCGGTGTTCCAGTCGACGAAGCTCTTGCCGCGACGGTCGAGGCCGCCGGTCTTGTCGCCCAGGCCGAAATAATGCTCCGCCTGCGGCATCGACTTGGCGAGCGTGAAGGCCGTGCCGTCGAAGCGCACCGGCGCCGCATCGGCGGAAATGACCTGGCCGGCGAGATCCTCCACCGTCATCCGTCCGTCGGCGGCGAAGCGGACGCGCAACGCCCTGGTTGCGAAGCCGTCCGCGGCGGGGGCGACCGCGACATGGGCCGCCCGCGTCGCGGCATCGACCGCCCAGCTGGCGTCTTCCGGCATCGCCCCGTCGCGCGCCACCCGCACGCGCAGGATCGAATCGGTCAGCGCCACGACGCGGACGGTCGCCGCGCCCTGCCGCACCTCGGCGCCGTCGGGCCGCGCGGTCACGGCAGGCGCCGGCTGCGCGTATGCCGCCGCCGGCACGATCGCGGTCGCAAGGGCAGTCAAGGCCAGCAACATCGTGGCGCGCATGTCAGGTC
This sequence comes from Sphingomonas sp. SP5, assembly GCF_058313455.1. Taxonomy (NCBI): domain Bacteria; kingdom Pseudomonadati; phylum Pseudomonadota; class Alphaproteobacteria; order Sphingomonadales; family Sphingomonadaceae; genus Sphingomonas; species Sphingomonas sp. SP5. The sequence continues at coordinate 566,236 of NZ_JBZFLF010000002.1, read as the reverse complement.
TCTCCCGGTATTATTACCCGGGCTCTGCGCGGGTGGCCGCCGTGAGGTCAACCGTCCGAGGCTAGGCATACGTATGCAGCCAACCCACCGTCACCCCGGACGTGTTCCGGGGTCCACTCCGCGGCGAGGGGAATAGCTAGAGCCTCTTGCTTCACCCGAGTGGCCAAGTGGACCCCGGAACACGTCCGGGGTGACGAACGGATGTGATCATGCCTCCCCCCACCCGCCACGGGAGGTGACGAAGCGGCCCCGCCCCGCTAAGGCGCCGCGCATGACCGAGATCACCGCCCAGATCGTCGCCGACCACGGCCTGTCCCCCGAGGAATATGACCGCGTCCTCCACGCGCTCGGCCGCGAGCCGAACCTCGTCGAACTCGGCATCTTTTCGGTGATGTGGTCCGAGCATTGCTCGTACAAGTCGAGCCGCATCCATCTGAAGAAGCTGCCGACCGAAGGCCCGCAGGTGATCTGCGGCCCCGGCGAGAATGCGGGCGTCATCGATATCGGCGACGGTCAGGCGGCGATCTTCAAGATGGAATCGCACAACCACCCCAGCTACATCGAACCCTATCAGGGTGCGGCGACGGGCGTCGGCGGCATCCTGCGCGACGTGTTCACGATGGGCGCGCGGCCGGTGGCCAACATGAACGCGCTGCGCTTCGGCCGGCCCGATCACCCGAAGATGCGCCACCTCATCAGCGGCGTCGTCCACGGCATCGGCGGCTACGGCAATTGCGTCGGCGTGCCCACGGTCGGCGGCGAGGTGAACTTCCACCCTGCATACGACGGCAACATCCTGGTCAACGCGATGACCGTCGGCATCGCGGACACGGACAAGATCTTCTATTCGGCCGCGTCGGGCATCGGCAATCCGATCGTCTATGTCGGCAGCAAGACCGGCCGCGACGGCATCCATGGCGCGACCATGGCGAGCGCGGACTTCGGCGAGGATGCCGACGCCAAGCGCCCGACGGTGCAGGTCGGCGACCCCTTCACCGAAAAGCTGCTGATCGAGGCGTGCCTCGAACTGATGGCGACCGACGTCATCGTCGCGATCCAGGACATGGGCGCCGCCGGTCTCACCTCATCGTCGGTCGAGATGGCGTCCAAGGGCGGCGTCGGCATCGAGCTGGTCATGGACGACGTGCCGCAGCGCGAGACGGGCATGACCCCGTACGAGATGATGCTGTCGGAATCGCAGGAGCGCATGCTGATGGTGCTGAAGCCCGGCCGCGAGGCCGAGGCGGAGGCGATCTTCCGCAAGTGGGAACTGGATTTCGCCGTCATCGGCCGCGTCACCGATACCGGGCGGATGGTGCTCACGTGGCAGGGCGAGACGGTGTGCGACATTCCGCTTGGGCCCCTCGCCGACGAAGCGCCGCTGTACGACCGGCCGCATGTGCCGACGCCCAAGCCTGCGCCGCTGGAGAATGCGCCGGAAAGCCGCGACATCGCCGCCGACCTGCTGACGCTGATGGGCTCGCCCGATATCGCCAGCCGCCGCTGGATCTGGGAGCAATACGACCACATGGTCGGCGCCGACACGGTGCAGGCGCCGGGCGGCGACAGCGCGGTCGTACGCGTCCACGGGACGACCAAGGCGCTGGCGATCACCACCGACTGCACGCCGCGCTATTGCTTCGCCGACCCGGTCGAGGGCGGCAAGCAGGCCGTCGCCGAAGCATGGCGCAACCTGACCGCGGTGGGCGCGACGCCGCTCGCCATCACCAACTGCCTCAACTTCGCCAATCCGCAGCGGCCCGAGATCATGGGCCAGATCGTCGGCTGCCTGGAGGGCATGGGCGAGGCGTGCCGCGCATTGGACTTCCCGATCGTCAGCGGCAACGTGTCGCTCTACAACGAATCCAAGGCGACCGGCGGCGGCTCCGCGATCCTGCCGACCCCGGCGATCGGCGGCGTCGGCCTGCTGAAGGACTGGACCAAGAACGCGACGATCGCCTTCAAGGGCACGGGCGACGTGATCCTCGTCGTCGGCAGCCGCGGCGGTCACCTCGGCCAGTCGCTCTACCTGCGCGAATGCCACGGCCGCGAGGAAGGCCCGCCCCCGCCCGTCGACCTCGCCGCCGAGCGCAAGGCCGGCGACCTGATCCGCACCGCGATCGCCACCGGGCAGCTGGCGGCCGTCCACGACGTGTCGGACGGCGGCATCGCCGTGACGCTCGCCGAAATGGCACTCGCCGGCAATATCGGCGCGATGATCGACCGCAAGCAGCCCTTCGGCTGCGCCCGATCCTTCTTCGCCGAGGACCAGGGCGTCTATGTCGTGACGGTCGAGGACCATGCGCTGCTCGACTTCCTCGGCGCCGCACATGCCGCCGGCGTCGAGGCCGAGCCGCTGGGCCGCACCGGCGGCAAGCGCCTGATCTTCGAACGTCCCGATCGCGACGACGTGGTGACGCTCGACGCACTGCGCGCCGCACACGAGGGCTTCTTCCCCAAGCTGATGGGGGTCGCTCTCTAATTCCTCCCCCGCCAGGGGGAGGGGGACCGCTCGCCGCAGGCGAGTGGTGGAGGGTGAGGTAAGCGGCACGCCCGCGTAATCGAGGATGCCGCTTACCTGCCCCTCCGTCAGCTGCGCTGCCACCTCCCCCTGGCGGGGGAGGACTTGGAATGCGACGAACCGAGTATCAGCGACTGCGAATCACTCGCACAGGCACTTGCGACCGTTTCGCATTAGCCCTATTCCCCGGGGCGAAGCGAAGGAGCGTTCATGGTCGTCTGCGTCTGCAATGCCATCCGCGAATCCGAGGTCCGCGCCGCGGCGCGCAGCGGCTGCATGACCGCGTGCCAGGCGTATAGGTCGCTCGGCTGTGCGCCGAAATGCGGCCAGTGCACGGTGGTAGCGCGAGCCATTATCGATACCGAGCGCGCTGCTGCATAACGTTCGCAGCCACGAAAAACCGCAGATTTCCGCCATTTTCCGGGTTGCCGCAGGGCCGACCCGGCGCCTAATATCGGACGGTACGACGATATAAGGTGTTGGAGCCATGGCGATGAAGGGCGACCCGCGGGTCATCGAGTTTCTGAACGAGGCGCTCAAGAACGAGCTGACCGCGATCAACCAATATTGGCTCCACTACCGGATGCTCGACCATTGGGGCGTCTACAAGCTCGCCCAGTACGAGCGGATGGAATCGATCGACGAGATGAAGCACGCCGACTGGCTGTCGGAGCGCATCCTGTTCCTCGATGGCCTGCCCAATTTCCAGCTGCTCGGCCGCCTGCGCATCGGCGAGACGGTGGAAGAGGTGCTGCGGTCGGACCTCGCGATGGAGCTGGAAGCGGTCGAGCAGCTGAAGGGCGCGATCGCCTATTGCGAAGAGGTGAAGGACTATATCAGCCGCGACCTGTTCGCGCGCATCCTTGCCAGCGAGGAAGAGCATGTCGACACGCTGGAGCGCCAGTTCGAGATGATCGAGCGGATGGGCATCCACAATTACGTGCAGCTGAATTCGATCAGCGAGCATGATTCGCCCAAGTCCGGCGCCGCGCCTTATCTGAAGGGGTGAGGCACACCCCACTCCTCCCTCGCTTCAGCGGGGGAGGGGGACCGCTCGGCGCAGCCGAGTGGTGGAGGGGGCGGTCCCGCGAGCACGACGCTCACCGCTGCCCCCCCTCCGTCAGCTTCGCTGCCACCTCCCCCTGGCGGGGGAGGACCGGGCCGGCCTTACCGGCACTTCACCTTGCCGCGATCGACCGACCGGCCGAGCAACGCACCACCGCCCGCGCCGAGCAGCGTGCCGAGCGTGCCGCCGCCGACGAGATTGCCGAGCACGCCGCCACCGACCGCGCCGACCACCAGGCCGGTGGTGCCGTCGTTGCGCTTGCAATAGGCCCGACCGTCACGGCCGCGGTAGATACGGTCGTTACGTCCCAGCCGGCGCTCGCGGTAGCGGCCGTCGCGATAGTGATCCGACGGTTCCCAGTTGCGATCGTTGTCGCCCTGCCAACGATAGTCGCCACGCTGGGCCATGGCGGGAGCCATCGTCACGGGCGATGCCATGGCGACGACTGCCAGCGCGGCGAGAAGTCCGGTCTTCATCGGTGATCCTCCTTGCGATGATCGGGGATAACCGCAGGGCACTTCATTTGGTTGCAGGGGCGTTCCGCGGCGCCGCCGGCTTGGTCTTCACCAGCCAGGGTTTGACGAGGCCGGTCGGGCGCGGCGTGCCGTTGAGGCGGCGGGCGGCGATCAGCTTGACCGGCTGCATCAGCAATTGCCCGCCCATGCCGCCGCCGGTCGGCTGCGCCAGGATGCGCCGCAGCACCGGCATCCCCGACACGACATGGCCGAAGGCGGCATAGCCGGGATAGCTCCCCTTGGCGTCCATGCTGGGGATCGCCCCCAGGGTGATGAAGAAATTGCCGCCGGCCGATCCCGCCTCCGCCCGCCGCGCCATCGAGATCGTGCCGTCGAGGTGCTTGATCCCGGTCATCGTCGTGGTTTCGAGCGGGAACGGCGGCAGGATGCGGCGCGCATCGGTACGGATCCCGCCCTGCACGAAGCCGCGATCCGGCGCGCTGCGATTGCGGGCGGCGCGGTAGAAGGTCATGCCGTCGAACCGCTTGTCGTCGACATAGCCCATGAAGTTCGCGACCGTCTGCGGCGCGCGCTTCGCCTCCAGCGCCAGCACGATCGGGCCGTAGGCGGTGTCGAGTCGCACGCGGACGATCGCGGGTTCGCGCGCCTGGGCGGCGGGGGCGATCGCGAGCCATGCTGCGGCCGCGAGGGGAACGAGGAAAGGACGCATCATGCCTCCGCGCTATGCGCTCCTCGCCTTCGGCGCAACAGCCGCGAAAACGCCTGTCGAATCAGACGATTGCTTGGAACAAAACGCTGATTGCGCTTTTTGCAGTTGCGGAGAATCGTGCTGCGGTGCACAACGACTGTGCCTTTCAGGCATCCTCTCCTAAAAACTTTCCGGCCGGTCTTTGACCGGCCTTTTTTTTGGCCGCCGTCCCGCGTAGGGGGTCGTCACCCAAAGACGCGCCGTCAACGAGATATACGGAGCGGAGCCGCCGGTGAAACCGGCACCGGCGCGTCGGGTGCGGGGGATCGAGTCCATCGGCGTATCCGGATTCTCCCCCGCGGTTCCTTCCGCGCAAGGCTGATCCCGACCATGCATATCGGCATCCTCGAAACCGGCGCGCCTCCCGGCGATCTGGCCGCCCTGCATGGCAGCTATGGCGCGATGGTCGCCCGGCTGCTCGGCGCGCAGCATCGCTACACCCGCTACGACGTGCGTGCCGGCGTGCTGCCGGAGCGGCCTGACGCGTGCGATAGCTATGTCGTCACCGGCTCCGCCGCCGGGGTGAACGACGGGCTGGCGTGGACGGCGCGGCTCGCGGATTTCCTGCGGGGGGCGCGCGGCCGGGCGCGGCTGATCGGCATCTGCTTCGGCCATCAGATCATCGCGCATGCCTTTGGCAGAACGGTGGTGAAGGCACCGCAAGGCTGGGGACTCGGCCTGCACCATTATGATCTCGCGCATCCGGTCGTCGGCCTGCCCGACCGGGTGAGCGCGATGGCGTCGCACCAGGATCAGGTGGTGGTCGCCCCCGCCGGAGCCACGGTGCTGGCGGAAAGCGCGTTCACCCCCTGCGCCGCTCTGGCCTATGCCGATGGCGCGGCATTGACGCTGCAATTCCATCCGGAGTTCGATGCGGCCTACGCCTGTGCGCTGATCGCGGCACATAGCGCCCCGGATATCGGCGACGACCTGCGCGCCGGTGCGATCCGATCGCTCGATGAGGCCAGCGACAATGCAGGCATCGGCGCCTGGCTCAACCGCTATCTGGAAACCGGCACCGCGGCCTGACCGGGTATGGTCACCACGTCGCGCCGGCGCGTCAGACCCCCGTCGTCCGGCGACCGAAACCGCCATTGCCCAGCGGACGGCGCGACACCAGCGGATTGGCCTCGCGCTCCAGCAGCGCCAGCGTTTCGAAGAACAGCGGGCGCAGGCGCACGACATGCTCCAGCGCCTCTTCGCACGTGTCCTGACGCTCGACGCAGCCGCGTGCGATCTCCTCGATCGTCTCGGCGACGGCGGCGAGCGGTTCGGCACCGAACTGCCGCGCCTCGCCCTTCAGCGTGTGCGCAGGGATGACCATCGCGGCGGAGCTGTGCGACCGCATCGCCTGCTCGATCGCCGCGACCGACTTCACCCCGTCCTCGCGGAAATAGCCGAGGATGCGCACGAATCCGGCGCCGAGCTCGCCGCGCGCCTGCGCAAACGCCGCCCAATCCACCAACGTGCTGCCTTCGAACGACACTGCCTTCTCCCTCGGCCGCGGGACCCACCCCGCTCAGGTTCGGGATCCACGCTTAGGCCGAAGCGGTAAACACGACGTTGCCGTGGCTGCCCTATTCTTTGGTGTCGAAGGGGTTTTTCGGCGCGCGCAAGGTGAGGCGCACCGGCACCGCGCCGAAATCCAGTTCCTTGCGCATCGAATTGACCAGATAGCGTTCGTAGCTCGCCGGCAATTGATCGACGCGCGTGCCGAAGATCACGAAGCTCGGCGGGCGTGTCTTCACCTGGGTGACGTAACGCATCTTGATCCGCTTGCCGCCGGGTGCGGGCGGTGGATTGGCCTCGATCGCGCGTTCGAACCAGCGATTGAGCTCGCCCGTCCCGACCCGCTTCGACCACGCCTCGCGCGTGTCGAAACAGGCATCGATCAGCTGGTCGATGCCCTTGCCGGTGGCGGCGGAGACGGTCATCACCGTCACGCCCTTCACCTGGCTGAGGCCATCCTCCAGCGCCCGCTTGACGCCGTTGAACAAGGATGAGGCGTTTTCGGCGACATCCCATTTGTTGAGTGCGATGACGAGCGCCCTGCCCTCTTCCAGCACGCGGTCGGCGATGCGCAGGTCCTGCGCCTCCAGCCCCAGCGTCGCGTCGAGCAGCAGCACCACCACCTCGGCGAAGTCGACCGCGTGGAGGGCGTCGGCCACCGACAGCTTTTCCAGCTTGTCCTGCACCTTGGCGCGCTTGCGCATGCCGGCCGTGTCGATCAGGCGGACGGGACGCGGCGCGCCGAGACGATCGTACCAGGTCCAGTCGACCGCGATCGAATCGCGGGTGATGCCGGCCTCGGGGCCGGTAATCATCCGGTCTTCGCCCAGCATCTTGTTGATGAGCGTCGACTTGCCCGCATTCGGGCGGCCGACGATGGCGAGCTTCAGCGGCGCATCGGGGCGCTCGTCGTCCTCCTCCTCCGGCATCGCCGCGGCTGCCGCCTCCAGATGCGGCAGCAGCCCCTCAAATAGGTCGCCCAGACCCTCGCCATGTTCGGCGGACAGCTGCACCGGATCGCCGAACCCCAGCGCCAGCGCTTCCAGCACGCCCTGCTCGCCCGCCCGGCCTTCCGCCTTGTTGGCGGCGAGCACCACCGGCGTGCGCGACTGGCGCAGCCAGCGGGCGATTTCCTCGTCGAGCGGCACGATACCGGCCCGCGCATCGACCAGGAACAAGGCGACATCGGCCTGGCCGATCGCCGCCTCAGTCTGCAGGCGCATGCGGCCGGGCAGCGTCTGCGCGTCGTGATCCTCGTAGCCCGCGGTATCGATGACGCGGAAATCGAGGCCGATCAGCGTCGCATCGCCCTCCCGCCGGTCGCGTGTCACGCCGGGGCGATCGTCCACCAGCGCGAGCTTCTTGCCGACCAGGCGGTTGAACAGCGTCGACTTGCCGACATTGGGGCGGCCGACGATCGCGACGGTAGGAAGACGGGACATGATGCGGCCTTAGAACGTAATGGCGTGACTTAGAACCGTTTGTGCTGAGCCTGTCGAAGCACAGGTGAGACTCAGGGCCTTCAACAGGCTCAGGGCAAACGGCGAGTACGGATCGACCCGACGCCATTCCGCTCTATAAGACACAACGGGATAAGGGAACCGGCCTGTATTCCTCCCCCACCAGGGGGAGGGGGACCGCTCGGCGCCAGCCGAGTGGTGGAGGGGGAGGTAAGCGGCGTCCCCTGATATGGTCGTGCGTCGCTTACCTCCCCCTCCGTCAGCGCTGTGCGCTGCCACCTCCCCCTGGCGGGGGAGGAATGACGGGGTCACGCCGCCAGCCGGGTCATCCAGCCTTCGGCATGGGCGAACGCCGGCGCATCGTCGACGTCCAGCCAGTCGAGGTCGCTGCAATCGACCACCTTGGCATGGCCCTTGGCGGCGAGGATGCGCACGCCCTCGGTCAGCGACGGGCTGTCGAGCGCCGCCAGCGCGGCGAAGAAGGCTTGGCCCACGGCGAACACGCCGGTGTCGTAGCAATCGTGCGGATCCAGCCCCTTGCCGATCCCGACGATCGCATCGCCTTGGGTCGCGACGCAGGTGACGTCGAGCGGATCGACCCAGGCGTGCCCCAGCCGCCGGTCGATGCCGAGCCGCAGCCCCTCGCCTGCGCCCGCCTCGGCGAGCCGGCGATAGTGGCGCGGGCGGACGAGGTGATCGCACATCGCCAGCACCGCGCCCCCCTCGCCCACCAGCGCGCGCGCCGCCAGCGCGCTGACGCCGTTGGGCTGGTGCCAGTCGGTCATCACCGTCAGCACCTCGAGCGGCCACGCCCGCGCGGCGAGATGCGCGGCGATCGCCTCTGCACCATAGCCGAGCGACACGATCGCACGGGTCAGGCCCGCCGCCGCCATGCCGTCGAGGGCATGGTCGATCAGCGCCCGCCCGCCGACCGGGCAGAGCGGCTTGTACGGCGTCACCGTACGGAGCCGGCTGCCCTGTCCGGCGGCGAGCAGCAGGCCCGTGGTAAGCATCAGGCGGCCTTGATGAAGTCCTCGACCGCGATCTGGGCGAGGTCGTCGGTCATCTGGGTGCGCGGATGCTTGCAGAAATAGGCGGATGCAGGATCGATGACGCCGGCGATGCCGCGGTCCTTGGCGATGGCGGCGCAGCGGATCATGTCGATCGCGACACCGGCGCTGTTCGGCGAATCCTCGACCGACAGGCGCAGTTCCAGGTTCATCGGCACGCCGCCGAACAGCTGGCCTTCCATGCGCAGGAAGCAGACCTTGTTGTCGTTCTGCCACGGCACATAGTCCGACGGGCCGATGTGGACGTTCTCGTCCTCCAGCCGCTCGGCCGCGACCGACTGCACGGCTTCCGTCTTCGACACCTTCTTGCTGGCGAGGCGGCGGTGGTTGGACATGTTGAGGAAGTCGGTGTTGCCGCCGGTGTTGAGCTGGTAGGTGCGATCGAGCTTCACGCCGCGCTTGGCGAACAGGTCGGTCAGCACGCGGTGCACGATCGTCGCGCCTAGCTGCGCCTTGATGTCGTCGCCGATGATCGCAACGCCCGCATCCTCGAAGCGCTTCGCCCATTCGGGGTTGGAGGCGATGAAGACCGGGATGTTGTTGACGAAGGCGACGCCGGCTTCCAGCGCGCATTCGGCGTAGAATTCGGTCGCCTCCTGGCTGCCGACCGGCAGGTAGTTCATCAGCACGTCGGTGCCCGAACGCTTCAGTTCGGCGACGACCTCTTCCTTGGTCGGCTGGGTGTCGTTGGCGACCACGAAGGTGCGGTCGTCCTTGTATTCGCTCATATGGTCGGCGACGCCGTCCAGCACCGCGCCCATCTTCACCACCGTGCCGGTCGACGGGATGGTGGCGGCGAACACCGCGGTGCAATTGGGCTTGGCGAAGATCGCTTCGGCGACATCCTTGCCGACCTTGCGCGCATCCACGTCCCAGGCGGCGACGACCTTGATGTCGGAGGGCTTATAGCCGCCGACTTCCCAGTGCATCAGGCCGACCACATCGTTGGTCCCTTCGCGATAATGCTCCAGCCCCTGGACGAGCGAGCTCGCGCAGTTGCCGATGCCGACGATGGCGATGTTGATGCTCTTCATGAATGACCCTGTTCGCTTGAAAGAAGAATGGACTGCGGCGCTGCGCCGTGAACGAAACGGCGCTCGACGCGCCGGTGGAGAAGGAGGCCGAGGGCGGTGACCGCGGTGAGCGGCACGATCTCGAACCACCAGAACAGCCGCGGATTGCCCGCAAGGCAGGCGATGGCGATGGCCCAGACCCGCACGTTGGCGGTCAGCAGGCTTTCGAGCCGCATCACCGGCACCGCCGCGGCGGCATAGGCACGCGCGAAGGCCGCGCGATCACCGCCCTGCGCCTCGGCCGCACCGAAGCGCCGCTCGAACGGCATGGTGATGCGGTCGACCGATCCGGCGATGCTGTCATAGAAGCGGACCAGCGCCATGCCCGTCGGCACCGGCACGCTGGCGAGCGCGATGCCGCGGGTGCGGCGATGGAAGCGGGCGCGCTCGCCTTCGTAGAGGCTGGATTGCACCGCGTGGCAGCCACCGGCGGCGATGGCGAGCAGCCAGCCCTCCGCCGTCCCGACGCTCCAGGCGAGCGCGACGTAGATCAGCGCGAAGACGCCATGATCGCACAATCCGTCGAGCGCCCGCCCGAGCGCGCTCGCCGTGCCCGTCGCCCGCGCGATCATGCCGTCGAGGCCGTCCGCGACCAGCCAGGCCACCGACAGGACGAGGCCGAGCAGCGCCAGCGCGGGGTGGTGCCAGTTCGCATAGGCGAAGGCCCCCGCGGTCCCGCAGCCGAGCCCCATCACCGATACCGCATTGGCCGACACGCCCTGCCGCAGCGCAAAGGGCAGCAAGGCGTGCGACGCGGGATGGATCAGGTAAAGATTCGATGGGTCCTCGATCCGGCGATCGCGCGAGCCATCCCGGGGCGGCGGTGTCATCAGGCGTTCATAATGCGCCTCTAGAGGCGCAAACGCAACAATCGACTAAAGGTTCGACGGCACGTTTCGCCGCAATTCGTCGAGCCACACCGCCGCCGTCCCGTCGGACGGCGCCCGCCAGTCGCCGCGCGGGCTCAGCGCGCCGCCGCCCGACACCTTGGGACCGTTGGGAATCGCCGACCGTTTGAACTGGCTCAATTGGAAGAAGCGGACGACGAACCGCTCCAGCCAATGCCGGATCGTCGGCAGGTCGTAGGCGACCCGCGCATCGGCGGGGAAGTCCTCCGGCCATTCGCCCTGCCCCGCATCGCGCCACGCGTGCCAGGCGAGGAAGGCGATCTTCGACGGCGCCAGCCCGTAGCGGACGACGTAATGCGCGAAGAAATCGTTGAGCGCATAGGGGCCGATCATCGATTCGGTACTCTGCATCGCACCGGTATCGGCATCGGCGGGCACCAGCTCGGGCGAAATCTCCTGCGACAGGATGGTCGAGAGGACCGCGTTGGTCGCCTCGTCATATTGCCCGGTCCGGATGCACCAGCGGATCAGGAACTGGATCAACGTCTTCGGCACGCCGGCGTTGACCGCATAATGGCTCATCTGGTCGCCGACGCCATAGGTGCACCAGCCGAGCGCCAGCTCGCTGAGGTCGCCGGTGCCGAGCACGATGCCGCCGCGCTGGTTGGCGAGGCGGAACAGGTAATCGGTGCGCAGGCCCGCCTGCACGTTCTCGAACGTCACGTCATACACCGATTCGCCGCGCGCGAAGGGATGGTCCATGTCGGTGAGCATCTGCCGCGCCGCGGGCCGGATATCGATCTCGTCCGCGGTGCACCCCAGCGCCCGCATCAGCGCCCAGGCATTGCCCTTGGTCGTATCGCCGGTGGCGAAGCCGGGTATGGTGAAGCCGAGGATATCGGCGCGCGGCCGCCCCAGCCGGTCCATCGCCTTGGCCGCGACGATCAGCGCATGCGTCGAATCGAGGCCGCCCGACACGCCGATCACCAGCGTTTTGGAGCCGGTCGCGGCAAGCCGCTTGGCCAGTGCCTCCACCTGGATGTTGAACGCCTCGTAGCAATCCTCGTCGCGCCGCGCCGGATCGTCGGGCACGAAGGGGAAGCGGCGAACCTTGCGGGCAAGACCGGAGTCGGCGAGCGGCGGCTGGTGGTCGAAGCCGATGCGGCGGAAGCGCGTCTCGGGATGCCCCGCCGCCATCGCCGAATCGTTGAACGTGCCGTTGCGCAGCCGCTCGGCGACGATCCGTTCGAGGTCGACGTCCGCCACCGCCAGCTCGGGCTCCTGCACGAAGCGCCGCGATTCGATCAGCAGGTCGCCCAGTTCGTAGACCATCCCCTGCCCGTCCCAGGCAAGGTCGGTGGTGCTCTCCCCCGGTCCGGCGGCGGAATAGACATAGGCGCAGGAGGTGCGCGCCGACTGCGCCTCGGCGAGCAGCATGCGCTCGCGCCCCTTGCCGATGATGATGTTGGAGGCGCTGAGATTGCAGCAGATCGTCGCCCCGGCCAGCGCGCCGATGGTCGATGGCGGGGTCGGCGCCCAATAATCCTCGCAGATCTCGACATGGACTACGAAGCCCGGCACGTCGGTGGCGGCGAACAGCAGATCGGTGCCGAACGGCACCTCCGCATCGCCCAGCCGCATCGTCAGCCCGGCAAGGCCGAGGCCGGAGGCGAACCAGCGCTTTTCGTAATATTCGCGATAATTGGGCAGGAAGCTCTTGGGCACCACGCCCAGGATGCGGCCGCGATGCAGCGCCACCGCGCAATTGTAGAGCCGCCCCTGCCGCACCAGCGCCGCGCCGACCAGCAGCAGCGGCGCGAGCCCCGCGGTCTGCTCCGCCACCGCCAGCACCGCCGCCTCGCTCGCCCGCTGTTGCGCGGACTGAAGGTGCAGGTCGTCGATTGCATAGGAGGTGAGGTTGAGTTCGGGAAACACCACGAGGTCGACCCCACGCGCATCCGCATCGCGCGCCATCGCCACGGCCGCCCCGACGTTGGCGGCGACATCCCCCACACTCGCCCGCGGCGTCGCCGCGGCGACACGGACCATCTGGTGGCGGTGGATCGAAAGAAACGCATCGGTCATGGGCGGGGTGCTAGCCGTGTCGGAAGGGGGATACCACCCATGCAACGTGCCGACGTCCGAGGCGATCCGCGGGGGTTAGCGTGGTTTGCCCGGCTCGGATCGTTCGACAGGCTCAGCACGAGCGGTTCTAAGTAGCGTCATCATGCTCTACGACGCGGTTCGTTTATCACGAGGCGGCGAAAAGTGACGATCACGATCTACGGCATCCCGAACTGCGACACGGTGAAGAAGGCGCGCGCGTGGCTGGATGCCGCCGGGGTCGCCTACACCTTCCACAATTACAAGACTGCCGGCGTCGACGCGGCGCGGCTGGCGGGGTGGGTCGACCGCCTCGGCTGGGAGGTGCTGCTCAACCGCGCCGGCACGACGTTCCGCAAGCTGCCCGATGCCGACAAGACGGGGCTGGACGCGGAGAAAGCGATGGCGCTGATGATCGCGCAGCCGTCGATGATAAAGCGCCCGGTGGTGGAAGCGGGCGACACGCTGCTGGTCGGCTTCAAGCCCGCGAACTGGAGCGCCGCTTTCTCCTGATGCCCCCGGGGCGGCGGATGAGGCTGGCCTCTGGATCGCGCGCCGCCCACGCGGTACATCGCCCGCCATGTCCACCACCTACACGATCGACACCGCGACCAGCCGCGCCAACCCGACGCCGGCGCCGGCCAAGCGCCTGACCATCCCCGCGATCCGGCGGCGCAAGGGCGGCGATCCGGACAAGGGCGGGCCGCTGGTGATGCTGACCGCCTATACGGTGCGGACCGCGCAGCTGCTCGATCCGCATTGCGACATGCTGCTGGTCGGCGACAGCCTGGGCCAGGTGATCTACGGCCTGCCCTCCACCGTGCCGGTGACGCTGGAGATGATGGCGGCGCACGGCGCGGCGGTGGTGCGCGGCAGCTATCATGCGCTGGTCGTCATCGACATGCCGTTCGGCAGCTACGAAGCCTCTCCCCAGCAGGCGTTCGAAAGCGCCGCCTTCCTGCTCAAGCAGACCGGCGCCGCCGCGGTGAAGCTGGAGGGCGGCGAGGCGATGGCGCCGACGGTGCGCTTCCTGTCCGAACGCGGCGTGCCCGTGATGGGCCATGTCGGCCTGACGCCGCAGGCGGTGAACGTGCTCGGCGGCTATGGCGCGCGCGGGCGCAGCGAGGCGGAGGCGGCGAAGATCCTCGCCGATGCGGTGGCGATCGCCGATGCGGGCGCCTTCGCGATCGTCATCGAAGGCGTGATGGAGCCCATCGCGATCCGCATCACCGAAAGGGTCGCCTGCCCGACGATCGGCATCGGCGCCTCGGCCCGCTGCGACGGGCAGGTGCTGGTCGCCGAGGACATGCTCGGCCTGTTCGAACGCACCGCGCGCTTCGTGAAACGCTACGAGGACATGGCCGGCCGCATTTCCGCCGCAGCCGAGACCTATGCCGCCGAGGTCAGGGCGCGCAGCTTCCCGGGGGCGGAGCAGATCTACCCCTCGAAGGGGTGAACCGCGCCCATCTTTTGTTTCGCGGCGGCCACCGCTAAGAGTGCGCGCCGTTCACCCTCGTCTCTCTTTCGGAGCCCTCCTTGGCCCTTACGCCGCAAAACAACGAAGCGTTCCTGCGCGAAGTCGATGACGAGCTGCGCCGCGATCAGCTGATGACCTTCTGGGAGCGCTACGGCCGCTGGACGATCGCGGCCATCGTGCTCGCGCTCGCGGCGTTCGGCGGCGTCCTCTACTGGCAGCACCGCCAGCGCGAGGCGGCGGGGGTGCAGGGCGAGCAGCTGCAGGCGGCGTATGACTCGCTCGGCAGCGGGCAGACCGATGCCGCGGCCAAGGCGCTCGCGCCGATCGCCGCGTCGGACCGCGACGGCTACAAGGCGCTGGCGCTGATGACGGAAGCGGACATCCTGCTGAGCAAGAAGCAGGACAAGGCCGCCGCCGCCAAGTTCGCCGGCATCGCCGCCGACACGGGCATCGCCCAGCCGTTCCGCGATCTTGCGCTGATCCGCCAGACCGTTGCCGAATATGACGCGCTGAAGCCGCAGGTGGTGATCGAGCGGCTGCGTGCCCTCGCCGTCCCCGGCAACGCCTATTTCGGCAGCGCGGGCGAGCTGGTGGCGATCGCCTATCTCGACAGCGGCCGCAAGGATCTTGCCGGCCAGCTGTTCGGCCAGCTCGCGCAAAATGACGCGGTGCCCGATTCGATCCGTCAACGCGCCGTTCAGATGGCCGGCACGATGGGCGTCGCCACGGATGCGAGCGGCACCGCCGACGTGCGCATCGTCCGCCCCGCCGCACAACCCAAGGAAGCACCCGCGCAATGACGACCATCACCAGCGGCCGCCGGTTCCGCACCTCCGTCGGGCTCGCCGCGCTGATGGCCCTGTCCGCCTGCGGCATCTTCAAGGGCGGCCCCAAGAAGACGCCGACCGTCGGCGAGCGCGTGCCGATCCTGTCGTCGGAGAATGCGATCGAGGCGGACAAGACGATCGCCGACATCCAGGTGACGCTACCCGCCCCCGCCCCCAACGACAGCTGGACGCAGCCGGGCGGCAATGCGGCGAAGTCGATGGGCCAGCTGGTGCTCGCCGAGTCGCCGTCGCGCGCCTGGCAGGCATCGGTCACCGGCGGTTCCCCCCGCGAACGGCTGGGCGCCGCCCCCGTCGTCGCCGACAACAAGCTGTTCGTCGTCGATGTCGAGGCGCAGCTCCACGCCTTCGCCGCGGACACCGGCGCCAGCCTGTGGACCGCCTCGGTCAGCACCGGCGACGAAAACCGCGCGGCGCGCTTCGGCGGCGGCGCCAGCTATGAGGGCGGGCGCGTGTTCGCCACCGACGGCGTCGGCGACGTGGTCGCGTTCAACGCCGCGGACGGCAAGGAGATCTGGCGCGCCAAGCCCGGCGGCCCGCTGCGCGGCGCACCGACCGTCGCCAACGGATCGGTGTACGTCGAGAGCCAGGACAACCAGCTGTTCGCGCTCGACCAGAACGACGGTAAGGTGCAGTGGGCGCAGTCCGGCACGCTGGAAACGCAGGGCGTGTTCGGCGTCGCGGCACCCGCCGCCAGCCAGGGCACCATCGTCGCCGGCTTCTCCAGCGGCGAACTGAACGCCTATCGCTACGAAAACGGGCGCGTGCTGTGGGGCGATGCCCTGTCGCGCACCTCGATCACCACCTCGGTGTCGAGCCTGTCCGATATCGATGCCGATCCGGTGATCGACAACGGCCGCGTCTTCGCGGTCGGCCAGGGCGGCCGCATGGTCAGCCTCGACCTCGCCACCGGCCAGCGCCTGTGGGAACAGAATTTCGCCGGCATCTCGACGCCGTGGATCGCGGGCGAATGGCTGTTCGTCGTCACCGACGATGCCCGCCTCGTCTGCCTCGCGCGTTCGAACGGCAAGGCACGCTGGATCGCCCAGTTGCAGCGCTTCAAGAACGCCAAGAAGAACAAGGGGCCGCAGGTCACCTGGTTCGGTCCGGTGCTCGCCGGCGGCCGCCTGCTGCTGACCAACTCGCTCGGCCAGATCGTCTCCGTCTCGCCGGGCGATGGCAGCGTCGTCAACACGATTGAGACGAAGGACAGCTATGCGCTGCCGCCGATCGTCGTGAACAACACGCTCTATACGCTGGGTCAGTCCGGCAAGATCACCGCCTACCGGTAAGGCAGGCCGTCTTCTCCCTCTCCCAACCGGAGAGGGAGGGAGCGCCGCAGGCCCGGTAGGGTGAGGGTGAGCGCCACCCGCTATCGATCCGGCGCTGTCCTACACCCCGTCGCATCCGCTATACGGCCCGGATGCCCGCCCATGTCCAGCACCGCGCCGCCACCCCCGGCGGCCGGGTGCGAAGGGCCATTTCGACGCGCACGTGCCGTAAACTTCGCCAACTTCCGAGGCTGCCGACTCGGGATGTCGGCCCTGCCCGGCTTGACCCCTCCGGCCCGATCCCCGACAGGCGCGGCGTGACCCACCTGCCCCCGCCCCCCGCTGACCTGTTGCGCGATGCCGCCCTGTTCCTCGACTTCGACGGTACGCTCGTCGAATTGCAGGAGCGCCCGGAGGCGGTCCGCGTCGACGCCCGTCTCGCCGCGCTGGTGGCGGAACTGTCGCAGGCGCTGGACGGGCGCGTCGCGATCATCTCCGGCCGGCCGGTGGAGGGCATCCGCGCGCTGTTCGGCGATCCGCCCTTCGCCATCTCCGGCAGCCACGGGCTGGAGGTCGCCTGGCCCGACGGTCGCCGGACCTGCGCGGAACGTCCCGCCGCCCTCGACATTATTGTCGACAGAATGACCGTCTTCGCCACCGCAACGCACGGCGTCCTCGTCGAGGAAAAGCCGCTCGGGGCCGCGCTCCATTACCGCGCCGCGCCGCATGCGGAGGCCGAGGCGCACGCGCTCGCCACCCGCCTCGCCGCCGACAGCGGCCTGCATCTCCAGACCGGCAAGATGATGATCGAGGTCCGCGTCGCCGGTGCCGACAAGGGTACGGCGCTCGCCGCGCTCATGCAGGCGCCCGCCATGGCCGGGCACCGTCCCGTGTTCCTCGGCGACGACGATACCGACGAACCGGCGATGGCCGCCGCCGCCGCACTGGGCGGCGCGGGCGTGCTGATCGGCGAACCCCGTGCCACCGCCGCCGCCTGGCGCCTCGCCGGCGTCGCCGACACCCTGTCCTGGCTCCACGCCGCAACCGAAAGCCTCCGCCGATGACGTCCATGCCGCAGACCAGCGTCGACCTCTGGCCGATCGGCAATTGCCAGGTGAGCGCGCTCATCGATCGCGCCGGGCGCTTCGTCTGGGCCTGTGCGCCGCGCGTCGACGGCGATCCGGTGTTCTCCGCGCTGGTCGGCGGTGCCGAGCCGGAGAGCGGCTTCTGGGGCGTGTCGATCGAAGGATCGGTCAGCGTCGAGCAGCATTACATCCGCAACACCCCGATCCTGGTCAGCACGCATACCGACGCCGCCGGTAACGCGCTGGAGGTGATCGATTTCTGCCCGCGCTTCAATCGCCTCGGACGCACCTATCGCCCGGTCGCCTTCGCCCGCATCGTCCGTCCGATCGCGGGCAGCCCGCGCATGACGATGCAGCTGCGCACCACCTGCGGCTGGGGCGGCGCCTGCCGCGAACAGGTCGGCGGCTCCAACCATCTGCGCATCATGCTCGACGCGATGCAGATGCGCCTCACCACCACCGCGCCGATCGGCATGGTGCAGGAAGAGCGCACCTTCCGCCTCGAAAGGCCGCTGCACTTCTTCCTCGGGCCGGACGAAAGCTTCACCGGCGATCTCGCCGAATCGGTGGAGGCGATGCTCGCGCAGACGACCGCCGAATGGCAGGAATGGACGCGCAGCCTCGCCATCCCATTGGAATGGCAGGATGTGGTGATCCGCTCGGCGATCACCCTCAAACTCTGCCAGCATGAGGAAACCGGCGCGATCGTTGCCGCGCTCACCACCTCGATCCCCGAACATGCCGGGTCGGAGCGCAACTGGGACTATCGCTATTGCTGGATCCGCGACGCCTATTACACGGTGCAGGCGCTCAACCGGCTCGGCGCGCTCGACGTGCTGGAGGGTTACCTCGGTTATCTGCGCAACATCGTCGACGATGCGCGCGGCGGCCATATCCAGCCGCTCTACGGCGTGCTTGGCGAGGCGACGCTGACCGAACGCTTCGCCCCCGCCCTCGCCGGCTATCGCGGCATGGGTCCGGTACGCGTCGGCAATGCGGCGTACGAGCAGCATCAATACGACGCCTACGGCCAGATCGTGCTGTGCAGCGTCCACGCCTTCTTCGACCAGCGGCTGCTGCGCCCCAACACGGCCGAGGATTTCCACCGGCTGGAGCAGGTCGGCGAGCGCGCCTGGACGCATTACGACAAGCCCGACGCCGGGCTGTGGGAGCTGCGCACCCGGCAGAGCGTCCACACCTATTCGGTCGCGATGTGCTGGGCGGCGTGCGACCGGCTGGCCAATGCCGCGCACGTGCTCGCCATGCCGGAGCGGCGCGATTTCTGGCAGGAACGCGCCGACCACATCCGCGGCGTGATCGAGGACAAGGCGTGGCGGCCCGACACCAATCGCATGTCGGCGACCTTCTCGGGCGACGACCTCGATGCCAGCCTGATCCAGCTGCTCGACCTGCGCTTCTTCCAGCCCGACGATCCGCGCTTCCTGGGTACGCTGGAAGCGGTGGAGCACGGCCTGCGCCGCGGCAGCTTCATGCTGCGTTACGATACCGAGGACGATTTCGGCCTGCCCGAAACCGCGTTCAACGTCTGCACCTTCTGGCTGATCGAGGCGCTGCACGCCACCGGCCGGACGGACGATGCGCGCGCTCTGTTCGAGGAGATGCTGGCACGGCGCACCGCAGCTGGCTTGCTGTCCGAGGATATCGATCCAACATCCGGTGAACTTTGGGGAAATTACCCCCAGACCTATTCGTTGGTCGGCATGATAAATTGTGCCGCCATGCTGTCCAAACCGTGGAGTTCGATCCGCTGAGCCGCCTTATCATCATTTCCAATCGCGTATCCGCCCCGTCGGGCTCCAAATCCGGCGCACAGGGCGGGCTGGCCGTCGCGCTCGCCTCCGCCTTGCGGGAATATAAGGGCATGTGGTTCGGCTGGTCGGGCGAGCAGACCGACGAATATACCGGCCAGATCACCTTCCAGCGCAACGAAGGCGTCACCACCGCGACCGTCGACCTCGAAGAGCAGGATATCGAGGAATATTACAACGGCTACGCCAACCGTACGTTGTGGCCGCTGTTCCACTATCGCGTCGATCTCGCGGAATATGAACGCGAATTTGCCGGCGGCTACCAGCGCGTCAACGAACGCTTCGCCGACACCGTCCAGCCGCTGATCGAGGAGGAGGATGCGGTCTGGATCCAGGATTACCACCTGTTCCCGCTCGGCCAGGAACTACGCAAGCGCGGGGCGAAGAACCGCCTCGGCTTCTTCCTCCACATCCCCTGGCCGCCACGCCGGCTGCTCGCGATCCTGCCCGAGGCGCAGGATCTGGTGCGCGGCCTGTTCGCCTATGACGTCATCGGCTTCCACACGGACGAATGGCTGTCGTCGTTCCGCGACTATGCGGTCGCCGAACTGGGCGCGGTCAGCGAGGGCGACGAGCTGGTGCTCGGCGACCGGCGGGTGAAGGTGATGGCCTGCCCGATCGGCATTGATGCCCGGGAATTCGCCGGCCTCGCCACCAGCACGCGCGGCCGCCTCGCCTTCCGCCAGATGCGCGATGCGGCGGTCGGGCGCGACATGATCGTCGGCGTCGACCGGCTCGATTATTCCAAGGGACTGGAGGAGCGCTTCCTCGGTTACGAACGCTTCCTCGTCGAGCATCCCGAGGAGCGCAAGGAAGTGACCTTGCTCCAGATCGCGCCGCCGAGCCGCGCGACCGTCGGCAGCTACCAGAAGATCCGCAGCAACCTCGAAGGGCTCGCGGGCCGGATCAACGGCGCCTATGCCGATATCGACTGGGTGCCGATCCGCTACGTCAACCAGGGCTATCCGCGCGACGTGCTGGCGGGCATCTATCGCGCTGCCAAGATCGGCCTCGTCACCCCCTTGCGCGACGGCATGAACCTCGTCGCCAAGGAATATGTCGCGGCGCAGAACCCGGAGGATCCGGGCGTCCTCATCCTGTCGCGCTTCGCCGGCGCCGCCTGTCAGCTGACCGACGCGGTGCTCATCAATCCCTATTCCGCCGAGGAGATGTCCGACGCGATCATGCTGGCGCTGCGCATGCCGCGCGAGGAGCGGATCGCGCGCTGGGAAAAGATGATGGACGTCATCATGCGCGAGGATATCGGCTGGTGGCGCCGCACCTTCACGGATGCGCTGATGGAGGCGCCGCTGGAGATGGAGCAGGAGCCGGCATGAGCCGGGTCTTGGGCAGCGCTTCCGGCATCTCGGTGCGGAGGAAGGCATAGATCGCCTCGCGCACGTCGCACCGCAGGTCGAAGGCGGTGGAGGCGTCCTTGGCGGTCATCAATCCGCGCAGCTCCATCGTCCCGTCGGGCTTCGAATCGGTCACCTGCAGGTTGAAGAAACGTTGGTCCCACCGCGGGTTGGCGCGCACCACCTCCTCCAGCTTGGCTCGGATCCGCGGCACGTCGGCGGCAGGATCGAGGTACCAGAACACCGATCCGAGCAGAGCGCTCGTCTCCCGCGTCCAGTTCTGGAAGCTGTTTTCCAGGAACTTGGAGACCGGCACCACCAGCCGCCGTTCGTCCCACAGCCGCACCACGACATAGGTCAGCCGGATATCCTCGATCCGCCCCCATTCGCTGTCGATGATGACGACGTCGTCGATGCGGATCGGTTCGGTGAACGCCATCTGGATGCCGGCGATCAGGTTCTTGAGCGCCGGCTGCGCCGCGGCACCGATGGCGAGGCCGGCGACACCCGCCGAGGCGGCCAGGGTGACGCCGATGGTGCGGACCGAGGGGATGCTCATCAGCATCATCATCGCGGTCAGCAGGATCAGCACGAACACGCCGATGCGGTGGAGGATGCCGATCCGCGTTCGCCGCCGCCGCGCCCTCAAATTGTCGGCGGCCGTGATGTCGAACCGCACCTCGCTGATGTCGCGGTAGGCGGTCAGCACCGCGAGCAGCATCCAGCCGAAGACGGCGGGAGTCAGCAGCCCCAGCACCCGCTGCCAGATCGTCTCCCAATAGCGCGGCAGGTCGAGCCCCGGCCCCGATGCGGCAAGGGCGATGCCGATCGCCAGCCAGAAGGTGGGCCTGCCGAGGCGGGCGATCAGGATATCGTCGGTCTTGGTCGCCGTCCGGCTGGCGAAGCGCTTGAGCACCGCGAACAGGACGCGGTGGAGCAGCGCCACCACCAGTACGAAGGCGGCGACGCCCGCCAGCTTGGCGACCCATTCGGGCAGGTCGAGATCGAGCCATGGCATCCGCATCAGGCGTAATCACGCCCGACCGCCGCGAAAGCTCCCTCGGTCGCGCAATTAATGCTGCATGTGCGAACGCCGCAACGCCCATCGCCACAGCCCGGTGCCGAACAGCAGCGCCGGCAGCAGCCCCGACGCGAACACCAGCCAGCGCCCGGCGAGCCCCAGCGCCTCGCCGCCATGCAGCGGATGCAGCCAGGCGAGCACCGTGTCGCCCGCCGAGTCCGCCCGTTCGTCGCGCACCGCCAGCACCCGCCCATCGTACGGATCGAGCCACACGTTGCTGCGCGGGAACCGCCGGCTCGGCTCGCCCGCCACCATCAGGTTGACGCGCACCGTGCCGCGCGTGTCGGGGGGCGTCTCGATCCAGGCAAGCGCCGCCCCCGGCAGCCGTGCCTCCGCGCGACGTACCAGCGCATCGAGCGGCAGGAACCCTCCGGGGCGCGGCACGCTGACCGGCCTTGGCGTCGCGAACAGCGGCGAGGCCCGCTCCACCAGCGGATGCACCTGATCGGGCAGGTCGAGCATCGCGCCCGTCGCCGTCACCACCAGCAGCACCGGTGCCCCCGCCAGTCCGGCCCATTTGTGCAGGTCGTACAATCGCCGCGACCGCGATGCCTGCCGCTTCCAGGCGAGCGAGCGCCGCCACCCGCCGATCCGCGGCCACCATGCCCATAGGCCGGTGACGAGCATCGCCAGCATCACGATGCCGGCGATCCCCATTCCGATCGCCCCCGGCGCTTCCAGCAGCAGCCGGTAATGCAGATCGTAGATCCACGTCGTCGCATAGCCGCCCCAGAAGCCGCGCCGCACCACCTGCAGGCTGCCGGGATCGAGCCACAGCATCAGCGGCGCGAACGCCTGACCCCGCGTCTCGACCGGCGTATAATAGCGTACCGGAATCGGCCCGCCGTCCGGCGTCACCTCGATCCGCCACGCCCCCGTCCGCTGCGGTTCGGCGCGGTGCAGCGCATCGTAGACCGCCTGCCACGATGGCGGCCGCACGCCCGCGGCGACACCGGACAGGCCGGGATGCAGCGCGCCGTCGATCTCGGGATAGAAGACCAGCACGCTGCCGGTCAGCCCGGTCACCGCAAACAGCAGCCCGACGCTCAGCCCCAGCCACAGGTGCACGCGCCGCACCGCGACGCGCACCCGCTGCACCGGCGTCGTCACAGCGTCAGCCGCATGCTGCCGTAGAGCGCGCGCCCGTCCGCCGGCGAATGCAGCACCTGCGTCCCATCGTACCAGACGTATTCGTACTGCCGGTCGCCGATGTTCTTGAGCTGCGCCGCCACCTCCAGCCTGGGGAGCACCCGCCACGCCACCTCGCCCGTCACCACCAGATAGGCGCCGTAGCGCGGCAGGGTGTTGGCCGGCGTCAGCGCGTAGCTGGACTGGCCGTTACCCCACAGCGAGACGCGCCAGCGCGCCGCCGGCGTCACGTCCAGGCCGCCCGAGAACAGGTTCTGCGGCACATGGTCGATCCAATTGCCCGCCTGCGACGGCGTGGCGGGATCGGGCACGATGATGCGCGCATGCTGGTAGGAATAGGCGCCCCACAGATTGGCACCCGCCACCGGCGTGACGCTCAGCTGTACGTCGAGCCCGCGCCGCCGCGTCGAGCCCAGGTTGGCGCTATCGCCGGAGGGATCGTTGAGCAGCCGCTTGATCTCGCCGCTCGCGGTCTGTTCCCACACCGCCACGCGCGCCTCAAGCCAGCGCCCGCGCGCGAATTTCACGCCCGCCTCCCAGCCTTCGTTGATCGAGGGCGCGAGGTCGGTGGTGCGCGGCGGCACCTTATAGGCGCCCGCCCCGACGCCGATCTGAAAGGTCCGCCCGTAATTGCCATAGGCCGTCACACCGGCGGCCGGGGTGATCGCGACGCTGATCTTGGGCTGGCTGATCGTGCCATAAGCATTGATCGGATAGCGCTGCCCGTTCAATCGGTTGTCGAGGTGCCCGGACACGGTGTCGAAACGCCAGCCCGGCGTGATGCTGAGCCAGGCGGTCGGCTCCACCACCGCCTGCACATAGCCACCCGCGACCGTCAGCGCGAAGGCCTGGTCGCGCGTCTGGCTGGTGATCCTGCGGTTGGCGGTCAGCCAGCGCAGGCTCTCGTTGTCCTGCACCTGCACGTCGCCGCCGGCCTCCAGCATCAGCCGGTGCACGAAGGCGACGCTGGGTTGGTAATGCAGCGTCGCGATGCCGCCATATTGCTGTTCGCGGGTCAGCCGCCGCTGCTGCGCGACCGCGGCGGAGAAGCGGACGTAGCGGTCGTCCTCCAGCCCGTTGGCATAGGCCTTGGCGCTGAACCCCAGGTCGCGGGTCAGGTCGGCGTCGAGATGCAGGCTGTATTGATCGAGCTGTCGGCGGCCGCCGTCGCTCGCCGACACCGCATAGGAGCGGCGTCGGTTGGTAAAGGCGTCGGCATCGATCAGATAGCCCGGCTCCTCGGCATCCGCCTGCGACACCCGTGCGATGCCCCCCAGCCGTACGCCGCCCCAATCGTAGAACCATTTGCCGGCGAGGCTGACCCGCTCCAGCGCCGAATGATCGCGGAAACCGCCGCTGCGGCGATAGCCGACGAAGTAATTCTGGCTCAGCCGCCCCGTCTCGACGCCGGCGGCAAGCTGCCCCTCGGCGGTGCCGAACGCGCCGCCGAGCCCGCGCACGTCCAGGTAGTTGCCGCCGATCCGCGTCACGATATTGGCGCTGCCGGCGATCGCATGCAGACCGTAGCGTGGATCGGCCGTACCGCGCACCAGATCGATCTGCGCGATGTCGAGCGGCATGACGTCGTCGATGAACATCATGCCGCCGTCGTTGGCGTTGCCGGGGATGCCGTCGATCAGCAGCTTGACCGCGTTGATCTCCCCCTCCCCGTTGAACCCGCGGATCGAGAAGCGGCCGGAGGTGGTGCCCTGGTTGAAGTCGGTCAGCGAGACGCCGGGCAGCCGGGCGAACAGTTCCCAGGTGTTGTCGACGCTCTGTCGCTGCGCAATGTCGCCGCCGAGACGATCGACTGAGGTGAGGACCGGGCTGGCGCTGCGCGCCATGTCTCGTGCGGTGACGACGATGTCGCCGACCGAGAAGCTGGTATCGCGGGCGACGTCCGCGGCATCATGGGCGTGGTCGGCGGTCTGCGCGACCGCCGGTGTCGCGCAGGCAAGCGCCGCGGCCGCCGCCGCCGCGGTAGGAAATGGGGTCATCGATGCTGGTCCTGATCCGGGCGCGCGCCCTCTCCCGGACGCCGCGCCATGTCTGTGATATCGGTGGATCAGGCGAGGATCGGTGGCGCTCGCGAGGGCGGCCGCAGGCGTGGCGCAGCGGTGACCCGCGGCCCCGCGACGATCCGCAACCCCAGCGCCAGAGCAAAGGCCAGAGCTACGGCGAGCACCAGCGGATCGACCGGCGTGACCGCCGCCTGCGCCAGCGCGGCATAGGGGCACGGCATCTCCGCCGCCGGATGCTGCCGATCGTCGTGTGTCGGGGTGCGATGGTGCATATGCGCCATCGGTTCGGGCTCGACCGGCATCACGCCGCTGCACACCTGCAACATGGCGCGACCGTCGACCATGCCGACCATGAAGCCGCTCGGCACCAGCAGCTTCACCGCCAATGCCGTCAGCGCCAGCAGGAAGACCAGCCGGCGACGGTCCAGCAGCAGGCGGCGGAGCGACATCACGCCGCGGTGCATAGGCCACCACGAGCGATCTGTCATTGATCCAAGTCCGGGCTTTCCGCCCGCCCGATCCATCCGCTAAGCGCCTGTAGCCATGACCGATCTTGCCATCCTCTACGAACATCCCGCCTGGTTCGTGCCGCTCTTCGCCGCGCTCGACCGGCGCGGTGTCGCCTATCGCGCGCTGAAGCCCGACGGCGACTGGAACCCCGTCGATTCGCATCCCCCCGCACCGCTGGTCTTCAACCGGATCGCGATGTCGAGCTTCCTGCGCAGCGGCGAGCATCCGATCTTTCACGCCGCCGCCCTGCTCGATCACTGGCGGCGCGGCGGCGCGCGGATCGTCAACGGCCCGGACGTGCTGGCGATCGATTCGTCCAAGGCCCGGCAATTGTCGCTGATCGCCGGGCTCGGCCTCGCGATTCCCGAAACGCGCGTCGTGCACCGTGCCGCCGACGTCGAAGCGGCGGCGGCGAGCATCGGCTTCCCGCTGGTCGTGAAGGCCAATATCGGCGGTTCGGGCGCCGGCATCGTCCGCTTCGATGCTATGGAAGACCTGCGCGCCGCCGTGGCCGACGGCGGGCTGCCGACCAGCATCGACGGCGTGCTGCTGGTGCAGGATTACGTTCCCGCCCGCGGCGGCACGATCACCCGCATCGAAACGCTCGACCGCCGCTTCCTGTACGCGATCGACGTGGCGGGCGGCGGCGCCTTCGACCTCTGCCCCGCCGACGCCTGCGTCGTACCGGGCAGCGGCATCGCGATGACCGCGGTCACCCCGCCGCCCGCGCTGGTCGAGGGGGCCGAACGGATCGCGCGCGCGGTCGATCTCGACGTTGGCGGCGTCGAGGCGATGATCGACGATCGCGATGGCGTCGCGCGTTTCTACGATATCAATGCCTTGTCGAACTTCGTGGCCAAGCCGCATGAGGTTCTGGGCTATGATCCGCATGACCGGCTGGTCGATTATCTCCTCACCCTGTCGAAGGACCTGTGATGCGCTACGGCTATTGGATGCCCGTGTTCGGCGGCTGGCTGCGCAACGTACCCGACGAGGGGATGGAGGCGAGCTGGGACTATGCCAAGCGGCTGACGCTCAACGCGGAACGCTGGGGCTATGACCTCAGCCTGATTGCGGAGCTCAACCTCAACGATATCAAGGGCATCGAACAGCCGGCGCTCGATGCGTGGTCGACCGCCGCGGCGCTGGCCGCAGTGACCGAACGGATCGAGCTGATGGTCGCCGTCCGCCCCAATTTCCACCATCCCGCCCTGTTCGCCAAGGCCGCCGCCAACATCGATCGCATCTCCGGCGGCCGGCTCGCGCTCAACGTCGTCTCCTCCTGGTGGGCGGACGAGGCGCGGCAATATGGCCTGCAATTCGATCAGCACGACGATCGCTATGCGCGCACCGAGGAATGGCTGACCGTCGTCGACGGCCTATGGACGCAGGAGCGCTTCAGCTTCGAAGGACAATTCTACCGCACCGAGGACGCGATCTGCGCGCCCAAGCCGGTGCGCCGCCCGACCGTCTATGCCGGCGGCGAGAGCGAAAAGGCCAAGGCGATGATCGCCGCGCAAGGCGACGCCTATGTCATGCACGGCGACCCGGTCGGCGCGATCGCACCCAAGATCGCCGACATGGCGGCGCGGCGCGCGGCGGCCGGCGGCGCTCCGATGCGCTACGGCATGGCGGCCTATGCCATCGTCCGCGACAGCGAGGCGGAGGCGAAGCGCGAACTGGAGCGGATCACCACCGTCAGCGAACTGCCCGCCGGCTACGCCAATTTCGATCAATGGCTGTCGGGCACGCAGCTGGAGCGGGAACTCAAGATCCAGGAATATTCCGTCTCCAACCGCGGCCTGCGCCCCAATCTGGTCGGCACGCCCGAACAGCTGAAGGAGCGGATCGCCGAATATGAAGCCGCCGGCCTCGACCTGCTGCTGCTCCAGATGAGCCCGCAGGAGGAGGAGATGGAGCGGTTCGCGGTGCAGGTGATGGGGACGGCGTAGCGCTTTCGCTAGACATCCAACGTCCGTAATCCTCGCGCAACGGGGATGACGTTGACTGATTGGAGGATGGCGGCAGCGCCACGCCTCCCCCGTCGCAACCTCGCACCTTGATCTACGTTGTCACGGACTCGTCACATCCCGGGTCCACGCACGCATCATGGCAACCATGGTATCCGCAACTCCCGCCCCGGCGCCGTCGCGGGGTCCGCGGCTGGATGGGCATCTCCATCCGGCCGGACGCTGGATCTTCCTCGCCGTGCTGGTCGGCGCGCTCGGCTATGCCGGCGGCAGCATCATCGCCGATACCGCGGAGGTGGGCGAGACGCTGGCGACCAGTGTGTTCCTGTTCCTCGGCCTTGCGCTACTGATCGCGCTGGGCTTCGAATTCGTCAACGGCTTCCACGATACCGCCAATGCGGTGGCGACGGTGATCTACACCCACGCCATGCCCGCGCCGCTCGCGGTGGTGTGGTCGGGGTTCTTCAACTTCCTGGGCGTGTTGCTGTCGTCGGGCGCGGTCGCCTATTCGATCATCACGCTGCTGCCCGTGGAGCTGATCCTGCACATCGGCTCGGCTGGCGGTTTCGCGATGATCTTCGCGCTGCTGCTCGCCGCCGTGCTGTGGAACCTCGCGACCTGGTACGTCGGCCTGCCCAATTCGTCGAGCCATGCGCTGATCGGATCGATCCTCGGCGTCGGCCTCGCCAACCAGCTGCTGTCGCGTGGGAACGGCGGCACCTCGGGCGTCGACTGGCACCAGGCGGAGAAAGTGCTGTCGGCGCTGCTGTTCAGCCCGCTGATCGGCTTTGCCGGCGCGCTCGTCCTGCTGCTGGTGATGAAGCGCTTCCTGCGCGATCCCAAGCTCTATCGCGAACCGCGCACCGATGCGCCGCCACCGCGCGGCATCCGCGCCACGCTGATCCTCACCTGTACCGCGGTCAGCTTCGCGCATGGCAGCAACGACGGGCAGAAGGGCATGGGGCTCATCATGCTGATCCTGATCGGCTGCGCGCCGACCGCCTATGCGCTGAACCGCACCGTCCCCGAAAGCGCCACCCCCGCCTTCGTCGCGCAGGCGCGCGCGGCGGAGGCGATCTTCGCCCGCCAGCCCGGCCCCGAACCGCGCTCGATCGACGTCGCCCGCGCCACCGTGACGCAGGGGCTCGCCACCCGCCGCATCGATACGCCCGCGGTCTATGGCGCGCTGTCGTCGCTGTCGCGCGACGTCGGCGACCAGCTGGCGAGCTACGGCTCGCTCGGCAAGGTTCCCGCCGCCGCTACCCCCAATTTGCGCGGCGACATGTATCTGGTGCTCGACGCCAGCAAGATGGTGGTCGCCGACAAGGGCGCGCAAGGCCGCTTCACCGCGCAGGAGATCGACGGGATCAAGAGCTATGCCGGCGCGCTGGAACAGGGCACGCGCTACATCCCGCTGTGGGTCAAGGTGACGGTCGCCATCGCGCTCGGCCTCGGCACGATGATCGGCTGGCGGCGGATCGTCGTCACCGTCGGCGAACGGATCGGCAAGACGCACCTCACCTATGGCATGGGCATGTCGGCCGAACTGGTGACAGCGGTCACGATCCTGCTTGCCGACCGGTTCGGCGGCATGCCGGTATCGACCACGCACATCCTGTCGTCCGGTGTCGCCGGCGCCTCGGTTGCCAATGGTGCCGGGCTGCAGTGGCGCACCATCCGCAACATGGCGCTTGCCTGGGTGATGACGCTGCCCGCCGCGATGCTGCTCGCCGGCGTGCTCTACTGGATCCTGCTGACGGGGTTACGCGGGGTGATCGCGAGCTGACGGCGCAACGTTTCCGTCACGCATTCGTGACCGGCACGTAACATCGCGCTGGCATGACGCCCCCCGGGGAACAGCATGTTCCCGGGGGGCCGACGATGACCACCACCGATCACGCAAGCGCCGACATCCTCGCCTTCGTGCCCCACCGGCCAACGCAGCCGGAGCGGACGGGCGTCACCCGCCGCCGCTACCGCACGATCTGGATTTCGGACGTCCACCTCGGCACGCGTGGCTGCAATGCCGAGATGCTGATCGACTTCCTCGACCATGTCGACAGCGACCAGCTCTACCTCGTCGGCGACATGATCGACGGTTGGCGCCTCAAGAAGCGCTTCTACTGGCCGGCCAGCCACAACGACGTCGTCTGGCGGCTGATGAAGCGCGCGAAGCGCGGCACGCGCGTCACCTACATCCCCGGCAACCATGACGAGGTGTTCCGCCAGTTCGCCGGGCTGGATTTCGGCGGCGTCAAAATCCGGCGCAAGGCGATCCACACCACCGCGGACGGGCGGCGCCTGCTCGTCCTCCATGGCGACGAATTCGACGCGATCACCCTCGCCCACCGTTGGGTCGCGCTGATCGGCGACAGCGCCTATACCGCGCTGATGGTGGTGAACCGCTGGGTCAACGCCGCCCGCCGTCGCCTGGGCCTGCCCTATTGGTCGCTGTCCAAGCATGCCAAGGCAAAGGTCAAGAACGCCGTCGCCTTCATCTCGCATTTCGAGGAGGTGGTGGCGCACGCTGCGGGTTCGCGCGGCGTCGACGGCGTGGTCTGCGGCCACATCCACACCGCCGAGATCCGGACCATCGGCGATGTGGCCTATTACAACGACGGCGACTGGGTGGAGGGCTGCACCGCGCTGGTCGAGCATTTCGACGGCCGCATGGAATTGCTGCACTGGGCGGACGAGATCGCCGCGCGCGACGCCCACGACCGGCTCGCGGTGGCAGCCGCCTGATGCGGATCGCGCTCGTCACCGACGCCTGGAGCCCGCAGGTCAACGGCGTGGTCCGCACCCTCACCGCGATCAAGCGCGAACTGGAGGCGCAGGGCAACGAACTGCTCGTCGTCTCGCCCGACCGCTTCGCCAGCCTGCCCTGCCCGAGCTATCCCGAAATCCGCCTCGCGCTTGCCGGTCGGCGCACCGTCGGCCAGCTGATCCGCGCCTTCGACGCCGATGCGATCCATATCGCCACCGAAGGGCCGCTCGGCCTCGCGGCGCGGCGCTGGTGCGTGGCCGAGGGGCTGCGCTTCACCACCGCCTACCATACCCAGTTTCCCGATTACGTCGCGGCGCGCACCGGAGTGAACGCGCAGTGGATCTGGCGCTACATCCGCTGGTTCCACGGACCCGCCGATGCGATCCTGTCCTCGACGCCGTCGGTCGACGCGGTGCTGCGCGAACACGGCCTGCCTCAGGTGCGGCGCTGGGGCCGCGGCGTGGATCTCACCCTCTTCTCCGCCGATGGTGCCACCGACCCGGCGATCGATGCGCTTGCTGGCCCGATCCTGCTCTACGTCGGGCGCATCGCGGTGGAGAAGAATATCGCCGCCTTCCTCGCAGCCGACGTGCCGGGTACCAAGGTCGTGGTCGGCGATGGCCCGGCGCACGCGGCGCTGGCGGCGCGCTACCCCGACGCGGAGTTCATGGGGCCGCGCTTCGGCCCGGCGCTCGCCGCCGCCTACCGCAGCGCGGACGTGCTGGTCTTCCCCAGCCTCACCGACACGTTCGGGTTGGTGATGATCGAGGCGCTGGCCTGCGGCACTCCGGTCGCCGCCTTGCCTGCGCCGGGGCCGGTCGATGTGCTCAACGCGAACGTCGGCGCGATCGACGCCGACCTGCATGTCGCGATCGCCGCCGCCCTCCCCCGCGACCGCGCCGCCTGCGTCGCCTACGCCCGCCGCTTCACCTGGGCGAACAGCGCCCGCCAGTTCCTCGACAGCCTCGCCCCGATCGGAACGGCGCACGCGCACGCGGCGTGAGCAATAAAGGCGTGGGGAGAAGCGCAGGCCGCCTCAGCGCCTACCCGTCATGCCGGGCTCGTTCCGGCATCCACCGTTCCGCACATTCGGAGCTATGGGATATGCGGAGCGGTGGACCCCGGACCAAGTCCGGGGTGACGGATTGCTGCGGAACAGACGCACGCGCCTGAACGAGCCGCGCCTACTCCAGCCCGCCGCCCAGCGATCGGTACAGCTCGACGAGGTTGCTCCCGCGGTTCAGCCGCGTCGTCACCAGCTGCTGCTGCGCCGCATAAGCGGTGCGCTGCGAGTCGAGCGTCGTCAGGAACGACTCCACACCCGCCCGATAGCGCGCGTCGGAGATGCGCAACGCGACGGTCGCGGCCTCGACGCGGGCGGACTGCGCCGCGATCTGCTCGTCGATCGTGCCGCGCTGTGCCAGCGCATCGGCGACCTCGCGGAACGCGGTCTGCACCGTCTTTTCATAGGTCGACACCGCCGCCTGCTGCTGCGCGCGGGCGAGGTCGACGTTGCCGCGCAGCCGGCCGCCATCGAACAGCGGCAGAGAAACCGACGGTGATCCGGTGTAGGTGAAGCTGCCGCCGGCAAAGAGTCCCGAAAGCGCCGTGCTGATCGTCCCCAGCGTCGCGGTCAGCGAGATGCGCGGAAACAGCGCCGCGCGCGCCGCGCCGATATTGGCGTTCTGCGCGATCAGCTGATGCTCGGCCTGGAGCACGTCCGGCCGCCGCAGCAGCACGTCGGAGGCGATGCCGGCGGGCAGCACCTGCAACGCCGCATCACCCGTGCCGAGGCCCTGCGGCAGCAGTTCGGTGCCGACCGGCGTGCCGACCAGCAGGTCGAGCGCATTCTTGTCCTGCGCCACCCGCGTCTTCAGCACCGCGATATCGTTGCGCGCCGCCTGATAGGTCGTTTCCGCCTGCCGTGCCTCCAGTTCGGAGGCGACGCCGATGCGGAACTGTGCGCGGGTCAATTCCAGCGATTGCTCGAACGACTTCAGCGATTCGGTCGAGATGCGCAGCTGGTCCTGATCCGACGCCAGCGTCAGCCATGCCGTCGCGATCTCCGCGATCAGGCTGATCCGCGTCGAACGCTGCGCCTCCTCGGTCGCGAAATATTGTTCCAGCGCCGCGCGATTGAGGTTGCGGATGCGACCGAACAGGTCGAGTTCGAACGCCGAAAAGCCGACGTTGGCCGAGTAGAATTCCAGGTTCGACGAGGTCGAGCCGACGTTCGCGCCAGCCCCTGCACCCGCTCCGGTGCCGACGCCCGTTCCGGCACCGGCACCGGTCCCGGCGCCAGTTCCCGTGCCCGCCCCTGCCCCGGCTCCGGCACCCGCCGTCGCGCCGCCGAAGATGTTGTTGGTATAGGTCCCCGATCCCGACGCCGTGGTCGACGGCACCAGGTCGGCGCGCTGGATGCGATATTGGGCGCGCGCCTGCAGCACGTTGGCGGCCGCGACGCGAAGATCGCGGTTGTTCTCCAGCCCCAGCGCGATGGTGCTGCGCAGCCGCTCGTCGGTGAAGAAGGTGCGCCAACCGATTTTGGTCACGTCGGGCGCATCGGTCGTCGCCGCCGGATAGACGCCGCCCTGTGGCAGCGCCGCAGGCACGGCGCCGACCGGGCGGACGTAAGTGGGAGCCAGGTTGCAGCCGGCGAGCGCAGTCGCGCCGAGCAGGCCGAGGATGATCTTGCTGTACGTCACGTCTTACGCTCCCTGGGGCGCAGGCTGGTGGTGGGGTTCATCCCCGTCGCGCGGCTCGTCCTTCGCCGGGTGGCCGTCGCCGCCCTCCTCGCCGCCGTGCCCGAACAGGCGCAGGACGACGACGAAGAACATCGGCACGAAGAAGATGGCGAGGATCGTCGCCGACAGCATGCCGCCGACCACGGCGCGGCCGATGGCGTTCTGCCCGCCCGCACCGGCCCCGGTCGAGATCGCCAGCGGCAGCACGCCGAAGACGAAGGCAAGGCTGGTCATCAGGATCGGCCGCAGGCGCAGCTTGGCCGCCTCGATCGCCGCGTCGAACGGCTTCATGCCCTCGTTGATCCGCTCCTCCGCGAACTCCACGATCAGGATCGCGTTCTTCGCCGAGACGCCGATCGTCGTGATGAGGCCGACCTGCAAGTAGATGTCGTTGTTGAGGCCGGTCAGCGTCGCCGCCAGCACGGCGCCGAGCACGCCCAGCGGCACCACCAGCAGCACCGAGATCGGCACCGACCAGCTTTCGTACAGCGCGGCGAGGCAGAGGAAGACGATCAGCAGCGACAGCCCGTAGAGCGCCGGCGCCTGGCCACCCGACAGCCGCTCCTCATAGCTGAGGCCGGTCCATTCGAGCGCGGTACCCGGCGGCAGCTTGGCGTGGATCGCCTCCATCGCCTTCATCGCCGCGCCGGACGAGACTCCCGGTGCGGGCGCGCCGAGGATCTCCATCGAGGGCAACCCATTGTAGCGGGTCAGCTGCGCCGGTGCCTGCTTCCACGACAGCGTCGAGAAGGCGGTGAACGGCGCCATCGTGCCGGTCGCGCCACGGACGTAGAAGTTGCCGACATCCTCGGGCTTCAGACGATAGGGTTCGTCGGCCTGGATGTAGACGCGCTTCACGCGGCCGCGATCGATGAAGTCGTTGACATAGGCGCCGCCCCAGGCGGTCGAGATCGTGTTGTTGACCGTCGACAGATCAAGACCGAGCGCGCGCGCCTTGTCCTGATCGACGTCGATCTTGAGCTGCGGCGCGTCGTCGAGCGCGTTGGGACGCACGCCGACCATCGACTTGTCCTGGCTCGCCATGCCCAGCATCATGTTGCGGGCCTCCATCAACTTGGCGTGTCCGATGCCGGCCTGATCGACGAGCTGGAGGTCGAACCCGGTCGCGTTGCCGAGTTCCTGCACGGCAGGCGGGATGACCGCGAAGATCATCGCGTCCTTGAACTGCGACAGCGCACCCATTGCACGGCCGGCGATCGCCTGCGCCTTGTTGGCGCCGCCTTCGCGCTGGTCCCACGATTTCAGCGGGATGAAGGCGATGCCGCTGTTCTGGCCCTGGCCTGCGAAGCTGAAGCCGTTGACGGTGAACACGCCTTGGACGTTGTTGCCTTCTTGGCTGAGGAAATGGTCCTTGATCGCGTCGAGGCCCTTCTGGGTACGCGCGGTGGTGGCGCCCGGCGGGCCCTGCACCAGCGCGATCATGATGCCCTGGTCCTCTTCGGGCAGGAAGCCCGTCGGCAGACGCATGAACAGCACGCCCATGCCGAGCACGATCAGCAGGTAGACGATCATCGACCGCTTCCAGCTGCGCGCCGTCCGGCGCACCCCGCGCTCATACTTGGCCTGCCCGCGGTCGAACTTGTCGTTGAACCAGCGGAAGAAGCGGGCGAGCGGGCCGTTGCCCTCGACCCGCTTGGGATCGTGCGGCTTCAGGATCGTCGCGCACAGGGCGGGCGTCAGGATCAGCGCGACCGCGATCGACAGGACCATCGCCGAGACGATGGTGATCGAGAACTGGCGATAGATGACGCCGGTCGATCCGCCGAAGAACGCCATCGGCAGGAACACCGCCGACAGGACCAGCGCGATGCCGATCAGTGCGCCGGTGATCTCGTCCATCGATTTCCGCGCCGCTTCCTTGGGCGTCAGATGCTCGGTGGTGATGAGGCGCTCGACGTTCTCGACGACGACGATGGCATCGTCGACCAACAGGCCGATAGCGAGCACCGTGCCGAACAGGGTCAGCGTGTTGATCGAATAGCCGGCGACCGACAGGATGGCGAAGGTGCCGAGCAGCACCACCGGCACCGCGATCGTCGGGATCAGCGTCGCGCGCCAGTTCTGCAGGAACAGGAACATGACGAGGAAGACGAGCACCACCGCTTCGATCAGCGTATGGACCACCTGCTCCACCGACAGCCGCACGAAGGGCGAGGTGTCGTAGGGGTAGATGACCTTGACGTCGGGCGGGAACTGCTTGGCGATGGCGTTCACCCGCTCCTTCACCGCGGTGACGGTGGTGAGCGCGTTGGCGCCCGGCGCCAGCTTGATGCCGATGCCGCTCGCGGGCTTGCCGTTCCATTGCGAGGAGAAGCCGTAATTTTCCGCGCCGATCTCCACCCGCGCGACATCGCTCAGCCGCACCACCGATCCGTCGGTGTTGCTCTTGAGGCGGATGGCGGCGAATTCCTCGGGCTTGGTCAGCCGTGATTCCACCGACACGGTGGCGTTCAGCATCTGCTCCTTGGGCGCCGGCTGTGCGCCGATCTGACCGGCGGACACCTGCGCGTTCTGCGCGGTGATCGCGCTCGTCACGTCGGCGATGGTCAGCGCGTAATTGTTGAGCTTGATGGGATCGACCCAGATGCGCATCGCATATTGCGATCCGAACACCTGCGTGTCGCCGACGCCGTTGACGCGGGCAAGCGGGTCCTGGAGCTTGGAGACGATATAGTCCGACAGGTCGGAATCATTGTGGCTGCCGTCCGCCGAATAGAGGCCGACGAACATCAGGAAGTTCTGCGTCGCCTTGGCGACGATCAGCCCCTGCCTCTGCACCTCCTGCGGCAGCAGCGGCGTCGCCGCCTGCAGCTTGTTCTGGACCTGGACCTGCGCGATGTCGGGGTCGGTGCCCTGTTCGAAGGTCAGGATGATCTGCACCGAGCCCGCCGACGACGACGAGGACGAGAAGTAGCGAAGGTTGTCGATGCCCTTCAGCTGCTGCTCGATGATCTGGGTCGTCGTATTCTCGAGCGTCTGCGCATCCGCGCCCGGATACGTCGCGGTGATCGACACCGCAGGCGGCGCGATCGCGGGAAACTGTGCGATGGGCAGGCTGCGGATCGCGAGGATCCCGGCCAGCATCACCACGATCGCCAGCACATAGGCAAAGATCGGGCGATCGATGAAATAGCGTGACATGGCTGATTACTTCGCCTGCGCCTGCGCCTGGCCCTGCGGCGCTTGCGCGGCAGGCTTGGCATTGGGGTTCCAGGGCTTGCCCTGCACGGCCATGCCGGGGCGCAGCATCATGCCGCCCTCGACGATCACCTTGTCGCCGGCCTTCAGGCCGCCGGTGACCAGCCAGTTGTCGCCGATCGTGCGGCTCGTCTGCAACGTGCGCGGCTGCACCTTGCCGTCGTTGCCTATGACCATCGTGGTCGCGTTGCCGCGTTCGTCACGGCTGACCGCCCGTTGCGGTACCAGCAGCGCATTCGCCTGCGTGCCCTGCACCAGCTGCGCGCGCACGAACATGCCCGGCAGCAGCAGGCCGTTGGGATTGGGGAACAGCGCGCGGATCACCTGCGATCCCGTGGTCGGATCGACCGTCACGTCGGCGAAGCGCAGCGTGCCCTCGGGACCGTAGGCGGTGCCGTCCTCCAGCGTCAGCTTGACGCGGGCGTTGCCGTCCCGGGTCAACTGGCCGCTCATGATCTGCTGGCGCAGCTTGAGCAGGTCGGCGCTCGACTGCTGGATGTCGACATAGATGGGGTCCAACCGCTGGATCGTCGCCAGCGCGTTGGTCTGCGCGGCGGAGACGAGGGCGCCGGTGGTCACCAGCGAGCGGCCGATACGGCCCGAGATCGGCGCGCGGATGGTCGTGCGCGCAAGGTCGATCTGCGCGGTGCGCAGCGCCGCCTGCTGGGCGGCGACGTCCGCCTGCGCCTGGGCGGCGCTGGTCTGCGCATTCTCCAGTTCCTGGCGGGCGACCGCGTTGATCTTGACCAGCTCGCCATAGCGGCGGGCGAGCGCGGCGCTCGATGCGATGCTGGCCCGCGCGCGGGTCAGCGCGGCGCGGGCGCTGGCGACCTGCGCCTGGTAGGGCGCGGGATCGATGCGATAGAGCGGCTGGCCCTTGCGCACCATGTCGCCCTCGACGAACAGGCGGTCGAGCACCAGCCCGTTGACCTGCGGCCGCACCTCGGACGTCTCATAGGCGGTGGTCCGGCCGGGCAGTTCGGTGGTCAGCGTCACCGACTGGTCGCGCACGACGACATAGCCGACCTGCGGCGGGCCTTGCGGTGCACCCTGCTGCTGTTGCTGCTGGTTACCGCCCCCGCACGCCGCCAGAGCCAGTGCCAGGGCGAGCACCGCTACTCCGTGTCCCCGTTTCGTCATGCAAATTGTCCGCTGAAAAATTGTGAGTGATCGATCACTCACCGCCTGCTACAACCGCTTGGCAAGCGGCGTCAAGGCCAGCTAGGACGAGGATGGAATGATCGATTCGGACTTTTGTTGCACCGCACCAGGGAACAAGGCTGACATACGCCGTCGCCGGGTGATCGATCAGGCTCGTAAGCTCTTCATCGAAAACGGCTTTCATGCCACGGGCATCGCCCAGATCGCGCGCGAGTCCGGCGTTGCGGTCGGCCAGCTCTATCGCGATTTTTCCGCCAAGGAAGATATCGTGGCGGCCATCGTCGATACCGATTGCCGCTCGTTCATGGCCGCCGAAGCGCTGCGACTCGCCATCCAGCAGGGCGACGAAGTGGCGGTGCGCGACTGGATCCGCCAGTTCGTGCTGCCGGAAGACGATCTGGACGACAGCCGCCTGTTCGCCGAGATCATGGCGGAGGCAGGCCGCAATTCCCGCATCGCCGCGATCTTCGATGCGACGCACAATGACGTTCGCATCCTGATGCTCGATGCGCTGGCAATGCTCGCGCCCGGCGAAGCGCTGGCCGACAAGCGTGTCGCGCTCGCCGACACCATCCTCACCATGTCGCTGGGGCTGCTCCATCACCAGCTGGTGCGGCCGCAGATGGATGTCGCCTCGCTCGTCCATTCGCTGCTCCACATCATCGATCGCGATATCGATGCGCTGCGCGAGGAAGCGGGCATGGCGAGCGCGCGCGCGCCTAACGCCCCGGTCTGAACGTCTCCGGATCGATGCCGTAGCGCGTCAGCTTGTAATAGAGCGTCTTGCGCGGGATACCCAGCCGCTCCACCGCGCGGACGACATTGCCGTCGCACGCGCGCAATGCGTCGACGATCACCCCCGCCTCGAATTCGGCGACGCGGCCGGGCAAATCCTGCGCCTCCGCCGCCTCCCCCGGCACCGACGCCAGTACCCGCTCGAACGCATAGCTGCGCAGTTCGCGGACGTTGCCGGGCCAGCCATGCTCCAGCACATGCCGCCGATCGGCTTCGGTGATCGCATGGTCCGGCCGGTCGAGCTGCACCCGCGCTTCCTCGACGAAGCCGACGAACAGCAGCATCCGGTCCTGCTCGCGCAGCCGCAGCGGCGGCAGGTGCAGCCGCGTCGCCGCCAGGCGGTGGTACAGGTCTTGGCGGAACCGCCCTGCCGCCACCGCGCGTGCAAGGTCGCCCTGGCCGGTCGCGATCACCCGCACGTCGACGGGTTCCGCGCGCGCCGCGCCGATCGGCTGCACCTCGCGATCCTCGATCACCCGCAGCATCGCCGCCTGTAGCGACGCGGGCAAAGCATCGATCCCGTCGAGCAGCAGCGTTCCGCCCTGCGCGGCGGCAATCGCCCCTGCGCGCGACAGCCGGGTGTGCGCGACGCTGTCTGCGGCATGACCGACGAGGTCGATCGTCGCGCGCTCCTCGGTCAGCGTCGCGCAAGCCACCGCGACGAACGGCCGCGCCCGTCGCGGTCCCAGCCGGTGGAGCAAGGTCGCGGTCAGGTCCTTGCCCGTCCCCGCCTCACCCTCGATCAGCACGTCGACATCGGCCGACGCCAATTGCCCGATCGCACGGCGTAGATCGACCATCGCCGCGCTCTGCCCGACCAGCGGGCTGTCCGCCTCGGCGGCGGCGGTGCGCAGCCGCCGGTTCTCCATCATCAGCCCGCGGCGTTCCAGCGCGCGGCGGATCGTCGCCACCAGATGATCGACCGCGAACGGCTTGGTGAGGAAATCATAGGCGCCGTCGCGCAGCGCCGATACCGCCATCGGCACGTCGCCATGCCCGGTGACGAGGATCACCGGCAGCTCCGGATCGAGCGCCCGCACGCGGCCGAGCAATTGCAGCCCGTCCATCCGCCCCATGCGGATATCGGTGACGATCGCTCCGTCGAAGTCGGGCGGCAGCGCCGCCAGCGCCGCCTCCGCTCCCGCAAAGGCGAGCACGTCGAGCCCGGCCAGTTCCAGCGCCTGCACCGTCGCGATGCGCAAGGCGTCATCGTCCTCGATGAAGAGCACGCGCTGTCCGGTCATGCGAGTCGCAACGTCAGGACGAAGGCGGCACCCGCGCGCCCCGTATCGACAAGATCCAGCTCTCCGCCGAATTCGCGCGCGATGTCCCGCGCGATGGCGAGGCCCAGCCCCAGTCCCTCCGGCTTGGCGGAGGCGAAGGGGGTGAACAACGTATCGGCCAGGCTCGCGTCCACGCCCGTCCCGTTGTCGGCGATCCGCACCATCACCCGGCCCCCCTCCCGTTTGGCGTCGATCGTTACCCGCGGCGCATCCATGCCGGCCACCGCGTCCAGCGCATTCTGCAACAGGTTGACCAGGATCTGCTCCAGCCGGATGCGGTCCGCGTCGACAGGCAGGGTTCGCACGCCCGCGGACACGCGGTCCTCGACGACATGCCGCGCCCGCTCGCCGATCAGCAGCAACGTGCCCTCGATCGCTTCGGCCAGCGTCGGCGCGCCGCGCGACGGCGTGCGTTTGCGGGCAAAGGCGCGCAATTCGCCGGTGATCGCCCCGATCCGCTCGGTCAGCGCGACGATCCGGCCGAGGTTCTCCCGCGCCCCCTCCGGCGCGCCGCGATCGAGCAGGGTCCCGCCGTTCTCCGCAAAGGTGCGGATTGCGGCAAGCGGCTGGTTGATCTCATGCGCCACCCCCGCCGTGATCTGCCCGAGCGAGCCTAAGCGATTGGCCTGCGCCAGTTCCTCGCGCGCTGCGCGGAACCGCCGATCGGCCGCGGCGCGCTCCTCCGATTCGATCACCAGCCGGGCATTGGCATCGCGCAATTCGGCGGTGCGGCGGGATACCTCCTCCTCCAGCACCGCGTGCACCCGCCTCTGCACCCCCGCGCGCAGCAGCGCGGCAGCGCCGAGCAGCGCGAGCAGCAGCAGCCCCGCTCCCCAAAGCAGCGCCCGCGTGCGTGCCGCGGCCAGCGCCGGAGCGAGCGGCTGGAGATGGAGCAGCCGCCCTCCCTCCAGCGCCGCCGGCGTTCCTGCTACGCGATACCGGCGGCCACCGACGATCACTTCGCGACCCTGCGCGACGAAGGCGAGGTCGGTCGGCGGCGCAGCCCCGAACTGACGCGACGTGCGCAGCGCCGCGATGCGCGCGGGCGACAGATCGCGTGTCGGGTGGAAGCGCCAGCGGGCGACGCTGGTGATGAGGATCACGCCGCCCGCGTCGGTGACCACGGTCGCCCCAGGTGCGCGGGCCCATTCGCGCTCCAGCCGGGTGAAATCCACCTTGACGACGATGATCCCCAGCGCCCGCCCGCCGCGATCGATCCGCCGCGCCAGATACAGGCCCGGCCGGCCGCTGACCGATCCCAGCGCGAACAATTCGGATCGCTCCTGCGCCATCGCCTGGGTGAAATAGCGGCGGAAGGCATAATCCTGCCCAACGAAGCTGGTCGGCAGCCGCCAGTTGCTCGCCGCCACCGCCCGCCCCCGCGCATCGATGGCATAAAGCACCGCGGCATCCGTCCGCGCGGCCAGCAATTCCAGCGTCGCGTCAAGCCGCCGCGCCGCGCCGGGATGACCGCCGGCCAGTGCGGCCGGCACATCGGGATATTCCGCCAGCACCAGCGGCAGCAGGCGAAATCGCTGCAATTCGCTGTCGAGCAATTCGGCATGACTGCGGGCGAACGCCGCCGCCTCACGATCGGTGGCGACAGCGGCCGTGTCACGCGCCCAATGGCTGCCGATCGCGACCGCCGCGGCCAGCACGCCTGCCAGCAGCAGAAGCCAGGCGATCCGCCTGCCCTGCGTCGCAGCGCCGCCTAACGGCTGGGCCAGATCGCGAGACTGGTGTCGACCAGTCGTTCGAGGTCGATCCGGCTGGCGCCGGAGCCCGCCTGCACCGCCATGCCCTGCAACAGCGCATAGAGATAGCTGGTCAGCCCAAGCACATCGATATGCGCCGGCAGGTCGCCATCGCGCTTCGCCTGTTCGAATCGCTCGATCAGCGCCGCCTGCGACGAGGCGCGCCGCGCGATCACATCGGCCTTGATCGATTCCGCCTCCGGGCTGCATGCGACCGCGCTGATGACGCCCAGGCACCCCTTCGGCCCGTCATGGCTCGTCTGCATCGCCAGCGCCCCGCGCATGAAGCATTCCGCCACGCCGCGCGCGGTCGGCTGCTCCAGCGCCAGCCGGGTATATTCCAGCTTCTCCGCCTCGTAGAGGTCCAGCGCCTTGTGGAACAGCGCCTCCTTGTTGCCGAACGCGGCGTACAGGCTCGGCCGGGTGATGCCCATCGCCTCGGTCAGGTCGGCCATCGATGCGCCGTCATACCCCTTGCTCCAGAACACGCGCAGGGCGGCGGCGAGCGCGGCGTCGGTACAGAATTCCCGCGGACGGCCCTTGGGCGGGAGGATGGCCAGGGTTTCCATATCGCTCAGTATAGAATGGCGGCGCCGTGCAGACAAGTCCGCTGCGGACGCAAGCGGCTCAGGCGGCATGCGCGAGAGGCTTGCCGCTGCCCACGAGGGATTGCGCCACCGCCTCGGCGATCTTGATCCCGTCGACGGCCGCAGACAGGATGCCGCCGGCATAGCCCGCGCCCTCTCCCGCCGGGAAGAGCCCTGCGGTATTGATGCTCTGGAAGTCCGCGCCGCGCGTGATCCGCACGGGTGAGGAGGTCCGCGTCTCGACGCCGGTCAGCACCGCGTCGGGGTGATCGTAACCGGGGATTTCGCGCCCGAAGGCGACCAGCGCCTCGCGCATCGCGGTTACCACGAAATCGGGCAGGCATGCGGCGAGATCGGTGAGATGCACACCCGGCCGATAGGAGGGGATGACGCTGCCCAGCCGCGTCGAGGGACGTCCGGCCAGGAAGTCGCCGAGCCGCTGCGCAGGCGCGCGATAATCGCCACCACCCGCGGTGAAAGCCAGGCTTTCCCAGTGACGTTGCAGCGCGATGCCGGCGAGCGGGCCGCCGGGATAGTCTCGCGCCGGGTCGATGCCGACGACGATGCCGGAATTGGCGTTGCGCTCGTTGCGCGAATATTGGCTCATGCCGTTGGTCGCGACGCGGCCGGGTTCCGACGTCGCCGCCACCACCGTGCCACCGGGACACATGCAGAAGCTGTAGACGGTGCGGCCGTTGGCACAATGGTGCGACAGTGCATAGGCGGCGGCGCCCAGATCGGGATGCCCGGCGCAGGGGCCGAAGCGGGCTTCGTCGATCCAGCTTTGCGGATGCTCGATCCGCACGCCCATCGAAAACGGCTTGGCCTCCAGATGCACGCCGCGATCGTGCAGCATGTGGAAGGTGTCGCGCGCGCTGTGGCCGAGTGCCAGCACCACCGGTCCCGCTGCCAGCGTCTCGCCCGTCGACAGGTGCAGCGCGGTCAGCCGTCGGCTACCGTCCGCTGCGGTATCGATTGCGAGATCGTCGACGCGGTGGCTGAAGCAATATTCCCCGCCCAGCGCTTCCACGGTGGCCCGCATGCTCTCCACCATCGTCACCAGGCGGAAGGTGCCGATATGGGGGTGCGCCTCCGTCAGGATTTCGGGCGGCGCCCCCGCCTTGACGAATTCGGTCAGCACCTTGCGGCCGAGATGGCGGGGGTCCTTGATCTGGCTCCACAACTTGCCGTCGGAGAAGGTGCCGGCACCGCCTTCGCCGAATTGCACGTTCGATTCGGGATTGAGCTTGCTGCTCCGCCACAGGCCCCAGGTGTCCTGCGTCCGCTCGCGCACCACCTTGCCGCGATCGAGAATGATCGGGCGGAATCCCATCTGCGCCAGGATCAGACCGGCGAACAGGCCGCATGGCCCCGCCCCGACCACGATCGGCCGTGGCCCGGCATAATCCGCCGGCGCCCGGGCGACGAAGCGATAGCCGGTATCGGGCGTCGGCCCGACGTGGCGGTCGCGCTTGCAGCGGGCGAGCACCACCGCCTCGTTCTTCACGGTCACGTCGACCGAATAGACGAGCTGGATATCCATCTTGTCGCGCGCATCGTTGGCACGCCGCGCGATCGAATAGCGCACGAGATCGCGCGGCGTGATCCGCAGCCGGTTGCGGATCGCCGCGGCGAGCGCCTCCTCAGGATGGTTGATCGGCAGCTTCAGATCGGTGATGCGCAGCATGCCGCGTGCCTTAGCGCCGCACGGCTGCGCGTGCTACCAGCGTCCGTCCGGCACCCGCCCGCCTTGCCATTCCGCAATCCGCCGCAGCGTCGCAGGCGACACCGTATCCGGCAAGGCGTCCAGGGCGAAGAAGCAGGCAGCGGCAAGCTCCACGCCGTCCACGACCGGCCGGTGGCAGGTCTGCGCCTGGAACAGGTACACCGTGTCCCGCCGCCCCTCCGCCCGCGCTATGAATGTCCCGATCGGCGCGATGCCGGTCAGGCGGCAACCCGTTTCCTCGTGCACCTCGCGCGCCACGGCATCGGCCGGCGCCTCGCCGCGGGCGATGCCGCCGCCCGGCAGCATCCACAGGTCCGACCGCCCATAACGATGGCGCACCAGCAGCAATCGCCCTTGGGGATCGAACGCCATCGCCTTCACCCCGCGGGTCTGCCAGCGCAGCAGCGCCATCGCCAACCGGCGGAGACGATAGACCAGATCGATCAGCGGACGCATCGTCGGGCGCTACCCCGCGCCTCCGCCCGATGCCAGCACCTTGCCCTCGACCGCCGAACCGGCGAAGAGGCGCATCCGAAGGGGAGCCGCCATGTCCATCCTGTCCGACCGCTGGATTCGCGAGGCCGCGCTGGGCCAGCGGATGATCGAGCCGTTCGTCGAGAGCCAGCGCCGGGAAGGCTGCATCAGCTACGGCCTGTCCTCCTACGGCTATGACGCGCGGGTGGCCGACGAATTCAAGATCTTCACCAACGTCGACAATGCCCTGGTCGACCCCAAGGATTTCGCGTCGAACAGCTTCGTCGATCGCAAGACGGATGTCTGCATCATCCCGCCCAACAGCTTCGCGCTCGCCCGGACGGTGGAACATTTCCGCGTGCCGCGTGACGTGCTGGTCATCTGCCTCGGCAAATCGACCTATGCCCGCTGCGGGATCATCGTCAACGTCACCCCGCTCGAACCCGGCTGGGAGGGGCATGTGACGCTGGAATTCTCCAACACCACGCCGCTGCCGGCCAAGATCTACGCCAATGAGGGCGCGTGCCAGTTCCTGTTTCTGCAGGGCAACGAGCCGTGCGAGACGAGCTATGCCGATCGCGCCGGCAAATATATGGGGCAGCGCGGCGTCACCCTGCCCCGGCTCTGATCCCGCTTCGGCGGCCGCCGCAGGTCAGCGCGTCGCGATCGTCGTCGTCAGTCGCGACAGGCCGCGGTTTGCGACATCGTGCGAGGACACGACATTGCCATTGGGCAGGTCCATCGCCACCGCGGGCTTGTCCAGCACATCGCGATACAAGGTCCGCGCTTCGGCGCTCCGCCCA
Source organism: Sphingomonas sp. SP5 (assembly GCF_058313455.1). NCBI lineage: Bacteria > Pseudomonadati > Pseudomonadota > Alphaproteobacteria > Sphingomonadales > Sphingomonadaceae > Sphingomonas > Sphingomonas sp. SP5. The sequence continues at coordinate 521,456 of NZ_JBZFLF010000002.1, read as the reverse complement.
GTGCGCGCATAGGCCACCGCCAGGTTCAGCATCAATTCGGGCCGGTCGGGGAAGATCCGCCGCTCCGCCTCGATCCGCTTCGCCGCCGCCGTGAAGTCACCTGCGGCAATCGCCTGATAGCCCGTCCGATCGGCTGCCAGCGCCGGTGTCGCCACGCATGCCGCCGCCAGCATCGCACCTGCAATCACACGCATCGCATCGTCTCCTTCCCCCGCCTCTCCGGCAGGTTTCATTTTTGTGACAGGAGTGTGTCACTTCGAAGACAAACGCGCAAGCGGCATCGCGGCCGCACAGGGGGGGTGAAAAGCCTGTTCCGTCTCGCGGCGAACGTGGCCGCCCCGCCCGGCACGCCGCAGTTCGACGCACAGGGTAGGAGCGCGATGACGTGGGCCGGCCCGCTCTACGCGTGCAGGTCGAGGGAGACAGGATGCGGTCCCGTGGTCGACGCGCCCGTACTGCCAGACTTGCCGACGGCAGCAGGCGTTCAGCGGCGGTCGATCGCGATCATCACCACGTCATGGTCTCGCATCGGCAGCTGGATCGCTCCTTTGCCATCGGCGCCCACGGTCAGCGTCTGCATGACCGGAACGTCGCGCGTGAGTGCCTGCAACTCTGCCAGTTGCGCGTCGCTGAGGGTCGCGGGGCGTCCCATCTCCAGATAGGCGGTATAGGCATCATTGTGCCGAAATCCCGTCCGCCGCACGGCGACCTGGTAGGTCCCGGGCGCCAGGCCCGTCAGCGTCACGGCGAGCGGCGGCGCCTCCTTCGGCGGACGCACCTTGGTGAAGAACGGGCGGTTGCTCACCGGCTGGTCGGGCAACACGTCTCGCCAGGCGAGCAGTTGCACCGTCTTGCCCTTCAGCGCTGCGATGCTCTGCGCGTCACCGGTCGGCAGCGCGCGCGGCCCCAGTTCGTTCAGATACTTGTATGCGAACCACGCCGGTTTACGGATGCCTTGGGGGGTCATCAGGCCGAAGCCACCCTCGAACGGCCTGGCCTGCGGTCCCGGCTCCTCGAACAGGTCGCTGAAGGTCCAGTAGCTCATGCCCTGCGCAAGCCCCTCCACTCCGTGCAGCTTGGCGAGGATGTAGGCGGGCGACAGATAATCGTCGTGGATCGGATCGCGCGGATTGTAGCTGGTGCTCCACTCGGTGAAGAACAGCGGCAGCCCCGGCCGCGACGAGCGCTCGATCTGCCCACGCACCTTGCCCACGTCGGCGACGATCGCATCGGGATCGCGCGACAGCTTGTTGTCGCCCTCGCCCTTCTCGTCGAGGAAGCCGCCCTCGACGCCATAGGTGTGGGTCGTCACGAAATCGACCGGCAGGCGCCGTGCATCGGCAAAGGCGAGGAATTCCGGCACCCATGCCGCGCCCGCAGTCGACGGTCCCCCGACGCGCAACCCGCCGTCGACCCGCTTCAACACGCGGGCGGTGCGCGCGTAGAGGTCGAAATAGGCGGGCTGGTCGGCGCCCTCCCAGAAACCGGCGAGGTTGGGCTCGTTCCACACCTCGAAATACCAGCTGCGCACCTCCGCGGCGCCGTACCGCGCGATGAGGTGGCGGGCGAAGGCCTCCACCAACGCATCCCACGGCTTGGCCTGGGGATGCGACGTATTGCCCTTCCAGTAAAAGATCGTCTGATCGGACGTCTTCATCGCATCGGGGGTGAAGCCGAGCTCCACGAACGGCTTGAGCTTCAATGCGAGCAAGCGGTCGTACAGGCGATCGATGCGGGTCCAATCGTACGCCGGCTTGCCGTCCACCAAGCGATAGGTGCCGAGCTGGTCGGCGAAGACATGGTGGAAGCGGATGTAGCGAAAGCCCAATTCCTGCTGCACGATCCGCAATTGGGCGAGGCTGTCGTCGCGTTCCAGCGTGCCGGGGAAGTCCGCGCCGATCGAAAATTCAGGCATGCGGCTGGTCGGCCCGGTCGGTCCGCGAACATCGATCGTGATCGGCCGGTCCGCCGGTGCAGCCGTGGGTGCCTGCGGAGGCATCGCCGCCACCGGCACCGCACCGATCAGCATCGCACCTGCCAGCCACAACCGGCTCGCCCGCCCCATCGCCCCCATGACCATCCTCCCTGCTATCGGGTAGACGATGACGCTACCAGACCACAGTTGACCAGTCTCGATCGCCATCCTCTCGGGCTGGCCGCGATCGCGGCAGCGGTCCGTCGGTCGGGTCACGGCGGCGTCCGGAAACGCCCTGAGGTCGAACGCAAAAGGGCGGCTCCTTGCGGAACCGCCCTCTTATCTCGTCCTGACCCGATGGGATCAGAAGTCGTTGCGATACTGCTCGTTGCCGATGAAGCCGAGCTTGGTCACCGCGGACCGCTTGATGACGGCCAGCGTCTGATCGACCTTGTCGTACTTGGCTTCCGGATCGGGCTGGAAGTGCAGCTCCGGCTCCGGATTGATCGCCGCCGCCGTATCGAGATACTGGCGCAGCGTCACCTCGTCGACGGGCGTCCCGTTCCAGGTCACCAATCCTGCCTTGTCGATCACGATCTTGTTCTTCTGCGGATCGACCGGCGGTGTCCGGTTGCGCGGATCGTTGACCGGCAGGTCGACCTTCACCGCGTGCGTCGGGATGGGAAGCGTAATGATGAACATGATGAGGAGCACGAGCATGACGTCGATCAACGGCGTCGTGTTCATTTCCATCATCGGCTCGCCGTCGTCCGAGCCACCACTCATTGCCATGTCAGATACTCCTGGGTCGGCCGGTTCGTCTGGGGATCAACCACCCGCGGGGGGCGGCTGCGAGATGAAGCCGACCTTGGCGAACCCGGCCTGCTGCATCGTGAAGACCGTGCCGCCGATGCACTTGTAGGGGGTGCTGACGTCGCCGCGGATATGAACCTCCGGCAGCTCGATATTCGGGTTGCCGACGCCGCCCTGACGCTGGATTTCCAGCTTCAGCTTGTCGACGGCGCGGGTCAGCAGATCCTTGCTCGTGATCGGCGAGGTACCCCAATACACCTTGCAGGCGCCGTCCGGCCCGGCCGTGACCGAGAGCAGGACGTTTTCGGGCTTGGTCGTCGTCGGATCGAAGCGGACCTTGGGCAGAACGATGCCCTTGACCGTCTGGATCGCCACCGGAACGGCGATCAGGAAGATGATGAGGAGCACCAGCATCACGTCCACGAGGGGCGTGGTGTTGATGTCCGACATCGGTTTCTCGGAGGAACCTCCTCCGCCAGCGCTCATCGCCATGTGCGAGCTATCCTATCCATTCCATCATGCCGGCGGCTTGCCGCCACCGGCCGGTTGCGGGGCCGCCCGGATGGACGCCCCCGCAGCCTTGTCGTCTTTACGGGCGGGTCTGCACGCCGCCGGCCTGGCCGGCAGTGGTCGTCGCCGCAGCCGGCTTCACCGGTGCCTTGGTCGGAGCGGCGCCCGCCAGCGTCGGCTTCACCGCGCCGTTCGAGGCGAGGAAGCCCAGCACGTCGTTCGAGAAGGCCGACAGGTCTTCCGCGATCGACTTGTTGCGACGCTGCAGCCAGTTGTACGCGAGCACGGCCGGAACCGCGACGACCAGGCCGAGCGCGGTCATGATGAGCGCCTCACCGACCGGGCCTGCGACCTTGTCGATCGAGGGATCGCCCGACGCGCCGATCTTGATGAGCGCGCGGTAGATGCCGACCACGGTGCCGAACAGACCGATGAACGGTGCGGTCGCGCCCACGGTCGCCAGGAAGGCGAGACCGCCGCCCAGCTTCGAGTTGATCGCCGCTTCCGAGCGGGCGAGCGAACCGTGCAGCCAGTCGTGCGCCTCGACCGGATCGGTCAGCTTGGCGTGCTGGTCCTGCGCCTGCAGGCCGTCGTCGACGAGCTGCTTGTAGGCCGAGTTCTTCTCGAGCTTGGCCGCACCCTCACGCAGGTTGCTCGACTGCCAGAAACCCTGACGGACGCGCTTGGCCTGGTTGATGATCTTCTGCTGCTCGAACAGCTTCGAGAACAGGATGTAGAAGGAGACGATCGACATCAGCACGAGGATCGTGAAGACCGACTGCGAGATGAGGCCGCCTTCCTTCAGCGCTGCCTGGAGGCCGAACTGGTTTTCGGCGGCCGCGGTGCCGCCCGCCGCGAGAATGGTGGTGAGCATCTGAATTAAGTCCTTATCAAACGGGTATACGTTCGGGGGGAGATCCGCCCGTCGTCGCGACGGGCGGAGACCGCATCATTCCTTGGGGATCTTCCAGACCACACGACGCGACTGGGTCGTGGCGATCGGATTGCCCGAGGCATCCTGCGCCGGGGTATAGCGTCCCCGCCGCGTGATCGCCTGACATGCCGCCCGGTCCAGAGCGGTCGAACCGCTCGACGAGGTGGTACGGCAATTCTCGACCCGGCCCTGCGTGTTGATCGTCCACGCGATCGCGCTGGTGCCCTCTTCGTTGTTACGGAGCGAGCTTGGCGGATAGTCGTCGTTCGTGATCCAGTCCGCGGGATTGCCCCTCGCACCGGCCGCCTTGCTGACGACGGGCGGAACCGGAGGTGCCGGCGGCGCAGGCGGAGCCGGCGGCGCGGCGATCGGCGTCAGCGCGACCGCAGGCGGCGGCGTCGCGACCGTCTGGATCACCACGGGCGGCGGATTCGGATTCTGCACGATCGGCGGCGGCGACACCACCGGCGGCGGCGTCATCGGCGTGTCTGGCGGCGGCGGCGGCGGCGGCTCGTCAGGCGGCGGGGGAGGCGGCTCCTCCACGTCGAACGTGTTAAGTTTTTCTTGGGCCTTCTTCACGTATTGGTACGCGAGCCCGGTGACGAAGGCATAGCCCAGCGCAGCATGGATGAGCACGACGATGACGATCGCGACCACCCTGCCACCGGACATCTTCTGGTCAGCATAGGCCATTCAGCAACGACACTCCCTAATCTCGTGGACCTCGCAGCGCCCGGGGGAAGAACGCACGTAGGCCCCTGCCCCGGCTGACGCCGTGTGTGGCAGAGCGCAAACCCTATCCTCACGTTTCCCGGCGTGCAAACGCTTTGTCGGACGCAACAAACGTACAATCGCTTGAAGACAGAATTATTTCTGTATCGTTCAGGCGCACTGGGGTAGCGCGATGCGCATGAAACCGGGATTTCGAACCGCCCTCGCCGTCACCACGTTGCTGGCAATAGCTCCCATGGCGTCTCCGGTCGTGGCGCAAAGTGCACCGAATGTGCCACTTTCCGGCATGATCGAAGGCGGCCCGGGCTATGCGGACCTTGCCGATCTCGTGATCGCCTCGCCGATCATCGCCGATGCCGCCATCCGTTCGGCCGCGAAGCTGAAAGGTGCCGACTCGGCCGGAGTCGCGCCCGGCTTCACGCGCTTTTATGTCGAAGCGGACCTCGTCGCGCTGGTGAAAGGCGCCGGCGGCCTGCCCCCGCGAATCGGCTATCTGCTTGATGTCGCTCCCGATTCGTCAGGACGACTGCCCAAATTGAAGAAGCTGCGGGTGCTGCTGTTCGGCCGTCCCGTCGCCGGCATGCCGAATCAGATCCAGCTCGTCGCCCCCGATGCGCAGGTCGCCTGGACGCCGGCCAACGACCAGCGCATCCGCGCGATCGCGCAGGCGCTGATCGCCGCCAACGCCCCGCCGGTCATCACCGGCATCGGCAATGCCTTCCATGTTCCGGGCGCCCTGCCCGGCGAGGGCGAGACGCAGGTCTTCCTGACGACCAACACCGGGGCGCCGGTATCCTTGACCGTGCTGCGCCGCCCCGGCGAGCAGCCGCGCTGGGCGGTGGCGCTGTCGGAGATCGTCGACGAGGCGGCCGCCCCGCCGGCCCGCGACACATTGCTGTGGTACCGGCTGGCCTGCGCGCTGCCGGCGCAGCTGCCCGCACGCAGCACCGCACAACTGGCGGAGAGCGACGCCGGCATCGCGCGGGAGGATTACGGCTTCATCCTGCAGCAGCTCGGGCCGTGCGGCCGCACGCGGACGATCCGCTGACCGTCAGCGCCGGTTGCGGACCAGCGTGATGCCGATCGATTCGCCCGCCTCGGCGATGGCGAGCTTCACGATCTTGACGCGCACGCGCAGCACGCGCGGGTCGGCGAGGAACAGCGTCTCGCAGATGTGGTCCGCCACCGCCTCGATCAGCGTGAAGTGCACGCCCTCGGGCAAGGCGCCCGTCGCGGCATGTTTGAGGTCGAGGTAGTTCTTCGACGCCGACAGCGGCGTATCGGGCGCGAAATGGTCCGGGCAGCTGAGGTCGACGGTCAGGTCGATGCGCAGCGGCTGAGGCAGATGCGTCTCCTCCGAATAGATTCCGGTGAGCACCTGGACCTCGAGGTCGTGAACCTCCAGCTGAAGACTGTCTTGCATGGCGCGGCTCTCTAGCAAGCGCCGGGCGGTGCGCACAGTTGCGATTGCGCGTCGCATTCCGCTTGCCTTCGGGGACCATGCACCGCAAGGCGCGCCGCCCGCCGAGGCAAGCCTTGAGGAAGTTCGCCGTGATCGCATTCGTGCCGCTCAGCACCGTCGATGGAGCCGCCGTGGAGGCGCTGCTCGACCGCGCGTTCGGCACGGATCGCCATGCCCGCACCGCCTACAAGGTGCGGGGCGATGCCCTGCCGATCCCTGCGCTCAGCATCGCCGCGACACACGGCGACCGGCTGATCGGCACGATCCAGTGCTGGCCCGTGCGCCTGCTGGACGATGACGGCCGGTCGCATCCGCTCGTGATGATCGGCCCGGTCGCGGTCGATCCCGATCGGCAGCGCGACGGCATCGGGCGGGACCTGATGACGCGCATGCTCGCGGCGGCGCAGGCGGAGGGGCTGGACGATCGGCTGATGCTGATCGGCGATCCGGAATATTACGGTCGCTTCTTCGGCTTCGATGCGGCGCGCACCGGCGCGTGGCGGCTGCCGGGTCCGGTGGAACGCCATCGGCTGCTCGCCCGCGGCGACGCCATCCCTGCCGTTGCCGGCATGCTCGGCCCGGCCTGACCTTTACGGGAAGCCGCGCAGTCCCTACCTCGCGGCGCATGCCGATGGAGGAGCTTCCCGATCTCGCCAGCCTGAGCCTCGCCGAGATCGCCGCGCTCGTCGAACAGCGGCGCCTGCCGCCGGTCGACCAGTGGAACCCGTCGCATTGCGGCGACAGCGAGATGCGGATCGCCCGCGACGGCACCTGGTATCATCAGGGCTCGCCGATCGGCCGGCAGGCGATGGTACGCCTGTTCGCGACCATCCTGCGCCGCGAGGCGGATGGCCGCTACGTCCTCGTCACCCCGGTCGAGAAGCTCGACATCGCGGTGGAGGATGCACCCTTCGTCGCGGTGGAGATGAAGGCGGAAGGCAGCGGACGGGACAGCCGCCTCGCCTTTCGCCTCAACACCGGCGATCTGGTGACCGCAGGGCGCGATCATCCGCTGCGCTTCGCTGCGGGCGATGACGGGCCACGCCCCTATCTGCATGTCCGCGGCGGGCTGGAGGCGCTGGTCGCCCGCCCGGTCTATTACGACCTCGCCGAACGCGCGCTGGCCGACGATGCGGCAGCGCCCGGCATCTGGAGCGATGGCGCCTTCTTCCCGCTGGACGCTGCCGCGTGACGGCAGCACTCGTCGACCGGTTGACCAGAGCGTTGGAACAGGGCCGTGGCGGATCGCCGGTGCTGCTCACCGGCGACCTGCGCGAGCTGGATGTGCGCCCGGAGGCGGACCTGACGCCGGCCGCCGTACTGGTGGCGGTGACCGATCGTCCGCGCCCGGGCGTGATCCTGACGCAGCGGACGGAGACGCTGCGCAAGCATGCCGGGCAGATCGCCTTTCCCGGCGGCCGGCTCGATCCCGGCGAGACGGTGGTGGAGGCAGCGCTGCGCGAAGCGGAGGAGGAGGTCGCCCTGCCCCGCAGCGCGGTGACCCTCGTCGGTGAGGTCGATCGCTATCGCACCGTCACCGGTTTCGCCGTCACCCCCGTGCTGGCCGTCGTACCGCCCGACCTGCCGCTCGTCGCGAGCGAGGCGGAGGTGGCGAGCGTCTTCGAGGTGCCGCTCGATTTCCTGCTCGATCCCGCCAATCAGGTGGAGGCGAGCGCCGAATGGCAGGGGCGCACCCGCCATTTTCATGAGATCCTGTGGGATGGCCGCCGCATCTGGGGCGCGACGGCAGCGATGATCGTCAACTTGTCGCGGCGGCTGGCATGGGCATGACGCTGCCGCTCGAGCGGATCGTCGCGCGGGACGGGTTCACCGCGCTGATCGACGCGCTCGGCGGCGCGGCCACGACGCGCCTGGTTGGCGGCGTCGTCCGCGACACTTGGCTCGGCCTCGATCCCGCCGATGTCGATCTCGCCACCCGCCTGCTGCCGGAGGCGGTGCTGGCCGCCCTGCAGGCCGCCGGCATCCGCGCCGTGCCGACGGGGCTCGCGCACGGCACGATCACCGCGGTGCTGCCATCGGGTCCGATCGAGGTGACGACGCTGCGCCGCGACGTGTCGACCGACGGGCGCCACGCCATCGTCGCCTTCACCGATGCCTGGGCGGAGGATGCCGCCCGGCGCGATTTCACGATGAACGCGCTCTATGCCGATCCGGCAAGCGGTGCGCTGTTCGACTATTTCGGTGGCCTCGCCGATCTGGAGGCGGGGCGCGTCCGCTTCATCGGCGATCCCTATCGCCGCATCGCGGAGGATCACCTGCGCATCCTGCGCTTCTTCCGCTTCCATGCCCGCTTCGGCGATGCGGTGGATGCGGACGGGCTGGCGGCCTGCGCCGCGCGGGCCAACGACCTGATGGCGCTGTCCCGCGAACGGATCGCCGCCGAACTGCTGAAACTGCTGGTCGCCCGCGCAGCGGTGCCGGTGACGGCGCTGATGATCGAACACGGCATCCTGCGTGCGGTGCTGCCCGAAATCACCGACGCCACTGCCCTCGCCGCCTTGGCTGCACGCGAGGACGCCACCGGCATCGCGCCCGATGCGATCCGCCGCCTCGCCAGCCTGATCCCCGCGGATACGGCCGAGGCCGTCGGCGCGCGGCTCAAACTGTCCAACGCCGATCGCAAGCGTCTGGTCGCCGCCAGCCAAGGGGCGGGCGATGAAGGCCCACGCGCCCTCGCCTATCGTGTCGGCACGGCCGGCGCGGTGGACAGATTGCTGCTCGCCGGGGAAGCGGTGGATGACGTGGTCGGCTGGACGCCGCCGGCGCTACCGATCACCGGTGGCGCATTGGTCGAGCGCGGCCTGCGCAAGGGGCCCGAGGTCGCGCGCGTGCTGCGCCGGGTCGAGGCAGCGTGGATCGCCGAAGGCTTCCCCGGCGAACCCCGTGTCGCTCAGCTGGCCGACGAAGCGGTCGCCGCCGCCCTGACCCCGGCGATCAGCGACAGTGCGTCGGCCGCCTCCAGGGGCTTGGCGTAGAGATAGCCCTGGCCATAGGTGCAGCCGAGCGCCGCCAGCGTCTGCGCCAGTTCGTTGCTCTCGACCCCTTCCGCCGTCGTCCGCATGCCCAGCGCCTGTGCCAGACTGAGCACCGCGCGCACGATCGCGATCTTGTCGCGGTCGGCGAGCATGCCGGTGACGAAACTGCGGTCGATCTTCAGGATGTCGATCGGCAGCTTCTGGAGATAGGCCAGGTTCGAATAGCCGGTACCGAAATCGTCCATCGCCAGGCTGGTGCCGAGCGCCTTCAGCGCGTGCATGATGCCGGCGATGCGGTCGGGATCGCTGACGATCGCGCTTTCGGTGAGCTCCAGGTTGAAGCGATCACCGGCAAGATCGTGGCGGATCAGCGCCGCCTCGACGACGGGCGCGATATCGTCGCGCTGCATCTGGATCGCCGACAGGTTGACCGCGAGCCGCATGCCGCAATGGCCGCCGCTCTCTTCGTCCCACCAGCGCAAGGTCCGCGCCGCCTCCTCGATCGCCCAGCGGCCGAGCGGCACGATCAACCCCGATTCCTCGGCCACGGGGATGAAGGCGCCCGGTTCGTGTTCGACGCCGCGGTCGTCGCGCCAGCGGGCGAGCGCCTCGAACGACACGATCGAGCCGCTGGCCAGATCGCAGATCGGCTGGAAGGCGAGGCGCAGTTGCCGCTCCTCGATCGCGCGACGCAGCGCGGTTTCCATCGCGAACTGCTCGCGCGCCAGCGTAAAGGCCTGGGTCTGGTAGCTTTCGACCTGCCGCCCGGTCTTCGCGCGCTTGACGGCGAACTGGGCGTTGCGGATCAGTTCCTCGACGTCCTCGATGGCGTCGTCGCCATGCGCGATGCCGATCGAACATTCGACGCCGATCTCGTAATCGCTGAGTCGGAACGGCGCAGCCAGCGCACGCTGGATCCGTTCGGCGAGCCGTCCCGCCTCGTCCGGATCGTCGTCCACCGCCATCAGGATGCCGAATTCGTCGCCGCCGATGCGGGCCAGCGCGTCGCGCGCGCGCAGCACACCCTTGATCCGGCGCGCGACCGTGATGAGCAATTCGTCGCCGGCGAGGCCGCCGAGGCACGCGTTGAGCCGCCCGAACCGGTCGAGGTCGATGACCAGCACGGCATGGCAGCTGCGCTCTGCCTGCACCGCCTCGATCATGTCGCTGAAGCCTTCGCGATTCGGCAGGCCGGTCAGGCTGTCGGTCGTCATCTCACGGCGTAGCGAGCGTTCGGTATGGACCTGTGCGGTGAGATCGATGAAGGCGATCTGGCAGCGGTCGCGCAGCGCCGGGCTCGGCCGGGCGATCGTGACCCGATAATAGCGCGAATCGATCACCTGGCCGATCGACCAGTCGAAATCGGTGCGGATATCGGTGGATCGCAGAAACGCATCGATGCGGCTGCTGAGCAGCGCCAGCATCGGCGATCGGTCGGCGATGACGCCCAGCCCCGCCAGCCGGTACGCGCGATTGACCGCCAGGAACATGAACCCGTCGCCCGCCCGCGCGACCTGCACCGTCGGAATCGGGATGAGTTCCAGATCCCGCTCAAGCAGGTCGAGCTCGGCGGCGGGTGGTCGACCCAGATCTGGCGAGGCGCTGGCCATGCCGTCTGTCTAGGTGCCGAACGTTAAGAGGCACTGAAAATTGTAAAATTTACGTCCGGGCCCGACTAAAACCTTGCGGGGGCCTTTACTGGCCGAACCGGTTGTCCCGCGGAAAGCCGGTCGGCGGCGTGCGCCCGGCGGCCCCTCGCGCCGTCCGCCAGAGCGACAGGTCGCTTTCCGTCCGCGTCCGGCCGGTGTCGCCGCCCATCGGCCAGCTCATCCCCTCGGCGAAGACGAAGGTGGTGGCATCCGACAGGCTGCCCTCGCGGAACCGCTGGATTTGCACCCCCTGCCCCCGCGTCATCACCGGCAGTTCGGCGATCGGGAAGACCAGGAACTTGCGATTGTCGCCGATCGCCGCGACGTAATCGGCGTTCGGCGCAACGGGACGCACGACGAGCAGCTTCTGGCCGACCCGCGGCGTCATCACCGTCTTGCCCTTGCGCGTCTCGGCGATCACGTCCGCCACCGGCACGCGAAAGCCGCGGCCGTCCGTCGCCGCGATCAGCAATTGCTCCTGCGCGCGGGCGTTGAGGAAGCTCGCGACGCCGACCGACCCGTCGAGATCGATCATCGCGCGCACCGGCTCGCCGAAGCCGCGCCCGCCCGGCAATTTGTCGGCCGCCAGCGTATAGAACCGGCCGTTCTCCGCCGCGAGCAGCAGCTTGTCGGTGGTCTGCGCGTGAAAGGCGAAGGCGGGGCCGTCGCCTTCCTTGAACTTGAGGGTGTCGGCGGACGCGAGATCGCCGTGCCCCTTCATCGCGCGGATCCAGCCGCGCTGCGACAGGATGACGGTGATCGGCTCGCGCTCGATCATCGCCTCCAGCGGGATGTCGCGGGTCGGCGCCGCCTCCTCGATCCCGGTACGGCGTGCGCCCAGCGCCGTCTCCGGGCCATAGCGGTCGCGCACCTTCTTGAGGTCGCGCTTCATCCGCCGCTTCTGCTTGGCCGGGTCGGCGAGCAGCGCCTCCAGGTCGGCGCGTTCCTTGTCGAGCTTGTCGCGCTCGCCGCGGATCTCGAACTCCTCCAGCCGCCGCAGCGAACGCAGCCGCATGTTGAGGATCGCCTCCGCCTGCCGGTCGGTCAGGCTGAACTCGGCCATCATCACCTGCTTGGGCTCATCCTCGGTGCGGATGATCTCGATGACGCGATCGAGGTTGAGGTATGCGACCAGATAGCCGTCGAGCAGCTCGATCCGGTCGGCGATCTTGCCGAGCCGATGCCGGGTCCGACGGTCGAGCACGACGAACTGATGCTCGACCCAGGCCTTGAGCGCACCGCCCAAGGACATCACGCGCGGGGTACGATCCTTGTCGAGCACGTTGAGGTTCAGGCTGATTCGCGTTTCCAGGTCGGAAAAGCGGAAAAGTCCGTCCATCAGCACCTGCGCATCGACGGTGCGGCTGCGCGGTTCGAGGACGATGCGCACCTCGGCATCCGATTCGTCGCGCACGTCGGCGAGGATGGGGAATTTGCGATCGTTGATGAGGCCGGCGATCTGTTCGATCAGCTTGCCCTTCTGCACGCCATAGGGGATTTCGCTGACCACCGCCTGCCAGCCGCCACCCTTTTCGCGCTCCACCGTCCAGCGCGCGCGGACCCGGAAGCTGCCGCGCCCGGTGGCATAGCTTTCGGCGATCACCGCCGCCGGATCGACAACAAGGCCGCCGGTCGGGAAATCCGGCCCCTTCACATGATCGAGCACCGCCGCGTCGGGCGCGTCGGGCTTGTCGACCAGCATCATCGCCGCATCGAGCAGTTCGGCGGCATTGTGCGGCGGGATGCTCGTCGCCATGCCGACCGCGATGCCGCTGGCGCCGTTGGCGAGCAGGTTTGGGAACAGGCCGGGGAACAGTTCCGGCTCCTGCTCCTCGCCGTTGTAGGTCGGGCGGTAGGCGACGGCATCCTCGTCCAGCCCGTCCATCAGGTCGATCGCGACCTGCGTCAGCCGCGCCTCGGTATAGCGGTAGGCGGCGGCGTTATCGCCGTCGATGTTGCCGAAATTGCCCTGGCCGTCGACCAGCGGATAACGCAGCGCGAAATCCTGCGCGAGGCGGACCATGGCGTCGTACACGGACTGGTCGCCGTGGGGATGGTATTTGCCGATCACGTCGCCGACGACGCGCGCGCATTTCTTGTAGCCCTGCGTCGGGTCGAGGCGCAGCAGCCGCATCGCCCACAGCAGCCGGCGATGCACCGGCTTCAGCCCGTCGCGAACGTCCGGCAGCGAGCGCGCCGTGATCGTCGACAGCGCATAGACGAGGTAGCGGTCTGACAGCGCGGTATCGAAGGGGGCGTCGAGCACGCCGATCGGCGGCTCCTGGAAGTCGGTGACCATATCGGGAACACGTTAAGCCGGACGGCCGGAAACGGCAACGCCCTCCACCGCGGCGGCGAGCAGGGCGCGATGCCGCCGCCCCGTCTCGCGCCAATCGTAACGCATGGCATAGCGCCGCGTCGCCGCCCGATCGGGCAGGTTCGCCAGCAAGGCGCCGAGCGCGTCGCGGATCGCCACCACCGACCGATCGGCGCTGAGCACCCCCGCCTCGGGCACCCGCACCACCTCCGGCGATCCCCATACCGGCGTCGCCACCAGCGGCGTGCCGCAGGCGAGCGCTTCGAGCAGCACGTTGGCGATTCCCTCGCGATCCGCCGCATTCACCGCCACGTCCGCCGCGCCGTACAGCGCGGGCAGCCGCTGCTGGTCGACATGCCCCAGGAACCGCACGCGCTCCGCGATGCCGAGCGTCGTCGCCAGTGCCCGCAACGCCGCCTCGCGAGGGCCATCGCCGGCGATTATCAGGGTGACGCCGGGCAGCGCGGCGATGGCGCGGATCGCGAAATCATGCCCCTTGCGGTCGATCAGGTGACCGACCGACACGATCGTCGGGCCCCGTAACCCGAGATCGCGCCGCAGGCGCTCGCGATCGGCGGGCGGGCTGAACAGGTCGAGGTCGACGCCATGTTCGACGACGCTCACCCGCTCCGCGCCAGCCCCGATCAGCAACAGCTCGTCGCGCAGCGCGCCGCACACCGTCGTCACCGCCGCCGCCCGTCCGATCGCGTCGAGGATCATGCGCCGCGGCAGGCGGTGGCGCGGGATCAGGCTGACATCGGTCCCGAGCGCAGTCATCACGTACGGGCGATCGAGGGCGCGGGCGAGCAGCCCGGCGGCCACCCCGTCGGGGTAGAAATAATAGCTGTCGATCACGTCGAAATCGAATGTCCGGCGCAAAGCGGCCAGGTGCGGATACAGCGCCGCCGCCATCAGCCACGGCGCGGCGGTCATGCCGACCTTCGGCGGCAGCGGATAACGCGGATGGTGGATTTCGATCCCGCGCCGCACCGCCGTACCCGGCACGCGGGCGAAATCGGCATAGCGACCGAAGACACGTCGCGGGCTGGGAAACCACGGCACCGGCGCCACCACGCGGATCGCATCGCCCGCCACCGCGGCGAGATGCGCGATGCGCGATGCGATGTTCGATGAAGATGCCATGCCGCGGCTGCACGGCGTTGGGGTACAGGCTGGACAGCACCAGGATCTTCATCGGCAACGACCCGCGACGTGGTTCACGCCGCGTGCGGCAGGCGCGCCACGTCGGCGGCCCGCAGCGTCAGGATCGCTACTGCGCCGCGGCCGCGCCCTTCGCTTTCCAGGCGCAGGCTGCCCTCCATCGCGTTCATCGAATTGGCGCACCAGTGCAGGCCGAGGCCGCCCGACTTGTGCTCGCGCGTCGAGAAGCCGCGCTGGAACAGCGTCGCGCCGGTCGCCGCATCGAACCCCTCGCCATCGTCGCGGATGTGGACGCAGACCGAATCGCCGTTGCGATACATGGTGACGCCGATCGAGCCGCTGTCGCGCCCGCCCGCCGCGATCGCCTCGGCAGCATTGCCCAGCAAATTACCGATCACCTGACTGAGGATGACGCGGTTGGCCAGCGCATGATGCGGCTCGGCGGGAAAGCTGAAGGCGATCGATGCGGTATCCGAATAGCGCGCGATGGCGGCATTGCGGGCAACGATCTCGCTGAGGTCGCATGGCTCCAGCGTGGGGCGTTCATGGGCACGCTTCTGCTGTTCGCCGATGATCTCCAGCACATGCGCCATCGCCTCGCGGCCGACCTGCAATTCGCCGCGCATCGTCTCGCGTCCCGCCACTTCGGCGGCCAGTGCGGCGGTGACGAAGGCGGACAGCTTGGCCCGGCGCCCGGCGGGCAGCTCGTCCAGCGCCAGCTCGGCAAGCGCCCGGTCCACGGTCGCCCGGTCGATCGGCGGCGGCTGGGCGATGCCATGGCTCAGGATCGTGCTGATCGGGTTGAGCGCGTTGCGCACGTTGTGCATCACCGCGACCGCGCTTTCGGTGCGCCCCAGCGCGAAACTCTGCACCTCGATCTGTTCGCGCAGGTCCTTCAGCTGCGACAGCATGGCATTGAGGCTGTGGCCGAGCGAGCCGAACTCGTCGCGCCGCCCGTCATCCTCCAGCAGCGCCATCGAACCCGACGCGCGGACCCGCTGCATGTGCCGCTCGACGCGCTGCAACGGCCGCAGCACCAGTCGCGAGATCGTCCGGCGCAGCACGACCAGCACGATCAGCAGCAGCAGCGTCGACCCCGCCACCGCCAGCAACAGCATGCGCCGGCCGAGCAGCGACACGTCGCGCACGATATGGAACCGGGCGGCGGCGACCGCCCGGCCGTTGGCACCCGGAATCGGCACGGCGATGCCGATCGTGGTACGACCGGGGGCGACGCGCTCGCGATCGCCGGTGACGTTGAGGTCGATCCGCGCATCGAGCTGCAACAGGTCCGACAGCTGGCGGGAGGTGATCTGCCGCGCCATCAGCACATAGCCGCGCGACGCGCCCGTCCCGTCGGAGCGGCGCACCTGCGCCACGCCCACCGCCGCGACGACCGGCCCGAGGCGCGCATAGAAATGCCCCGAATTGCTGCGGCCGACGATCCGGCGAAGGTCGGTATGCGTCGCGACGCGCACCATCGCCGCGCGCAGGTCCGGCCGCTCCCGCCCCGTCGCGGGGTCCAGCCAGCGCGCGATCTGGATTTGTCCATCGGGGCGGACATAGGCCATGCCCTGCACGCCGAGGTTGGTCATCGCCAGCGGCGAAAAGCTGTCGCGCTCGAACGCGGCGGACGGCGCCGCCATGTAGTCGTAGCTCTGCGTCCAGTCGCCATAGTCGCGCACCGCATTTTCGACCTTGGCGGCATATTCGCTCAAGGCGGCGCGGGTGCGCTCGACGTGGCCGCCGATCGCCTTGCTCTCCAGCGCGTGGAAACTGGGGGTGATGACGCTCGCGAGCAGCAGCGTGATGCCGAGCGCACCGGCGGCGCCGACCGCGGTCAGGATCAGCACCAGCTTGGCGCCGAGCGATGCCGGGCCCTTTGCCCTGCTGCGGGCCGCGAGCCCCTTCACCGCGCCGCGCCCCTGCCAGGGGCGCCGCATCAGCCGTGCGTCCCGGTGCCCGCCGCGTCCTCGGGGTCCTCACCGAAGAAGCGCTGCTGCGCGATCTCCAGCGCGAGGTCCGATGACACGGGGCGCGAGAAGAAATAGCCTTGCAGGTGGCTGGCACCGGCCAGCCGCAGCGCCTGGACCTGCGCCTCCGTCTCGACGCCCTCGGCGATCACCTCCAGCCCCAGCGCCCGGCCGAGGTGGATGATCGAATGGACGATGGCGGCGCTCTCGCGCTCGCGGCCCATGCCGTCGATGAAGCTACGGTCGATCTTCAGGCTGTCGAGCGCGAACTTGCGGATGTTGTAGAGGCTGGAATAGCCGGTGCCGAAATCGTCCAGCGCGATGCGGAAGCCCATCTGCCGCAGCTTGTAGAGCGTCTCGGCGGCGCGTTCCGCATCGTCGAAGATCGCCGTTTCGGTGATCTCGATCTGCACGCGCCCCGGCTCCACGCCGGCGCGCTGCACGCTTTCCATGATGTGGCCGACGAAATTGTGGCGGCGGAACTGGCGGGGCGAGAAGTTCACCGACACATATTGGCCGGGGAATTGCTGCACCGTCTTCAGCGCCTCGTCGAGGATCCAGTCGCCCAGCTCGTGGATGACGTTCGATTCCTCGGCGATCGGAATGAAGGTCGCCGGGCTGATCGGCCCGTATTCCTCGGTGTTCCAGCGCACCAGCGCCTCGAAGCCGATCACCTCCAGCGCATCGCGGCTGATGATCGGCTGGTAGACGAGGCTGAGCTCGCCGCGCGCCACGGACTGCGCGAGACCCTGCTCGATGCGTCGGCGGAAGCGGATGCCTTCGTCCATGCTCTCGTCGAACAGGCGGGTGACGCCGCGCCCGGCACGCTTGGCATCGTTGAGCGCCAGGTCGGCACGGCGCAGCGCGTCGATGGGGTCGCACACGCCGGCGCCCTCCACCACGACGAGGCCGGCGGACGCGCCACTCTGCACCGAATTGCCGAAGACCTGATGCGTACCGGTGCAAGCCGCGACGATCCGGTCGCAGGCCATCACCGCCGCATCCTCGCCCGGCGCATCGAACAGGACGCCGAATTCGTCGCCGCCGAGCCGCGCCACCACCGCCCCTTCGGGAGCATGGGTGTGCAGAATGGCGCAAACCTCGCGGATCAGCGCATCACCGGCGAGATGGCCGAGCGTGTCGTTGACGATCTTGAACCGGTCGAGGTCGAACATCGCGGTGGCGAACAGCCCCGGCCGCTTCGCCCGCTCGCCCAGCGCACGCAGGAAGGCGAGGCGATTGGGGGCATCGGTCAGCGAATCGTGCGTCGCCATGTGGATCGCCCGGCTCTCGTTGGCGGCGAGTTCGGCGCCCTGCTCCTCGAGCTGGACGATCTGCGCGGCCAGCTGCGCGCGCGCGGCGGCCAGTTCGCGGTCGACCTCCCACCGGCGCGACAGTGCCGTTGCCGTCTGCACGATCTCGGCGACCTCGAACGGCTTGGCGATATAGAAGATCTTGTCGGCCGGGCCGGCGACCTTGCTGATCTCGATCGGCGAGAAATCGGAAAAGCCGGTGACGATGACCAGGTTGATCTCGGGGTCCAGCGCCCGGATGCGCCGCGCCGTCTCGCGTCCGTCGATCCCCGGCGGCATGCGCACGTCGATGAAGGCGACCGCATAGGGCGTGCCGGCCGCCAGCGCCGCCTCGACGGCGGCGACCGCGTCGAGCCCCTGGTGGCAATGCGTCAGGTCGAACGGATCGGCCTCATCCGCAGCGTCGGGCGCTTCCTCGCCGAACAGCTCGGCCGCCATCGCTCCCAGGGCATCCTCGTCCGCGCCGCGCTGGCTGGCGAAGCTGCGGGCGTAGCTGTCGTGCATCGCCGGTTCGTCGTCGACGATCAGCAGGCGCTTGGGGGCGGCAACGGTCATGGGTGCGAACTTCCCTCACATGGTTGACGAGGGCGTAAGCGAACACGGTTAAAGCGTCGTAAACGACTTCAGCTGCCCCTCCAGCGCCTGGGCTCCCAGCACGATCGCGCCAAGGGGGCCGGCATTGCCGCCGAGGGCGGGCGGCACGACGAAGCCAGGCTCGGCGATATCGGGCAGCGCGATATAGCCGGCGAGGCTCTTGACCATCGCGGCGCGGACACGCGGGAACAGATGGTCGTTGCCGACCATCACGCCGCCGCCCATCACGATCCGCCGCGGCACCCCGGTCAGCACCAGCGTGTGGCAGAGCTGGCCGAGCACGTGCGCGACCGGGTCCCACACCGGATCGTCGGCGGCGATCTCCTCGCCCTTCTTGCCCGCCCGCGCACCGATGGCGGGGCCTGCGGCCAGCCCCTCCAGGCAGCCGCCGTGAAACGGGCAGATGCCCATCCAATCGTCACCCGGCAGACGATCGGGACGGATATGGCCGAATTCGCTGTGCGTCAGCCCGTCGACCGGCTTGCCGCCGGCGATCAGGCCGACGCCGATGCCGGTGCCGACCGTCGCATAGGCGATGTCGCGCAGGCCCCTGGCCGCTCCCCAGCGCGCCTCCGCCAGCGCCGCGCCGACGACGTCGGTGTGAAAACCGGTCGGGACGCCGTAGCGCGCGCCGAGCCGGCCGGCGACGTCGGTGCCCGCCCAATGCGGCTTGGGGGTGGAGGTGATGTGGCCGTAATCGGCGGAATCCCGGTCGATCGAGATCGGGCCGAAGCTCGCGATGCCGAGCGCGTCGAACGTGCCCCAGCCGTCCAGCACCCGCTCGATCCCCACCAGCGCCTCGTCGGGGCGGGTCGTCGGCAACTGGACGCGATCCTCGATCGCGTCCGGCCCGCGGGCGAGAAGGCAGATGATCTTGGTCCCGCCCAATTCGATGCCGGCTACCAACGGGGGGACGCTTACCACGATCGCTTTCTCCTTCGGGGCATCCGATTAGACGAGTCCGGACGGTTAGGCGAGAGCAAGCGGGCGGAGCGGCGAGCCGATCAGCCCGCTCACCATGGCCGCCTGGATCCGGTTTGCAGGCCACGTTCCCGACAGCGGCCCCACCAGCCTGTCGCGCACGAACGGCAGCGTCCGGCTGTCCGACTGGTAGACCGGCGTGAACAGCGCGGTCAGCGCCTGATAGAGCCGGACGTGCCGGCGCCGCAGGGCCACCGCCGCCGCCAGCCCGGCAGCGACGCCGTCGGCCTCCCGCAGGCCCTTGGCGAGCGCATAGGCATCGAGCAGCGCCATGTTGGCGCCCTGTCCCAGCTGCGGGCTGGCGGAATGCCAGGCATCGCCGATGTGGATCATCGCCGCGCCGGCCGGTCGCGCGAGCGTGCGATGGGCATAGCGGGCGAAGGTGAGACGGTCGGGATCGACGATCTGTTCGAGCAGCGGCGCGGTCGCCGGCCAGAGCGCGTGCACTTCGTCGCGCCATGCGGCGAGGCCCGCCTGTCGCCAGGCCGCCACCCGGTCGGCCCGGATCGACCAGAAGAAGGCGACCTGATCGGCCGCCGCCCCCGGCGGGCGCCCGATCGGCAGCACACCCGCCATCATGCTCGCCCGGCGGTAGCGCTGTTCGAGCGCATCGCCGGCAAAGCCGGCTACCGCATCGAGGTTCGCCCACAGGGCACCATAATGCAGCGCACGGCCACAGGGTGGCGCCAGCGGGGTTCGCGTGCCCAGCGCATCGACGATCAGGTCGAACGGCGCCGATCGCGTGCCGTCGGCGAAGACGAGACGGCGCCCTCCCGCGGCGACCGGCTCGCTGCCCGCGATCGTCCGCCCGGTTTCCACCGGAATGCCTGCCGCCGTCACCGCATCGTGCAGGACCGAAAAGAGCGTCGCACGATGGACGCCGAACCCGCATAGGCCGGCCTGCCCGAGCGTCGCATAGGCGACGTCGAGCACCGTCCGGCCGCCCGCCTGGCCGGACAGCCGGTTGATCCGGGCGCTGCGCGCGATCAATGCGCCATCCAGTCCCAGCGACCGCAACACGGCAAGGCCGGTCGGCTGGATCATCAGTCCCGACCCGATCGGTGCCGGCGCTGCGAAACGCTCGACGATGGTGACGCGATGTCCGTCGCGCGCCAGCAGCAACGCCGCCGCGAGCCCCGCCGGTCCGCAGCCGGCGACCGCGATGGCGTGGCGCGCGGCTATTCGACCGTCACCGATTTTGCGAGATTCCGCGGCTGATCCACATCGGTGCCCTTCGCCACCGCGACATGGTATGCCAGAAGCTGCACCGGCACCGCATAGACCAAAGGCGCGATCAGCGGATGGACCTTGGGCATGGTGATCGTAGCGATGCACCCCTCGCCCGCTGCCCGGATGCCGTCATAGTCGCTGATCAGCACCACCCTGCCGCCGCGCGCCTGCACCTCCTGCATGTTGCTGACGGTCTTGTCGAACAGCGGGCCCGACGGCGCGATCACGATCACCGGCACGTTTTCGTCGATCAGCGCGATGGGACCGTGCTTCATCTCGCCCGCAGCATAACCTTCGGCGTGGATGTAGCTGATCTCCTTGAGCTTCAGCGCGCCTTCCAACGCCAGCGGATAGTCGGTGCCGCGGCCCAGATAGAGGACGTCGCGTGCCCCCGCGACCGCGCCCGCCATCTCGGCGATCGCCTCGTCATAGGCGAGCGCGCCATTGAGCGCGGCGGGTGCCTCGGCGAGGTGACGCACGATCTCGCGCTCCTCGCCGTCCTTCAGCTTGCCCTTGGCACGGGCAAGGTTGGCGGCGAGCGCGGCGAGCACCGCAAGCTGGCAGGTGAAGGCCTTGGTCGAGGCGACGCCGATCTCCGGCCCGGCATGCGTCGGCAGCAGCAGGTCTGCCTCGCGTGCCATGCTGCTGGTCGGCACGTTGACCACAGCGGCGATCGTCTGCCCTTCCGACTTGGCGTGACGCAGCGCGGCGAGCGTATCGGCGGTCTCGCCCGACTGGCTGATGACGATCATCAGCCCGCCTGGCTCCATCACCGGCGCGCGATACCGGAATTCGGATGCGACATCGAGGTCGACCGGCACCCGCGCGAACTGCTCGAACCAGTATTTGGCGACCATGCCGGCGTAGAAGCTGGTGCCGCAGGCGACGATGGTGACGCGTTTGATCCCCGCCAAGTCGAAATCGGGGATCGGCAACGTCACCCGATCCTCCATCCGCTGCAGGTACGAACGCAGCGTCTGCGCGACGACGATCGGCTGCTCGTAGATCTCCTTCAGCATGTAGTGGCGATGATTGCCCTTGCTGATGAGCTCACCGGTGACGCCGGATATCGTGACCGGCCGTTCGACCGGATGGTTGTCGCGGTCGTAGACCTCGGCGCCATCGCGGGTGCAGACAACCCAGTCGCCCTCCTCCAGATAGGCGATGCGCTGGGTGAGCGGCGCCAGCGCCAGCGCGTCCGAGCCGAGGTAGGTTTCGCCATCGCCGTGGCCGACGACCAGCGGCGATCCCAACCGCGCGCCGATCAGCAGCTCGGGATGCTTGCGGAACAGGATGGCGAGCGCGAACGCCCCGTGCAGGCGCGGCAGCACCTCGCGCACCGCTGCGGCCGGCTCGATCCCCGCCTCGACCTTTTCGCTGATGAGATGGGCGACCACCTCCGTATCCGTCTCGCTGGTGAAGACGCGGCCGCGGGCGATCAGTTCGTCGCGCAGCGGCTTGAAATTCTCGATGATGCCGTTGTGCACCACCGCAACCTCCTCCGTCGCATGCGGATGGGCGTTGTTGGTAGTCGGTCCGCCATGCGTCGCCCAGCGCGTATGCGCGATGCCGGTGGTGCCGGGCAGCGGATGCGCGGCGAGTTCCTTGGCCAGATTGACGAGCTTGCCCGAAGCGCGCCGCCGCTCGATCGCGCCATCATGATCGGTGGCGATGCCCGCCGAATCGTAGCCGCGATACTCCAGCCGCTTCAAGCCATCGAGCAGGCGATCGGCGACATCTTCCGCACCGACGATTCCAACGATTCCACACATAGACTGGCCTTAGGAATGAAGAGTGTAGGGAACACGGATGCCGGGCATGTCGCTCGGGAAATCTCGTGTATTGCGGGTGACGAGGATGCGGTTGCCGAGCAGCGCGGACGCATGGATCACGGCATCCGGCAACTTCAGCTTGGGCCGTTCGAACCGCAGGGCAGCGGCCCGCCGCGCGATCGGTATGGTTATTTCTTCGATCAGGAAATCCTCGAAGAAGAGCGCCATAGTGGCTTCCTCCTCCGAACGCACCTTCGACATAACCTCGATCCAGGTGACGCGGCTGATCCAACGCCGTTCCGTCCGGATCAACTCCAAACGCGCCCGTCGATCGCCATTCAGCGAATCGATCAGGATATTGCTGTCGAACGATGCCTCGTTCACTTACGCGTCCGCCAATATTCGCGTTCGCGATCGTCCTCCGCATCGAACAGGTCGGGGAACTCGGCCCGGACGGCGTCGTAATCGTCGTCCCAAGGGCGCGTCCATTCCGCCCGCATGCGCCGCTGCCATGCCACCGAGTCGCCGATGTCGTCCCGATCGCGCCACAGGCCGAATGCCTGCTCTATGCCGTCACTGGTGCTCGCCCTACGATACTTTGCCACCGCATCGCGCACCACCGCAGCACGAGACTTGCCCTCGATGACGGCGCGATTGTCCAGCCACCGCATGTCCTCTTCAGGAATGTCGATCAGCGTGCGCATGCGGTAACGATATCACACAGCGATATCACTTGCCAGCCTTGCGCGCTGCCATCTGCTGGCGGAAGCGCGCAGCCCAGCCGGGCTTGGCGACCTGTGCGGGCCGCACCAGTGCGAGCGCGTCGGCGGGGACGTCCTGCGTCACCACCGATCCCGCCGCGACGATCGCGCCCGCCCCGATCGCCACCGGCGCGACCAGCGCGGAGTTCGAGCCGACGAAGGCGCCCGCCCCGATCGTCGTCCTGTATTTGAAGAAGCCGTCGTAATTGCAGGTGATCGTGCCCGCGCCGATGTTCGCCTTCTCGCCCACTTCGGCATCGCCGATGTAGGACAGGTGGTTCACCTTCGCCCCCGCGCCGACGCTCGCCTTTTTGACCTCGACGAAGTTGCCGACCTTGGCGCCCTGGCCGAGCGCCGCGCCCGGCCGCAGCCGGGCATAGGGGCCGACCTCCGCCCCCGCACCGATCGTCGCACCCTCGATATGGCTGAAGGCGTGGATCACCGCGCCGTCCGCGATCGCAACGCCGGGGCCGAACACCACATTGGGTGCAATGGTCACATCCCGCCCGACGAAGGTATCGTGGCTGAACCACACCGTGTCGGGGGCGATCAGCGTCGCCCCGTCGGCCATCGCCGCCAGCCGCCGCGCCGCCTGCCAGCCGGCCTCCACCGCCGCCAGTTCGCCGCGGCTGTTGATCCCGGCAACCTCGTCCTCGCCCGTCTCGATCGCCACCGCGCGGCCGCCCTCGGCGATGGCGAGCGTCACCACGTCGGGCAGATAATATTCGCCGGCCGCATTGTCGTTGCCCACCGCCTCCAGCAGCCGCCACAGGTCGCGGGTGCGCACCGCGGTGACGCCCGAATTGCACAGGTCGACGGCACGCTCCTCGGCGCTCGCATCCTTGAACTCGACCATCTTGGCGATGGTGCCGTCGGCGGACGCGATGATTCGGCCATAGGCACGCGCGTCGGCGGGGCGGAAACCGAGCACCGCGACGGTCGGCGCATCCGGCGCCTCCAGCCGGGCTGCGAGCCGCGCGACGGTGTCGGTCGCCAGCAACGGCGTATCACCGAAGCAGACGATGGCGACGCCGTCGAAATCGGCGAGGCTCGCCTTCGCCTGCAAGGCCGCATGCGCGGTGCCGAGCTGTTCGCGCTGCCACGCGATCTCGACGCCGGTCGCGGCGACCGCCGTCTCCACCTGTTCGCCCGAGGCGCCGACCACCACCACGCGGCGCGTGGCGCCCGCGCGGTTGAGGCTGTCGATCAGGTGGAGCAGCATCGGCCGCCCCGCGATCGGGTGCAGCACCTTGTGCAGGTCGGATTTCATCCGCGTGCCTTTGCCCGCGGCAAGGATGATGACGGCGATCGGCGTGGTCATGGCGGCACCGCCTGCCACGGAAGGCTTGCCATTTCCATAGCGAGCCGTCACCGCCGCCCGACATGACAACGAATTCATCGCCTTTCGATATCGTCGGCTTCGATCTCGACGGCACCCTGCTCGACACCAGCGGCGATCTCGCCGCCGCGGTCAACCACGCGCTCGCCTCGGTCGACCGGCCGACGCTGACCGTCGAACAGGTCAAGCCGATGATCGGCGGCGGCGCGCGCCACATGCTGGCGCAGGGGATGGCGGCGACCGGCGGCTGCGACGACGCGACGCTCGACGTGCTGCACCGGAGCCTGCTGGCCCATTACGAGGCGAACATCGCCGTCCTGACGCAGCCCTACCCCGGTACTCTCGACGCGCTCGACGCCCTCGCCGCGCGCGGCGCGCGGCTGGCGGTGGTCACCAACAAGCTCGAAGGATTGGCGCGCAAGGTGCTGGACGCGCTCGGCCTGACCCAGCGCTTCGCCTGCATCATCGGCGGCGACACGATGGGACCGGGCAACGCCAAGCCGAGCCCCAAGCCGATCTACGAGATGCTCGCCCGCTGCGGCGGCGGCAGCGCGGCGTTCGTCGGCGATTCGATCTTCGACATCCGCGCCGGGCAGGCCGCCGGCCTGCCGACGATCGCCTGCTCCTTCGGCTTCCTGATGCAGCCGGTCGAGGATCTGGGCGCCGATGCGGTGATCGACGGCTATGCCGAACTGATCCCGACGTTGGAGCGGCTGAGCGGCGGGCGACAAATCTGACGCGCTGGCCCTTCGTCTTTTGAAGGGCGCGCTGCCGCAAACGAAGCGCCCGGGAAGGCGCTGCCCTTCGACGGACTCGCTCGATCCGATCAACGCCCTAGCCGCGCCGCCACTTGGTCCAAAGGTGCCGCGCCAGCATGGCAGGCGGCATGCGCAGCCAGTGCGAGCGGACGTAGAAGGCGAAGCGGGTGAACGGCCGGATCGGGCGGCCCCAGTCGTCGCGGGCGAGCAGTCGCCGCAGGTAGAGACGGTCGAACGATCGCAGTTGGTGGTGCTCGGGCGCAACGGGTGTCGCGAACAGGCGGTGGCTGAGCCGCTGCGCCCGCGCCGCCTCGCGCAAGAGGCCGTGGTGCGCCGCACGTTCGTCTAGCCCGGCGGTGCCATGTTCCTCGATCAGGCAGTGGATGTCCCACAGGTTGCGCAGGCCGCCGGCCAGATCGCCATCCGCCAGCAGGTGCGCGGCGGCGTGCACGATCATGTCCGTCGGCGACAGCACCGACAGGCCGTTGCCCAGCGGCCGCGCCGCGGCGATCAGCGCGTCGGCGTTTGGCCTCACCCGCGCGGTCAGCGGCAGGATGGTATGGTGGACGTCGATCATCCGGTCGCGGGTGCGATGGATCAGCGGCGGCAGCTCGTGCATCCAGCGGCGGTAATAGGCATCGTCATACGGATCGGGCTTCACCCACTCCCATCCCGCAGCGATCAGCGCCGCCTCCACCGCGTCGAGCGACGCACGCGGCACCAGGATGTCGAGGTCGCCGATCGACCGCCCCCGTCCGGCGAGCAGCCCTGCCGCGACGAACGCCGTGCCCTTCAGCAGCACGATCGGACACTCCAGCGGCGCCAGCGCCCGGCGTGCCATCTCGGCTTCCCACAAGGCGGCGCGGCGCCCGTTCTCCGCCGCGGCGCGGGCGTCGGCGAACAGCTGCGCGACGTCCTCGGGCAGCGGCAGCCCGTCGAGCCGGTAGGCGAGCGTGCCCAGCAGCTGTTCGGCCCGCGCGGTGGTGATGAGGCCGGTCCAGTCGGTGTCGAGCGCCAGGCTGGTCGGCTCGGCCAGCGCCTGCGCCAGGGTCAGAGCGTCTGCCACAGCGCCTCCACCTGGCGAACCGCCGACGCGCCGTCGGGATAGTCGATCGCGTGCGCGGGCGCGCGCCTCACCAGCCGCGCCAGCGCGTCGAACCCGGCCTCGCCCATCGCGACGTAATTAGTCGATGCCTGGGTCAGCCGCACGAAGGATTCGCTTGCCCGCACCGGCCGCACGTCGGCGGCGAAGCCGTGCCGCGGATAGAGCAGCAGCGCCGGCTCCGCCGGCTCGTCCATCGCCCCGACCGCGAGCGCGTCGGGCACCATGTGGCGGATATCGCCCTTGGGGGTGCCGGCGAGCAGCGGACCGAGCCGCGCCTCCGGCCGCGCCGCGACCGCGGCCGCGATGCCGGCTTTCTTCAGGCTGATCAGCCGGGGGAAGGCGTGGACCAGCCCGGTCTCCGGATCGATCAGCGCGAATTCGTCGCCCATGAACCGCCAGCCGCGCGCCGCGAGCAGCGTCGCCAGCGTGGATTTGCCCGCACCCGATTCGCCGGTCATCAGCAGCGCGCGCCCATCGCGCTCGACGCACGAGGCGTGCAGCAACAGATAGCGGCGCCCCCCCAGCGCCAGTTGCAGGTTCATCCCCATTTCGGCGGCGAGCAAGCCCTGCGCGAGCGGCAGCGGTGCCGCCTCCGGCAAGGTGTAGTCGCCGGCGATGCGGATCGACGGGCGCACCCAGCGGCGCCACGGCCGCGTCGCCTCCAGCCGGACAGTGAAATCGGGCAGGTTGGGCGCCGGATAATAGCGGTAGAGTTCGCGCAGCAGCGCGATCGGCTCAGGCCAAGCGCTGCCGACACGAAAACCGATCGGCCCGATCCGTACGCAGAAGACGTGCCTCATGCCGCCTCGACCAGGCCGGCGACGACCAGTTCGTCGAGCCGCGCGAGCAACGCCGCGCGGTTCGCATCGGCAAGGTCGAACCGTTCGCCCAGCCGCGCGAGCAGCGCGTCGGCCGCCAGCGGCTCCTCGGCCAGCACGGCCAGGATCTCGGGTGCCGGGCTCGCCAGCAGATGCGTGATCCCGGACGGGCGGTGGAACAGCGCGACGAAGGCGTCGAGCTCCACGCTCAGCAGCGCCTCCCCACCTGGCGCGCGATAGCGCACCGCGTCAGCCGCGGGGCATCTGCAAGGAGGCAAAGCAGGTGAAGCCGCCCTGCCCGCGCTGCAACCGGCGAATATAGCTCACATAGGCGCGATTGCTGTCGTAGGTCGTGCCGGGCAGCTGCGCGCCGGCCAGCGCGCGCTTCACCTCTTCGCCTTTGAACGGCCGCGACGCCGGCGGGAAGGCGCCCTTGGTTCCGGCGGCGACGACATTGCCGGCCGGATCGATGAACTGCCCCGCCCGGCCCATGTCGGGCACCGGGATCTCGCAGGTCATCACCGATCCCGCCGTCTGTGCCAGCGCCGGCCGGATCGACACCACCGCGCCCGCGCTCACCGCGCCCAGCATCAGCATGCGCCGCCGCGACGGCACGGCATCGGCCGCGTCGGTCTGGTCGTGGCCGTTGGTCGGCATCTCGTCGCTCATCGCCCCCTGCTAGCCGACGCTGAGTTTCACATTCGCTAACCACTGGCAAGCGCCTGACTCGTACCGCTGCGGGACGGGCCAAGCCGGAACCGACTGCCCCCTGCCCTTCGCGCGCAACCTCAGCTAGCGAGGCGCGCATGACCTCCCGATTCGTCCGACGATTGAGCGGCGCGCTGGCCATCGCGCTCGGCGTCGGCATCGGCGTGCTGGCGGTCGACGGGCGGCCGGACGGGGCGGCGGTGGCGCTGGTCGGCGCGATCGCCGCGGCGCTCGCCGCGATGGGCCGTGGCGACGATGGCGAAGCCGCGGCGGGCCAGAGCGGCCCGGACGCCACGCTGCTGCTCGCCGAGGTGCTGGACGTGATCGCCGAGCCGGTGCTGCTGGTGCGCGGCGGCATCGTCACCTGCGCCAACACGGCGGCGAGGGCGCTGCTCGGCCGGCACATCGTCGGCGAGGACGTGCGCGTCGCCATCCGCCATCCCGCCGCTGCGGACCGGCTGAGCTCCGCAGCGCCGCTGCCCGATCGTCCGGTGGAGCTCGTCGGCCTCGGTTCACCCGATCAGCATTGGGAGATGCGCACCGGTGAGACCGCCGACGGCGCGCGCATCGTCCACCTCGTCGATCAGTCGGGGAATTACGCCGCGGAAAAGATGCGCGTCGATTTCGTCGCCAACGCCAGCCATGAACTGCGCACGCCGCTCGCCTCGATCCTCGGCTTCATCGAGACGCTGAGCGACGAAGCGGGCGAGGATCCCGGCCTCCGTGCCCGCTTCCTCCAGGTGATGTTCGCCGAGGCGCAGCGGATGCAGCGGCTGGTCGAGGACCTGATCTCGCTCTCCCGCATCGAGGCGGAGAAATATCGCCTGCCCGGCGACAGGCTCGACCTCGGCGAACTGCTGGAGGACGTCGCCGCCGAGATCCGGGCGGCCGGCAGCCCGCGCGCCGCCGACGTCGGCATCACGATCGATCCGGACCTGCCGCAGGTGATCGGCGACGAGGCGCAATTGTCGCAGTTGCTGCACAACCTCATCGGCAATGCGATGAAATACGGCCGCGCCGATACCCCGGTGCGAGCCAGCCTGTCGCTCGACCGCTCCGGGCTGCTGCGCATCAGCGTGGCGGACGAGGGCGAAGGCATCGCGCCCCAGCATATCCCGCGCCTCACCGAGCGTTTCTACCGCGTCGACGCCGGGCGCAGCCGCAGCATCGGCGGCACCGGCCTCGGCCTCGCCATCGTCAAGCATATCGTCGAGCGCCATCGCGGCCGGCTGGATATCGCCAGCAGGGTCGGCGTCGGCACCACCGTGTCGGTCGCGCTGCCCGCCGCGGACGAGCCGCCCGGCGGCACTGTCATCAAAGGGTAACCGAACCGTCACACAGGCGGGTCCAGAGGCGATCGAGTCGCCTCACGGGGATCCGATGCGCCTTCTTCTCCTGGCTATGGGACTATGCCTCGCCGGCTGCCAGGATCAGGCGCTGGGCGGCAGCGGCTCGCGCGACCGGATCACCGCGGTCGGTTCGTCCACCGTCTATCCGTTCACGACGCTGGTCGCCGAAACCTATGTCGCCAACAATCCCGATGCCAGGGCGCCGGTGATCGAATCGACCGGCACCGGCGCGGGCATGAAGCTGTTCTGCGCGGGCATCGGCGCCGGCCACCCGGATATCGAGGACGCCTCGCGCCGCATGAAGCGCAGCGAATATGCCGCCTGCGCCGCGAACGGCGTCGGCCCGGTGATGGAGGTGCAGATCGGCATCGACGGCATCGCCTTTGCCGAGGCGAAGGACGGCCCCGGCATGTCGCTGACCCCCGCCGATCTCTACCGCGCGCTCGCCGCCACCCCCGGTGGCCGGCGCAACACCGCCCGCACCTGGCGCGACGTCAATCCGGCGCTGCCGGCGACGCCGATCCAGGTCTATGGCCCGCCGGCGACCAGCGGCACGCGTGATGCGCTCGCCGAACTGATCCTCACCCGTGGCTGCGAGGCGGTGGATCCGCGCGCGAAAGCGCTCGCGATCCGCGATCCCGACGCGCACCGGGCGCTGTGCACGCGGGTGCGCGAAGACGGCGCCTATGTCGACGCGGGCGAGAACGACAATCTGATCGTCCAGAAACTCGCCGCAAATCCGGACGCGATCGGCGTCTTCGGCTACAGCTATCTCGAGCAGAATCGCGGCACGGTGAACGGCGTCGCGATCGATGGCGTCGCGCCGACCTATGCGACGATCGCCGATGGCCGCTATCCCGGCTCGCGGCCACTGTATCTCTACGTCAAGACCGCGCACCTGCGCGCCATCCCCGGCCTTGCGAGCTTCCTCGCTCTCTACGCCGACGCCTGGGGGCCGGGCGGACCGCTCGTCCGCCGCGGCCTGATCGCGGCGCCGCCCGCCGTGCGCGCGCGCTCGGCGGCGATCGTCGCGCGCCAGACGCCTCTCGACCCTGCGGAACTGGGCGCGTGAGCGGGCTCGCCATCGTCCTCGTCGTTTTCTTTCTCGCACTGATCGGCTGGCTCGCCGCGCGGATGCGCGCGGCGACGTTCCGGCGACCGGGTGTCGCCCGGTTCACGGCACTGCCCGTCCATTACGGCTATTTCGTCGCGCTCTGCGCGCTCGTCCCGCCGCTGCTGTTCCTCGGCGCATGGAGCCTCGCCTCGCCCGCGCTCGTCACCGATGCGGTGATCGCCACCCCCGCCGCCGCCACGCTGCCGCCGCCTGGCTTCGAGCGCGCCTCGATCCTGTCGGAGGCGCGCGAGCTCGGCGCCGGCCGCAGCTATGGCGCGTTCCACGACCTGTCGCAGCGGCTCGCCCCTGCCTATGCCGCCGCGCAGGCGCGCTACGACTGGATCGCGACCGCCGTTGCGCTGCTGCTCGCGCTGACCGGCGGCATCCTCGCCTTCACCCGCGTGCGTGCCGATTTCGCCGCACGTACCCAGGTCGAGCGCGTCGTGATGCTGCTGCTGCTCGCCGCCTCGCTGATCGCCATCCTCACCACCATCGGCATCGTCGCCTCGCTGCTCTACGAATCCGGCCGCTTCTTCCGCATCGTCGGCATCGGCGACTTCCTGTTCGGCACCCACTGGAGCCCGCAGGTGATCGACGCCCGCGATCCGGGCGCCAGCCTGGGTGCGGTGCCGCTGTTCTGGGGCACCTTCTTCGTCGGCGCGGTGATCGCGATGGCGGTCGCCATCCCCTTCGGCCTGATGAGTGCGATCTACCTCACGCAATATGCGCAGCCGCGCACCCGCCGCTGGATGAAGCCGGTGCTGGAGATGCTCGCCGGCGTGCCGACCGTCGTCTACGGCTATTTCGCCGCGCTGACCGTCGCGCCCGCGGTGCGCGAACTCGGCGTCGCGCTCGGCATCGCGTCCGCGTCCTCGGAAAGCGCGCTGGCCGCGGGCGCGGTGATGGGGATCATGATCATCCCCTTCGTCTCGTCGATGGCCGACGATTCGATCGCCGCCGTGCCTGCCGCGATGCGCGACGGCAGCCTGGCGATGGGCGCGACGCAATCGGAAACGATCCGCAAGGTGATCCTGCCCGCCGCCCTTCCCGGCGTCGTCGGCGGCATCCTGCTCGCGCTCAGCCGCGCGATCGGCGAAACGATGATCGTCGTCATGGCGGCCTCGGGCGTCGCGACGCTCACCACCAATCCCTTCGCCAGCACCACCACCGTCACCAAGCAGATCGTCGACCTGCTGACCGGCGAGGCGGAGTTCGACAGTGCGAAGACGCTGGCCGCCTTCGCGCTCGGCCTCACCCTGTTCGTCATCACGCTCGCGCTCAACGTCGTCGCGCTCACCGTCGTGAAGCGATATCGGGAAGCCTATGAATAGCCCGCCGCTCCCCACCGACTGGACGGCGGAGGCGTTGCGGCGGCGCAGCCGGCGACGCCATGCCGCCGAGCGGCGCTTCCGCCTGCTCGGGCTCGCCGCGGTCTGCCTGTCGGCGAGCTTCCTCGCCTTCCTGCTGGCGACGATGCTGTGGCAGGGGATGAGCGGTTTCCGCAGCACCCGCATCGCTCTGCAGATCGATTTCGTCGCCGCCCGTCTGCAGGTCACGCCGGCACAGTTGCGCGGCCGCGGTGCCGACCTCGCGCTCGCCGGTGCGGGGCTGGAAAGCGTCGTCGATCGCGCCGCGACCCGCGCCTATGGCCCGCGCGGTCCCGACCTGCTGTCCGACGGCGCCTGGCTGGTGGTGCGCGACGCGGTGCTGCGCGATCCTGCGCTGCTCCGCACACGCGCGATGATCGCCGTTCCCGTCGCCAGCGCGCTCGACGTCGCCGCCAAGCACGACGGCACGCCCGCCGCCGAAGCGGTGGTCGCCCGCCTGCAAGCCCGCGGCGTGCTCCGCATCGACTGGTCGTGGCGCTTCCTCACTGCGGCGGATTCCACCGATCCGACCCGCGTCGGCATCTGGGGGGCGCTCAAGGGATCGTTGCTCACCATGGCGGTGGCCATCGGCCTCGCCTTCCCGATCGGCGTGTTCGCCGCCCTCTACCTCGAGGAATATGCACCGCGGAACCGCTGGACCGACGTGATCGAGGTATCGATCAACAATCTTGCCGCCGTGCCCTCGATCATCTTCGGCCTGCTCGGTCTCGCCGTGTTCCTCGGCACCTTCCACCTGCCGCGTTCGGCGCCGCTGGTCGGGGGGCTGACGCTCGCGCTGATGACCATGCCGGTGATCGTCATCGCCGGCCGCAACGCCATCCGCGCCGTTCCGCCCTCGGTGCGCGATGCCGCGCTCGCGGTCGGCGCATCGCCGGTGCAGGTGGTGTTCGACCATGTCCTGCCGCTGGCGCTGCCGGGCATTCTCACCGGCACGATCATCGGCATGGCGCGTGCCCTAGGCGAAACGGCGCCGCTGCTGATGATCGGCATGCGCGCCTTCATCGCGGCGCCGCCGTCGCGCCTCACCGATCCCGCCACGGTGCTGCCGGTGCAGATCTTCCTGTGGTCCGACGATGTGAACCGCGGCTTCGTCGAAAAGACCTCGGCGGCGATCATCGTCCTGCTGGTGCTGCTCCTCGCCATGAACGCGCTCGCCATCTACCTCCGCAACCGTTTCGAGACCCGCTGGTGACCTCCCCCTCCCTGCCCAAGATGTCGGCGCGCGACGTCAGCGTCTTCTACGGCGCCGCCCAGGCGATCGACCATGTCTCGATCGACGTGACGCAGGACAATGTGGTCGCCTTCATCGGCCCGTCGGGCTGCGGCAAGTCGACCTTCCTGCGCACGCTCAACCGGATGAACGACACCGTGCCCTCGGCCCGCGTCTCGGGCGAGATCCTGCTCGACGGCGAGGATATCTACGCCCCCGCCATGGACGTGGTGCAGCTGCGCGCGCGCGTCGGCATGGTGTTCCAGAAACCGAACCCCTTCCCCAAGTCGATCTACGAAAACGTCGCCTACGGCCCGCGCATCCACGGCCTGGCGACGGCGCGCGCCGACCTCGACCGGATGGTCGAACAGTCGCTGCGCCGCGCCGGCCTGTGGGACGAGGTGAAGGATCGCCTGACCGACAGCGGCACGGCGCTGTCGGGCGGCCAGCAGCAGCGGCTGTGCATCGCCCGCGCCATCGCCGTCGATCCGGAGGTGATCCTGATGGACGAACCGTGCAGCGCGCTGGACCCGATCGCCACCGCCAAGATCGAAGAGCTGATCCACGAGCTGAAGGGCCGCTACGCGATCGTCATCGTGACGCACAACATGCAGCAGGCGGCGCGCGTGTCGCAGCAGACCGCCTTCTTCCACCTGGGGCGGCTGGTCGAATTCGGCGCGACCAGTGACCTCTTCACCAACCCGCGGGAAGAACGCACCCGCGACTACATCACGGGGCGTTATGGTTGACCACACCGTCAAGGCGTTCGACGCCGATATCGGCCTGCTGAGGGGCCTGATCTCGCAGATGGGGGGCCTCGCCGAGGATGCGATCGGCCAGGCGATGCAGGCGTTGCAGCGTCCCGATCCCGCCCTCGCCGCCCGCGTCCGCGCCGACGACAAGGCGATCGACACGATCGAGGCGGAGGTGGAGCGGCTGGCCGTGCGCATCATCGCCCTGCGCGCGCCGATGGCGGTCGACCTGCGCGAGGTCGTCGCCGCGCTGAAGATCGCCGCCGTCGTCGAGCGGATCGGCGACTATGCCAAGAATATCGCCAAGCGCGTTCCCCTGATCGCCGATCCCGGCGAGGGCGGCGAACATCGCATCGAGCCGCTGTCGCTGCTCCCCTCCATGGCGCGGATGGCGAGCGACATGGTGCGCCGCGCACTCGACGCCTTCGCCGCGCGCGATCCGGAGGCGGCGCTGCGCGTGGTGGAAAGCGACGCCGCACTGGACGATTTCTACGACAGCATCTTCCGCACCCTCGTCACGTACATGGTCGAGAACCCGCGCACGATCAGCCAGGTGGCGCACCTGCTGTTCGTCGCCAAGAACCTGGAGAGGATCGGCGACCACGCCACCAACGTCGCCGAGATGGTCTATTTCGCCGCAACCGGAACCCAGATGGCCGACCGCGACCGCGGCGGCCTCACCCCAGAGGACGAACGCTGATGGCACGCGCATCCATGCTGCTGGTCGAGGACGATGCCGCCCTCGCCGAACTGCTGATCTACCATTTCAAGCGGGAGGATTTCGACGTCGCGCACACGCCCGACGGTGAGGAGGCGCTGCTGCTCGCCAAGGAGAAGGCGCCCGACATCGTGCTGCTCGACTGGATGGTGGAAGGACTGTCGGGCATCGAGGTGTGCCGCCGCCTGCGCCGCATGAGCGAGACGCAGAACGTGCCGATCATCATGCTGACCGCGCGCGGCGAAGAGGAAGACCGCATCCGCGGGCTGGAAACGGGCGCCGACGATTACGTCACCAAGCCCTTCTCGCCACGCGAACTCGTCGCCCGCGTCAGCGCGGTGCTGCGCCGGGTGCGCCCCGCGCTCGCCGGCGAGGCACTGACCTATGACGACATCGAAATGGACACGGTGGGGCACAAGGTGCGCCGCTCGGGCGAGGTCGTGCCGCTCGGCCCGACCGAATTCCGCCTGCTCAAGCATTTCCTCGAACATCCGGGCTGGGTGTTCAGCCGCGAACGCCTGCTCGACGCCGTCTGGGGCCACGACAGCGATATCGAGAGCCGCACCGTCGACGTCCATATCCGCCGCCTGCGCAAGGCGATCAACATCGGCAACCGGCCCGACCTGATCCGCACCGTGCGATCGGCAGGATATTCGCTCGATTCAGGGGCCTAAATCATCGGCGTGAATTGAATCGCTGTCGAAACGATGGATAAAAGTCCGCATTGGGGCGTTGGGCCGGAGCGTTGATGCTGATCGACGCATGAGATTTCGAAGGAGATTCCGCGATGAAGCTCATCCTGCTGGCCGCGACCGCCCTGGTCGCCGCCCCCGTGCTGGCGCAGACCACACCCGCCCCGGCACCCACCGACGCGCAGACCGCGCCCGCCGATCCGGCAACGGCGCCCGCCGACCAGACCGCGCCGGCGCCGGCTGATCCCGCCGCGGCTCCCGCTCCGGCCGATGCCACGGGCGCGCCGCCGCCGCAGATGTCGAGCTCCGCGCCGATGACGACCGGTGGCGCGACCCCGGCCGGCGGCTATGCCCCGACCGGTCCGGCCGTGACCGGCGGCACGCCCGGTTCGAACCTGCCGCCCGTCTTCCGCCCGGCGCCGACCCCGGACCAGGCCTTCCCGCCGCCCGCGCCGCTTGCCGAATATCCGATCTGCAAGAAGGGCCAGTACGATCAGTGCCGGCAGCGCGGCGGCAAGTAACGCCCGCCGCGACCGGCCACCGGTTGCATGATGCCATCTAAACGATAGGGAAAGGCGCTCCACGATACAGAGAGGAGCGCCTTTTCCATGTCCACCATCCGCTTCGACGGGCGTGTCGCCATCGTCACCGGTGCCGGCGGCGGCCTTGGCCGGGAATATGCGCTCGAACTCGCCCGCCGCGGTGCACGGGTGGTGGTCAACGATCTCGGCGCCGCGCGCGATGGTACCGGCCATTCGGATGCGGCGCTCGCGGTGGTCGAGGCGATCCGCAGCGCCGGCGGCGAGGCGATGGCGGACGGCGGCAACGTCGCCGACTACGACCAGATGACCGAGATGGTCGCCCGCGCCCGGGAGGCTTGGGGCGGCGTCCACATCCTCATCAACAATGCCGGCGTTCTCCGCGACAAGACGTTCGCCAAGATGGAGGCCGCCGACTTCGAATTCGTCGTTCGCGTGCATCTGCTCGGCTCCGCGTTCGCGACCAAGGCCTGTTGGGAGACGTTCCGCGAGCAGAACTACGGCCGGGTGCTGATGACCGCGTCCTCGACCGGCCTGTTCGGCAATTTCGGTCAGTCGAATTACGGGGCGGCGAAGATGGGGCTTGCCGGCCTCACCAAGACATTGAGCCTCGAAGGCGCCCGCAACGACATCCGCGTCAACACGATCGCACCCACCGCTGGCACGCGCATGACGCAGGACCTGTTCCCGCAAGCCGCATTCGAGGCATTCTCGCCCGAAAAGGTAGCACCCGGCGCTCTTTACTTGGTCAGCGAAGACGCACCGACCAACGTCATCCTGGGTGCCGGCGCCGGCGTCTTCCAGACCTCGTACGTCACGCTCACGCCCGGCGCGCTGCTCGCCGGTGATGACCTCTCGCCGGAAGGCGTCGCCGCGCATTGGTCGGCGATCACCGATCGCACCGGCGAGATCGTGCCCCAGTCGGGCGCCGAACAGGCGATGACGATCGGCCGCCTGCTACAGGGCTGACGACTTCCTGCGCCGCTCATCACGCCACCAAGGTGTATTGACTCAATAATACACACCTGATAGCCTCCCGCATTCAACAGGGAGGATGCGATGTATAGCGAAAGCGATATCGATGGCGCGGTGACCGCCGGGGCGATCAGCCCCGATGCGGCCGCCGCGTTCCGCGCCCATGTCGCGGCGGCGCATGCCGCGCCGGCGGTGGACGAGGAGCATTTCCGGCTGCTCACCGGCTTCAACGACATCTTCGTCACGATCGCGATCGTGCTGCTGCTCGTCGCCGTCGGACAGATCGGCCTGACGATCGCTCGTCCCATGGGAGGCGTGCTGGTCGCCGCTGCCGCCTGGTCCCTGGCGGAATATTTCACGGCGAAGCGGCGGATGGCGCTGCCCAGCATCCTGCTGCTGATCGCCTTCGTCGGCGGCGTCGCGGGCGCGCTGTTCGGCGGCCTGACGCTGGTCACCTCGGATCTCGGCGAGCGTGCCGGCGCGCTCGCCGCCGCCGGCATCGCGCTGTGCACCGCGGGGGCGGCATGGCTGCACTGGCGGCGCTTCATGGTGCCGATCACCGTCGCCGCCGGCGCCGCTGCGATCGTCGCCACCGCGATCGGCCTCGTCGTCGCCGCGATACCGGGGATCCAGGATGCGGTCTGGCCGCTGCTGCTGATCGGCGGCCTCGGCGTCTTCGCCGCCGCCATGCGCTGGGACATGAGCGATACCGAGCGCAAGACGCGGCGCGCGGATGTCGCCTTCTGGCTGCACCTCGCCGCCGCGCCGATGATCGCCCATTCGATCTTCCAGATGCTGGGCGTGTTCCGCGGCGACATCGGTGCCGGCATGGCGGTGGTGGTGCTGGCGCTGTACGTCTGCTTTGCCGGCATCGCGCTCGCCGTCGATCGCCGCGCGTTGCTCGTCTCCGGCCTCGCCTATGTGCTCGCCGCGCTCTACGCGCTGTTCCGCAGCGCCGGGGCGATCGAGCTGGGCGCGGCGCTGACCGCGTTCGTCATCGGATCGGCGCTGCTGTCGCTCTCCGCCTTCTGGCAGCCGATGCGCCGCGGCGTGGTGACCGCTCTGTCGCAGTCGCTGCGCCACCGCCTGCCGCCGGTCCAGATGGCATGATGGCCGGGAGCGTCTTGGCTTCGACCTGATCGACCGTTCCGTTCGGCCGGAGCCTGTCGCAGTTCACGGGTTTCCCCTGTGCTTCGACAGGCCCGGCGCGAACCGTTCAGGCAAGTCGCCGGACGCCAGCGCCGCGACGGGACGTCAATCGACCAGTTTCATCAGGCGCCGTTCGACCGGCGCCAGCACCGGGCCCAGTTCGTGACCACGCTTCAGCACGGCGCCCTGTTCGCCGATCAGCGCCCACATGCCCTGCCGACCGCGCAGCGCCGGGCGCTTCTCGATGCGGAATTCCGGCCGCTCGGCGGCGCGGCGAAAGGCGGCGAAGACCGCGGCATCCTTGCCGAGGTCCATCGCATAATCCTTCCAATGGCCGGCGGCGACCATCCGGCCGTACAGGTCGAGGATGCGGGTGAGTTCCAGCCGGTCGAAGGCGACCTGCGTCGGCTTGCCGCCGATCGGAAAGGGCGTGACGGTTCCCATCAGGCGCGATCGCGCTCCGCATCCTGCCCCTGTTCGGCGAGCAGCGCATCCAGCCGCTTGCGCATCGCCTCCAGTTCGCAGCGCATGATCTCCATCTTCTGCGTCGCCGGGTCGAACAGCGCGCTGCACGGCGTGCCATACGGCACGAAGCGCGCCGGCGCCTTCGCAGCGCCGCCTTCGACCACCGTCGGCCGGGCCGGGATGCCGACCATCACCGCGCCTTCCGGCACGTCGCGGGTGACGACCGCATTGGCGCCGACGCGCGCGCGGGTCGCGACCAGGATCGGTCCCAGCACCTGCGCGCCGGAACCGATGATGACGCCATCGGCCAGCGTCGGATGGCGCTTGCCCGCGACGCCATTGTCGGGGCTGGTGCCGCCCAGCGTCACGCATTGGTAGATGGTCACGTCGTCGCCGATCTCGGCGGTTTCGCCGATCACGACGAAACCGTGGTCGATGAAGAAGTTGCGCCCGATCTTCGCGCCCGGGTGGATATCGATCGCGGTCCAGGCGCGGGCGATATGATTGACCAGCCGCGCCAGGAAGAACAGCCGATAACGGTAGAGCCAATGCGCCACGCGGTGCAGGCCCAGCGCCCAGACGCCGGGGTAGAGCAGGATTTCGGCACGCGAATGCGGCGCCGGATCGCGCGCCCTGATCGAATCCAGATAGGCGGCCAACCGTCCCAGCATCCGTCACGTCCCCTTCGGCCGACTGGCCCTTGGCCTTGGATGTAGTCGCTCGTTCCGCCGATTTCCATGCCGCCCGCGCGGTCGCTTGGCCGCGGCAAATTCCAGCTTTGTTGTAGGAATTGCCGCGAGGATGCACGATGGTCGCCTCGCGTAGCTTCGGAGTTGTTGTTGTCCATGCCCGATTTCCTCACCGCCATCGACTGGACCGAAGTGCTGCCGTTCATCGCGATTGGCTTTGCCGCACAGGTGGTGGACGGGGCGCTGGGCATGGCGTTCGGCGTCATCAATTCGACGCTGCTGGTGACGTTCATGGGCGTGCCCCCGGCGGTCGCCTCCGCCAGCGTGCATGCCGTCGAGACGTTCACCACCGCCGCCTCCGGCATCAGCCACGTCGTCCATCGCAATGTCGATTGGAAGCTGTTCCGCCGGCTGGTGATTCCCGGCATGATCGGCGCGATCCTCGGCGCGACGATCCTCAGCACCGTCGACGCCTCGATCGCGCGGCCGTTCGTGATGATCTATCTCGCCTGCATCGGCCTCTACCTGCTGCTACGGGCGATCAGGGGGCGGATCGAACCGCGCAAGCCGCGCGTCATCGCCCCGCTCGGCCTCGTCGGCGGCTTCCTGGATGCGGCGGGCGGCGGCGGATGGGGGCCGGTGGTGACGTCCAACCTGCTCATCCAGGGCGCGACGCCGCGCCACACGATCGGCACCGTCAACACCGCCGAATTCTTCCTGACCGCGACCGCATCCGTCACCTTCTTCATCGCGCTCGGCTGGTCGGCGTTCACGTTGCACACGCTCGGCATCCTGATCGGCGGCGTCGTCGCCGCCCCGCTCGGCGGTCTGCTGGCGAAGCGAGTGCCGACCCGGCAGCTGATGGCGCTGGTCGGCGTGCTGCTGACGCTGACCAGCGCATGGTCGATCTATGCTGCGTTCGCGAGATGACGATCGGTTGGAGAAACCAGCGATAAACGCCTGTCATCGCCCATTTTGGTTTCTGATCGGCTCACCCGATCACGCAGCGCAAACAGATTAATTTTGCACTGCGGCATGAGCGCCTATATCCGGCCCACACCATTCAACCGGAGACCTCCTCATGGCCCTCATCGGCAGCAAGCTGAAGCCCTTCACCACCCAGGCCTACAAGCAGGGCAAGTTCGTCAGCGTCAGCGACGCGGACGTGCTCGGCAAGTGGGCGGTGTTCTTCTTCTACCCGGCCGACTTCACCTTCGTCTGCCCGACCGAGCTCGAAGACCTCGCCGACGTCTATCCGACGCTCCAGAAGATGGGCGTCGAGGTGTACAGCGTGTCGACCGACACCCACTTCAGCCACAAGGCTTGGCATGACAGCTCGCCGGCGATCGGCAAGATCAACTACTACATGCTCGGCGACCAGAACCACACGATCAGCAACAATTTCGAGATCCTGCGCGAAGGCCAGGGCCTGGCCGATCGCGGCACCTTCGTGATCGATCCCGAAGGCACGATCCAGCTGATCGAAGTCACCTCGGAAGGCGTCGGCCGCAATGCCGCCGAACTGCTGCGCAAGATCAAGGCGGCGCAGTATATCGCCGCGCATCCGGGCGAGGTCTGCCCGGCCAAGTGGGAAGAGGGCGAAGAGACGCTCGCCCCCAGCCTGGACCTCGTCGGCAAGATCTGACGACCCGCGCCGCCGCCCCTCGTAGCTCTGGGGCGGCGGCCCTCCCCTTTTACCTGTTCCTGGAGTACCCATGCTCGACGCCACTCTGACGCAGCAGCTGAAGGCCTATCTGGTCAACATCCGGCAGCCGATCGAACTGGTCGCCAGCCTGGGTGACGACGCCAAGTCGCGCCAGATGCGCGAGCTGATCGACGAGATCGCCGCGCTGTCCGACCAGATCACCGTCGCCGCCGGCGACGATGCGCGCAAGCCCAGCTTCCTGATCCGCCGCACCGGCACGGATATCGGCGTGCGCTTCGCCGGCCTGCCGATG
Organism: Sphingomonas sp. SP5; assembly: GCF_058313455.1. NCBI lineage: Bacteria > Pseudomonadati > Pseudomonadota > Alphaproteobacteria > Sphingomonadales > Sphingomonadaceae > Sphingomonas > Sphingomonas sp. SP5. Next base: position 480,617 of record NZ_JBZFLF010000002.1, on the reverse strand, counting down.
GGCCATGAATTCACCAGCCTGGTGCTCGCATTGCTGCAGGTCGGCGGCCATCCGTCGAAGGCCGCGCAGGACTTGATCGCGCAGGTCGAGGCGCTGGACGGCGACTTCCACTTCGAAACCTATTTCTCGCTGTCGTGCGCCAACTGCCCCGACGTGGTGCAGGCGCTCAACCTGATGGCGGTGCTCAACCCGCGCGTCACCCATACCGCGATCGACGGCGCGCTGTTCCAAGAGGAGGTCGCCAGCCGCAAGGTGATGGCGGTGCCGACCGTCTTCCTCAACGGCGAACCCTTCGGCCAGGGCCGCATGGAACTCGAACAGATCGTCGCCAAGCTCGACACCGGCGCGGGTGCGCGCGCTGCGGAGAAGATCGCCGCCAAGGATGCATTCGACGTGCTCGTCGTCGGCGGCGGACCCGCCGGCGCCGCCGCCGCGATCTACACCGCACGCAAGGGCATCCGCACCGGCATCGCCGCAGAGCGGTTCGGCGGGCAGGTGCTCGACACCATGGCCATCGAGAATTTCGTGTCCGTCCCGCACACCGAAGGGCCGAAGCTCGCCGCCGATCTCGAACGGCACGTCCGCGAATATGACGTCGACATCATGAATTTGCAGCGCGCCGAGCGACTGGTTCCAGCCTCCGCCGAGGGCGGCCTGCACGAGGTGGCGCTGGAGAACGGCGCGTCGCTGAAGGCGCGCACGGTCATCCTGTCGACCGGCGCGCGCTGGCGGACGATGAACGTGCCGGGCGAGGACGCCTATCGCAACAAGGGCGTCGCCTATTGCCCGCATTGCGACGGTCCTTTGTTCAAGGGCAAGCGCGTCGCGGTGATCGGCGGCGGCAATTCGGGTGTCGAGGCGGCGATCGACCTCGCCGGCATCGTCGCGCATGTGACGCTGATCGAATATGACACGGAGCTGCGCGCCGACGCGGTGCTCCAGCGCAAGCTCGCCAGCCTGCCCAACGTGCGGATCATCGCCTCGGCGCTCACCACCGAGGTGCATGGCGACGGCGAGCGGGTGACCGCCCTCTCCTATCGCGACCGCAACCACGACACGCTGCATCGCGTCGAGCTGGAGGGCGTGTTCGTGCAGATCGGACTGGTGCCGAACACCGAATGGCTGGCCGGCACGGTGGCGCTGAGCCCGCGCGGCGAGATCGAGGTGGACCATCGCGGCCACACCTCGCGCGCCGGCATCTTCGCCGCCGGCGATGCGACGACGGTGCCGTTCAAGCAGATCGTCATCGCCATGGGCGAAGGCTCGAAGGCGGCGCTCGCGGCCTTCGACCACCTCATCCGCCTGCCCGCGGAAGAGACCCACGACTGGGAACAGGCCGCGGAATAGCACCCCAAATCCCCCCCTGCTGCGCAGGGGAGGGGGACCGCCCGGCGCAGCCGGGTGGTAAAGGCGCAGCCCCACCGGACGTCGCTTGTGGCTGCCCCTCCACCAGCTTCGCTGGTCCCCCTTCCCGTTCCGGGGTGGAATAGTGAATCCTCCCCGGCACGGGGAGGTGGCAGCGCGTCAGCGCTGACGGAGGGGGGCTTCCTCATGCGACACCCTGCGGGGCGAGCCCCCTCCACCACCGCTACGCGGCGGTCCCCCTCCCCGTGCCGGGGAGGATTGCCAAGGCCAGGGCGGACTTAGGGGGTGGCATCCCCTGCCCCGCCCCTCTATCTCGCCGGCCATGGCGGCGACCTACCTCCCTACGCTCAAGCAGCTGCAATATCTCGTCGCGCTAAAGGATGCCGGCCATTTCGGCCGCGCCGCAGAGGCGTGCTTCGTCACCCAGTCGACGCTGTCGGCGGGCTTGCGCGAACTCGAAACGCTGATCGGCGTCACCCTGGTCGAACGCACCCGCCGCGTCGTCCGCTTCACGCCGCTGGGCGACCGCATCGCCGACAAGGCGCGCCGCGTGCTGCGCGAGGCGGAGGAGCTGGGCGATATCGCCCGCGCCGCCGGCCGGCCGCTGTCGGGCGACATGCGGATGAGCGTCATCCCGACCATCGCCCCGTTCATGCTGCCCCACATCCTGCCCCGGCTGCGGCGCGACTACCCCGATCTCAAGCTGTTCCTGCGCGAGGAGCCGTCGGGCGCCGCCTGCGAAGGGCTGCACAACGGCCGTACCGACTGCGTGCTGCTCGCCCTGCCGTTCGCCTGCGGCGAGGTGGCGGTGCAGACCTTGTTCGACGATCGCCTGTTCGTGGCCTATCTGCCGCAGGACATGCCGAGCGACCCGCCGACGGTCCCCGCCGCCTTGATCGACGAAACGCGGCTGCTGCTGCTCGAGGACGGCCATTGCCTGAAGGACCATGCGCTGTCCGCCTGCAACCGGCCGGAACTGCGCGCCGAGGCGACGATGCTCGGCACGTCGCTGCACACCATCGTGCAGATGGTCGACAACGGCCTTGGCCTCACCATGCTGCCTGAGATGGCGCTGAAGGCCGGCATCCTCGACCATACCGACATCGTCGCCCGGCCGCTCGACGCCGACAATGCGGTGCGGCGCATCGCATTGGTGTGGCGGCGGGCGTCTCCCCGCGAAAAGGATTTCCAGCTGCTCGCCGAAGCTCTGGCCGAGGCGCGCTGATGCAAGGAGGCCGCGACATGACCCAGACGATCCGCAAAAGGCTGCGCCGTGCCGCGCCGTTGCTCAGCGCCCTGCTGGCCGGCTGCGTTCCACCGGCGGCCACCCCCGTCGTCACGCCGCCGCCGGTGGTCAGCGCCGCCCCTGTGCCGGTCGACCCGTCGCTCATCGGATCGGAAGCGACCATCGCCGCCTCGATCGCCGCGACGCCGGGCTTCCACACGCTGGCGAACGAGCTGCGCACCGCCGAACTCGACCCGCTGCTCGCCGGCCCCGGCCCCTACACGCTGTTCGCGCCGACCGACGCGGCCTTCACCCGCCTCGCACCCGGCATCGCCAACGACCTGCTCGCGCCGGAAAACCGCGCCGCGCTCGTTGCGCTGATGCGCTACCATGTCGTGCCGGGCACGGTGACGACCGAACAATTGACGCAGCGCATCCGGGCAGGCGGCGGCCGCACCGTGCTGACGACGCTGGGCGGCCAGCCGCTCACCGCGACTATGACGGGGAACGTCATCACGCTGACCAGCGCGACCGGCAACCGCAGCTATGTCGAGGCAGCGGACGTCGCGCAGGTCAACGGCGTGATCCACGTGGTGAACGGCGTGCTGGTGCCCACGCTGCCGCGTTAGGCCAACCCTGTCCCCTGACGATTCATTACGGGCTCTCTCCTTCACCGGCCCGGCGAGAGCATGATGAGGTGACACCAAACCGTTCGTGCTGAGCCTGTCGAAGCACAGGTGAGCGTGGATCAACGCCAGAATGTCTCAGCCGATACAGAGGGCAAGAAGAGTCGGCCCTAACGCGTCGCCCCACATCGGACGGCCACCGCTATCGCCCCCAGCGCGCCGCCGCATCGGCGTCGCTGTCGCGCGCCTCCACCCAGCGCGTCTCGTCGCCGCGCGTCTCGCGCTTCCAGAACGGCGCGTCGGTCTTCAGCCGGTCGATCAGATAGGCGCACGCCTCCAGCGCCGCGGCGCGATGCGCCGCCGCCGCCGCGACGAAGACGATCCGTTCGCCCGGCCGCATCGGCCCGACGCGGTGGACGATCGTCGCGCCCTCCAGCGACCAGCGTGCCACCGCCTCTTCGGCGACGCGGGTCAGCGCCGCCTCGGTCGCGCCGGGATAATGTTCGAGTTCGAGCACGGCGACGCCGCCCGCCGCGTCGGCATCGGCGCGGACCAGCCCCGTAAAGGTGGCGACCGCGCCCGAGCCGTCCGCCGCTTCGGCGCGCGCAATCTCTCCGGCGATATCGATCGGCTCCGGCCCGACGGCGATGCGGATCATCCCCCGGTCACCGGGGGGAACAGTGCGACCTCGCGGGCACCGACGATGCTGGCGTCCATCGGCACGAACGCCTGATCGACCGCGGCGCGCAACCGTCCACGATCGGCCAGCGCTTCGGCGCTCGCCGCATCCCGCGCGGCGAGCCAGTCGACCAGCGCCGCGACGCTCGTCACCTCGGCAGGCGGCGTCACCACCTCGCCGCCGCGGCCCATGCGCTCGCGCACCCAGGCGAAATAGAGCAGGTCGATTCCCATCCGCCTCAATCCATGTGCTTCAGGCCGACGCGCAGGTAATCCCAGCCCGTCACCAGCGTCAGCGCCGCCGCCCCCCACAGGCAGGCAAGGCCCGTCACCTTGATCCACACCTCCGCCGGCAGCGCGCCCGCCAGGATCAGCGCGCCGAACGCGACGAGTTGCAGCGTCGTCTTCCACTTGGCGAGCTTCGACACCGGCAGTGACACCTGCAGTCCGGCAAGGAATTCGCGCAGGCCCGACACCGCGATCTCGCGCAACAGGATGATGAGCGCGGCGATCAGGTGAACGCCGGTGATGAGCGCCATGTCGTCGTGTCGCGTGCCGACCAGCATCAGGATCACGGCGGCGACCATGATCTTGTCGGCGATCGGATCGAGGAACACGCCCAACTTCGAGACGGCACCCTGCGCGCGCGCCAGATAGCCGTCGAAATAATCGGTGATGCCCATCAGGCAGTAGAGCGCGAAGGCGATGCCGAAGCCCGCCTCCCACCGCGGCCACCACAGCAGCGCGACGAGCAGCGGCACCGCGACGATACGCGACAGCGTCAAAAGGTTGGGCAAGGTCAGCATCCCCGCTCTCCTACCGCGCCCCGCGCGCCGACGTAAGCCCCGGTCGCCGCGCGCTTCTTCGCTACCCCGTTGGCGATGCCCCTGCACTCCGCTATGCCCGCCGCAGTTTCGCCACGATCGAAGGCCGACGTCTGCCATGTTGAATGCCATGGGGTTGCTGAAGCAGCGCCGCTTCCTGCCCCTTTTCACCACGCAGTTCCTGGGCGCGTTCAACGACAATCTGTTCAAGACGTCGATGGTGCTGTTCGCGACCTATGCGATCTTCAACGACCCGCACATGGAGGCGAATTTCAACGCGCTGGCGACCGGCATCGCCATCCTGCCCTTCTTCCTCCTCTCGGCGCTCGCCGGCCAGCTCGCCGACAGCCACGACAAGGCGCGCATCATCCGCATCGTCAAGACGGCGGAGATCGGCATCATGCTGCTCGGCGCGGCCGGGCTGATGGTCGCGCGCGCCGGCCAGCCACATCTCGGCGTCGGGCTGATGCTGGGCGCGGTGCTGTTCCTCGGCGTGCACTCGACCTTCTTCGGGCCGATCAAATACGCGATCCTGCCGCAGCATCTCAAACCCTGCGACGTGCTGGGCGGCACCGGGCTGGTGGAGGCGGGCACCTATCTCGCCATCCTGCTGGGCACGATCATGGCGGGATGGATTCCGATCGAGGGGGCCGCGATCCTGGTGCTGGTCGTCGCCGCGATCGGCTGGATCTGCGCGCGGCAGGTGCCGCCGGCTCCGCGCGAGGGGCCGCGGCTGAAGCTCAACTACAATCCCTTTACCGCCTCGTGGCGGCTGATCAGCGCGACCATGCACATCCCGCGGCTGTTCCTGGCGATCTGCGCGATCAGCTTCTTCTGGACGATCGGCGCGGTGCTCATCATCGTCTTCCCGCCCCTGGTGAAGAACGTGCTGACCGCCGACGAACGCGTCGCGAGCGGCGCCATCGCCGTCTTCTCGGTCGGCGTCGCGATCGGCTCGGTGGTCATCAACACCATGCTGAAGGGTAAGATCAGCGCCCGCTATTCCCCGGTATCGGTGATCGCGATGGGCGTGTTCGTGGTGATCTTCTCGCTGCTGTGCCGCACCTGGACGCCGGCCGCGCCGGGCCATTATTACGACTGGAGCCAGTTCGTCGCGCAACCGCGCGCCATTCCGATCATGCTCAGCCTGCTCGCCATCGCGACCACCGGTGGCATGTTCGTGGTACCGCTCTACGCCTTCCTCACCACCACGGTGGAAAAGGATCAGACCGCGCGCACCGTGGCTGCCAACAATGTCGTCAACTCTGGAGCGATGACCCTCGGCTCGGTCGCCGTGCTCGGCATCAACATGCTGGGGGTGCGCCCCGTCGACATGCTGCTGGTGGTGGCGGGCATGTGCCTGATCTCCGCCTGGATCGCGCAGAAACTCCACCTCGCCTGCGACTGAATGCCGGGCGGGTCGGCACGCCCGTCAGAGCAGGAACGTGTAGAAGCAGGTGAAGAAGGCCGCGAAGCTGAGCAGGAACAGCTTCCAGTCCTCGTCGTCGCGCTTGCGCACATCGGGCAGCACCGGGGGCGGCAGCGACCGTCGAAACGGGTGGCCGGCGGATTCGTTGGTCAGGACGAGGCGTCTGGTCATCATGGCCGAGTTAACGCTTTGTTTACGATTGGGACCAGCGGCAAAGGTGGTTAAGCCGCACCTGTCCGAGGATGGGACAGGCCGCAGGACAGGGTGAGAGAGGTTTACCGATGAGTGTCGCATTCCGCCGCGAGAGCGACGAGGAGCATCTGGAACCCAAGTTCGAACTGCCGATCCCCGCCGGCCCCAACCTGGTGACGCGCGCCGGCAAGGCGCTGATCGACGCGCGCATCACGGCGATCGAGCATGTGATCGCGGCGGCGGGACCGGAAGACGCAGAGCCCCTGCGCCGCGACCTGCGCTATTGGCAGACCCGCCGCGCGACCGCGATCCCGACCCCCGCTCCCGCCGACGGCAGCGCCGGCTTCGGCACGCGCGTCACGATTCGCCTCGGCAATCGCACCCGCACGATCGCCATCGTCGGCGACGACGAAGCGGATCCGCACGCCGATCGGCTGGCCTATGGCGCGCCGCTCGCCCATGCCCTGATCGGTGCGGAGCCGGGCGATCTGCTGCCGTTCAACGGGCGCGATGATGCGATCGAGGTGCTGGGCGTCGAACCGATCGACCTGCCGGACTGAGCCGAGCTACGAGATCGCGTGCGATCCCGTAGCTCGACCGTCGGGCACCGGGGAGCGCCCGGATATCGGCGGAGCCAGTATGGGAGAGAACGCCGCCGATCCGCGATCCTATCACATATTCATGTTGCCGCCATATGTCCGGCGCGACATTCCGGCGCAATCTGCCGGTCGCATGGCGGGGCCGAAAGAGGTCCCGCCCGTCATGCCAGCGCCATCCGTCCATCCCAGTGCCGCATCACGATCGATCACGACCTGCATCGCCATCGGCCACCGCCCGACGCGCAAACAGACGGAGGACGCCGGCGTCCGCCGCGCGCGCTGCCGCTGCTGCGGCCTGCAACTGATGCGCACCGCGATCAGCCGCCAGTGGATCATCGCCGACCGGCTGGGCTGATCGGACACCGCTGCACCTGCCATTGCCTGATGACACCACGCAAACCGCATCGCCTGATGACACCCCGGAAACCGCATCGCCTGACGACACCACGGAAACCGCATCGCCTGATGACACCACAGAAACCGCATCGCCTGCTGACGCCACGGAAACCGCATCGCCTGCTGACACCACAGAAACCGCATCGCCTGCTGACGCCACGGAAACCGTTCGTGCTGAGCCTGTCGAAGCACAGGTGAGTCTCATGCCCTTCACGGGATCAGGGCAAACGGAGATTCAGTGAGCCGCGTCGACAGACCCATCCTCTAAACCGGCAGCACCACCCGAGCGATCGCGCCACCGGCCGGATGGTTGGCGATCGTCGCATCGCCGCCATGCGCCCGCGCGACCCCGCGCACGCTGCTCAGCCCCAATCCGATGCCGCCGGTGTCGCGATTGCGCGAGCGCTCGCCGCGGAAGAAGGGTTCGAACAGATGGTCGAGGTCGTCGGGGTCGATGCCCGGCCCGTGATCGCGCACCACGATCACCGCATGGCCATCCGTCCGCTCCAACGACACCTCGGCATCGCCCGCATATTTCAGCGCATTGCCGACCAGATTGGCGACCAGCGCCTTCAATCCCACCGGATCGCCCTCGATCACCAGCGGATCGCCATCGTGCAGCATCACCGCCTCGCCCCGATCCTCCAGATCGTCGGTCACGCTTTCCACCAGCGAGCGCAGGTCCAGCCGCCGCCGCTCGCCGCCTTGCGTCGCATCGCGGAAGAAGGCGAGCGCCGCCTGGATCATCGCCTGCATGTCATGGATATCGGCCTCCGCGGTGCGCCGCAGCGGCTCGGGCGCCTGTTCCAGCCGCAGCCCCAGCCGCATCAGCGGCGTGCGCAGGTCGTGCGCGATCGCCGCGATCATCGTCGTGCGGTCCTCGACATAGCGGTTGAGCCGCGCCTGCATGCGGTTGAACGCCGCGGCCGCGTCCGCGATCTCCGCCGGGCCGCCGAGCGGCACGGGCGCCGCCCGCGGATCGCGCCCCAGCCGTTCCGCCGCCGCACCGAAGGCGGCGATCGGCTTGGTCAGCCGGCGCGCCAGCAGCCAGGCGAAGGGCGCCAGCGCCACCATCGCCGCCAGCAGCCACAGGAAGGCACGCCACCGCCAGCTTTCGAACCCGGTCCGCGCCGCGCGTGCGGTCAGCCAGCTGCCGTCCGTCTGCTGCACCGACACGGCGAAATGGCCGAACAGGATCTGGTTGCGCGCATCGGGCGATCGCGGCGGCTGCGGCATGCCGGGGCGATGCGGCATCGGGCCGAAGAACATCGGCGGCGGCCCGCCGAAATGCACCCGCACCCGCTCGGCCGGCACGCCCAGCAGGCCGGCGATGATCCCGCCGATCCGCGTGCCGCGCTCGTCGAACGGCTCGGGATTTTCGGGGTCGCGTGCCAGCAGCAGCTCGCCCGTCGCATCGCGGCCTGAGCGCAGGGCGGCGGCGACCTGCGGCGCGGAATAGATGCGCGGCGTCGGCGGGGTGATGAACACCACCAGCGCGACGTTCAGCGCCTGCACGCTGGCGACGCTCAGCAACATCAGCAGGAATATACGCCAGAACAGCGACTTGCGCACCCACGCCAGCCCCGCCTTCCAGCGACGCGCCATGCTCACAGGCGGCTGACCTGCGGCACGAACAGATAGCCTTCGTTGCGGATGGTGCGGATGATCTCGTCGCCGCCGCTGCGCAGCTTGCGGCGCAGCCGGCTGATCTGCACGTCGATCGCCCGGTCGAAGGCATCGGAATTGGGGCCGCGTGCCGCCTCCAGCAGCCATTCGCGGGTCAGCACGCGGCGCGGCCGCTCGGCAAAGACGCGCAGCAGCGCGAATTCGCCATCGGTCAGGCCGACGAGCACGCCCTGCGCATCGAACAGTTCGTGCGCCAGCAGGTCCATCGTCCACCCGTCGAAGGTCAGGCGGGATCGGTCGGCGGGTTCCGCCTGCTGCCGGCTGCGCAGCGCCGCCCGCAGCGTCGCCAGCACCTCGCGCGCGCTGCACGGCTTGGGCAGGTAATGGCTCGCGCCGATCTCCAGCCCGACGATACGGTCGCGCTCCTCGCCCAGCGCGCTCAGCATGATGACCGCCGGCCCACCATCGCGGGTGATGCGACGGCAGGCGGAGATGCCGTCCTCGCCCGGCATCATCACGTCGAGCAGCACCGCATCGATCCGTTCGCGCTCCAGCACCGCATCCATCTCGCGCGTGTTGGCGGCGGCATGGACGCGGTAGCCGCGCGCGCCGAGGCTCTGGGTCAGCAGGCTGCGGATATCGCGATCATCGTCGACCACCAGGACCGCGGCGGGATCGTCACCCGGATGGCCCGCCCCCGAACCACCCCTGTCATGCTGTTGGCTCATCATGCTGCCCTCATGCCTGCGATTTGTTGCCGCAGGATATCAGCGCAGGCTCGCCCGGTCACCGCGACCATGTGCGCGGCTGACATTCGCCGGCAACATTGGGCTGGTTCGGTGCCGCCACCATCGGGGAGCCGCTTGCTATGAACCGTACCATCGCCATCCTTCTCGCCACCGCCCTCGGCTGCACCGCCGCCGGTGTATCCGCCCAGGCCCATCGCCGCGTCTTCATCAGTCCGATGGGCCAGCCGTTCCGCGCGACCGACACCGCACCCGATCCGGAGCGGGCCTGGTTCACCGCGGTGGACGCCAATGGCGACGGCATCGTCACCGCCGCCGAATTCCGCGCTGACGCCGCCCGCTTCTTCGCGATCCTCGACCGCAAGCATGACGGCGAGATCGATCCCGACGACATCGACTATTACAAAAACACGCTCGCCCCTGAGGTCCGCTCCAACGAAGGGCCGGGGATCAGCGCGAGCATGGCGGGATCGGAAGGCGAATCGAAAGCGCCCGCCTATGATTCGCGTCGCCTGGGCGCGGCGCGCTTCAGCTATTTCGACCTGCCCGAGCCGGTGACCTCGGCCGACCGCAACTTCAACCGCGGTATCGATGCCCGCGAATTCGCCGACGCCGCCGACAAGCGCTTCGATGCGCTCGACAAAAAGAAGGACGGCAAGCTCACCTGGGACGAACTGCCCCACGTCAGCGGCCGGATGGAAGGCCCGCAGCACCGCGGCAAGGGCGACCCGGGCGGCGGTGGCCATCGCGGCGGCGGCCGCGGCATGCGGGGCGGCGGTGGTGGCGGTTTCGGGGGAGCGGGCGGCGGCTTCGGCGGCGACTAAAACATTCGGCGCACCCGGCTCGCCAACTTTCCGTTCGCCCTGAGCCTGTCGAAGGGCAGGCTCAGGGCGAACGAATCAGATTTGACGCGCGACTCCCTGCGCGAGACGCTCCCGCCTCAATCGAGGCGGCGCGCCAGTTCCTTGTTCAGCCCCAGCGCGACCAGCGTCGCCACCGCGCCCGACAGCAGATACCCACCCGCCGCGAGCAGCCCGAACTGGCTCGCCAGCACCAGCGCGGCGAGCGGCGCGAAACCGGCACCGAACAGCCAGGCGAGGTCCGACGTCAGCGCCGCACCGGTATAGCGCGCCCGCTTGGGGAAATTGTTGGTCACCGCGCCCGACGACTGGCCGAACGACAGGCCGAGCAGCACGAAGCCGCCGATCATGAAGGCGAGCTCGCCCGCATCGCCGACCGCCAGCAGCTGCGGCGCGAAGCCGCTGAACACCGCGATGCCGACCGCCGTATAGCCGAGCACCGAACGCCGCCCGATCCGGTCGGCGAGCAGACCCGAGATGACGACCGAGCCCAGACCGAAGAAGGCGCCGATGATTTCGATGCCGAGGAAGCGGGCGATATCCTCCCTGGTGAACAGCGCGACCCAGGAGAGCGGGAACACCGTCACCATGTGGAACAGCGCGAAGCTCGCGAGCGGAGCGAAGGCGCCGATGACGATGTTGCGCCACTGCGCCTTCACCGTCGCGGTGACGCGGCTGGGCGTCAGCTCGCGGCTCTTGAACAGCTCGGTATATTCCGGCGTCACCACGATGCGCAGGCGGGCGAACAGCGCCACCACGTTGAGCGCGAAGGCAACGAAGAAGGGATAGCGCCAGCCCCACGACAGGAAGTCCACCGCCTCCATGTTGGCGAGCAGGAAGGCGAACAGCGCGCTGGCGACGATCAGGCCGAGCGGCGCGCCGAGCTGCGGCACCATGGCATACCAGCCACGCTTCTCCGGCGGCGCGTTGAGCGCCAGCAGCGAGGCCAGGCCATCCCAGGCGCCGCCGAGGGCAAGGCCCTGACCGATGCGGAAGGCGGCGAGCAGGAAGGCCGAAGCCATGCCGACCTCGGCATAGCCGGGCAGGAAGGCGAGCGACACGGTGGAGGTGCCGAGCAGGAACAGCGCGATCGTCAGCTTGGTGCCGCGGCCGTATTCGCGATCCACCCACATGAAGATCTGCGTGCCGATCGGCCGCGCGATGAAGGCGAGCGGAAACAGGGCGAACGACCAGAGCGTGCCCGTCAGCCGATCGACATAAGGGAAGACCAGCGCCGGAAAGACGATGACGGAGGCGATGGCATAGCAGAAGAAGTCGAAGAATTCCGACGTCCTGCCGATGATGACCCCGATCGCGATCTCGCCCGGACGGACCTCATGGTCGCCCCGGGTGTTGACGGCACGTGCATCGCGTTCGAGCGGCGCTGAATGGGCGGAAGCCACTGACATGTATCACAGTCCTGTCGTCTCGCGGCCCTGGAGCCACCGGTCACAAACGCATGTCCTGCCCGTTCGGGTGCAGCGCAAGCGGCTTCGTGTACCGCAAGCCATGTTACGGCTCGATAGGACAAAATGTCCTATTCCGCCGGCCACTTGCCAGGCGTAGCGGAGATGACGATGCGAACCCTTCCGTTCCCCCGCGCCCGCTCCGCATGCGCCGCCGCCCTTGCGCTCGCCGCCCCGCTCCTGCTCGGCGGCTGCGACTGGGTGGTCATGAACCCTACCGGCGATGTCGCGCGCCAGCAGGCGCACCTCATCCTGTGGTCGACCGGGCTGATGCTGCTCATCATCATCCCCGTCATCGCGCTCACCATCCTGTTCGCGTGGAAATACCGCCACACCAACGAGGATGCGGAATATGCTCCCGACTGGGACCATTCGACGGGGCTCGAACTCGTCATCTGGGCAGCGCCGCTGATGATCATCATCGCGCTGGGCGCGCTGACCTGGATCAGCACCCACGCGCTCGATCCGTATCGCCCGCTCGCGCGCCTTGCCAAGGGGCAGCCGCTCGCCAAGACCGACAAGCCGCTGGAGATCCAGGTGGTGTCGCTCGACTGGAAGTGGCTGTTCATCTACCCCGAACAGGGCGTGGCGACGGTCAACGAGCTGGTCCTGCCGGTCAACCGCCAGGTCCGCTTCCGCCTCACCTCGTCGTCGGTGATGAACACCTTCTACGTGCCGACCATGGCGGGCATGATCTACACCATGCCGGGCATGGAGACGCGGCTGCACGCGGTGCTCAACAAGCCCGGCCGGTTCAACGGCTTTTCCGCCAATTACAGCGGCGCCGGCTTCTCGGAGATGGACTTCGTCGTCACCGCGACCGACGATGCCGGCTTCGCAGGCTGGGTGAACAAGGCCCGTGCAGCCGGACAGCGGCTCGATCTTGCCGCCTACAACCAGCTCGAACGCCCCAGCGAGAACGTGCCGCCCGCACGTTATGCCGGCGCCGCCCCGCAGCTCTTCGACCGCATCCTCGGCATGTGCACCAAGCCCGGCGAGACCTGCATGCAAGCGACGATGATGAAGGACATGCACGCCGGCGGCGGCCATGGATCGGCGGTCAACGACACACCGCATCAGCGCGGCAGCGACGCTAAGGGCGCGATCCTCAAGGAGCCGGAGGAAAAGGGCAGTAGCCCGCATATGACCCAGCCGCGCGGCAAGCCCGAAGGCAGCACCGAACCCGGTTCGGGCGCCAACCGCAACATGACCTCGCTCGACCCGACCGCCCTCCCCGGCCGGGTCGCGACCGCCCGTTCGTAGGACCGACACGATGTCCGATTCGCTTCTCAAGACCATCTTCGGGCGGCTGACGCTCGAAAGCTTCCCGATCCACGAACCGATCCTGATCGCGACCTTCGCCGGCGTCGCCCTGGGCGGCATCGCGCTGGTCGCCGCCCTCACCTACTTCAAGGTCTGGGGCTATTTATGGAAGGAGTGGTTCACCAGCGTCGACCACAAGAAGATCGGGATCATGTACATGATCCTCGGCATCATCATGCTGCTGCGCGGCTTCTCCGACGCGATCATGATGCGCATCCAGCAGGCGATCGCCTTCGGCCCGAACGACGGCTACCTGCCCGCGCACCACTACGACCAGGTGTTCACTGCGCACGGCGTCATCATGATCTTCTTCGTGGCGATGCCCTTCGTCACCGGCCTGATGAACTATGTCGTGCCGCTGCAGATCGGCGCGCGCGACGTGTCGTTCCCCTTCCTCAACAATTTCAGCTTCTGGATGACCGCGGCGGGCGCGGCGATCGTCATGGTCAGCCTGTTCGTCGGCGAATTCGCGCGCACCGGCTGGCTGGCGATGGCGCCGCTGTCAGGCCTCGACTATTCGCCCGACGTCGGCGTGGATTACTACATCTGGGCGTTACAGGTGGCGGGCGTCGGCACCTTGTTATCCGGCGTCAACCTGCTCGCGACCATCGTCAAGATGCGCGCACCGGGCATGACCCTCATGAAGATGCCGATCTTCACCTGGTCGGCGCTGACCACCAACGTGCTGATCGTCGCCGCGTTCCCGGTGCTCACCGCGGTGCTCGCGCTGCTCAGCCTCGATCGCTATTTCGGCACGCACTTCTTCACCAACACCATGGGCGGCAACCCCATGATGTACGTCAACATGATCTGGATCTGGGGCCATCCTGAGGTCTACATCCTGATCCTGCCGGCGTTCGGCGTGTTTTCGGAAGTCACCTCGACGTTCTGCGGCAAGCGCCTGTTCGGCTATACGTCGATGGTCTACGCGCTGCTGGTCATCACCATCCTCGCCTATCTCGTCTGGCTGCACCACTTCTTCACCATGGGGTCGGGGGCGAGCGTCAATTCGTTCTTCGGCATCACCACGATGATCATCTCGATCCCGACGGGCGCGAAGATCTTCAACTGGCTGTTCACCATGTACAAGGGGCGAATCCGCTTCGAATTGCCGATGATGTGGACGATCGCGTTCATGATCACCTTCGTGATCGGCGGCATGACCGGCGTGCTGCTCGCGGTGCCGCCGGCCGACTTCGTGCTGCACAACTCGCTGTTCCTGGTCGCGCACTTCCACAACGTCATCATCGGCGGCGTGCTGTTCGGGATGTTCGCGGGGATCAACTATTGGTTCCCGAAGGCGTTCGGCTTCAAGCTCGACCGCAAATGGGGCACGATCAGCTTCTGGTTCTGGGTCATCGGCTTCTACGTCGCCTTCATGCCGCTGTACGTGCTCGGCCTGATGGGCGTGACGCGGCGCCTGCGTCACTTCGACGATCCCAGCCTGCAGATCTGGTTCATCATCGCCGCCATCGGCGTCGCGATGATCGCGGTCGGCATCGCCGCCTTCCTGATCCAGTTCTACGTCAGCTTCCGCAACCGCGAGCAGCTGCGCGACTTCACCGGCGATCCGTGGAACGGCCGCAGCCTGGAATGGGCGACCTCGTCGCCGCCGCCGGCGTATAACTTCGCCTTCACGCCGGTCGTCCGCGATCTCGACGCCTGGTACGACATGAAGTCGAACAACGCCGTGCGTCCGACCGGGGGCTTCCGCGACATCCACATGCCGCGCAACACCGGTGCCGGCCTGATCCTGGCCGGGCTGTCGGGCGTCTTCGCCTTCGCGATGATCTGGTACATGTGGTGGCTGGCGGTGCTGGCGTTCGTCGCGCTGGTCGCGGTCGCGATCGGCCACACCTTCAACTACGACCGCGATTACTATATCCCGGCGGCCGAGGTGACCGAGGCCGAGGATCTGCGCACACAGCAACTCGCCGCACGGGGGGCCTGAGGACCATGAGCGAAGCGACCATCCCCCCCGGTGCGCAGGCACCGGTGTTCTACGAGACGGACGAACATCACCACGACGCCGGCGGCAGCACCATGCTGGGCTTCTGGCTGTACCTGATGAGCGACTGCCTGATCTTCGCCATGCTGTTCGCCAGCTATGGCGTCTACGGCGGCAGCTATGCGGGCGGTCCGCAGCCGCACGAGATCTTCAAGCTGCCGCTGGTGGCGCTGAACACCTCGATGCTGCTGCTGTCGTCGATCACCTATGGCTTCGCCATGCTGGCGATGAACGACGGCAAGGTCCGCGCCGTGCAGGGCTGGCTGGCGGTCACCGGCCTGTTCGGCCTCGGCTTCCTGTGCATCGAGCTATACGAATTTTCCGAACTGATCGCCGAGGGTGCCGGGCCGCAGCGCAGCGCCTTCCTGTCGGCGTTCTTCACCCTCGTCGGCACGCACGGCCTGCACGTCACCTTCGGCATCATCTGGCTGGTGACGCTGATGGTGCAGGTCGGCCGCAAGGGGCTGATCGCCGCCAACCAGCGCCGCCTGCAATGCCTGTCGCTGTTCTGGCACTTCCTCGACGTGATCTGGATCGGCGTCTTCACCTTCGTCTACCTGCTGGGAGTGCTGCGATGAGCCTCGACAACCCGGTCGCGGGCCAGCCGCACCACGACCATGCGCACGACAATGCTCACGGTCACGGCCATTCCTCAGCCGAGGCGCATGGCACCCGCAAGGATTACATCATCGGCTTCGTGCTGTCGGTGATCCTCACCGCGATCCCCTTCGGACTGGTGATGAGCGGCGTCATCGCCGACGCGCGGGTCACCGCCGGCATCGTGATGGTCTTTGCGCTGGTGCAGATCGTCGTGCACATGATCTACTTCCTGCACATGAACTCCAAGTCGGAGAACGGCTGGACGCTGATGGCGCTGATCTTCACGATCATCATCGTCACCATCTGCCTTGCGGGATCCTTGTGGGTCATGTTCCACATGAACCTCAACATGATGCCGCAGCCCGGAGATATGGGCGGGATGTGACCGCCATGCGCGGCAAGCTGACGGTCGGTGCGCTGCTGGCCGTCATCGCGCTGCTGGTCGGCCTCGGCGTCTGGCAGCTCCAGCGGCGGACGTGGAAGCTGGCGCTGATCGCCCATACTGAGGCGATGCTGGCGAGCCCGCCAGTCGCCGCCCCCGGACCGGCGCGATGGCCGGCCATCGGCAGCGCCGATCTCTACCGCCCGGTGGTGGCGAGCGGCCGCTACCGGTCCGGCGCCGACACCTATGTGCAGGCGGTGACCGACTTCGGCGGCGGCTATTGGGTGCTGACGCCGCTCGAAACGGATCGCGGCTTCACAATACTGATTAATCGCGGCTTCGTCCCGTCGGACTTGCGCGGCAAGGCGCCGCCCCCTCCCGGCGTGCAGTCCGTGCGCGGTCTGCTGCGGCTGAGCGAGCCCGGCGGCGGCTTCCTGCGCCACAACGATCCCGCCGCGGATCGCTGGTACTCGCGCGACGTCGCCGCCATCGATGCGGCGAAGCGCCTCGGCCGCATCGCACCCTATTTCATCGATGCCAGCGAACCCCGCACCGGCTGGCCGCGTGGCGGCCTGACCGTGGTCCGCTTCCGCAACACGCACCTCGTCTATGCGCTGACCTGGTTCGGCCTTGCCCTGTTGGTAGCCGTAATGGCGTGGCGGGTGCGCCAGCGCTAGCGCAGGTTGTGATGGTCAGTCGTCCAGCTTGGCGCCATCCACGATCCGGGCAGCGCGAGCGGCCTCCTGAGCCTCCGCCTCGCGCTCGGCCTTGGTGCGGCCGAACTTGGCGCGATTCGCGGCGGCCGTCCGCCCGGCGGCCTCGCGGTCACGTGCCTTTCGGGCGCGTCTCAGGTTGATGATCTCTGCCATGGCGGGATCCTACCATGCTGCGACCGCCAGAGGCAGGGCTATAGAAGCTCAGCGCCCCGCCATCTCTTCCGCCGCCCGCTTCACCAGGCACCAGCGCCGCCACTCATCGCGCGCATCCGCCAGCGCGCGGTGCGCCGGCACGTCGCGGTCGCGCACCTCGGCCAGCGCCACAACATCGGCCACCGCCCGCCCAAGCTCGGCCGCTGGCACCGCATCGCGCAGGATGGCCGTCGCGATGCCGCGCTGCGCCTCCTCGGTATCGTGCAGCCGCAGCGCGTGGCGCGGCAGCTTCGCCGCCCGCAGCAGCGCGCTCAACCATTTGCCGTCCCAGGACGGCGCGCTCGCATACAGGTCGTGCCCGGTCAGCGCCGCGATCATTCGCTGCGCCACCACGTCGTGCGGCGTGCCCTCCGCCAGCAGCGTCGCGCGCGGGATATGGTGCACCGCCTCCGCCGTCGCGTCCCAATCGTCCCATTGCGCGGGCGGCCGGATCAGGTGGCTCTCTTCACGCCCGTCCTCGAACACCCAGGCGACCTCGATCGGATAGCTCTTCTTGGCGAGCGACGAGGCTTCGAAATCGAGGAAGACGTGCATGACCGGGATAACGCGGCAGCGGCGCCTCAGTGCCCCGATCGCCGCCACGCAGTCCGCAGCAGCCGCCCGGCCAGCGCCGGCAGGCCCGGCCGCAGCAGCAGCCAGTCGCGAATCGCCGGCCCCTTGTCGGCGCCGATCACCTGCTTGTAGCCGCTGTCGCCCGCGCCCCAGTCGACGCGGGTGATGCCACGGTCTATCGCCGTGACGAGGTTGCGGTAATGCAGCAACTTGCCCGGCGAATGCTTGGCGTAGGCGGGGTCGTAGCTGTTGGCGATCGCATGGGTCAGGTCGCCGGCGTCCAGGTCGAACGAAAAGGCGGCGGGCCGGCCATCGATGGTCAGCAGCGCTCCCCGCATCATGCCGGCCACCACCGGGTCGGCCGCCGCGGCCCGCCAGAAGGCGCCATGGCCGGTTGCGGTGAATTTGGCATCGGAGCCGTCGGTCCGTGCCGCGATCCAGCTCGCCTGTTCGACCTGCGCCAGCGCATCGAACGCAGCCGGCCAGTCCGCCCCCGTCACAAAGCGCCACGCAGGTTCGCCATGGGCGGCGAGATGCTTCTCGTGGAAGCGGTTCTTGCGCAGCGTCGATCCTCGCGGCCATGCGCCTTCCGCCTGCAAGGCCGCCATGTCGAGCAGCCAGCTGTCGGCGATGAAGCGGTCGATCACCGCCCAACCCGCCGCCCGCGCCGCCGCGATCAGCGCCGTCGCCGCCGGGTCACCGTCATAGACCGGCCCGATCCTCACGCCGTTCGCGGTGCCTGCCAGCGTCGCCAGCGCCACCTTCACCGCCGCCTCGCCCGCATCCTCGGCGATCGGAAAGCTGCGGAACGGCCAATAGCAGCCCGGCACCGCGGCGATGCGCAGCACCGGCGGCCCCAGGCCAACCAGCGGCAGCGCCAGCACCGGCTCGCCATCCTCTTCGACCAGCAGCGTCCGCGCCTCGCCGCCATAGGCCGCCAGTGCCGCGGCGAACCAGCCGTGGCGCAGGAAGGCGTGGCTGGCGGGCCCGCGTTCGGCGACCCGGTCGATCGCCACCGCCAGCCCCTCGGTCACGCTGCCGCGCGCCACCGGCGGCAGCCGCTCGAAATCGGCGAGGAGCATCGGCTTGGTCACGCATGCGGGTTAGCCGCTATCGGTTACCAAGGCGTGCAGGCTTGCGGCGGGCCGTGCACCCTATCGCACGGCATGCCGCCCGGCCTATGGTGGCGGCCATGCCGGTGTTCCTTCAGGTTTCCACGATCGCGCAGACGATCCAGCTGTCGCTCGCGCCTGTCTTCATGCTGGCGGCGATCGGCCAGATCCTCAACGTGCTCGCCGGCCGCCTCGCCCGCGTCATCGACCGCGCCCGTGCGCTCGAAGAGCGGGTGCCCGATGCCGAGGGGGCCGAGCGCCAGCGTCACGTATGGGAATTGAAGCTGCTCGACGAACGCATGTCGATCATCAACGCGGCGCTGTTCCTCGCGGTATCCAGCGCGGTGATGGCCTGCATCGTCATCGCCCTGCTGTTCATCGCCAACATCGCCAAATTCCACATCGGCACGTGGATCGCGCTCGTCTTCATCGTCGCCGTCAGCCTCCTGATCTGCTGCCTCACCGCCTTCATGTGGGAGGTGCGGGTCAGCCTGCGCGCGATCCACGTCCGCAAGGAGATCCTGTCGTGACTCTCGCCGCCGAACGCCGGCTGCTGCAGGCGGTGGTGGCGCTGGCCTGCCTCGTGCCGCTGAGCATCGGCGGCGAAAGCGTGCTGCGCGGGCCGGGCTTCCTCGGCCATCCGCCGGTGATCCCGACCGATCTCGACAGCCATTTCCGCTACATATCGGGCATCTTCTTCGCCGTCGGCATCGCCTTCGCCAGCTGTGTGCCGCGGATCGAGGCCACCGGCCCCCGCTTCCGCCTACTCGGCGCGCTGGTGGTCGCCGGCGGCCTTGCCCGGCTGATTTCGCTGGTGCAGGTCGGCGTGCCGTCCGCGGGGCATCTGTTCGGCTTCGCGATGGAACTCGGCGCAGTGCCGCTGCTGATGCTGTGGCAGCGGAGCTTCGCGCACCGCTGGGCCACCGCCCTTGCCCGCTAGAGCGAGCGCGGACTCACCGCACCCCCTCCAGCCCCTCGCCCACATCCGCCTGTTGCAGATAGCGCGGCGCCACCCGCGCCTTGGCCCGCTGTTCATAGGCATAGCCCGCACCCAGCACCGTCGCCTCGCCGTTCTTCGTCGCGATGAACGACAGGCCGACCGGCAGCCCCTTCACCAGCCCCATCGGCACGGTGAGGTTGGGATAACCCGCCACCGCCGGCAGTTCCGACGACGACGGGCCGTTATACTGGTCGCCATACACCGGATCGCTCAGCCAAGCGCCGGCATAGGTCGGCTCCACCAGCACCTGCGCGCCGGCGCTGCGCAGCATCCCGTCGATCGCTTCGCTCGCCAGCCGCAGCGACGTCGCGCGCGCCGCCTTGTAGGCCGGGTCGTTCAGCCCCTTGGTCTTCGCCGCCTCTTCGAAGATCTCCTGCTGGAAGAACGGCATCTCCTCGGCCGCATGCGCCCGGTTGAAGGCGATCAGCTGGTCGAGCGTCCGCGCGGTCACCGCTGGCGGCGTGGTCGCCAGATACGCCTCCAGGTCCGCCTTCAACTCGGTCTTGAGCACGGTGAACTCGGCATCGCCGATCCCCTCCAGCTTGGGCGGCTTGACGTCGACCAGCACCGCGCCGGCCCCTTTCAGCACCGCCAGCGCCGCCTCGTATCGCGCCGCCAGCGCTGCCGACAGCCCGTCCGGCCGCAGCACCGCGATGCGCATGCCCGACAGTGCGCTCACCGTCAGGCCGGCGGCATAATCGCGCGGCACCGCCCCCGCCGTGGTCGGGTCGGCCGGATCGGCCGCGACCATCGCCGAAAACAGGATCGCCACGTCGCGCACGCTCCGCGCCATCGGCCCCGGCGTATCCTGCGAATGGCTGATCGGCACCACGCGGGTGCGGCTGACGAGGCCGATCGACGGCTTCAGCCCGACCAGCCCGTTGATCGACGAGGGACAGACCACCGACCCGTCCGTCTCCGTGCCAACCGCTGCCGCCGCGAAGCTCGCCGCCACCGCCGCGCCCGACCCCGACGAGGAACCGCAGGCGGTGCGATCGAGCGCATAGGGGTTGCGTACCAGCCCGCCGACCGCGCTCCACCCGCTCATCGCATGGGTCGAGCGGATGTTCGCCCATTCGCTGAGGTTGGTCTTGCCGAGGATCACCGCCCCCGCCGCGCGCAGCGCCGCCACCACCGGCGCGTCGCGGCGGGTGACATTGTCCTTCAGCGCCAGGCTGCCCGCCGTGGTCGCCATCGCATCGGCGGTCTCGATATTGTCCTTGATCAGCACCGGTACGCCGTGCAGCGGGCCGCGCACCCGCCCCGCCCTGCGCTCGGCATCCAGCGCCTTGGCCTGCGCCAGTGCATCGGGATTGACCGCGATGACGCTGCGCAGCTTCGGCCCCTTGCGATCCATCGCCGCGATCCGGTCGAGATAGGCGCGGGTCAGGTCGGCGCTGCTCGCCTTGCCGGCGCTCATCAGCGCCTGCGCCTGTTCCAGCGACACCTCCTCCACCGCAACCTTGCGCGCCGCAGCCGGTGCCGCCGCCAGCGTGCCGGCCAGCACAATCGCCAGTGAAATCCGCAGCATATAACCCCCTGTTGACGATCCGATGCTAGCGGAGCCGCCCCGCAGCGCAAGCGGCGTCGCATCGCGGATGAACCCGCGGCAGGTCGCGGCGTTCACCCAGATCAACGTGGCAAAGGACAATCGTGGCACTGGCAGCGAAGATCGTCGGCGGGATCGTGGTGGTGCTGGTGGTGGCGATCGGCCTCGCGCTGACGATCGTCCCGCGCTTTCTCGACCGGCTCTATTACGAAGGGCCGGAGAGCGACCATTACGATGGTGCCCGCTTCTTCAATCCCGATGGCGATCAGGATACGATGCGCCTGCCCGCGCGCGGCGGCCGCGCCGGCTTCTTCTGGCGCCAGATGACCGGCCGCGACGGCCGCCCCGCGTGGCCGACCAGCGTGCCGGTCACTCCGGCGAAACCGCCGGCGCGCGTCGAGGGCGACCGCATGCTCGTCACTTGGATCGGCCACGCCAGCGTGCTGATCCAGACCCAGGGCCTCAACATCCTCACCGACCCGATCTACGCGGAGCGTGCCGGCCCGTTCGGCTTCGGCCCGAAACGGGTGGCGGCACCCGGCGTGGCGTTCGACGACCTGCCGAAGATCGACCTCGTGCTGGTCAGCCACAACCATTACGACCATCTCGATCAGGCGGCGCTGCAACGGCTGTGGCAGCGCGACCGGCCGCAGATCGTCACCAGCCTCGGCAACGACAGCGTGATCGGGCAGGTCGGGGCGAAGGCGACCGCGCTCGACTGGGGGCAGCGGGTCGACGTGCGGCCGGGCGTCGCGGTGGCGGTCACCCGCAACCACCATTGGGGCAGCCGCTGGTTCACCGATCGCAACCGCGCGCTGTGGTCCAGCTTCGTGGTGAGCCTGCCCGGCGGCAACATCTTCTTCGCCGGCGACACCGGCTTCGGCGACGGCCGCTGGCCGGCCGAGGCGGCGCGGCTCGGCCCGGTCCGCTTTGCGATGATCCCGATCGGCGCCTTCCGCTTCGCGCCCGGCCAGATGAGTTCGGGCAGCCATGTCGGCCCGGCCGAGGCCGCGCTGATCCACCAGCGGCTGGGCGCGGCGCGATCGATGGCGATCCACTGGGGAACGTTCCGCCTGTCCTATGAAGGCTATGACACGCCGCCGAAGATGCTGGCCGCGGCGATGCGGTGCAGTGGCGGCGAGGGCTTCACCGCCGAACGGATCGGCGTGCCCTTCGACGTCCCGCCCTATGCCGCGCCCGACACGAGCCAGCCGATGGAGCGGGAAACGATGCTACGCTGCCTCGACACGCCCGAGGTGAAAGCGCTGCGGTGAGCCAAAAGCCCCTCCCCTTCAGGGGAGGGGTTGGGGTGGGGCCTGTCCATAAAAACCGACACGCTCGGTGAGACCCTGCCCCACCCCCATCCCCTCCCCTGAAGGGGAGGGGCGAGCCCGATCAATCCACGAACGCGCGCTCGATCACATACGTACCGGCCTTGGCGTTCGACCCTTCCTCGAAACCGATGCCGTCCAGCATCGCCGCCGTCTCGCGGATCATCGCCATGCTGCCGCACAGCATGATCCGGTCCGTCTCCGGATCCAGCTTCTTCGGCCCCTGCACCGGGTCGCCGAACAGCGCGGCGCTCTCGATCAGGTCGCCGATGCGGCCGGTGGTGCGGAACGGCTCGCGCGTCACCGTCGGCACGTAATGGAACTGCGTCGCCGCTTCCTCGGACACCAGCGGATCCTCCGCCAGCCGCGCCTGCAATTCGTCGTGATAGGCAAGGTCGCTGACCTGCCGCACCGAATGCACCAGGATCACCTGGTCGAACATCGCATAGACGTCCGGGTCGCGCGCCAGGCTGAGGAACGGCGCCAGGCCCGTGCCCGTCGAGAAGAAGAACAGCCGCTTGCCGCCGACCAGCGCGTCGGTGACGAGCGTACCGGTCGGCTTCTTGCCCATATACACCTCGTCCCCCGCCTCGATCAGCTGGAGCTTGGAGGTGAGCGGCCCGTCCTCGACCTTGATCGACAGGAACTCCAGCTCCTCGGCATAATGCGGGCTGGCGATCGAATAGGCGCGCATGATCGGCTTGGCGCCGTCCCCATCCCCCGGCAGACCGATCATCACGAACTCGCCGGACCGGAAGCGGAAGCTCGCCGGGCGTTCCACCGCGAAGCTGAACAGCCGGTCGTTCCAATGGCGCACCCACAGCACCTTTACGTTGGCGAAGGCCTTGGTTTCGGGGATCGTCTTGGGGGAACGCAGGTCGGTCATTGCAGGCAGGACTTCGGATCGTTTGCGAAGGGCTCGCATTATGAAGCGCGAGCCCCGGGGTCAACCAAAGCAAAGCTTGCTCGCCCCATTCCCGCATTGCCCCCTCATTGCCGATACGGCGCCGCTCCCCCATATCCGTTCCCGATATGGCCATCCAGATCCGCACCAGCCTCGCCGAACCGGAAACCGGCGAAAGCTTCGTCCCGCACCGCCCCGCCCGCCCCGACAAGGTGGAGGGCGGCCGCCCGTTCAAGCTGGTCAGCGAATACCAGCCCTCGGGCGATCAGCCGACCGCGATCCGCGAACTGGTCGCGACCGCGCGGGCGGGTGAAAAGGACCAGGTGCTGCTCGGCGTCACCGGATCGGGCAAGACCTTCACCATGGCCAAGTGCATCGAGGAATTGCAGCGGCCTGCGCTGATCCTCGCCCCCAACAAGATCCTCGCGGCGCAGCTCTACGGCGAGTTCAAGAGCTTCTTCCCCGAAAACGCGGTCGAATATTTCGTCAGCTATTACGATTACTATCAGCCCGAGGCGTACGTGCCGCGGTCCGACACCTATATCGAAAAGGAATCCTCGACCAACGAATCGATCGACCGGATGCGCCATTCGGCCACCCGTTCGCTGCTGGAGCGCGACGACGTCATCATCGTCGCCTCGGTATCGTGCCTCTATGGCATCGGCTCGGTCGAAACCTATTCGGCGATGATCTTCGACCTCAAGAAGGGCACGACGGTCGACCAACGCGAGATCGTGCGGAAGCTCGTCGCGCTGCAATACAAGCGCAACGACGCCGCCTTCGCCCGCGGCAACTTCCGCGTGAAGGGCGACACGCTCGAAATCTTTCCCTCGCACTATGAGGACAGCGCCTGGCGGATCAGCTTCTTCGGCGACGATATCGAAGAGATCACCGAATTCGACCCGCTGACCGGCAAGAAGGTCGCGAGCCTCAACTCGGTGCGCATCTACGCCAACAGCCACTATGTCACCCCCGGCCCGACGCTCAAGCAGGCGGGCGAGGCGATCAAGCACGAGCTTGCCGAGCGGCTGAAGGAACTGGTCGGCGAAGGCAAGTTGCTCGAGGCGCAGCGGCTCGAACAGCGCACCAATTTCGACCTCGAAATGATCGCCGCAACCGGCAGCTGCGCGGGGATCGAGAATTACAGCCGCTTCCTCACCGGCCGCCTGCCCGGCGAGCCGCCGCCGACGCTGTTCGAATATCTGCCGGAAAACGCCGTATTGTTCGTCGACGAAAGCCACCAGACGGTGCCGCAGATCGGCGCGATGGCGCGCGGCGACCATCGTCGCAAGATCACGCTCGCCGAATATGGTTTCCGCCTGCCCTCGTGCATCGACAACCGTCCGCTGCGCTTCAACGAATGGGACGCGATGCGCCCCCAGACGGTCAGCGTCTCGGCGACGCCGGGCGGCTGGGAGATGGAGCAGACCGGCGGCGTCTTCGCCGAACAGGTTATCCGCCCCACCGGCCTGATCGACCCGCCGGTCGAGATCAAGCCGGTCGAGGAACAGGTGCAGGACCTCATCCAGGAGTGCAGGGCGACCACCGCCAAGGGCTATCGCACGCTGGTGACGACGCTCACCAAGCGGATGAGCGAAGACCTCACCGAATATATGCACGAGGCGGGGATCAAGGTCCGCTACATGCATTCCGACGTCGAGACGCTGGAACGTATCGAGCTGATCCGCGACCTTCGCCTCGGCGTCTACGACGTGCTGATCGGCATCAACCTGCTGCGCGAAGGCCTCGACATTCCCGAATGCGGGCTGGTCGCGATCCTCGATGCGGACAAGGAGGGTTTCCTGCGCTCCGAAACCTCGCTGATCCAGACCATCGGCCGCGCCGCGCGCAACGTCGACGGGCGCGTGATCCTCTACGCCGACCGTATCACCGGCTCGATGGAGCGGGCGATGAACGAGACGCAGCGCCGCCGCGAAAAGCAGGAGGCGTATAACGCCGAACACGGCATCACGCCGCAGACGATCCGCCGCCAGATCGGCGACATCATCGCCCATGTCAGCCAGGGCGATCAGGTCACCATCCCGATCGACGAGGATCGCCCGCACATGGTCGGGCACAATCTGCGCGCTTATATCGAGGATCTCGAAAAGCGGATGCGCAAGGCGGCGAGCGACCTCGAGTTCGAGGAAGCCGGCCGGCTGCGCGACGAGATCCGCCAGCTGGAAAACGAGGAACTGGGTCTGCCGCCCGCCGAGCAGAAGGCGCCGATCATGGGCCGCAGCAACGAAGGCAAGCCGGGCACCCGCAAGACTCGCTACGGCAAGCAGCAAAAGATGCGCATGGGCGGTGGCCGGGGGCGTTGACCCCGGCCGCTCCCGCGCCTCAACCCGCGCTCAGATCCTCGCGGCCCACGCCGTAGTAGCTCGCCACGCGGTCGGCATAGGCCTGGTCGAACACCGGCGCATTGTTCGCCCAGCTCGGCCCGCCCTCCAGCATGCGGCGATCGATCGTCACCACGTACAGGTCGCGTACCGGGTCGAACTGCAGTAGCTCGAACGGCAGGGGGTAGAAGCTCTTGCCCATGCCCAGGAAGCCGCCAAGGCTCAGCACCGCATGCGTCGTACGACCCGACCCCTTGTGCACCATCAGCGCATAGACCGACCCCACCTGGTCGCCGTCGCGACTCTCGACCTTCAGCGAATGGGCCACATTGGACTGCACGAGCAGCTGCGTGGTGGGGGTCTGCGGGTCGGTCGACATCGGATGCTCCTGATTGATGCCGGTGAACCGCCCGGCGCCCACGCCGGTTCCATTCCTGCGTGGGTTGAGGCCCCTGCCCCCATCGCCCATAAGCCCGCGCCATGCGCCGTAATTTCGCCCCCGTTCTGCTCGCTCCGCTGTTCGCCGCCGTCGCCGCCTGCGTGCCGCAGAGCGTTCCGCCTGCCCCCGTGCCCTCCCCGGTGGCCCTGCCCGCACCGCCGCCGACGCCGACCGCGGCACCGCGCAGCAGCGACTGGCGCGACTGGCCGCTGACGCCGGGAAACTGGACCTGGCGCCGCGACGGATCCGGCAGCATCGCGCTGTTCGGTGTCGCCGGCAGCGATGCCCGCCTGACGCTGCGCTGCGATCCGGCCGCACGCCGCCTTTACCTGTCGGTCGCCGGCACCGGGACTGCACCGCTCACCATCCTGACCACCAGCACCACCCGCACGCTCGCCGTACAGCCGACCGGCGGCACCCCGCCCTATGTCGCGGTGGCGCTCGCGCCGTACGACCGCCTGCTCGATGCGATTGGCTTCAGCCGCGGCCATTTCGTCGTGCAGCAGCCGGGCGCGCCGACGCTGGTCGTTCCCGCCTGGGCGGAGGTGGAGCGGGTGACGGAGGATTGTCGCGGCTGAGTCCCGCCCCGCGGCGACGGCGCGGGATGCTCGGCCAAAATGTCCGGCATTACAAGTCTTGCATGTCACGTCTGCCGTGCGCACATTGCACCCGTGGCCGGGCTACCGGTCACTTGGCTATCAACAAGCGAAAGGAGGTGATCCGATGTCTCATGGTTCAGCAGTGGGGTCGGTTCAGTTCGTTCGGGGGACCCGCTTCTAACGCCTGCTGATGGGTGCCGGGGGGTATCCTCCCCCAATCAACGGCATCACGAGGGTTGTTAGAGGCCTCATGGTTTTCCGGGCTGGAGCTCTCCGGCCGCTGACCATGTTTAGGGGCTGTCGGGTCGCCGGGAGGCGCCCGGCAGCCTCTTCTCATTTCTGGGGTGCCGCCTCGCGCGGTGATATGACGAGGGGTGTTCCGTCATTGCGAGCGCAGCGAAGCAATCCAGGGCGTCCTGATCCAACTCTGGATTGCGTCGCTGCACTCGCAATGACGGCCGCAAATGGCCGCGCGTCCCGCTCCCTCAACCGGCGACGCCCCCCCTACGCCGGCGTCAGCAGCCCCTCGCGCGCGATCTTCTCGCGCCAGACCAGCGGCGCCAGCTGGTGGACGTTCTGCCCTTCGCTATCCACCGCCACGGTCACCGGGAAATCGCTGACCTCGAATTCGTAGATCGCCTCCATGCCCAGGTCCTCGAAGCCGACGACCTTGCTGCCCTTGATCGCCCGCGCGACCAGATAGGCTGCGCCGCCGACCGCCATCAGATAGGCCGATTGATGGTCGAGGATCGCCTCGGTCGCCGCCGGGCCGCGCTCCGCCTTGCCGACCATCGCGAGCAGCCCCTGTTCCAGCATCATCCGCGTGAACTTGTCCATCCGCGTCGCCGTCGTCGGGCCGGCGGGGCCGACCACCTCCTCGCCGACCGGATCGACCGGGCCGACGTAGTAGATCACGCGGCCGGCGAACTCGACCGGCAGCGTCTCGCCGCGGGCGAGCATGTCGGCGATCCGCTTGTGCGCGGCGTCGCGGCCGGTCAGCATCTTGCCGTTGAGCAACAGCCGGTCGCCATGCTTCCACGTCGCTACCACCTCCGGCGTCAGCGTATCGAGGTCGACGCGGATCGCCGCGCTGTCCGGCTGCCAGTCGACCTTGGGCCAGTCGGCGAGGTTCGGCGTCTCCAGGTACGACGGGCCGCTGCCGTCGAGCGTGAAGTGCGCGTGGCGCGTGGCAGCGCAATTGGGGATCATCGCGACGGGCTTGGAGGCGGCATGCGTCGGCCAGTCGAGGATCTTGACGTCGAGGATCGTCGAGAGGCCACCCAGCCCCTGCGCGCCGATGCCGAGCGCATTGACCTTGTCGAACAGCTCGATGCGCAGCGCCTCCAGGTCATTGCGCGGCCCCCGCGCCTTCAGCTGCCCCATGTCGATCGCGCCCATCAGCGATTCCTTGGCGAGCAGCATCGCCTTTTCGGCGGTGCCGCCGATGCCGATGCCCAGCATGCCCGGCGGGCACCAGCCCGCGCCCATCTGCGGCAGCATCTCCAGCACCCAGTCGACGATGCTGTCGCTGGGGTTCATCATCTTGAACTTGGACTTGTTCTCGCTGCCGCCGCCCTTGGCCGCGACATCCACCGACACTTTGGTTCCCGGCACCATCTCGACGTGGAGCACGGACGGCGTGTTGTCGCGGGTGTTGCGGCGGGTGAACGCAGGGTCGGCGAGGATCGAGGCGCGCAGCTTGTTGTCGGGGTACAGATAGGCCCGGCGCACGCCCTCGTCGACCACCGCCTGCAGGCTCTGGTCGCCCTCCAGCCGGCAATCCTGCCCCCATTTCACGAACACGGTGACGATGCCGGTATCCTGGCAGATCGGCCGATGCCCCTCGGCGCACATGCGGCTGTTGGTCAGGATCTGCGCGATCGCGTCCTTGGCCGCCGGGCTCTGCTCCGCGTCATACGCCTCGCCGAGCGCGCGGATGTAATCCATCGGATGATAGTAACTGATGAACTGCAGTGCGTCGGCGACGCTCTCGATCAGGTCGGCGGGGCGGATGGTGACGGTCGACACGGGCGAACTCCTTGCGTGCCGCTGCCTTTAAGGCGCAGCCACGCCCACGCCAAGCCGGCCGTGCGCGGACGAAGCCCAGGATCTTTTCAGGGCATTTCAGAATGCGGCGGCAACACCCTTGTTTTCGCAAAACTTTATCAACGAGTGCCGGGCTAAGCCCTCCACCATGCCGCACCTCGTCTCCCGCCACCAATCGGACACCGGCCGTCCACCGGCATCGCTCGCGCACCTGCTGGGATTGCGCGACGACCATAGCGAGGCGGAGGCGCGCACGCAGTCCGTGCGGCTCGCCGCGGTGGCGGCGGTGTGGCCGTTCGTTCTGGCGGCGCAGGCGATCGCCAGCATCCTGCTGGTCGCCGCGACGATCGTCTCGCCGCACGCCTTGTCCTTCGTCGCGCTGGCGCCGATCGTCGGCGCGGCCGCGGTGCCGACGGCGCTAGCCGCCCTGCTGTTCACCGCGCAGACGTTGCGCGAACGGCCGCCGCACGTGCGCAATCGCATCCTGGCGCTGGCCGCCGCCGGCACCGCCGCCGGCCTGTCCTCGCTGCTGTGGGCCACGACGCGCGCGCCCATGGGCTCGGTCCAACTCGGCTGCTTCGTCGCCAGCGCCGGCGCGATCGGCATCGCCGCGATGGCGCTGCATCCGGTCCGCGTCGCCATCCTCGGCTTCGGCGCCGGCCTCGTCGCCATGCTGCCGATCCTGTCCGGCCAGGCGCTTCCCTCGTTCGTCGCGCTGGCCCTGCTCATCTGCCTCGGCGTCGCGACGCTGCGGCTGGCGCGGATCGATGCCGGCCACGTCCACGACCATGCCGCCGAGGCGCGCGAAGGCCGGCTCGCCGCCAAGATGATCGCCGAATTCGAAAGCCAGGGCACCGGCTGGTTCTGGGAGGCCGATCGCCACGGCCGCCTCTCCTACATTTCCGCGAAGGTCGCCGCCGAACTGCGCCAGACGGGCAGCGATCCGATCGGCCGCGCGCTGATCGACGTTTTCCGCATGGACAGCGCCGCGCCGGGCACCGAACGCACCCTCGCCTTCCACCTGTCCTCGCGCACCTCCTTTTCCGACTACATGGTCTGCGCCGCCGACCAGCCGACCGGCGACAGCGAACCCGACCATTGGTGGTCGATCTCCGGCCGGCCGGTCGTCGACGACCTCGGCCGATTCCAGGGCTTCATCGGCTCGGGCAGCGACCTCACCGAAAAGCGCCGCTCGGATGCGGAGATCACCCGCCTCGCGCTGTTCGACGGGCTCACCGGCCTCGCCAACCGGCAGCGCATGCGCCACAGCCTCGACAAGACGCTGCAACAGCAGCAGACCGGCCCCTATCGCCCCGCCTCGCTGTTCCTCATGGACCTCGACCGGTTCAAGGCGGTCAACGACACGCTCGGCCATCAGGCGGGCGATGCGCTGCTGAAGCAGGTCGCGCAGCGGCTGCAACGCACGGTCGGCGACGCCGGCCTCGTCGGGCGCCTCGGCGGCGACGAATTCCAGGTGCTGCTCCCCGGCCTCGACAACCGCGACACGCTGGCATCGCTCGCCAAGGAACTGATCGGCGCGCTGTCGCAGCCCTATTTCATCGCCGGCGTCTCCGTCTCGATCGGCTGCTCGATCGGCATCGCCATCGCGCCGCACCACGGCGAGGACGCCGAGGAGCTGATCCGCAACGCCGATCTCGCGCTCTACGCCGCCAAGGCGGACGGCCGCGGCGTCCACCGCTTCTATTCGGACGAGATGCTCGCCGGCGCCAAGAGCCGCAAGGCGCTGGAGGACGACATGCGCACCACCTTGCAGGACGGCGGCTTCACCCTCGCCTACCAGCCGGTGGTGTCGACCGCCGATGCGCATATCGTCGGCTATGAAGCGCTGCTGCGCTGGGATCACCCGACGCGCGGCACCATCTCCCCCGCCGACTTCGTGCCGGTGGCGGAGGAATGCGGCCTGATCGAAGCGATGGGCGAATGGGTGCTGCGCACCGCCTGCGACGAGGCGGCGGGCTGGCCGGGCAACGTCCGCGTCGCGGTCAACGTCTCGCCCATCCAGTTCGCCAACCCCGCCTTTCCGGCGCTGGTCGCCTCCGCCCTCGCGCACAGCGGCCTCGCGCCGCAGCGGCTGGAGCTGGAGATCACCGAAGGCGTGTTCCTCGACGGCTCCACCTCGACCGACACGATGTTCCGCGCGCTGAAGGGCCTCGGCGTCCGCCTTGCGCTCGATGATTTCGGCACCGGCTATTCCAGCCTCGGCTATCTGCGCACCGCGCCCTTCGACAAGATCAAGATCGACCAGAGCTTCGTGCGCGGTGCCGCGCAGCCGGGCAACCGCAATGCCGCGATCATCCGCGCCATCGTCACGCTCGCCGACACGCTCGGCATGGAGACGACGGCAGAGGGCGTCGAGATCCAGGACGAGATCGATCTCGTCCGCGATCTCGGCTGCAGCCACATCCAGGGCTATGTCTACGGCCGCGGCGTCGCGGGCGCCGAGGTGATCGCCCAGCTCGGCGGTGGCCGCGTCGCGCCCGTCGGCCACAAGGTCAGTCGTGCGCCACGTACCAAGATGCTGCGCTCCGCCCGCATCGCCGTCGGTCGCAACGAGGGCGACGTGCGCATCCGCGACATATCCGCAGGCGGCGCGATGATCGACGGCATCGCCATCGGCGGCGACGCGGTCGGCCTCGACGTGCTGATCGAACTTGTGGAGGACCAGATGGTCGCCGCGAAGATCGCCTGGGCGAAGGACGGCAAGGCCGGCCTGCGCTTCGACGAGGCGTTCGCCGTCGAGCGCCTCGCCCAGCCCCCCGGCCGTCTCCAGCGCCGGGCGTGAGGCGCGCGGGTCCGCGCCGACAGGCGTTAACGCTGCCTTTACCACGTGCTACCCGATGGTCAGCCGCCGGCATGCCCGGCCTTCCGACAGGGACGTTCGATGACCATCCAGGCCGCCTTCGACATCAACAGCCTGGGCCTCGACGAAGCCGCCTTGCGCGCGATGCGCTTCGCCGGCGGCGTCGAGATCGACAATCCCTATATCGGCCCCCGGCTTCCTCAACGGCGAGGAATGCGCGCTGCTGACCGGGATGATCGATGCCAACCGCCGCCCGTCCACCGTCGCCTGGGGCGGCGCCAGTGCCCGGACCAGCGAGACCTGCGCCTTCGACGCCGCCGAACCGCTGGTGCAGTTGCTCGACCTGCGCATCTCGCTGTTCCTCGGCGTCGGGCCGCAGTTCGGTGAACCGATCCAGGGGCAGCGCTATGCGGAGGGGCAGGAATTCAAGCTCCATACAGACTATTCGAGGCGCAGCACCCCGACACGCTGACCAACGCCGCCCGCTGCGGCCAGCGTACCTGAACGGCGATGATCTACCTCAACGAACTCGAAGCCGGGGGCGAGACGTTCTTCCACTATCTCGGCCACGATTTCGTGCCGCAGACCGGCACCATGCTGTGCTGGAACAACGTGGATGCCGAGTGGAAACCCAATCCCCACACGCTGCATCAGGGCAAGCCCGTGATCCGCGGCACCAAATACATCGTCACCAAATGGTTCCGCGAACGCCCCTGGACGGCTCCGCCTGTCAAACCTGATCGGCCCGATATAATCCTGCCTCCGCCCGGTGGGTTGCGGAGGCAGGATATGATTGCACTCAGAACTTGGTCGTAACCGAAAACTGGATGTATCGCCCATAGATGTCGTAGAAGTTCACCGGCGAATTCTGCCAGCCGTTGATCGAATAGCTGTTGTTGCCGCCTCGCGCCGGGATGATCGGAGGATCCTTGTCGAGAAGGTTGTTGATGGTGACACCTAACGTCATCCGCTTCGCGATATTAACGTTGGCTGCCAGATCGAAGTAGCTGTAGACCGGGATCCGCGCAAAGGTGTTCTGCGTCCCGCCCCTGAGGATCGTGCCACTGCGGGTAGCGGAGATATATCGCCAGTTGCCCGAGATCTGGAAGACCCCATCTTGCGCAGTCAGCGTCGCGCGCAAGTTGTGGCGCCATTTCGGTATCGGGTTGCCGACACCATCGCCGAAATAGCCCACGGTTCCCGCCTGATTGGTAACGGACCCCGCACTGGTGACCAGACCACCGTTGAAATCGAGCGCGAAAGTACCCGCCGCCCCGACCGGCAGGTCGTAATGACTTTGGAAATCGTACCCCGTCGTCCCGATCTTGTTAGGCACGTTAAGAACCAGTGAGCTGACGTAGCCAGAGTTGGGATTAGCGATACTGCCGAACAGGGTTCCGTTGGCGTTACGGATGAATTGCTGGCAGGAGATCCGGTTGAGTTCCGTCGGCTGAGCCGAATAGTTTATGCAATTGCCGATGATGCTGTCTTGATCGAGCCCAACGATCTGGTTCGTGTAACGGATTTCGTAATGGTCCACCGAAAAGCTGAAGCGTGGAATGAACCGTGGGGTCAGCACGAGTCCATAGGTCAGCGTATTCGCGGTCTGAGGGCCAAGCGCAGGATCCACTGCACCGTTTCGGTAGATGCAGCCGGCCGTCGGGCACAGGAGCGCGGCGGTTCCGTACGTCGAGGGTTGGAAACCGGGCTGCAACGCGCACGCTTCGCGGCTGGCCGAAGGTGCGCCGCCAGCCGGATTGGGACCGCATGGATCGACGAAGTTCAGGCTGCGGCTGAAGTTGATGCTCTGGGTTGCTTCGAACACATTGGGTGCGCGCGAGGCGAAGTTCCGCGCCACGCGAAACCGAATGTCTTCCACCGGCGCCCAGGTCCCCTCCAGCTTCCACGTGCTGAAGAAGGTTCTGGTCGAGGTGTCGTAGTTGGAAGCACGATAGCCGCCGCTGAAGCCGAGCAGATGGGTCCACGCTTGATCCTGAACCAGCGGGATCTGCATCTCGGCGGCAAGTTCCTTTGCTGTCTGCGTGCCTCGCGACGATGACGATGGATTGGGCGTTCCCTGGATGATCGTATTATAGTCTGCGCTCGTGAAATTCGTTGCGATATCGCGACGAAATTCGGCGCTGAGGCTGATCTGCACGCCGTCGTTGGCCAAGGGCGAGCGGATACCGTAGTGTCCCAGATCGCCGCTGACGTTGGCCAGCACGTCGACGAAATAGCTGACGTTCCTGGTCGGGCCGTTGGGCGCGTATTGGAAGATGTACTGATAGGCAGCCGGATCGCTCGAATCGCCGCGGAAGATATCCAGCGGCACGCACGACGGATCGGTTCCGTTGACCTTCGATACGCAGGTCGGCACGCCGTTCACATTGACGACGTTCAGCGCCTTGGCGATGTTCGCAGCGGACGGTGACCAATTGCGATTGATTGCACTCTTGATGAGCGATTTGGCCCACACGCCACCGACATCGTAATGCCAGGCACCAGCGAAATCGCCGCGCACCCCCAAGGTGGCACGATTATAGATTTGCTTGTAATCGATCGTGCGTGTCGGGAAATTGGCGAACCGATAGCCGAAGTCGATCGGAACGGTCGCTGCCGTACCCGCCTGTGCTCCGCATAGCACCTGCGCCTGCTGGGCTGAGATCAGCGGGTTGTTGCAATTCAGCTGGTACCCGCCGGCACCATTGAGTTGCTCACCGATCGTGGCGGGCAAATATGTGCCCTGACTGGTGTTTCGCGTGTACATGTAGCTGCCGTACGCTTCAGCCCAGTCGGCCAACTTGAGCGATAGGAACCCCCCGCCATTGTAGCGTTCGTTGGCGCGCAGCATCTGATAACTGCTGTCCATCCGATTCTGACGGTCGGTCGTGGCGTCCTGTGTGTTGCGATAAGGCCGGAAGATGCGGCTTACACCATCCCTCGCATTGATCTGCGGGGTCCCGCCATTCAGATTGTAGATATATCCATATCGCGAATAGATGGTGCTATCGCAACTCAGCGCTCCATCGATGCCAGCTTGCAGCAGGTGGCACGCCTGGGTCGAACGTGACGGATAGGGCAGGTTATCGGTGTGACGATAACTGAAATAGCCCGAGATCGACAGGCGGTCGTCCAGCAGACGCGTTCCGGCCGTGACATTGATGGTCGCGCGCGCACCATCGTTCGTCCAACCCAGTGGTATGGCGAAGCCCCGGGACTGAGCGACATCCGTCACGATGTTGCGGCGGTTGAAGTGGTTGAAGAAGCCGTAATTGGCATCGACCTGGACGCCTTGGAAATTTTTCTTGAGAACGAAATTGACGACACCTGTCAACGCGTCAGGCCCGTAGACCGCCGCCGCACCGCCGGTGAGGACGTCGACTCGCTCGACCAGGGCAGGAGGAATGGAATTGACGTCGGCTGCTACCTGGCCGCCAAGGCGCTGACCATCCAACAGCACGAGAGCCGCCCCGCCTGAACCACCGATGTTTCGCAGATTGACACGTGCGGTGCCGTTGCCTTCATCGTCGGCCTGGGGATTGTAAGGCACCACTTGCGGCAGACGGTTGAGCACATCTTCGATGTTCACCGCGCCGCTCAGCTTGATCTCTTGCGCGGATACGGCCTGGATCGGTGCAGCAGACGCAAGATTGGGGTTTACGATGCGCGAACCCGTTACGACGATGTCGCCGGCATTGTCCTCTGCCTGGTTCGATGATGTACCGTCTGTCAGCCGTTCGTTCTCACGTTCGGCATTCCTGCGGCTCTGGCCCTTTGCACCATCGTGTTGGGCAGCATCTGCCTGCTGCGCCTGTGCAGCAACCGGCATGACGCAGATCGTCACAAAACAGCTTGTTGCGAGCAAAAGATGCTTATTTCTCATTGTCTTCCCCTCTACTGGCGGCCCTGTCCGCCTTCGCTTGCCTGGTAATGGCTTCGCGGCTCTTCGGCCGGTCTTTAACTTGAGCCGCAACGTTTCGGCTGGTCGTCCAGCGTCGCGTGCAAACCAACCTAAGTCGGATCATTATGATACCGTATTATAGCCAATTCTGACCTATTAAAAGGCCTATTCGGTCATAGTCGCGGCGGTCAAAAAATTTTTGTTCCTGCCCCGTTCCCTTGCACTTTGCGAAACCCGCAGAAGTCCGCGCGTCGTTCGCGATGCGCGGCGCCGTCCGCCCGCTCGGCTACCGGAACCCCATCGCCTCACCGACATTAAGCTCTTGCCTGCGGTGGCGGTTTGCCACAATTTGTAGGGGTTGAGTTCGGGGGCGGACCCAATTGCTGGTAGAGGACGAAGACCCTATTCCTTGGGGACGGGGTCGCACGGCACGCTGCGGCGTCGCGATGTGCTTATTTTGTTCTCACGGCCGGGCCGCCATGGTGGTAGCATGGAAATGCGCCGCCGATTCGAACACTTAGGGAACAAAGGATCGGTTTCGATGGATTTCAGGGACACGCAGGGTGAGGCCATGACCGACACGATCGAAGCGACCGCCGCCGATGCCGCAGCCGAGGCACCCGCCACGAGCGGCAGCAAGGCGATCCACCCCCGGCCCTATCCGGTCGAGGTGGATCACAGCCGCGATGCGCTGCTCACCGATTTCGGCAAGGAAACGCTGAACGATCGCTACCTGCTGCCCGGCGAAAGCTATCAGGACCTCTTCGTCCGCGTCGCCTCGGCCTATGCCGACGATGCCGCCCATGCGCAGCGCCTGTACGACTATATCTCGCGCCTGTGGTTCATGCCGGCGACGCCGGTGCTGTCGAACGGCGGCACCGGGCGCGGCCTGCCGATCAGCTGCTATCTCAATTCGGTGCCCGACAGCCTCAACGGCATCGTCGACACCTGGAACGAGAACGTCTGGCTCGCATCGCGCGGCGGCGGCATCGGCACCTATTGGGGCAATGTGCGCGGCATCGGCGAACCCGTCGGCCTCAACGGCAAGACCAGCGGCATCATCCCCTTCGTCCGCGTGATGGACAGCCTCACCCTCGCGATCTCGCAGGGCTCGCTGCGCCGCGGCTCGGCCGCCTGCTACCTCGACATCTCGCATCCCGAGATCGAGGAATTCCTCGAAATCCGCAAACCCTCGGGCGATTTCAACCGCAAGGCGCTGAACCTGCACCATGGCGTGCTGCTCACCGATGCCTTCATGGAGGCGGTGCGCGACGGCAGGGAATGGAACCTGCTCAGCCCCAAGGACCAGACCGTCCGGGCGACCGTCGACGCGCGCTCGCTGTTCCAGAAGCTCGTTGAAACCCGCCTGCAGACCGGCGAGCCTTATATCGTCTTCGCCGACCATGTGAATCGCACGATGCCCAAGCATCACCGCGAACTCGGCCTCAAGGTGTCGACCTCCAACCTGTGCTCCGAGATCACGCTGCCGACCGGCCGCGACCATCTCGGCAACGATCGCACCGCGGTCTGCTGCCTGTCCTCGCTCAACCTCGAAACGTGGGACCAGTGGAAGGACGACAAGGTCTTCATCGAGGACGTGATGCGCTTCCTCGACAACGTGCTGCAGGATTACATCGACCGCCACGAGCCGGGCATGGAGCGCGCCGCCTATTCCGCCGCACGCGAACGCTCGGTCGGTTTGGGCGTCATGGGCTTCCACTCCTTCCTCCAGGCGCGCGGCCTGCCCTTTGAGGGAGCGATGGCCAAGTCGTGGAACCTGCGCATCTTCAAGCACATCAACGCACAGGTGAACGAAGCCTCGATGCAGCTCGCCGTGGAGCGCGGCCCCTGCCCCGATGCCGCCGACGTCGGCGTGATGGAGCGGTTCAGCTGCAAGATGGCGATCGCGCCGACCGCGTCGATCAGCATCATCTGCGGCGGCACCTCGGCGTGCATCGAGCCGATCCCGGCGAACATCTACACCCACAAGACGCTGTCGGGCAGCTTCTCGGTCAAGAACCCCTATCTCGAAAAGCTGCTGGTCGAGAAATCGAAGAACAGCGAAGCGGTGTGGAGTTCGATCCTCGAACATGGCGGTTCGGTCCAGCATCTCGACTTCCTCTCGACAGAGGAAAAGGACTGCTACAAGACCAGCTTCGAGATCGACCAGCGCTGGCTGCTCGAACTCGCCGGCGATCGCACGCCCTATATCGACCAGGCGCAGTCGCTGAACCTGTTCATCCCGGCGGACGTCGAGAAATGGGACCTGCTGATGCTCCACTTTCGCGCATGGGAGCTCGGCATCAAGTCGCTCTATTACCTGCGCTCCAAGTCGGTGCAGCGCGCCGGCTTCGCCGGCAGCGGCGGCGTGGAGGCCGACAACACCATCGCCGCGCCGAAGTTCGAGATCGGCGAGACGACGGATTACGACGAATGCCTGGCGTGCCAGTGAGGTGATGGGTCGGCGCTGGAGTCATGCCAACTCCCCCTCACCCTTCCGCGGCTGCGCCGCTCCCTCCCTCTCCCACAAGGGGAGAGGGATTGGGTGAATCTCCCTCTCCCCTTGTGGGAGAGGGAAGGGGCCCGCGGCCGTTGGCCGTGGGAAGGGTGAGGGGAAACGACGAAGGCCTGACCAAGCGCCAGCGCCTCCCCGCCACCGTCGCCACCCGCTCGCGAGAGCTACGCCAGCAAGCCGGGGAGCCCGAACGCCGTCTGTGGCGAGCCTTGCGTGAGGCCCTGCCGGAGGCGAAATTCCGCCGTCAGGTTCCGCTAGGCCCCTACCACGCCGACTTCTGCTCGCACGGCTGCCGCCTGATCGTCGAGGTCGATGGCGACGACCACGCCACCAGACTGGAACGGGACGAGGCGCGCACCCGATTCCTCCATGATGAAGGCTATGACGTGATCCGCTTCGCCAATGCCGATGTCATGCAGACCACAGACGGCGTCGTGACCGCGATCGCGTCCGCCATCGCGCACAAGCAAAAGGGCCGCCCATGATGGGCGGCCCCCTCACCTTCCCACGGCCTGCCACTGCAGGCCTCTCCCTCTCCCACGTGGGGAGAGGGGCAGAAACCTCACTCCGCCTCTTCGAACATGTCGACGGCGTTCTGCGCGGTGGCCGACAGGCGGACCGTGTCGCCTTCGATCTCGGCGACCAGGCCTGCGGGCAGGTAGTGGTGCTTGGCGCCCTGCCCGTCCTCGGTGCTCGGCGAATCGTTCTTGGTCAGCTTGATGCGCTCGCCATCGACGTGGTCGACGGTGCCGACATGGACGCCGTCGGCGCCGATGACCTTCATATGCTCCTTGATGTTGCTGTGATCGTGCATCGTGCGTCTCCTCAAATGGGTTCGGCGGTGAAACGAGCCGGTCCCCAATTGGATGCATCGATCACGGGAAGGCTGCACTGATGCCGCTCGAAAGCATCATCATGTTCGCCGTCGCCGCGGTGTTCGGCCTTGCCGGCGCGTGGCTGCTGCTCCAGTTGCGCGTGCCCCAGGGGCCGGCGCGCGTCTATGTCTATCGCATGGTCGGCATCATGAGCCTTGCCGCCGCCATCGTTCTCGCCTTTTCGGCCACCGCCATGTGGCGCTGGTCCGTCCAACCCTGATCCGCTTCCCCAAAGTTTACCCGGAGTAACCCCATGCCCCTTCTCGCCGCCTCCAAGCAGTACAAGCCCTTCGAATACCCCTGGGCGTTCGAATTCTGGAAGCGCCAGCAGCAGCTGCACTGGCTGCCCGAGGAAGTGCCCCTGGGCGAGGATTGCCGCGACTGGGCGCAGAAGCTGACCGATCACGAGCGCAACCTGCTGACCCAGATCTTCCGCTTCTTCACCCAGGCCGACGTCGAGGTGCAGGATTGCTACCACGAGAAATACGGCCGCGTGTTCAAGCCGACCGAGATCAAGATGATGCTGACCGCGTTCAGCAACATGGAGACGGTGCACATCGCCGCCTACAGCCACCTGCTCGACACGATCGGCATGCCGGAAAGCGAATATGGTGCCTTCCTCGAATATGCCGAGATGAAGGAAAAGCATGACTACATGCAGAACTTCGGCGTCGACAGCGACGAGGACATCGCCCGCACGCTCGCCATGTTCGGCGGCTTCACCGAAGGCGTGCAGCTGTTCGCCAGCTTCGCGATGCTGATGAACTTCCCGCGCTTCAACAAGATGAAGGGCATGGGCCAGATCGTCACCTGGTCGATCCGTGACGAGAGCCTGCACTGCGAGGGCATCATCAAGATGTTCCACACCTTCGTGAAGGAACGCCAGTGCCTCACCAAGGCGGTGAAGGACGATATCGCCGACGTCTGCCAGACGACGATCCGGCTGGAGGACAATTTCATCGACCTCGCCTTCGAAATGGGGCCGGTCAACGGCATGACGCCCAAGGAGATCAAGAAGTACATCCGCTACATCGCCGACTGGCGGATGGGGCAGTTGGGCCTGAAGCCGATCTACATGATCGACGAACACCCCCTGCCATGGCTCGCCCCGATGCTGAACGGCGTCGAGCACGCCAACTTCTTCGAACAGCGCGCCACCGAATATTCGAAGGCCGCCACCAAGGGCCAGTGGAACGACGTCTGGGATTCGTTCGACAAGCGCCAGAAGGCGAAGAGCGCCAAGCCGGCGAACGAGGATCTGGGGCTGCTGGATGGCGGCGACATGTTCTCGCGGGCTGGCGTGGCGGCGGAGTAAGCGAATTGGACTATACGACCGATATCCGAGAAGGAACCCTAACCGATCTGCGTGAGCGAGTGCGACAGCGCAAGTTCGACAAGTATCTGTTATCCATCCATCTCGAAAAAATTCGGTCGTTAGTCGATCAGACGATTACATTTGAATTTCCCGTGACAGCTATCATTGGGCCTAACGGTGGAGGTAAATCGACCGTTTTGGGCTCAGCAGCACTCGCGTACAAGGACATCACACCAAGGACATTCTTTGCAAAGAGTCATATTGGGGATGACTCGATGCAAGACTGGAAAATGGACTACGAATTAATCGATCGCTCAGTTGTACCCGGCGGACCCACTTCCAGAATTTCGAAGTTTCACAATAAGAAATGGGTCCGCGATAACGCAACCAATCGCGAGGTCAGGGTGTTTGGCATCGCTCGAACTGTACCGGCTACTGAAAAATCGATTTTTCAGCGAATGCTAAAGGCAACTTTTAAGGTCCGCGGCGGGCTTCAGTCTATACCGTCCGATATCGCCTCTAAAGTCGCGTTGATCCTTGGCAAGCCGGTAGATAAATATCAGCGTGGTGGCCTTACAGACAAAGAGAACTTTTACTTAGGATACAACAATCACGGCCAATATTCCGAGTTGCATTTTGGAGCTGGTGAGGCGTCAATTCTGCGCATGGTACATGAGCTTGAATTAATGCCGGATTCTTCGCTCGTCTTGATAGAAGAACTGGAAAATGGCCTTCATCCAATTGCTGTCGCAAAAATGCTTGAATATCTTGTCGACCTCAGCGCCAGGAAAAAGATCCAAGTCATCTTTACAACGCATAGCGACATTGCAATTGCCCCCCTTCCCCGGGAAGCTGTATGGGCATCGGTTGACGGCAAGCTTCAACAGGGAAAGCTATCAGTCGAAGCCACCCGTGCGATCTCCGGGAGGGTGGATCGGAAACTATCGATATTCACCGAAGATAGCTTTGCGGAACTGTGGGTTCGTATAATTCTGAATAAGTGCCTAGGCGAAGATACTCGTCAAGTTGGCGTCTTCGGCCTTTCGGGTGATAGTATTGCAGTAGCAACCCACAGGCATCACAAAGCCAATCCTGCGATTGACACAAAATCCCTTTGCATGCTGGATGGCGATTCGCAGATGGACGAGCATATATCTGACGGCATCATAAAACTTCCCGGAAGCCAGCCAGAGAATTACATTTTTTCTTTTGCCGCAGACGACATTGATGACGCGGCAGGTATTCTATCTGCCTATTGTCAATTTGATCCAACACGGCAGCACGATTTCAAGTCGGCAATATCTAAGATTAGGTCAAATACGGAGGATCCGCATCTCTACTTTAGTAAACTCGGCATAGAGCTTGTCTTTATATCCGAGGAAGTAGTGAAACGGGGATTTCTTACGTACTGGTGCGACAAGTCCGCCAGCGAACTAGACCGCATTGAGAAAATAGTCAGGCCGTATTTAACGTAATTGGCAGCCAGATTAAACCTCACTCCACCATCGCCTCATTCCCCGCAAACCCCAGCCGCGTGATCCCCGCGCGCTTCGCCTCCGCCAGCACTTGGTCGAACCGCTCGTAGCGCGCTTCGGGGTCGGTCTTCATCACCAGCAGCGCCTTGGGGTCGGCGTCCAGCGCCTTGAAGCGCGCGGGCATGGCGGCATCGCTCAGCGCCGCACCGTCCAGCGTCACCGTGCCGTCGCGGGCCAGCAGCAGCGGGTGCGCCACCGTTTCGGATGGCGGTGCCTTGCCCTGCGGCAGGTCGATGGCCACCTTGTGCAGCACGGTCGGCAGCGTCAGGATCATCATTACCAACAGAACCAGCATGACGTCGATCAGCGGCGTGATGTTGAGGTCCGACAGCGGCTCGTCGAAGGCGGGGCCGGCCGGGGTGGAGAAGGCACGCTTGCGTGGCATCCTGAGTCTCCTTGTCGATGTGATGGTAGAACATCACTCTTCATCCTCGCCGTCAAGAGGCGGCGCTTAACCCTTCCCCGCAACCATCCGGCAACCCGCCCGCTGGCATCAGGCTGCGATGCTCCCCAATCCGCGCCTCTTCCGCAGCCGCTGGGCGGCGCTGCTCTGGGCCGGCGGCATCCTGTGGTTCGCCTATGACGTCGCCGGTTCGGCGCCCGCCGGCAACGGCGCGGCGATCACCGATGCGAGCGGCGCGGAGGCCGACGCCGCCGATCTCGCCGCCGTCGCCAATCTGATCGACGACTGACCCGCACGCATGCCGCCCCGCGCTGCGGCGCACGGCGTACCGATCCGGCGACCGTTGCGGATCGCCCGGGCAGCGGGTTGGACTGCCTCCGCCCCGGCCTCGTGCCAGGTCGCTGATCCGCCACGCCTTTCCGCACCGCGCCGAGGCCCCCCTGTCCTACCCATGCCTTTGCGCCTAGCTGAGCCGGTTCCTCGCAACAGGAGCACAGCGCATGTCATCGTTCATGGACGGCACCATCCCGATTCCCATTACGCCTGCCGGGCCGGAGGACGTCGATCCGCCCGCGCACGCCACACCGCCGCGCGGCCATCGCCCCAAGGCACCAAGAGAGATCGTCGAGGATCGCCTGACGGTCGAACTGCGGCGGCGCCGCGACGGCTGGACCGCGGAACGCCAGCGCATCTTCCTCAACACGCTCGCCAACACCGGCCGCGTCACCGAGGCGGCGGAGATGGCGGATATCACGCCGCGCTCCGCCTACCGGCTGCGCAACCATCCGCAGGGCGCAGCCTTCGCCAAGGCGTGGGACGCGGCGATCATGCGGGCCAGTGGTCGCCTGCTCAGCGTCGCGATGGAACGCGCGATCAGCGGCACGCCGCAGGTCATCTGGCGCGAAGGCCGGATCGTCGCCGAAACCGCGACGCCGTCCGACCGGATGCTGATGTTCCTGCTGCGCCACCTCAACCCGGCGCTGTTCGATCCGAGCGCCACGGCCGGCGGGCGCGCGCATCGGCTCGCCCTTCGCGCACAAGGCTTCGCGCCGGCGATGGCGGCGATCACCGATACCGACGTCGAGGCGGACCTGCTCGATATCGACGATTATCGCCACCAGCCGCCGTCCGAACAGGCGCCGTGACGGCATGCGCGTGGGTGAGACTTTTGTGACTTTCCGAGCCCGACGCCACCCGCCGAGCAGGCGCGCTCAGCGCCGCCGCCGCACCGGGGCGTGGAAATCGGCGGGCTTGTCGGCGATCCAGCGCAGGAAGCGGGCAATGTCGGGATGGGTGCGCAGCACCGCCGGGTCGGCATAATCGCGCGCCAGCGCGGCATTGGGCAGGGTTGCATGGACGGTACGGTGGCAGATCGGATGGACGGCGGCGGTGACGCGGCCGCCCTCCGATTTGGGGACGAGATGGTGCCACTCCACCTTGGCGCCGAGCGGCCGCCCGCAGATCGCGCAGGGCGGCGGCGGCACCTCGCGCGCGGCCCGTGCGGCGGCCTCTGCCAGCCCCGCCTTGCGCTTCACCCGTCCGGTCATCGTCAAGGCCATATAGGAAGGCGCGCGCGACGCCC
Organism: Sphingomonas sp. SP5; assembly: GCF_058313455.1. Lineage (NCBI taxonomy): Bacteria > Pseudomonadati > Pseudomonadota > Alphaproteobacteria > Sphingomonadales > Sphingomonadaceae > Sphingomonas > Sphingomonas sp. SP5. The sequence continues at coordinate 436,522 of NZ_JBZFLF010000002.1, read as the reverse complement.
CAACGGCAAGAGGGCGGGCCTGCGCTGTGCAGACCCGCCCTCCCGCTGTTGCCCTGACGGGAACGGTTTAGAAGTGCGCGACCACGCCGCCCATCGGACGGAAGCTGTGGGCGTCGTCGAACGTCGACACTTCGAGGCGCAGACGCAGGCCCGAATTGCCGGTGATGCCGCCCAGGCCGATGTCCTTCGGACCGACTTCGGTGCCGATGCCGTAGACGGTCGCGTGATAGTCGCGGTTCAGGTTACCGACCACGCCCGGAGCGAACTTGTCGAAGTTGTTCCAGCGATAGCCGACCTTGCCGTAGAACAGGCCGCTGTCGCCGGCGCGGAAGCCGAAGCGGCCGTAGGCGCCATACTGCCAGTCGATGTCACCCGACACGCCCTTGGCGACCGAACCCTCGGCGCCGACGAACACCGGACCCAGCGGCACGTTGAAGCCGACGATGCCCTCGATCAGCGCGCCGTCCAGGTTGTAGCCCTTGGGCTGCGCGGGGATGCCGGCGACGGCCTGACGGTCGAACTGCTCCCAGCCGCCCATCACGGCGACGTACGGCTCGATGCCGAACGCGCGGGTGCCATCGGGAGCCTGCGGCGCGGTGTCGACGGGGGCCGGAGCCGCCGCATCGGTCGTGCCGGTGGTCGACATGTCCTGCGCGAAGGCGGGGACGGCGAACGACGCTGCCGCAACGGCGGCCGCGAGGGCGAGCTTACGCATATGTGATTACCTTGTGTTGCCTCAACTCGGGCGGCGGCGATGCGATCGCCGGCCTGCCCAGGCCCCTCCAAACAGGCCAATTACGGCTTTGTTGCAGCGCGATGGAACTTTCGGTCGGAACCTGCCGAGTTGTGGCTTTGCCGCAACACTTCCTGTCATGATGATGAACGAAATGCGGCTTTTGCGTGGTTCAGCGTGCCACAGTTGGTGCGACATTGGGGCGCGATGCCATCTCGCTCTTGCGAATACGCCAGGCGTGCGCGTGCGGATCGTCGCTCGGGATGCCGTCCGCCGCCTTGTGCAGCACGAGGGTGTCGGTCAGCCGGAACGGCGTGCCCGACCGCTCTGTCCCGGTGATCGTGACCGGCACGCTGATGTAGCGCTGCCCTGCCCCTGCGTCAGGGTCGAAGGGCGTGCCCACCGTCGCCTTGAAGCCGGCGTAGCGACCGAACTGCGCCGCCAGCGCCGCCCGGCTCATGCCTGCCGGTGCAGCAGCACCGTCCCACAGGCTCCAGGCCTCATCATAGCGCCCGGCGGACAGCGCCGCGACGTAGCGGCCGACGACAGCCTCGGGCGACGCATCGTCGGGCAGCGGCGCCGGCGTGGCGGTCGCCGCCGGGGTCGCGACCGTGGCGCTGGCCGTGGGGGCCGTCGCCGGCGTCGCCGCATAATTGGCGATGTCGGTCTGCGCCCGCGACGCCGCCGCCGCGACGTCGACTCCATTCTGGCGCGAGGAGGAGTCGGGGTCGGAACACCCGACCAGCGCGGCAGCGCATAGCGCGCCGGGTACCAGGAACTTACGCATGACGGTCAGCATACTCGTTGGCCGTTCAACGAACGGGGATGGGAACGGGGGCAGCGCCAGGGCCGCCCCGCCGCGCACCGTTCCTCAGGGCCGCAGCGCCACGTCGTCGGCATCGTCGACGTCGGCGTCATCCTCGGCATCGTCGCTCGTGCCGTCGTCGAAGGCATCCTGCGCGTCATCCTCGTCCATGTCTGCTTCGTCCATGGTGACGCTGGCGTCGGTCTCGCCGACTTCTTCCGAATCCATGTCGAGGTCGTCGATACTCTCGTCCTCGGCATCCTCGTCGCCCAGATCGGGGTCGAGGTCGGTCAGCACCAGCCCGTCGCTCGGGCCGTTGCGCGTCGCCTCCAGGATCTCGGCGCGCTGGCTTTCGTCATAGCCTTCCTCGTCGTAGCCGTCGTCGCCCGACCCGTGGCTCATGACCTGGTGTCCGCCCATGGTAACCTCCTTCAGTGTGGAGGTGCGAACGGCGGGACGGCGGCGCGGGTTCCCGCGAACCGCGTCAGGCCGGTCGGAACAGACGGCCGCGCTCGGTGACGATCACCACCAGCAGCGCGACGATCCCGCACACCAGGAAGCCGCCCGCGAGCGGCGCGGTCGTCCCGTCGAACGCCTGGCCGATGACGACACCGATCATCGCGCCGAAGGTCACGCTGGTGAAGCCCTGCACGCTGGAGGCGGTGCCGGCGATGCCGCCCATATTCTCCATCGCCATCGACGAGAAGTTGGAGGTGGCAAGGCCGAAGCAGCCCATGGTCAGCGCCTGCAGCGCCACGAAGCCGACCAGCGTCTCATACCCCGCCAGCGCGATGGCGAGGTGGATCGCGCTCAGCACGACGAGCAGGCTGACCGCGCTATGGCTGATGAGCCGGGTGCCGAGGCGCATGACGAGCCGCGCGTTGGTGAGGTTCGCCGCGGCCATCAGCATCGCGGTCAGCGCGAACATCACCGCCAGCAGCCGCGGCCGCTCAAACGTGTCGAACATGATCTGCTGCACCGAGTTGAGATACCCGTACAGCGCGCCCATCAGCGAGGTCGAGGCGAGCGTATAGCCCAGCGACCAACGATCCGACAGCGTCTGCCGCCAGCCCGACACGATGCGGCCGGCGGCGAGCGGCTGCTGCGCCTCGGGATGGAGCGTCTCGGGCATGCGGACGAAGAACCAAGTCCAGATGCCCAGGCTGATGCCGCCGATCACCCAGAAGATGCCGCGCCAGTTGGCGAACAACAGCACCGTCTGGCCGAAGGCGGGCGCGAGGACGGGCACGATCATGAACACCATGAACGCGATCGACATGACGCGAGCCATCGGCCGGCCGTGATAGCAATCACGCACCATCGCCACCGTCGCGACCCGCGTGGCGGCGACCATCGCACCGCCGAACACCCGCGCGGCCAGCAACAGGGTGAAGCTAGCCGACACCGCGCAGGCGACATTGGCGACCGCATAGCCGCCGATCGCCCACAGCAGCACGGTGCGCCGTCCGAAGCGATCGGCGAGCGGGCCATGCGCGAGCTGCGCGATGCCGAAGCCGAGGACGAAGGCGGTGATGATGAACTGCCGCTCGTTCTCGGTGCCGACGCCCAGGGCCCGGCCCATCGCCGGCAGCGCAGGCAGCATCGAATCGATGCCGAGCGCCGCCAGCGACATCAGCGCCGCCACCAAGGCGACGAATTCGACGAAGCCGATCGGCGCGCCGGCCGGCTCGGCAACGGCGACGGGAGGCGTGCCGGGATCGACCGGCGCCGGGGAGAGGGATGAACGGGTCACGATGCGCCTCCCCTAACCGTTGGAACGGCGGACCGAAACCCCGCTTGAACGATGATGGCCGCTCCCTTACGCGGTGTGGTGACATAACACACACGGAGGATCGCCATGACCCGCCTGCTCGTCTGCGCCGCCGCGCTCGCCCTGCCGCTCGCCGCCTGCGACCGCCCGGGCCAGGGCACCTCGGTGACGATCAACGCCGATGGCGGCAATACGCTCGGCTCGATCGATGCGCGCTCGGGCGAGGTGAAGATCGACGTCCCCGGCTTTTCGGGCCAGATCAAGCTGCCCAGGGTTCAGCTCGACGCGACCAACTTCGATCTCAACGGCGTCCGCCTCTATCCCGGCTCGACCATCGATGCGGTGGATGTCGGCGCAGGCGGGAAGGACTCGGGCGTGCGCATCCGCTTCACCAGCCCGGCAACGCCGGATCAGGTCCGCGGCTGGTTCGGCGAACGGCTCGGCAAGGCCGGCTTCACCCTGAAGCAGGACGGCGCAGGCCTCACCGGCACCACCGAAGAGAACAAGCCCTTCCGCCTCGACCTCACCGGCGATGGCGCCACGCGGGCCAGGGGCACGATCGTGCTGGGCGGCTGAACCGCCCGGCCTTCACAACGCGTGCACCGCCTCCAGCACGGCGGCGGCATGGCCCGGCACCTTCACCTTGCGCCACGCCTTCGCCAGTCGGCCGTCCGCGCCGAACAGGAAGGTGGCGCGCTCGATGCCCATATAGGTGCGCCCGTACATCTGCTTTTCGCCCCACACGCCAAAGGCGTCGCAGGCGCTGCCGTCCTCGTCGCTCGCCAGGCTGACGGTGAGGGCATGCTTGGCGATGAACTTGCCGTGCGCGGCGGGCGGATCCTTGCTGATCCCCATCAGGCTGGCGCCCGCCGCGGCGAAGGCCTCGGACAGCGCGGAGAAGTCCTGCGCCTCGCGGGTGCAACCGGTGGTATCGTCCTTGGGGTAGAAATAGATCACCGCGGGCAGCGGCAGGTCGGTCAGCCGGACAGCCACACCGTCCGGGGTCATCACCGTCACTGCCGGTATCGTCGCGCCGTCATCCATCCGCATCTCCTGTCATCGCGGTCCACGCCGCCTCGACGTCCCGCCGCGTCGCGGCAAGGGCGGCGAGCACGGCCTCCCAGTCATCCAGCCGCAGCGCCCGTGCGATAAGATCGCGTGTCGCCGCCGGCGGCTCCGCGGCATCGGGGGCGACGAGGCGCAGCGTCACCAGCAACCGCGTCAACAGATCGTGCGCCGGGCCCAGCGCCTCCGGCAACAGCCCCTCGCCCGCCAGCGCTTCGATCGCATGGGCAAGCCGCGGATCGAAGCCGGTGCGATGGCAGAGCTGCGCCAGATGCACGGTGAATTCCAGGTCGACCAGCCCACCCGGCAGCAGCTTGGCATCGAGCGGCCCGGTCGCCGGTTTGTGCCGCGCCATCTCGGCCCGCATCGCCTTGGCTTCGGTGGCGAGGTCGCGCTCCGGCCGCGCGCCGCCCAGCACCTCGGCGATCACCGTCGCCACCGCGTCGCGTGCCGCCGCCGACCCGAACACCGGCCGCGCCCGGGTGAGCGCCATATGCTCCCACGTCCACGCCTCCTCACGCTGGTAGCGCGCGAAGGACTCGACCGACACCACGAGAGGCCCCTGCGTCCCCGACGGCCGCAGCCGCGTATCGACCGGATAGAGCGGCCCGGCCGCGGTCGGTACCGATAGCGCCGCCGTGATCCGCTGCGCCAGCCGGTTGTAATAGAGCGTCGCGCCCAGCGGCTTTGGCCCGTCCGACTCGGCGTGGAAATCGCCGGTGAACAGGTAGACGAGGTCGAGGTCACTGGCATGGGTCAGCGCCCCGCCGCCCAGCCGCCCGAACGCCAGGATGACCAGCTCGCCGCCCGGCACCTGACCATGCGCGCGCGCGAACTCCGCCACCGTTTCGCCTGCCAGCACCGCGATCGCCGCCTCGGCCAGCCGCGCATAGCCCGCCGCCGCGTCCAGCGGGTCGGCGGCACCCGCCACCACCTGCGATCCCAGCGCGAACCGTTTCTCGCCGACCAGGCGGCGAACATGATCCAGCGTCGCCTGATAGTCCCGCCCCTCTCCCGTCCGCATCTCGGCGGCGATGGCCTCGACGCTGCCGAGCGGCTCGAACGCGCTCGCATCGATCAGCCAGTCGATCAGCTCGGGCCGGGTCGCCAGCGCATCGGCAAGCGGCGCGGCATGGCTGAGGATCGTCGCCAGCAACGCCGCGAGCCCCGGCCGCGCCTCCAGCAGCCGCAGGATGTTGATCGCGCTCGACAGCCGCTCCAGCAGCACGTCGAGGCGCACCAGCGCCGCGGCGGGATCGGGCGCCCCCGCCAGCGCGGGCATCAGCACCGGCAGCACCGCCTCCAGCGCCTCGCGCGCCGCCGGGCTGCGCAGCGCCGGATAGCGCCCCGCCCGCCAGCCCGCGACCCGCGCCGCCGCCGCGACGCCATCGCCGAAGCCGCTCTCCGCCAACCGCGCGGCCAGCGCCTGTTCCTCGTGCGGGAACCCCGCCGGCCGGCCCTCGTCGAGCGCGTCGTAGATGCGGCCGGCACGCTCCACCGGCCCGCGCAGCAGCGCGATCAGCGCGCCGCCCCCCGCCAACCCGTGCAGCCGCGCCACCCGGTCGAGCGCGTCGCCCGCCGGCAGGGTGTGCGTCTGGCGATCGTCGATCATCTGCACGCGATGTTCGATCGTCCGCAGCAGCGTGTACGACCGGGTCAGCGCCGCGGCCTCATCCTCCCCGATCCACCCTGCCGCCGCCAGCCGCGCCAGCGCATCCCGAGTCGCCGGCGCTCGCAGCGCGGGATCGCGCCCGCCATGGATCAGCTGGTGGATTTGCGCGAAGAACTCCGCCTCGCGAATGCCGCCACGCCCGCGCTTCAGGTCATAGCCCGCGCCCAAGGCCTGGCCGCTGGCGTAATGATCGCGGATGCGGCGCGACAGGTCGCGGATCTCGCCGATCGCACCGAAATCGAGACCCCGCCGCCACACGAACGGCCGGATCGCTTCCAGAAAATACCGACCCAGCGCGAGGTCGCCGGCGGCGGCGCGGGCGCGGATGAACGCCGCCCGCTCCCACGTCAGTGCCCGGCTTTCGTAATAGGCGATGGCGCCCTCGACCGGCAGCGCGATCGGCGTCGCCTCCGGCGAAGGCCGCAGCCGCAGGTCGACGCGCAACACATAGCCGTCACCGTCGCGCGCCTGTAGCAGCTCAACCACACGCTTGGCGATCCGTACCGCAGCCTCTTCGGGCTCCTCGCGCGCGCGACGGGGGAGCGTGTGCGGGTCGAACAGCAGGATGGGATCGATGTCCGAGGAATAATTGAGCTCGCGGCTGCCCTGCTTGCCGAGCGCGATAGCGACGAAGCCGCGCGGTTCGGCGCCCGGTGTCCGCTCCTCGATCGCGGCACGGATGGCGCAGTCGAGCGCCCGATCGGCGAAGTCGCTCAGCGCATGGGTGACGGCTGTCAGGTCCATCGCCCCCGCCAGATCGCCGATCGCCGTCGTCAGCGCGAGCGCACGGCGATCGAGACGCAGCCGTCGGGCGGTCGGCATATCGGCCGTCGCACTCGACCACGCCGGATCGAACACGCCGGCCGCAAGTCGCTCGGCAAGTTCCGGCTCACGATCGAGCAACAGGGCAAGGAACGGCGCGTTCGCCCGCGCCCGCTCCAGCGCGGCAACCGGATCAACGCTCTCAGCCGGCACGGCTTTGACTGCCGATCGAACCGGCGCAACGATTTAGCGGGATGGTCGTTGGAAGCGCATGAACACCGATCCGCATCTGGCCACCAAGACGCATACGGGTGATTATCTGGTCCGCACGCCGCGTGCGACCGATGCACTCGGCCATGTCCTGCGCGGTGTGTTCGGCGACACGCGGATGCCCGACGATTGGGTCGCTCTGCTCCATCGTCTCGACCGCGTCACCCATTGATGAAGAACCGCGGCCTCAGTGGCCGCGGCTGAGTTCGTCGACCTCACCCATGATCGTGTCGAGCGCGGTCTTGTTGACGTCCGTCTCATGTTCGCGGCGCGACGGCAGCGCGCCTTCGCTCAGGATGTTCTCGAGCGCCACGCGTCCGCGCGCCACCCGGCTCTTGATCGTGCCGACCGCCACCTGGCAGATCTCGGCCGCTTCCTCATAAGCGAAGCCGCCTGCACCGACGAGGATCAGCGCCTCGCGCTGCGGCTGCGGCAGGTGCAACAGCGCCCGCTGCATGTCGCCCAGCTCGACGTGCCGGTCCTGACTGGCCGGCGCGGCAAGGATTCGGTCGGCGACCAGATCGTCCCACTCGCCCTTGAAGCGTGCACGGCGCATCTGTGAGAGGTACAGGTTGCGCAGGATGATGAAGGTCCATGCCCGCATGTTCGTGCCGGCCTGGAAGCGCTGACGCGCCGCCCAGGCCTTCAGCAACGTTTCCTGCACCAGATCGTCGGCGAGGTCGCGGCTGCCGGACAGCGAACGCCCGAATGCGCGCAAGTGCGGGATCACCTGCGCCAGCTGCTTCTTGAACTCGGGGTCGGACAGCGCGACGTGTTCGACGGGCTCCACCGGCGTGTCGTCGTCTTCGTAATCGTCGCGCGTAGCGGGCTGGGTCATGCAAATCCGTTCGAAGCCGGGGACAACGTGCCGCCTTTGCCGCAACATAGGTGTCCGCGCCGGCAATTGCCAGTGAAGCGGGGTAACCGCTTTAACGCAGGATGAGGAAAGCGAAGATCACGATGATCAGCACGAGCGAGATGCCGAGGACGTAGCGGGTCACGCCCGGCGTCGCCCCGGCACGGGCTTCGGTGGTGGTCACATGCACTGGTTCGTTCGGATCAGCCATGATCGTGAAAACCCCCGAAGTCCGTTTTGGGTCCGTAACTTTCTTGGGCCGTCAGACGACGGCGGTCGGAATGGTCGCTTCGTCGAAGAACAGCGCCTGGCTGATCGCCGCCTTCACCGTAGAGCGCTGGAACGGCTTGGTGATGAGGAAGGTCGGTTCGGGGCGTTCGCCGGTGAGCAGCCGCTCGGGGAAGGCGGTGATGAAGATCACCGGCACTTCGAATTCGGCGAGGATGTCCTTCACCGCGTCGATGCCCGAACTGTCGTCTGCCAGCTGGATGTCGGCGAGCACCAGGCCCGGGCGATCCTCCATGGCGAGCGCGACCGCTTCGTCGCGCGTCACCGCGACGCCGGTCACCTCGTGGCCCAGGTCGCGCACGATCGTCTCGATGTCCATCGCGATGATCGGCTCGTCCTCGATGATGAGCACCCGGGCGCGAGTCTGCTTCTCGATCTCGGCCAGCGCCTCGGCGACTAGGGTTTCGACCTCGCTGGTGTCGACCTCGATCAGATAGGCCGCGTCTTCGGGCGTAAACCCTTCCATCGCGGTCAGCAGCAGCGCCTGCCGCGACAGCGGCGTCATGCGGGCGAGGCGCGCGCGCGCCACGGCCTCGGTGCCCTCGGCATCGCTCTGCGAGGTCTGCTCTTCGCCATCGGCATTGGCCGATGCCCAGATGCCCTGGAACATGCGGTACAGGCCCAGACGCGGATCGACGTCGCGCGGGAACTGGTCGGGCGCGGCGACGATCGCCTCCAGCGTCGCGCGGACGTATTTGTCGCCCTGATGCTGACTGCCGGTCAGGGCCCGGCCGTAGCGCCGCAGGAAGGGAAGGTGCGGTGCGAGTTGCTGTCCAAGCGACATGGGTGGTGATCACTCCCTGAGATACTGAGCGGGCGCCTGATCTGTGCGGGCGACCGCGGCTTTGCAACGTGTTTGTCGAAGAACCCACCCGCCCCCACGGACCTGCGGAATTTTCGCACAGCCGATGGAACCAACGAACGCGATTTTGGTTTCATCGGCCATTGAACGGGTTAACCGCTCCTCGAAGGTGGCCCCGTTTGTGTTGCGTCGAATGCCTGGACTCGCCGGGCCACCAGGGGGACTGTTGGAATTGCCCAGCGATAAGGACCGGAAAACGTCTTCCAAGAAATCTCCCGCCAAGGTTCAAAGCAAGGATCGCGACATGGGCGCGGCCCTGCGATCTGCCTATCAGCGGACGGTGGATGAACACGTTCCCGACGAAATGCTCGACCTCCTGAACAAGCTCGCATAGCAGGGGGCATGGCCTCCACCTTCGACGCCGCCTCCCATACGCGACGCGCGGCCATGGCGCCTGTGTCCGCGCTCTCCCGCCTGCCGACCGGCGCCAAGCTGTTCATCACGCTCAGCATCGCGCTGCTGCTGCTGGCGCTGATCGCGATCGGCGCGACCTTGCAGACCGGCCGCACCGCCGATGCCGAAGCGCGCGCACGGCTGCGCATCGCCGCCAATGAAAGCGCACGCAGCATCGCCATCGAGCTGATCGGCGACATGACCGCGCTGCGCGTCGCAGTGAACGCATTGCAGGTCGATGCCGCCGACGCGCCCAGCTGCGCACGCGCCCAGGGCGTATTCGCGCAGCAGGCGACCACCGGCACGCGCTTCTCGATCGTCGACCGCAATGGCCGCCTGCTCTGCGGCGAAGCCTTCGATGGCGGCGCAGCACTCGATTCCAGCACCGCGGTCGGCGCGGCGATCGTGCCGGAGCGCGGGCTGATCCTGTCGATCGCCGGCCCCCGTCGCGGCCCCAGCGCACGGGTGTTCTTCCCACAGGCCTTTCTCGCCCGCCTCGCCGCGCCGTCCAGCCGGGCGATCCCGCTCGCCAGCGCGCTGGTCCATGGCGACGACACGCTCGACCTCGCCAGCATCCCGGACCTGGGGCCGCTGGACAGGGTGGAGACGGTGGAAACCGACCTCGGCCTCGGCGGCCTCGCCTTGCGGACCAGCATCCGCAGCGCGCCGATCACCTCGTCCTTCCTCGTCGCGCTGCTGCTGCCGCTGCTGATGTGGGCGGCCGCCGCGGGACTGTCGTGGTTCATCGTCGATCGCCTGCTGATCCGGCCGCTGCGCCGGCTGCGCGCCAGCGTCGCCTCCTATACCCCGGGCGAGGTGATCGATCCGGGCAAGCTCGGCCCGCTGCCCGCCCAGGAAATCCGCGAACTCGGCGACACCTTCCGCGCCATCAGCCGCACCGTCGCGCTGCACGAGGCCGGCCTCGCCGAGGCAGTCGTCCGGCAGACCAAGCTGACGCGCGAGGTCCACCACCGGGTCAAGAACAACCTGCAGGTCATCTCCAGCCTTATCAACTTCCACGCGCGTGGGGCGCCCAGCGCGGACGCCAGCGCTGCCTATGCCTCCATCCAGCGCCGCGTCGATGCGCTCGCCGTCGTCCACCGCAACCATTTCGCCGAAATGGAGGATAACCGCGGCCTCAACCTGCGATCGGTGATCGGCGAACTCGCCTCCAACATCCGAGCCACGGCGCCGGAGGGCGCGACCAGCCTGTCGATCGCGCTCGATATCGATCCCTACCTCGTCAACCAGGACGTCGCCGTCGCCGTCGCCTTCCTCGTCACCGAGACGATCGAGCTTGCGATGACCGCCGATCCGGCTGCGCAGATCCGGGTCGCGATCAAGCCAGGCGACGACGACAAGAAGGCGAAGCTGCGCGTCGTGTCCCGCGCCTTTGTCGAGAGCGAGACGCTGGAGAAGCTTCTCTCCACCCGTTACGGGCGGGTCATCGAGGGCTTGTCGCGTCAGCTGCGCGCGCCGCTGCATCATGACCCGATGACGGGCGCGTACGAGATCGCCATCGCCGTGCTTGGCCGCGACTGACACCCTCGGAAAAGCCCGTAAAAAATTTCGCGAATTTCGTATCTGCTGCGGGAACCGAACATCCGGCGCAGGGTTATGCAGTACGGATCGCGACCTTATGCCCCCCGCTCTCGCGATCCACGACATAGGCCCGGAAGCATCCACCCCTCCCCCCCCCCCGGTGATGCTTTCGGGCCTTTAACGTCTCCAGCCATCTTCGTGTCTTTGTCGGCGCCATGCATTGCGCAGCCGGAACGAAACGGCCCAATCGAACATTTCATCCCCGGCATTCATGCTCAGGAGGTTCTATGCGTAAGGTTCTCGGATTGGTCGTCGTGGCAGGTGCGCTGATGGTCAGCGCGTGCAACACCGTCGAAGGCGTCGGCAAGGACGTGAGCTCGGCCGGCAAGACCGTCGCGAAGACCGCCGACGACGCCAAGTAAAACAGGCGCAGCCCGATCGGCTGAACGAAAAAGGCCTCGCTCTCGATCGAGAGCGAGGCCTTTTTTGATGTTCACCCTCCGTGGCTTCAGGCTTCGACGATGTCGGTGCCGGCTTCCTTGGACCGCTTGCGCTCGGTGAACCAGATGCCGATGATCGCCAGCTCGTACAGCACGATCAGCGGCACCGCGAGCAGCACCTGGCTCATCAGGTCGGGCGGGGTCAGCACTGCGGCGATCGCCGTCGCGCCGACGATCGCGTAGCGGCGTGCGCCGATCAGCTGCTTGCGCGTCACGATCCCCGCCCGCTCCAGCAGCATGAGCAGCACCGGCAGGAGGAAGGCGAGGCCGAAGGCGAACAGGAACTGCATGACGAACGACAGGTAGTTGCCGATGCCCGGCAACGCCTCCTGCTGCACCCCGCCGATATTGCCCTGGAAGCTCAGCAGGAAGTGCAGCGCCATGGGGATGGCCATATAATAGGCCAGCGCCGCGCCGGCGACGAAGAGGATCGGCGTGGCCAGCAGGAACGGCAGCAGCGCGCGCTTTTCCTTGCGGTACAGGCCCGGCGCGACGAACTGCCACAGCTGGTTGGCGATCACGGGAAAGGCGATCATCATCGCCGCGAAGAACGCGACCTTCACCTTGACGAAAAACGCCTCAAAGATCTGCGTGTAGATCAGCGTCTTCTGCCCCGCCGACAGCAGCGGCTGGACGAGGAAAGCGAAAATATTCTCGGCGAAATAATAGCTGACGCCGAACGCCACGATCAGCGCGGCGATGCAATACAGCAACCGCCGACGCAGCTCGATCAGGTGATCCAGCAGCGGCGCCCGGCTGGCATCGATCTCGTTCTGGTCCTCGGTCATGACGGCGTACTATCGGGACGCGGTGCGGGGTGATGCTCGGGGGCCGGCGCAACGACGGGCTTCTCCACCATCACCGGTGGTGCCTCGTCCTCGGCCGGCGCGGGTTCGGCTGCAGCTTGCGACTCCGCATCCGACGTGGCGGGATGTTCGGCCATGATGCGCGCATTCTCCGCGGCCCAGCGCTTCTCCATCTCCTCCAGCTCGGCCTCGCGGACCATGTTGTCGAAGCCCTGGCGGAAGGAGCGCGCGACGCCGCGCGCCTTGCCGACCCAATAGCCGACGACACGCATGGCTTTCGGCAGGTCCTTGGGCCCGATCACCACCAGCGCCACGAAGGCGACCAGCAGGAATTCGGACGGCGCGATATCGAGCACGTGAGCGCCTTCTGATCGTCAGGCGTTAGCGATCGTCGCCGATGCTGTCGCGCACGCGATTGCCATCGCGATCGAAGGCCGGATCGGCGGTCTTCTTGGCTTCGATGCGCGGCGCGGGCTTGGCGGACGCGTCGTCCTCCTCGGCCATGCCCTTCTTGAAGTTCTTCACGCCCTTGGCGACGTCGCCCATCAGGTTCGAGAAGCGACCGCCACCGAGCAGCAGGATCGCGACGACGGCGAGGACGAGCAGATGGATCGGGCTGAAACTGCCCATGGCATATCTCCTAGAATACCGTCCCATCTAGTCGGTATCGCCGTCGGATTCCACCTCCAAAGCTGTCATCGTCATGTCCACCGGATCGAGCAGCCCGGCGACCCGCAGATCGTCGATTCCCGGCAGGTCCCGGCGGCTGGCCAGGCCGAAGTGCGCGAGGAAACCCGGCGTCGTCGCATAGGTCAGCGGCCGCCCCGGCACCTCGCGGCGACCGGCCGGGCGGACCCAGCCGGCCTCCATCAGCACGTCGAGCGTGCCCTTGCCCGTCTGCACGCCACGGATCGCCTCGATCTCCGCGCGGGTGACGGGTTCGTGGTACGCGATGATCGCCAGCGTCTCGATCCCCGCCCGACTCAGCCGCCGTACCTCTTCGCGATCCCGCCGCAACAGATGCGCGAGGTCCGGTGCGGTTTCGAAATGCCAGCGGTCGCCGCGGCAGACGAGGGCGATACCCCTGCCCGCATAATCCTCCACCAGCCGCGCCAGCGCGGCGCGCACGTCGACCCCGCCGACATGTGCGCGGATCGAATCGATCGTGAGCGGCTCGGCGGCCGCAAACAACACCGCCTCCACCGCCCGCACGCCGTCGTCCGGCGGAGTCACCGCAGCGCCTTCACGTACAAGGGCGCGAACGGGGCATGCTGGCGCAGTTCCACCCGCCCCTGCTTGGCGAGTTCGAGCGCGGCGAGGAACGACGATGCCAGCGCGGACTTGCGCAACCGCCCCGATCCGTCCGGCAGGAAGCTCTCCAGCACCGACCAGTCGATCCGCGTACCGACCAGCCGCGAGACGCGCTCCAGCGCCGCCTCCAGCGTCATCACCTCCCGGTCGGCGACGACGTGCATCACCGGCCGGTTGCGGGCGTTGATCTGCCCGTAAGCGGCGATCAGGTCGTAGATCTCCGCCTGCCATTGCGATCGGCGCAGTGTCCGCAAGCCTTCCGGATTCGGGCGGGCGAACACGTCGCGCCCCAGCCGGTCACGCGCCATCAAGCGTGCACCGGCTTCCCGCATCGCCGCAAGCCGTTCCAGCCGGCGTTGCAGACGCATCGCCATGTCTTCGGGATCCGGCTCATCCTCTGCGGCGCGGGGCAGCAACAGCGCCGATTTCAGGTAGGCCAGCCATGCCGCCATCACCAGATAATCGGCCGCCACCTCCAGCGCGAGCGTCTGCCGCTGGTGGATGTAGCGGAGATATTGCTCGACCAGCGCTAGGATGGAGATGTGACGGAGATCCACCTTCTGCGCGCGAGCCAGCGTCAACAGCAGGTCGAGCGGCCCTTCCCATCCCTCCAGATCTAGCGTCAGTTGTTCGGGTTGCGACACCGTCAGGCGAGGGCGAGGAAGGCATCGCGGCGGGCGACGAGATCCGCGAAATCGCCTTGCGGCACGCCGCGGCCGGCCATCGCCCGATCGAGCCGCGCGCGGGAGGCATCGGCTATCGTCCCGAGGGCGGCGGCGATCGCCACCATCTCGTCCATGCGGGCCCAGCAGTCGAGCACGAGGTCGCAACCGGCAGCGATCGCACCAGCAGCTTTCTCTGCCGCGGTTCCCGACAGGGCCTTCATGTCGATATCATCGGTCATCAACAGTCCGTCGAAGCCGATGGCGCCACGGATCACCCGGTCGATGACGATCGGCGAGAGCGTCGCCGGACGCGCGCGATCCCATGCCTCGAACACGATATGCGAGGTCATGCCCATCGGCGCATGCGCCAGCGTGCGGAACGGTTCGAGATCGATCGCGAGGTCTTCCGCGCTCGCGGTGACGGTGGGCAGCAGGTGATGGCTGTCCACCTGCGCGCGGCCGTGGCCGGGCATGTGCTTGACCACACCGACCACGCCGCCTTCTGCCAGCCCTTCCAGCATCGCGCGGCCTAGCGCGGCGACCTGCATCGGCTCGCCGCCATAGGCGCGGCATGCGACCGCCTCCGTCGTGTCGGGCTGCGCCACGTCGAGCAGCGGCGCGCAATCGACGGTGATCCCGACCTCCGCCAGCATCAGCCCCAGCGCCTGACCGTTGGCGCGCATCGCCTGGATCGCGGACATCGGCGCCCGCTCGTAGAGCGCAGCAAACGCGGGGCCGGCAGGAAAGTTGGGCCATTCCGGCGGCCCCATCCGGGCGACACGCCCGCCCTCCTGATCGATCAGGATCGGCAAGTCGTCGCGCCCCGACAGATCGCGCAGCGAGTCGGTCAGTGCACGCACCTGTTCACGATCACGGATGTTGCGCTTGAACAGGATGTAGCCGGCCGGCTCCGCGTCGGTGAAGAAAGCGCGTTCGTCGGGGGTAAGCGCAAGGCCGGCGGTGCCGAAGATGACAGGCTTCATACCGCCGGATTAGAGCATGATGGCGTGGCTGGAAACGGCTTAGGCCGGTGGCATCACGATCGGAAAGCCTCGGCGCCGCTCAACTCGCGACGAAGCAGCTTTCGCCCGCGACGCGGAGGCGACCGCAGATGTCGGCGGCCTGATTGGCGCTGCCGGCGTTAACGCGCAGGCGGTAGAGGGTGCGACCACCGGTGGCGACCGGTTGGATCGACTGGCCGAGCGGCGCGAGATAGCTGAACCGCTTGGCGAAACCGGCCCAGGACGACTTGGCGACCGCTTCGCTCGGATAGGCACCGAGCTGGACGAGCGCGCCACCGCTGGCGGCACCCGGCGCGGCACTGCGCTGGACGGTGACCGGCTGCGCCGCGACGAGGCGACCGCCCGAGGCCGGTACCTGTGCGACGGCGTTGCTGCCGCCGGTCGACGAGGACTTGGCGGTCGGCACGACGCGGCGGCCGTCGATCGGCTTTTCCGGCACCGCGTTGAGGTCGATCGAGCCGCTGCCCGATTTGCCGGCGCTGGTCGCGATGGCGGCATCGCCCTCGCCCTTCACCTTCAGGCCGCCGGGATCGTCCGGCCGCACCTTGTAGTCGCCCTGTTGCGCGGCGATCAGCTGACCATCGGCGCTCTGCCGCGTCTGCAGCTTGTAGATGCCGAAGATGATCGCGGCCAGCGCGGCGAGGCCGAGCACGACGAAGCCCAGGACCTTGCCGACAGGCGCACCGCGTTCCTCGTCAGGCTCGACGGTTTCGAGCCATGGCAGGCGATCCTCTTCGCGCAGATCCCTGTCGTCCGCCATCACTTCATCTCCGAAACCGCAACCACGCCCATGATGCTGAGCCCGTTACGGATAATCTGCGCGATCGCGGTCGCCAAGAACAGACGCGCACGAGTCGCATCATGATCCTCGACGATCAGGAAACGCCGGTCCGGCCGATCGTTACCGACATTCCATTGCGCATGAAAGGCCGCAGCCAAGTCATAGAGATAAAATGCAATTCTATGCGGTTCACGCGCCGTTGCCGCGGTTTCGACCACCCGCGGGAACTGGGCGGCGAGCTTCACCAGCGCCAGCTCCTCCGTATCAAGCCGGGACAGGTCGGCACCCCCTTCCGCAATGCCCGCCTCGGCGGCACGCCGATGGAGAGAGGAGACGCGGGCGTGGGCGTATTGGACATAGAATACGGGATTGTCCTTCGACGCCTCGACCACTTTGGCGAAATCGAAGTCCATTTGCGCGTCGGAACGCCGGGTCAGCATGGTGAAGCGGACCACGTCCTTGCCGACCTCACGCACGACATCGGCAAGCGTCACGAAGTTGCCAGCCCGCTTCGACATCTTCACCGGCTCGCCGCCACGCAGCAGCCGCACCATCTGGACGAGCTTGACGTCGAACCGCGTCTTGCCGCCGGTCAGCGCGGCGACGGCGGCGACGATACGCTTGACGGTGCCGGCATGGTCGGCACCCCAGATATCGATCAGCTGGTCGGCGGACTGGCTCTTCTGGAAATGGTAGGCGAGGTCGGCGCCGAAATAGGTCCATTGGCCGTTCGACTTCTTGATCGGCCGATCCTGATCGTCACCGAAGGCGGTGGAGCGGAACAGCGGCAGCTCGACGGGCTCCCAGTCCTCGGGCGTCTCGCCCTTGGGCGCTTCGAGCACGCCGTCATAGACGAGGCCGCGCGCGCGCAATTCCGCCTCGGCCGCCTCGGGCTTGCCCGCCGCCTGCAATGCCGCTTCCGACGAGAACAGGTTGTGGTGGATGCCGAGGAGTGCGAGGTCGTCCTTGATCATCACCAGCATCGCCGCGACCGCACGGGTGCGGAACAGCGCCAGCCATTCGCTCTCCGGTGCAGCGACGTAGCGATCGCCGAACTCGGCAGCGAGGGCCGCGCCGACCGGCACCAGATAGTCGCCGGGATACAGCCCCTCCGGAATGGCGACGCTCTCACCCAACGCTTCGCGGTAGCGCAGATGCACCGAGCGGGCGAGCACGTCGACCTGACCACCGGCATCGTTGACGTAATATTCGCGGATCACCCGGTGGCCGGCGAATTCGAGCAGGCTGGCGAGTGCGTCGCCGACCACCGCGCCGCGGCAATGGCCCATATGCATCGGACCGGTCGGGTTGGCGGAGACATATTCGACGTTGACGGTGACGCCCTCGCCCAGCGTCGATCGGCCATAGGCATCGCCCGCCGCGATGATCTGCGCCAGCTCGCCGCGCCACGCGGCGTCGGTCAGCGTCAGGTTGATGAAGCCCGGGCCGGCGACGCCGACGCTCGCCACCTCGTCGAGCTTGCCCAGTTCCGCGGCCAGCGCCTGGGCGAGCGCGCGCGGATTGGTGCCGGCCGGCTTGGCGAGCACCATCGCCGCGTTGGTCGCGAGGTCGCCGTGGGAGGCATCGCGCGGCGGCTCGACGGTGACGTTGCGGCGGTCGAGCCCTTCCGGCAGCGTGCCGGCGGCGACCAGCGTATCGAGAGCCGTCGCGACATGCGCGGCAAAGCGGGTGTAAAGCGTCATCAGCGTCCGTTCGGCAAAGGCGCCGCGCTCTAACGCAAGACGGGGGCCGGTTCAAATCAGGCGCGCATCAGCCCCTCGATCGCCGCGGTCTTCGCGCTTGCCGGGAACAAGGCCGCCATCGCACGCGCCGGATCGACGGCGAAATGCTCCGCCACCGCGCCGCCGATCAGCGCGTCGAGCGGCGTGGTCGGCTTGAGATCGCGCGCCTCGTAGAGGTTCGCCTGGGCAAGGCCCGGCCAATCGGCCATGACGCGGCCACCCTTCACGCCGCCGCCGAGCAGCATCGTCGCCGTGCCGGTGCCATGGTCGGTACCGTTGGTGCCGTTGACCGCGACGGTGCGGCCGAATTCGGTGGCGACCAGCACCAGGGTGTCGTCCCACACCGGGCCGAGGCCCGCCTGCAACGCGGAGATCATGGCGTCGAGCGCCTTCAGCTGCGCCGCCAGCCGCCCGCGCTGGCCGGCATGCGTGTCCCAGCCGCCGGTTTCGATCGTCGCGATCCGCGCGCCATTGGCGGGGCGCAGCAGCCTTGCAGCGAGCGCACCGGTGTTGCGCGCGTCCTTGTCGACAAGGTCGCCGGTCAGCTGGCGGGTGGCGAGCGCCTCGTCCCACAGGGCGTGCAGTTGCGCATCGCCCTGGTACAATTGCGTGACGCGGGCAAGCAGGTCGTCGGAGGCCTGGGGCAATGCCGAAGGGGCGTAGCTCGCCACCTCGCGCCGGCCGCGTAGCGCCATGGGCACCGTCGCCGCCACCGCGATGGCATGCGCGTCCTCGCTCGGCACCAGCCCGAGCAGCCGGTTCATCCAGCCGTCGCGCAGCTGGTAGGCGCTGACCCCGCCCGTCTCCAGCACGTTCTGGCCATCGAAATGCGACCGGTCGCGATAGGGCGAGGCGACGGCATGGGCGAACAAGGCCTGCCCCTGCCTGAACAAGCCGGCGGTGGTGGCAAGCGCAGGGTGCAGCGCGAACATCGCGTCGAGCTTCGTTCCCGCCGCGACATCCGCGGCGAGGTCGCCCCGCGCGCCGACGAAGGCCGGATCGCCGACCGGCCCGACGATGCCGAGTCCGTCGGCCGCCCCACGCTGGATGATGAAGACGAAGCGCCGCGCCGTCGCGGCTTTGGCGAACGCGAGCCTGGGGGCGAAGCCGCCGAGCACGCCCAGGGTGCCCGCCCCGCGCAGGAAGGATCGACGGTCCATGACTATCTCCGCATCATTTCGGGCGAGACGAGCAGCAGCGCCAGCGCCTGGTTCGGGCTTTCGGCGCGTTGCAGCGCCTGCGTGGTGCCGGCCGACAGCGCCTCGGGGAACAGGCGATCGGCGAGCGCGCGGGCGTCGGTGCCTGCCGTCGCACGCGCGGCAAAGCGCTGTGCCGCCTCGACCCGGCGCATCACCGCATCGGGCCCCGCCCAGCTGGGGGCGGTATCGTCCCAGCCGATCGGCTGCCCCGGCTTCCAGACCGGCTGGCCGAGCTGGTTCATCAGGCCCTGCGCCGAAGCCGGCTGGAAGGCACCGCCTCCCAGCGCGCGCCAGGCGGATACCGACCATTCCCACGGCGTCTTGAACTTGACCGGTTGCGGCACCCACGCTTCCGGCGAGGCGATCAGCGCGGCATAGACCGTCGGCAGGTCGCCGCCCGAGCTGCGGAAGGCCGCCTCCAGCCGTGCCACCATCGCCGGCGGCGGCGTATCGCCGGCGAAATGCCGGGCCAGCTTGGTCGCGACGTGATGCGCGGTCGCCGGATGGACCGCGAAGTCGGCGAGCACCGCATCGGCCTGCTCGCGGCCGCCGGCGGGATAGGTCTTGCCGAGGATCGTGCGGGCGCCCGGCTCGTGCACCTGATCGACGAAGACGAAGCTGCCGGGCGGCGCTGCGCTCGAAAAGCGCCCCGCCGGCCCGCCGCCGATGCCGCCGACCGTCCAGCCGGTCAGCGCACGGGCGAATTCGGTCACGTCGCTCTGGCTGTAGCCGGTGCGCACGCCCAGCGTGTGGAGCTCCATGATCTCGCGCGCCAGATTTTCGTTGAGGCCGACCTTGCGCTGCCCCCGCGCGGTGATCCGCGCGCCAAGCGGGCTGGCAGGCCCGATCGACACCGACTGATCGAGGTAGAGGAGCATCGCCGGATGCCGCTCCACCGCGAACAGCATGTCGCTGAACCGCCCCGTCAGATGCGGGCGGATCGCCTCCATCTCCAGCGTACCGGCGAGGCCGTTGAGCTCTGCCTTGTCGGCAGACACGGCGAAATGATTGGCCCAGAAATGCACCAGCCGTTCGGCGAACGGCGTGTCGCTCGCCACCGCCAGCTGCGCGCGTGCGGCGATCAGCGCATTATAGTCCTCGCGGTTGAGCTTCCTGGCAGCGGGGTTGGGCGGGTCGCCGTTGGGCAGCGGCGTCTTTGCGACCTGGGGCATGGCCGGTGCCGCCGTCATGGCAGGTGCCATGGTCGCATCGCCACCCGCCGACGCCGCCTTCTGCATCCGGTTCATCCGCCGCTCGGCGCGATAGGCGAGGATGTCGAGCGCCACGGTGGCGCTGCTCGGCGCGGCGTCGAGCGCCGGGGGATGCGGCTGATAGCGTGTCAACTGCTCCGCTAGCCAGCGGCGCGGATCGGCGGGCGGTGGATCACCGGGCCGGGCACCAAGCCCGAATCGGTTCAACGCGACGGCAGCTTCGGACACAGGACGCTCCTCTCTCTCCCGGAACGCCACCGGCTATAAGCCGGGATTGCAATGACATCATGAGGATGCGGACCTGAACGGGTGATGACCCGCCGCCCGCCCGGCTCGCGTCCTCTTCGCTTAGGGCTGATCGACATTCGATCCTCCCCGCCAGGAGGGGCTATCGCATATGGCGATGATGGCTGACGGCTTCGGGGAAGGGGCATGCCATCCCGATATTCTTCGTCACCCCGGACTTGGTCCGGGGTCCACCGTGCCGCAAAACCAACAGCGTATGCGTATGCGGCGCGGTGGATGCCGGACCGAGTCCGGCATGACGGGGGATTGAAGAACATCCCCGGATCGGACAGCCCCTATGCGACAGCCCGGCCTGGCGGGGCAGGATGAAGGAGGAGCCCTCATCTTGAAGGTCGATCGGCCCTAAAACCCCTCTGGCAGGTCGATCGGACCGACGATTTCGCGATAGCGGGCGATGGCGTAGCGGTCGGTCATGCCGGCGATGAAATCGGCGATATGGCGGCTGCGGCCGGGTTCGTCGGCGGGAACGTCCTCCGCCCAGTCGGCGCTCATCAGGCGGGGATCGGCGCGGTAGGCGGCAAACAGGCCGCTGACGATGCCGTGCGCCGCGTCCGCCGCGGCGAGCTGGCGCGGGTGATGGTAGAGATTGGCGTACATGAAGCGCTTGAGGTCGCGCTCCTCCTCGCGCATCTGCGGCGAGAAGCCGCACAGCGCCTGCCCCGCCTGCCGCACGTCGTCGGCGCTGGCGACGCCGGAGGCGGCGATGCGACGGCGCGTCTCCTCGATCAGGTCGTTGACCATGGTGCCGATCTGGCTGCGCACCAGTTCGCTCGCGAGGCGCTTGGGCGCGACATCGGGGAAGCGCACGCACGCCCCTTCCCAGCCACGCGCGACGATCGGCACCGCGAGCAACTGGTCGAGCGTCAGCAGCCCGGCCCGCAGCCCGTCATCGATATCGTGATTGTCGTAGGCGATATCGTCCGCGATCGCAGCGACTTGCGCTTCGAGGCTCGCATGGCTCGCAAGATCGAGGGGGAAGTCCGCATCCGCCTCGCGCAGCGCCCAGCCGGGATGGCGCACCGGCCCGTTGTGCTTGGCCAGCCCCTCCAGCGTCTCCCAGGTCAGATTGAGCCCGTTCCAGCGCGGATAGGGGCGCTCGATATGGGTCAGCGTGCGCAGCGTATGCCCGTTGTGGTCGAAGCCGCCCGCATCGGCGAGCGCCGCCTTCAGCGCATCCTCCCCGGCATGGCCGAAGGGCGGGTGGCCGATATCATGCGCGAGGCAGAGTGCCTCGGTCAGGTCCTCGTTGAGGCCGAGCACCCGCGCGATCGTCCGGCCGATCTGCGCGACCTCCAGGCTGTGGGTCAGGCGGACGCGGAAATGGTCGCCGTCCGGCGCCATGAACACCTGCGTCTTGTGGCGCAGCCGGCGGAAGCTGATCGAATGGATGATCCGATCACGATCGCGCTGGAAATCGTCCCGCGGGCCGCGGACGACGGCGCCCGCGCCGCCCGCCCGCTCTTCGTGGAGCCGGCCCCTGCTCGATCCCGGGTCGGAGGCCCAGGGTGCGCGGGCGGTCACTTGGCGGGCAGCTTCGTCACGACCTGTCCCGCCTCACTGGTGAAGGCGAAGGCGGGAACGCCTGCCTTGGCGAGCTGGTTGACGAAGGCGCGCGCCTCCGCATCGGTCTTGAACGGGCCGGTCAGAACGCGGTTGGTGGCGCGCAACGGCGTCGTCCAGCCGGGGCGGCTGCCGAACACATCGGGCGCCTTGGCCTTCATGATCGCATAGGCCTTGGGCAACCCGCCCTCGTACGCACCGCCGGCGACCTGCACCCAGATCCGTTCCGGATTGGCGCGGGCGGCCTTCTTCTCCTCGGCCGCGGCCTTGGCCTCCGCCAGCTTCTCCGCATCGGCGAGCTTCTTGGCGGCCAGCGCCTTCTTGTCCGCGGCGGCCTTGCGGTCGGCGGCGCGCTTGTCGGCGGCGGCCTTGGCGGCGAGCGCCTTTTCGGCGGCGGCATCGCGCTCTTCCTTCGCCTTCGCTTCGGCGATGACGCGCGCGGCGGTGTCCGAGGCGGGCGTCGCGACCACGGGCGCCGGGCGCGCCGGCTCGACGACGCCGAGTTCCGAGGCCGGGATGGTCAGGCCGGCGACGATGCGTGCGAGGACCGAATCGGCCTCCGAGCGCGACGGCGGTGCGGTGAAGGAGGATGCGGGTGCAGCCGCCACGGTCGGTGCGGGCGGCACTGCCGGCTCCACCGCCGCGGTGGCGAAGCCGGGCGCCGGCACCGTCGGGGCGGTCGCCACCGACGCAACGCGGGTCGGTTCCGGTGCGGGCGTCGCAACGGCGTTTGCGGGCAGCGGCTGGACGGTCGCTGCGGCCACGGCGGCGCGCGGCGGGGCGGTCGGCACCACCGCCGCGGTGACGGGTTCCTTGGCTACGGGGAGCGGCTGGACGACCGGCGCAGCGCTGGCGAAGGTCACGCCGGGCGCGCGCACCTCGGTCGGCACCGGCTGGACGCGGGCGAGTGCGGCGGTCGCGGCCTGATACGAAGGCGCTGCGGCGGCGCGGGTGGTGTTGGCCGCCACCGCCACGGCAGGCGCGGCCTCCTCGCGACCCCGCCGCGTGCGGCCGCGGCGCCGGTCGGGTTGCACCGGCTGGACCGCGGCGAGCGCCACCGGTGCCGCTTCGGGCGCCAGCTGCGGCAGGACGGGGGCGAGCCGCGCATCGGCCAGCCGCTCGGGCGTCGCGCGCACTTCGCCGAAGTGCACGGCAAAGGCCCGGTCCACTGCGCCGAGCGTCGGCAGCCGCCGGAAAAACGGTTGCAGCCCCTGCGCCATCCCGGTCGGCAGAATGGTGGTGGCGATCTTTTCTGCCCCCGCCTGATCGCCGCCCATCGCCAGCACGAACGCGCGGATGCGCCAGGCGCTGCGGTCGTTCTTGCGGAGCAGCGGATCGAGCTGTTCCAGCGCCGCCTCGCGCTTGCCCGAGATTCCAAGGGACAAGGCGTAGCGACGGATCGTCTCGTCGTCCGGCCTGGTTTTCAGCGCGAGGCGGTAATCGCGTTGCGCCCGCTCCTGCTGCCCGACCAGGTCATAGGCCAGCCCGCGATCGGCAGCGACGGGGCGGATGTCGAAGCCCGCCGCCTCGGCTTGCGCGAAATAGCGCAGCGCCTCGCCCGGTCGTTCGGAGCGGACCAGGATCGCCCCTTCCCCCGCTTTGATCCGCGGATCGTTCGGCGCGACCTTTTCGGCGCGGGCGTAGAGGGAAGCGGCGCCGCTGAGATCACCGAGCGACAGCGACAGGTCGGCAGCGGTCAGCAGCGCGGTGACGTCGCGCGGGTTGGCCGCGACCGCACGCATCTGTTCGGCGAGCCGATCGGCATCGGTGGTGCCGGGCAGCGGTTGCACCACCTCCTGCGCGGCAAGAGCGGCGGGCGCGCAGGCGAGCGCCAGGACAGCGGGGATCAAGAGACGCATGGGAGTAACGACGATCTTAGAGCGGAGCGACCCTGAACCGGCAATGTCCGCACCGCCGCGGCGCGGTGAACGGAGGCTGGCCGGCGACGAAGGAGAGGCGGTCACACTGTGCGTCGTGATCCAGGGCCTCTCGTCATCCCGGCGAACGCCGGGATGACGAAGGGGAGGTCGAGCCGAAGGCGCCGGGCCTACGGCTCTGGCCTGACGGGCCGTGCTTACTGGTTGTTCTGGCGGTGCAGGAAACGGGGGATGTCGATCGGGTCCTTGGCATCGCCCGCGCCCTCGTCGCGCGCCGGGCCGCGTGCGGCGTTGGACATACGCTCGAACAAGGTGCCGCCCAGCTTGACGCGGGGCTGCGGCGCGGCGTCGGGCGCGGCGGCGGTGTCGCTGCCCGGCGCGATCCACGGACGGCGGCCGGCTTCCGGAGCCGGGGCCGGCGCGCGCGGTGCGGCGGCGGCGGCGGCGGCGGCGGGCTCTTCGGCATAGGCGCGCGGCTGCTGCGGAACGATCGTCTCGGCACCCAGCACCAGTTCGTCATCCGCCGCGTCGGCGCTATCGCCCTTCACCGCATCGGCCGCGTCGAGGTCGAGCGGCGCGGGGTCGGCGGCGGCCGGCGCAGTGAAGGACACCGATGGCGCCGGCGCGGGAGCAGGCGCAGCGTCCGGCGCAGCGGCGGCCGGGGTGCTCGGACGGAACGAGGTGCTGTCGTCGGTCTTGCGGCCGGTGCCGAAGCTGAAGGAACGCGCCGCCTCAGGCGCCGGTGCCGGCACGCCGGGCTTCGCGTCCGAATCGATACCCGTCGCGACCACCGACACGCGGATGCGGCCTTCCAGCTCCGGATTGAACGCCGAGCCCCAGATGATGTTGGCGTCGGGATCGACCAGGTCGCGGATGTGGTTCGCCGCCTCGTCCACCTCGAGCAGGCGCATGTCGTCGCCGCCGGTAATAGAGATGATGACGCCCTTCGCGCCCTGCATGCTGACGCCGTCGAGCAGCGGGTTGGCGATCGCCTTCTGCGCCGCCTCCAGCGCGCGATTGTCGCCGGACGCCTCGCCGGTGCCCATCATCGCCTTGCCCATCTCCTGCATCACCGAGCGGACGTCGGCGAAGTCGAGGTTGATGAGGCCGGGCATGACCATCAGGTCGGTGATGCCGCGCACGCCCTGCTGCAGCACCTCGTCCGCCATTTCGAACGCTTCCTTGAAGGTCGTGTTCGCATTGGCGATCAGGAAGAGGTTCTGGTTAGGAATGACGATCAGCGTATCGACATACTTCTGCAGCTCCTCGATGCCGCCTTCCGCGCTCTTGGCGCGACGGTTGCCCTCGAAGCTGAACGGCTTGGTGACGACGCCGACGGTCAGGATGCCCATGTCGCGCGCGGCCTTGGCGATGACGGGCGCCGCGCCGGTGCCGGTGCCGCCGCCCATGCCGGCCGCGATGAAGCACATGTGCGCGCCCTCCAGCCGCTTGGCGAGATCGTCGATCGTCTCTTCGGCCGCCGCACGGCCGATCTCGGGCCGCGATCCGGCACCGAGCCCTTGCGTGATCTTCGCGCCGAGCTGGATGCGCTGCGGCGCGATCGACGATTTCAGCGCCTGCGCGTCGGTGTTGGCGACGAGGAAGTCGACGCCCTGCACGTCGGCGCGCATCATGTTGGCGATGGCGTTGCCGCCCGCGCCGCCGACGCCGATGACCGCGATGCGCGGGGTCAGTTCGTCGACCTCCGGAGTGATGAATTCGATGCTCATGACCTGACTTTCTCCGCCCCTGCCCGGACCGACACCCGGAAAAACGCGCCGGGACCCTGATTAACCTTTTGCCTCAACGAATCACGCGGTTCCACGAAAAAAGCGCGTGAGCCGCCACCAAAGCTCAATAATTCGCCCGAGCCGCCTGAATCAGCTTGCGAACCATGCCCATGCCCTTCTGCCGATGGACCGTGGTCTGCTGCGGCGCCACCCCGCGCAGATCGATCGGATCGGCCGCAGCATAGAAAGCGAGCCCCGCCAAGGTCGCGAATGCCGGGCCGCCATGCGCTTCGGGCAGAGCGGTCAAACCGCGCGGCCGGCCGATGCGCACCGAACGACCGAGCGCCTGCTGCGCATAATCGGCGATACCCTTCAATTCCGCACCGCCGCCGGTCAGCACCACCTGGCGCCCGACCGGCCCTTCGAACTTGAGATGACTCAAGGCCTTACGGATCTCATCCATCTGATGTTCGAGCCGCTGGCGGACGATGCCGATCAGCTGCGCCTTGGTGATCTGCATGCCGCCATGCACGTCGTCCTCGGCGGCGATCGGCATCACCGGGATCATCTCGTGATTGTCGCGGGGGCTGGCATTGGCCGAACCGTGGAAGCACTTCATCCGCTCCGCCTGCGCGCGGCGGGTGCCGAAGGCGCTGGCGATGTCGTCGGTGATGTCCTGCCCGCCCATCGGGATCGAGCATAGCCCGACCAGCATGCCGCCGGCGAACAGCGACACGTTGGTGATCCCCGCCCCCATCTCGACCAGCGCGACGCCCAGCTCGCGCTCCTCTTCGCTGAGGCAGGCAAGGCCGGTCGCCACCGGCGCGGCGATGATCGACTTCACCTCGAGATGCGCGGAGCGGACGCACAGGTCGAGGTTGCGCACCGGCGACCCGTCCGCGGCGACGACGTGGATGTGGACGCCAAGCCGGTCGGCGTGCAGGCCGAGCGGCTTCTTGACCCCGGTGAGGCCATCGAGCGTGTAGAGCGCGGGCTGCGCGTGCAGCACCATCCGCCCCTGCGGGTCGATCGAGTTGCGCCCGGCCGCGAGCAGCGCGTCGATATCCTGCTGTTCGACGCGGTGTCCGCCGAGCTCGAACTCGACCTCGGCGACGTCGCTGACGAGGCCGCCGGCGGAAAAGCCGACCCAGACGTTCTCGATGTTGATGCCGGCGATGCGTTCGGCCTGCTCCACCGCTTCGCGCACCGCCGCCTCGGTGGCGCCCATGTCGGCGATATAGCCGCGCTTGACGCCGCGGCTCTCACGCTGGCCGGTGCCGAGCACGATCAATTCGCCGCCATCGCCTTTTTGTGCGATCATCGCCGACACCTTTGACGATCCGATGTCGAGCGCGGTTATCAGCCCTTCGGGCGCGACCTTTGCCATTATCCCTCTGCCCCCGTTGCCCCGCCGTCGGTCGTTGCCGGCGGCGTGGTGGTTTCGCTCGGGTCCGGCACGTTATGCGCCATGCTCGCCCCCGGCTTGCGCGCGACCAGTTTGGCGGGATCGCGCATGTCGAAGCGCATCCAGCCACGTCCGAGCAGCGGCCGCGACCCGTCCAGCTCGGCGAACTTGAGCAGCGCCGCCGGCGCGCCATCCTCGGGCAGCGCCAGCGTCTCGCCGCTGTCGAAGGTGAGATCCCAGCGGCGATTGCCGATCCACGTCGCCGCCTTGACCCGCGGTTTCAGCGCCGGCGCGGCGGCGAGCAGCGCCTGATAGCCCGCCTCCTGCCGGTCCGCCCCCGGACCGATCACCAGCGGCAGGTCGGGAATCGCCTCAGGCCGCACCGGCTCCAGCAGCACGCCGTTCTTGTCGATCAGCGTCAGCTGGCCGTTGTCCTGCCACACCGCCGCCGGCGTCCGCTCGACGATATCGACCAGCAGCGTATCGGGCAGCCGGCGCGAGACATGCGCATCGGCGATCCAGCCATAGCGCAGCAGCTTCTGGCGCACCGCCTCCAGATCGACGAGCGGCATCGCGCGACTCTGCTGATCCAGCGCGACGGCATAGACGCTCATCCGGTCCATCCGCTTGAGGCCTGTCACCTCGATCTGCTCGACGCGGAATCCCGCCGCGCCCGCTCCTTCGGCGATCGCGGTGCCGATCATGCCGGGGATGCCGATCCAGGTCAGCGCCGCCAGCGCCACGGCGATCCCGCCGCCGGTGATCGTCCAGGTCGCCGCCTTGCGGATCGTATCCTCGCTGACCGGCAGCGCCGCGATCCCGCGTTCGAACAGCCCGACCTTGCGCACCGGCTGCTTGCGCCGCGCGCCCGGCCGCTTGGGCGGCGGCCCGCGCTTGATCGTGCGGCTCATCCCGCGCGCGCCCGTGCGTCGGCGAGAGCCTCGTCGACGCCCCGGCGCGGAAGCGCCTCGTCAACAATCGCCTGAACCAGTTCGGGATAGCTCATCCCGATATGTTTCGCCTGTTCGGGGACGAGGCTCAAGGGCGTCATGCCCGGCTGGGTGTTGACCTCCAGCAGGAACAGTCCGTCGACGCCGCGCTCGTCATCCCAGCGGAAATCGGAGCGGCTGGCACCCTTGCAGCCGAGCAGGCGATGCGCCTCCAGCGCCAGCCGCTTGCAGGCGTCGGCGATCGCGTCGGGGATGTCGGCCGGGCAGACGTGTTCGGTCAGGCCGTCGGTGTATTTCGCGTCGAAATCATACCAGCCATTCCTGGGCTTCAACTCGGTCACGCCAAGCGCCCGGTCGCCCAGCACCGCCGTGGTCAGCTCGCGACCACGCACATAGGGCTCGGCGAGCAGTTCCTCGAACTCTTGCCACGGCCCCTTCACGTCGCGCCCGATCGGGTTGCCGTAATTGCCGTCGTCCGTGACGATCGCGACGCCGACCGAGGAGCCTTCGTTGATCGGTTTCAGCACATAGGGGCGCTGCAAGGGATCGCGCTCATGGATATCGGCGGACTTGACGATGCGGCCACCCGGCATCGGCACGCCGGCCGGGACCAGCACCTGCTTGGTCAACACCTTGTCGATCGCGATCACCGACGTGGCGAGGCCGGAGTGCGTATAGGGGATGCCCATTAGATCGAGCATGCCCTGCACGCTGCCGTCCTCGCCGGGCGAGCCGTGGAGGGCGTTGAAGACGAGATCGGGCTGCGCCTCGGCCAGCCGCGCGGCGACGTCGCGGCCCATGTCGATCCGGGTGACGCGATGACCGAGCGATTCGAGCGCATCGGCACAGCCGTTGCCCGACATGAGCGAAACGGGACGTTCGGCGGACCAGCCGCCCATGAGGACCGCGATGTGGAGGGTCATAGCTCCCCTCCCGCTTGCGGGAGGGGCTGGGGGAGGGCCTGATTAGAAGCAACGTCGCCTGAGGACAGGCCCTCCCCTATCCTCTCCCGCGAGCGGGAGGGGAACTCACCCACCCGCTGGATTTCCCATTCCAGCGTCACACCCGCATGCGCCTTCACTCTGTCTCGTACCTCTTCGCCCAGCGCCTCGATGTCCGCAGCGCTCGCGCCGCCGAGGTTGAGCAGGAAATTACAATGTTTCTCCGATACCTGCGCCTCGCCACGACGCAAGCCGCGACAGCCGGCGGCATCCACCAGCGCCCAGGCCTTGTGGCCGGGCGGGTTCTTGAAGGTCGAGCCGCCGGTCTTGGAGCGCAAGGGCTGCGAGGCCTCGCGCTCCGCAGCGATCCGGTCCATCTCCGCGCCGATCGCCGCGGGTTCGGCGGGATGGCCGCGGAAGGTCGCGGCGATCACCACCGCGCCTGCGGGCAGTTCGCTGTGGCGATAGGTATAGCCGAGGTCAGCGAGGCTCAGCGTGCGCCGCTCGCCCGAACGCAGCACCACGTCGCATTCGACCAGCACGTCCTTGACCTCGCGGCCGTAGGCACCGCCGTTCATCCGTACGAAGCCGCCGACCGTGCCGGGAATCGAGCGCAGGAATTCAACGCCGCCGATGCCCGCATCGCGCGCGGTCGAGGACACGAGGATGCCGCTCGCGCCGCCGCCGCAGCGCAGCGTGGTCGCATCCAGCCGCTGGACCTGCGCAAACGCCTTGCCGAGCCGCACCACCACGCCCGGCACGCCGCCGTCGCGGACGATCAGGTTCGATCCCAGGCCCAGCGCCATCACCGGCACCGCCGGATCGAGGGCGCGCAGGAACTCCGCAAGGTCTTCGGCGTCCTTGGGCTCGAACAGCCACTGCGCCTCCCCGCCCGCCTTGAACCAGACGAGCGGCCCCAGCGGCGCGCCTTCGGTCAGCCGGCCGCGAACATCGGGGAGGCGATCGATCACCCCATTCTCTACCACGGCCCGACGCCCCACAATCGCGTCCACGCCTGGAAAGCGGCGAGATTCGCCTCCGCGGCCTTGCGCGTCGCCTCCTGCGCCTGGACCATGGCCTCGCCGGCGCCGACCGCATGACCGCCCGCCTCCAGCGATTTGCGCTGCGCGTCGAGCATCTGCTTCTGGAGCTTCAGGCTCGCATCGAACCAGTCGTTCATCGCCGCTCTCCGATCGCGGCGGCGAGGCCCGCCGCCCATTTGGTGATGTCGCCCGCACCCAGGCAGACGATCATGTCGTCGGGCTGGATCGTCGCGGCGAGTTCGTCGGCGAGGGCCTCGGCGTCGGCGACGGTCGCCGCCGAACGGTGGCCGCGGCGCTTCAATCCATCGACCAGGGCTTGCGCATCGACGCCCTCGATCGGCGCCTCCCCGGCGGCATAGACCGGCGTCACCAGCACGCGATCGGCGTCGTTGAACGCGGTCTGGAACTCCTCCATCAGATTGCCGAGCCGCGAATAGCGATGCGGCTGGACGACGGCGATCACCCGGCCCTTTGCGCCCTCACGCGCGGCGGCGAGTACGGCGCGGATTTCGACCGGGTGGTGGCCGTAGTCGTCGATGACGGTCGCCTCGGCCACCTCGCCGACCTTGGTGAAGCGCCGCTTGACGCCGCCGAACGCCGAGAAGCCCTGTTGGATCGTCGCATCCGGAATGCCGAGTTCGAGCGCCACGCCGATCGCGGCGAGCGCGTTCTGGACGTTGTGCCGGCCGGGCATCGGCAATTCGATGCCCTCGATCGACCGTGTCGTGCCGTCCCGCTCGCGAACGATACATTCGAAGCGGTTGCCGCCCGGCACCGGCGTGACGTTGACGCCGCGGATGTCCGCCTGCGCCGAGAAGCCATAGGTGACAACACGGCGGTCGCGCACCCGCGGCAGGACGTTCTGCACCTCGGGATGATCGAGGCAGAGCAAGGCCGCGCCGTAGAACGGCACGTTCTCGACAAATTCGACGAAGGCGTCCTTCACCGCGTCGAAGCTGCCGTAATGGTCGAGATGTTCGGGATCGATGTTGGTGACGACCGCGATCGTTCCGTCGAGGCGCAGGAAGCTGCCGTCGCTCTCGTCGGCCTCCACCACCATCCAGTCGCTGGCACCGAGGCGGGCGTTGGAGCCGTAGCTGTTGATGATGCCGCCGTTGATGACCGTGGGATCGATCCCGCCGGCATCGAGCAGCGCCGCGACCATCGACGTGGTCGTGGTCTTGCCGTGCGTGCCGGCGACCGCCACCGTCTGCTTGAGGCGCATCAGCTCGGCAAGCATCTCGGCGCGGCGCACCACCGGGATACGCCGTTCCAGCGCCGCCTCGACCTCCGGATTGGAGCGGGTGATCGCGGTGGAGGTGACGACCACCGCCGCCTCGGCGACGTTGGCGGCGGCATGGCCGATGGTGACCGCGATGCCCTTGTCGCGCAGGCCCTGCACGACATAGCCCTCGGCGACGTCGGATCCCTGCACGGTATAGCCGAGGTTCTTCATCACCTCCGCGATGCCGGACATGCCGATGCCGCCGATGCCGACGAAATGGATCGGCCCGATGTCGGTCGCGACGCCGCGGATCATGACGCGTTCCTCCCCGGCACGGGGAGGGGGACCAGCCGCAGGCTGGTGGAGGGGCAGCCCAGCGGGACCAGCGCTTGGGGCTGCCCCTCCGTCACGGCTGCGCCGTGCCACCTCCCCGTGCCGGGGAGGAGTGATGTATAACCCCTCATGCGTAGGCCGCCTTGCGCACCGGCTTGCCCACCGGCAGCCGCGAAACCGGCGCATCCAGGCTCTCGACGAGGTCCGCAAGGTCGCGCACCGCGTTCGGGCGGCCGACGCTCCTGGCGCGGACCGCGGCATTTTCGAGCGCGGCGGGGTCCAGCCCCAGTTTCTGCATCTGCTTGGCAAGCTCCACGGCGGTGAATTCGGGCTGCGGGATGGTGCGCGCACCGCCCGCCCTGGTGATCTCGCGCGCGTTGGCGGTCTGGTGGTCGTCGGTCGCCGACGGCAGCGGCACCAGGATCGCCGGGCGCCCCGCGGCGGTCAGCTCGGCGATGGTCGATGCACCGGCGCGGGCGATGACCAGATGCGCCCAGGCGAGCTGTTCGGGCATGTCGGGCAGATAGGTGGCAAGCTCCGCCGGGATCTGGTGCTCGGCGTATTGCGCGCGCACCGCGTCGATGTCCTCGATGCGGGCCTGATGCGTCACTTGCAGGCGACGGCGAAAGGTGACCGGCAGCATGGCGAGCCCGTCCGGCACCACCTGGCTGAGCACGCTCGCCCCCTGGCTGCCGCCGGTGACGAGGACGCGGAAGATGCCGTCCTCCTCCAGCAGCGGATAGGGGCGCGTGCGCAGCGCGAGCACCGCCTCGCGCACCGGATTGCCGACGAGGTGGACCTTGCGCTCGTGCTTGGGGGCAAGCCGCTCGGTCAGCTTGTACGACGTGGCGATCGCACCCACTCGTCCGGCGACGAGGCGGTTGACCCGGCCGAGCACCGCATTCTGCTCGTGTACCGCGGTCGGGATCTTGTCGGCAAAGGCGGCGAGCAGCGCCGGGAAGGCGGGATAGCCGCCGAAGCCGATCACCGCGGCGGGCTTGAAGGTGCGATAGAGTTCGCGCGCCATCGCCCGGCCGCGCCACATCTCTCGCATCGCGCTCGCCCAGCCCTGCGGCTTCTTCACCTGGAAGCGGCCGGCGGGCAGGACGTGGGTCTGCACGTTCTCGAACAGGCCGGGGAAGCGCACGCCGCGTGCGTCGCTGACCAGCGCGACGCGATGGCCGCGCCGGGTCAGCTCCTCCGCCAGCGCCGCTGCGGGGACCATATGTCCGCCCGTGCCGCCGGCGGCGAGGACGTAATGCTTGCTCAATTCGAACCCCATCTCACCACATAGGGACTGCGCGTCAGGAACGGATTGCGCCGCGTGAAGGCGAGCAGCAACCCCATGCCGATCGACAGAGCGATCATCGACGATCCGCCATAGCTGATGAACGGCAGCGTCATGCCCTTGGACGGCGCCAGCCCGGTATTGACCGCCATCGACACCAGCGCCTGCGCACCGAACTGCACCGCCAGGCCACTGGCGGCCAACAGCTTGAATTCGTCCTGCTCGTCCAAAAGCTTGACGAACACGCGCACGACGATGGCGAGGAAGACCAGCGCGATGATCGCGCAGGCGATCAGTCCGAATTCCTCGCCGATCACGGAAAAGATATAGTCGGTATGCGCCTCCGGCAGGCCGAATTTGGCGGTGCCGCCGCCGGGGCCGGTGCCGGTCCATCCGCCGCTGGTGATCGTCGCATGCGCCGCGTTGGTCTGGAAATGGTCGCTCGCGCCCTCCCCCTCGACGCCGGGGAAGAGAAAGGCGTCGATGCGGTTACGCGCCGTGCCGTAGAACATATAGGCCGCGACGAGCCCGACCGGCACCATGCCGACGATCGCGCCGAGCACGCGCATCGGCGTTCCCGCGATCATCAGCAGCGCCATCCAAACGGTGCAGAAGATCACCGTCTGGCCGAAATCGGGCTGCAGCATCAGCAGCACCGCGATCAGCCCGGTCATCGCGCCGGTGATGAGCACCGTCGGCAGTTCCGGGTCCTTCGCCTTCAACGACAGCAGCCACGCGACGGTGACGATGAACAGCGGCTTCAGGAATTCGGACGGCTGGAACGAGGCGAAGCCATAGCCGATCCAGCGCCGCGCGCCGTTGATGCTGTTGCCGACGAAGGGCGTCAGCGCGAGACAGGCGATCAGCACGGCCGCGCCGACCAATGCCAGCCGCCGCGCCAGGGGCACCGGCAGCATTGACACGCCGAACAGCACCGGCAGCGACACGCCGACCCAGATCAGCTGCCGCCAGAAATAATAGAGGGGCGTGAATTTGTGATGTTCGCCGGAATAGCGCACCGCCGTCGCCGGGCTGGCCGCCGCGACCGCGATCAGGCCGATCGCGATCAGGAACAGCGTCAGCAGCAGCAGCATCCGGTCGATATCCCAGAACCAGGTGCCGAGCGGCGAGCGATCACCCCGCCCGCCGCGGCGCTTGACCTTGGCGATCAGCGTGTCGCGATCCTGCGCGGGCACACCGGTGTCCGTCCGTGTCGCCATCAGCCCAGTGCCCCCACCGCCGCGCGGAACGCGGCGCCGCGCTCCTCGTAATCGCGGAACTGGTCGAAGCTAGCACAGGCCGGCGACAACAGCACGACCTCTCCGGCCCTGGCGGCAGCGGCGGCAGCCCGGACGGCGGTGGCGAGGTCACCGCTCTGTTCGACGTGCGGGACCTTGCCGGTCAGCAGGTCGGCGAACAGCGCCCCTGCCTCACCGATCGTGTAGGCAGCGGCGATCCGATCGAAATAGGGCGCGCACGCGTCGAGGTCGTCGCCCTTGCGCTTGCCGCCGACGATCCAGTGGATGCGGTCGAAGGCGCCCAGGGCCGGTGCGGCGCTCTCGGGATTGGTCGCCTTGCTGTCGTCG
Organism: Sphingomonas sp. SP5; assembly: GCF_058313455.1. Lineage (NCBI taxonomy): Bacteria > Pseudomonadati > Pseudomonadota > Alphaproteobacteria > Sphingomonadales > Sphingomonadaceae > Sphingomonas > Sphingomonas sp. SP5. The sequence continues at coordinate 402,022 of NZ_JBZFLF010000002.1, read as the reverse complement.
ACGAAGGTGACGCCGTTGCGCGTCGCCACCGTCTGCATGCGGTGCGGCAGGCCGGTGAAGCTGGCGAGCCCGCGATCGATGTCCGCCTCCGCGACACCCAGCGCCTTGACGACAGCGATGGCGGCGAGCGCGTTCTGGGCATTGTGCGGCCCTTGCAGCGCCGGCCAGCGCGACTGATCCATGCACACGCCCGGCGCGATCTTGGCAAGGTGCTCGCCACGGGCCGACAGGCCGCGCGCGATCTGCGCCGAGGGCGTGTCGCCGATGCCGACGATCGCGTCGTGCTCCGCCGATTGCATCGCGAACAGCCGCGCCTTGGAGGCGGCATAGGCCTCGAACCCGTCATAGCGGTCGAGATGGTCGGGCGTGACGTTGAGCAGCACCGCGACATCGCAGTCGAGGCTCTGCGTCAGGTCGATCTGGTAGCTCGACAGTTCGAGCACGTAGACGCCGCCGTCGGACAATGGCGCCTGCTCCAGAATCGGCAGGCCGATGTTGCCGCCCATCAGCGTCGGCAGGCCTGCGGTCTGGAGGATGTGGTGGACCAGCGCGGTCGTCGTCGACTTGCCGTTAGTGCCGGTGATGCCGACGACCTTGTGCGGCGGCAGCTCCGCGCGTGCCTGCGCGAACAGTTCGATATCGCCGATCACCGGCACCCCCGCCTCGCGCGCCCGGGCGACGATCGGATGCGTATTGAGCGGCACGCCGGGCGAGACGACGAGGCCGGCCGCGCCGGTGAGATCGAGTTGGGCGATGTCGTGGACGATCACGCCGTCGACCTGCCCCGCCCGCCCGCACGCGGCGGGGTCGCTGTCCCAGGCGACGACGTACGCGCCCGCCGCAGCGAGCGCCCGCACGGTGGCGAGGCCGGAGCGTGCGAGCCCCAGCACCGCATAGCGTTGCCCTTTCCAGGCGGCCGAGACGATCACCGCAGCTTCAACGTCGAGAGGCCGGCGAGCGCCAGCACCAGGCTGATGATCCAGAAGCGGATGACGACCGTCGGCTCGCTCCACCCCAGTTGCTCGAAATGGTGGTGGATCGGCGCCATGCGGAAGATGCGCTTGCCGGTGCGCTTGTAGAAGAACACCTGGATGATGACGCTGAGCGCCTCCACCACGAACAGGCCGCCGACGATGCCGAGCACGATCTCGTGGTGCGCGACCACCGCGATCGTGCCGAGCGCCCCGCCCAGGGCGAGGCTGCCGGTATCGCCCATGAACACCGCGGCGGGCGGCGCATTGAACCACAGGAAGGCAAGGCCCGCGCCGATCACCGCGCCGCAGAAGATCGCGAGTTCGCCCGCGCCCGGCACGTGCGGGATGCCGAGGTAGGTCGCGAACTTCACGTTGCCGGCGAGGTAGACGATCAGCATGAAGGCGACGCTGGCGATGATGACCGGCATGGTCGCCAGCCCGTCGAGGCCGTCGGTGAGGTTTACCGCATTCCCGAACGCGACGATGGTGAAGGCCGCGAACACCGGAAAGAAATAGCCGAGGTCGAGGTACAGGCGATCGGTGAACGGCAGGTACAGGTGCGGCCCGTTCTGCCCCATGATGATCCATGAGGCGATGCCGGCGATGGCGAATTCGAGCAGCAGGCGCGTGCGGCCGGAGACGCCGGCGGTGCTCGCCTTGCGCACCTTGTCGTAATCGTCGAGGAAACCGATCGCGCCGAAGCCCAATGTCACGAACAGGCATGCCCAGACATAGGGGTTGGCGAGATCCATCCAGATCAGGATCGACAGCGCCATGGCGGTGAGGATCATCAGCCCGCCCATCGTCGGCGTGCCGCGCTTGGCGAGATGCGTCTGCGGGCCATCGGCACGGATCGGCTGCCCCTTGCCTTGGCGGACACGCAGCCAGCCGATGAAGCGGGGGCCGATGATGAGGCCGATCAGCAGCGCGGTCGCCACCGCCGCACCCGTCCGGAAGGACTGGTAGCGGATGAGGTTCAGCAATCCGGTGAAGCCCAGATGCTCGGCGATCCAGTACAGCATTTACGTTTTGACCCCCATGCGATCACCGATCGCATCACCTGCGCCCCGGAGCCCTGCGACGATCCGCGACAGCCCGACCCCGTTCGACCCTTTGACGAGCACCGCGTCCCCGGCGCGGGCCAGGTCTTTCAGCCGGCCGAGCGCTGTCGCAGCGTCGGCCACATGCATGACTTCGATGCGTCCCTCAAGGGCTTGCGCCAGCGGCGCCATCGCTTCGCCGACGAGCAGCGCCGTTTCGACGTTTGCAGCGAGGATCGGTTCGGCAAGCCCGGCATGATAATCGGGCGAGGCATCGCCCAGTTCGCGCATCTCTCCCAGCACGGCGAGGTGGCGGCCCGGCTCCTCCGCCAGCACGGCGAGCGTCGCGCGCATCGAGGCGGGGTTGGCGTTGTAGCTTTCGTCGATCACCAGCATGTCGCCGCCGGCTGCGGGCGCCATGAACCGCAGCCCCCTCCCCGCGAGGCCGCCCATCTCGGCCAGCGCAAGGCCGGCCCGTGCGAGGTCGCCGCCCGCCGCCTCGACCGCCGCCAGCACGGCGAGCGCGTTGGATACCCAGTGCATGCCCGGCTGCGACAGGGTGAAGGACAGTTCGCGCTCCCCCAGCTTCGCCGTCACGAAGGAGGCGCCGGAGGGCAGCCGCATCGCCTCCACGGCGCGCACGTCCGCACCTTTGCGCAGGCCGAAGGTCACGGTGCGGCCGGCATACGGGGCGGCGGCGGCGATCAGCCGGTCGCGGTGCGGGCTGTCGAAGGGGACGATCGCCGTCCCGCCGGGCTCAAGGCCCTGGAAGATTTCGCCTTTGGCGTCGGCGATGGCGCTTTCGTCGGGGAAGAAGGCGGTATGTGCCGGGGCGATGGCGGTGACGATGGCGATATGCGGGCGGACGATGCGGGTCAGCGCGGCGAGTTCGCCGGGATGGTTCATCCCCATCTCGAACACGCCGACCCGCGTGTCGCGCGGCATGCGGGCGAGGCTGAGCGGTACGCCGGTGTGGTTGTTGTAGCTCTTGACCGAACGGTGGACCTCACTCGGCAGCGACCGGTCGAGCGCGGCGAACAGCGCCTCCTTGGCGCTGGTCTTGCCGACCGATCCGGTGACACCGATCACCGTGCCCGCCATCCGCGCCCGCGCCGCGCGACCGAGGTCGTTCAGCGCCGCGAATGTATCGGCGACGCGGACGTGCGGATGGGGCGTGTCGACGGAGACGATCGCCCCGGCCGCACCTTGCGCGAATGCTTGGGACAGGAAGCGGTGGCCATCGGTGCTCTCCCCGGTCAGCGCGACGAACAGGTCGCCCGGCCCGACCTCGCGGCTGTCGAAGGCGACGCCGGTGGCGGCGAAATCGGCGGAGGCGATGCCGTAGGTCGCAGCGGCGATCTCGCCTGCGGTCCAGAGCATGTCAATTCCTCCCCGGCGCGGGGAGAGGGACCAGCCACAGGCTGGTGGAGGGGCAGCCGCGGGCGACGGCCTTGCTTGGCTGCCCCTCCGTCACGCCTGCGGCGTGCCACCTCCCCGTTCCGGGGAGGAGTCCATCGCCCCTCACGCCGCGCACTCCCGCGCCACGGTCACGTCGTCGAACGGCAGTTCCAGGTCGCCGACGATCTGTCCCTGCTCATGCCCCTTGCCGGCGATCAGCACGATATCCTGCGGCCCAGCCTCGCCGATCGCCGCGGCGATCGCCGCGCGCCGGTCGCCGATCTCGCGCGCGTTGGGCGCGCCCTTCAGGATCGCGGCGCGGATCGCGGCGGGGTCTTCGGTGCGGGGGTTGTCGTCGGTGACGATGGCGATGTCCGCCTGCATCTGCGCGACCTGCCCCATCGTCTCGCGCTTGCCCGCGTCGCGGTCGCCGCCGGCACCGAAGACCACGATCAGTCGGCCACCGGCGTGCGGCTTCAACGCGGCGATCGCCGCCTCCAGCGCGTCCGGCGTATGGGCGTAATCGACGTACACCGGCGCACCGCTACGCGCGATGGCCGCGCGTTCCAGCCGTCCACGCACCGGTTGCAGGCGCGCAAGGTTGGCGATCGTCGTCGCTACATCGCCGCCGGTGGCGATCACCAGCCCGGCCGCGACCAGCGCATTGGCCGCCTGATAGCCGCCGATCAGCGGCAGGGTGACGCGGTGCGTCGCGCCGTCCGCCTCGATGACGAGCCCCTGACCGAGCAACGTCGGATCGCGCCCGACCAGCCGCAGCGTCGCGCCGCGTTCGCCGACCGTCACCAGCCGGTTGCCACGCGCCTTGGCAAGATCGATCACCCGTGCCGATTCGACGTCGTCGGCCCACACCACCGCTGTTCCGGCGGGACTCAGCACCTCGGAAAACAGGCGCAGCTTGGCGGTGAGATAGGCGCCCATGTCGCCGTGATAGTCGAGATGGTCGCGGCTGAGATTGGTGAAGGCCGCCGCCGCCACCTCCAGCCCTTCCGTCCGATATTGCACGAGGCCATGGCTCGACGCCTCGAACGCGACATGCGTCACGCCCTCACGGGCTAGGCCGGCGACGTTGGAGAGAAAGGTCACCACGTCGGGTGTGGTAAGCCCGGTCGTCACCCGATCATCCGCGGTGGTGACGCCCAACGTGCCGATCGAAGCGGCGTGCTCGCCCGCCATCCGCCACAACTGCCGCGTCATTTCGACGGTGGAGGTCTTGCCGTTGGTGCCGGTCACCGCCACCGCGACAGCTGGGAACGGCGCGAAGAAGGCGGCGGCGGCGCGTGCGAAGCGTTCGCGCGGATTGTCGTCGGCAATCGCGACGGCACCCTCCACCACGACGCCGGGGCGGGTCACCACCGCCACCGCGCCCGAGCGGACCGCGTCGGCGATATAATCCTCGCCATTCACCCGCGCGCCCTGGAACGCGCCGAACACCGTTCCCGGCGCGACCTTGCGGTGATCGATCGCGAAGCCGGTGACGATCGCCTGTTCGTCGCCGCCGGTCAGCGTGCCCAGCCTCATCGCCGCGCGCTCAATTGTCGCCTGCCGCCTTGGCGGTCTGCTCCTGCCAGATCAGCGGCATCAGGTCGTTGACGTCGATATCGCGGCGGTCGTCCGGCACCACGCCCAGCATCGCGCCGACGCGCGCAATCGTGCGACCGACGACGGGGGCGGCATTCCAGGCGGCAGTCTTCCAACCGAACGTCTCCTTGGTACCCAGCGGCGAATCGAGCATGGCCAGCACGACATAGCGCGGCGCATCCATCGGAAAAGCCGCGGCGAAGGTCGCGACGTTGCGCGAATGGTCATAGCCGCCGGCGACCGCCGCCTCAGCCGTACCCGTCTTGCCGCCGACGCGATAGCCCGGCGCATCGCCCTTGCGCCCGGTGCCGCGCAGCACGATCAGCCGCAGCATCTGCCGCATCCGCGCGCTGGTCTGCTCGCTGACGACGCGGCGGCCGACGGGCGCATGGCCGGGCTCCACCTTCAGCAGCGTCGCCGGCCGCCAGATGCCGCCGTTGACCAGCGCAGCGTAGGCGGACGCGAGGTGCAGCGGCGTCACCGCGATGCCATGGCCATAAGCGGTGGTCATGGTGGTCGTGCGCGCCCAGTAATGCGGCCACAGCGGGCGGCCCTTTTCACGCAATTCGATGTCCGGCTTGGTGTCGAAGCCCAGCTTGCGGAACATCGTCTGCATCTTTTCCGGACCCACCTCGTCGGCGATGCGGGCCGTCGCGATGTTGGAGGAATAGATCAGCGTTTCGGGCATCGACAGCCAGCGCTGCGGATCGCCGCGTTCGTCGTGGATGGTGAAGCCGCCGACCTTCAATGGGTGCGTCGCGTCGAATTTGCGGTTGAGCGACACCGTGCCGGTGTCGATCGCGGTGGCGACGGTGATCGGCTTGAAGGTCGAACCCAGTTCGAACACGCTCTGGGTGGTCAGGTTACGCAGTTCCTCGCTGCCCGCCATGCCGACGCGATTGGGGTTGAACGTCGGCAGCGACACCATCGCCACGACCTCGCCGGTGGCCACGTCGAGCACGATGCCGCCCGCCCCGCGCGCCGAGAAGGTGCCCATCGCGCGGCCGAGTTCGCTTTCCAACGCCGCCTGCACGCGGGCATCGATCGACAGGGCGACGGGCTGCCCCGCCTTGGTCGGGTCGAGCAGACGCTCGTCGAGCACCCGCTCCATGCCGCTCATGCCGTGGCCGTCGGTGGACAGGAAGCCGAGCGCATGCGCCGCCATCGTCGACTGCGGATAGAGCCGCTGCGTTTCGCGCGCGAAGACCAGCGCCGGCTCGCCGATCGCGTTGACCTGCTCGACCAGCGCGGGACTGGCGCGGCGCTGCAGGTAGACGAAGCTGACGTCGCGGCTCAGCTGGCGATAGAACCAGGCCTGGTCGCCGCGGTCGGGCATCAGCGCCGCGAGCCGGCTGGCGATCTCCATCTTGTCGCCGATGATCTTCCTGGGATGCACGGCGATCGTCCAGGCATCGATCGTGCGGGCGAGCGGCGCGCCGTTGCGATCGACGATATCGCCCCGCGCCGCCAGCGCCGCGACGCGCGCCTCAGCCTCGCCGCCCGACAGGACGCCAAGTATCGCCAGCCGCCCGATGACCAGCACCACTGCGGCGGCGAACAGCATCAGCAGCATCATCAGGCGCATGTGCGACGTCGCCACCAGCGCATGACGCTGCGTGGCGGTGCGCCGCTGCGCTTGGCTGGGGCGGGCGACGATGACGGTCAACGCTTGCGGGCCTCCGCACGCGCGCTGCTCAGGATGTCACCCAGCGTCGAATCGGACAGCAGCTTCTTGTCGAGCATCGCCACCGCCTGCGGCCGCACCTTGGCGACCGCCACCTTGGCACGCGCCGCCTCGTTCAGCTTGGCGAGCATCGGCGCGCTCTTCTCGATCGCGGCGGCGCGGATGACGGCGCGCTTGGCGTCGGGCAGCGCCGCGGCGACCTGCACCACCGCGGGGATGGCGACGGGCGCGGGCGTGGCGGGCGTCGCGGCGGCGGGCATCGTCGCCAGCGACGGCACGACCAGCGCGGCGACCTTGGTGCCCGGTTCGACGACGTTGACGCGATTGACGTCGAGGCTGGCGAGCGCCCCCTCGTCGGTCACGAACTGGCCGGCGGTCGGCGCGGCCAGCGCCAGCGTCTCGCCATTCCACTTTTCGAGCTGGGCGAGGTTGGCGCGCGTCTCGAATTCGGTCTCCAGCGCGCGGATGTCGCGCTGCGCCGCGTCGATCTTGCGGTCCATGCCCTCCAGCTTCTTGCGCTCGGCGGCGACCTGCAGCGACACCAGGTAGAAACCGAGGACGATGGCGACGCAGCCACCGAACCACCCGATCCCCTTCAACCGATACGCCGCCGTCATGACCTCACCTCCGCCAAATCGCTGTTGCCCCACGCGGGCGCTGCCGTGCGCCGTGCGGTCCGTAATGTCGCCGAGCGGGCGCGCGGGTTGCGCGCCACCTCGGCCTCGCCGGCGCGCAGACCGCGGCCGACATCCTCGAAACTGGGTGCCGCACCGGCTTGCGCCTGCGGCAGATGGCGCGAGCCGCCCGGCATGTTGCCCGAGCGTTCGCGCAGGAACCGCTTTACCATGCGATCCTCCAGGCTGTGGAAGGTCACGATGGCGAGGCGCCCGCCGGGCTTCAACGCGCGCTCCGCGGCGGCGAGGCCGTCGGCGAGTTCGCCGAGTTCCCGGTTCACATGGATGCGGATCGCCTGGAACGTGCGCGTCGCCGGATCCTTCTTGTCATGCGGCCGGTGGCCGAGCGCCTTGCGCACGACGGCGGCGAGTTCGCCGGTGCGGGTCAGCGGCCGCGCGGCGACGATCGCGCGGGCGACGCGGCGCGACTTTGGCTCGTCGCCATAATGATAGAGGACATCGGCGATCGCCTCTTCGTCGGCGGTGTTGACGAAGTCGGCGGCGCTCATCCCCTCCTGCGCCATCCGCATGTCGAGCGGGCCATCCGCCTGGAAGGAAAAGCCGCGCTCCGCCTGGTCGAGCTGCATCGAGGACACGCCGATGTCGAACACCACGCCATCAACCGCCGGCGCGCTCATGCGCACCAGTTCGTCGGCGAGCCGGGAGAACGGATGCGGATGCAGCGACAGCTGGCCATTCCAATGCGCCTCGTCGGCCGCGCCGTCCCGGATCGCGTCGGGATCGCGGTCGAACGCATAGACGCGCGCGCCGCGCTCCAGGATCGCCCGTGTGTAGCCGCCGGCGCCGAAGGTCGCGTCGACGATCGTCTCGCCGGGCGCGGGGGCGAGCGCGGCGATCACTTCGTCGAGCAGGACCGGGATGTGGAGCGCGTCAGTCAAGCGCGATCCCCTTGTCCTGGCAGTAATAGCGGCAGGCGGCCACCATCTGCGACGCGATGCCCGGGGTGGAGAGCAACGTCCTGGGATCCCAGATCTCGATGTAATCCAGCGTGCCCCAGAAGAAGGCATGGCCGCCGATATTGGCGTAGAAGCGCGGAAAGCCGGGCATGATGAAGCGGCCCGAGCCATCGAAGGGCACCGCTTCGCCGTTCGCGCCGCCGCGCTTGATATTATGGTCGATCTTGCCGTCGGCGCCACGCGACAAGGCGACGCGTTCGTTCAATTCGCGCTTCAGTTCGGCGAGATAAGCGGGATCATAGGCGATAAGGCAGGGCTGATCCTCGTGCGCGGCGATGATGACGGTGCCGCCGTCCTTGCCGTCGGCGCGGGGCGCGTTCTCGGCGAGCGTGCTGCGGAGCGCATTGGGGATGGCGACACGTCCCTTGTCGTCGACAAGAGCGAGGCCGCTTCCCTGATAATCGCCCCTTTCCGACACGTCCGTCTCGCACCCTGACGTGCACGGCCCACCGTTTCGAAAAGCAGCCTGTCGCTACCCTTCGACCCCTTGCGCGAACGCAAAACGGTGATGCCTGCCCCGTTGTTAGCTGATTGGTATCAACAGCATGTCGGGGAGGCAACGGGATTTTTGGGGATGGCCGGGGAATCGCACCCGATCCGCGGTCAACCGGGCGGGGGTTGGCCCCAATTCGGCAGCCGGACGATGCTGCTCAAGCCCGCGAAATCTCGAAGATCCGCGGCCCCGGACCAGCCCGTCCCCGGATTTCCCCGGCAAATGCTCATCGAGCGGCCTGGCTGTTGCTGGTCGAGGGGGCGACGCCCAGTTCGGCCAGCGGTTCGCCCGACGAATCGGCGGCGGCTGCTGCAGCGCCGGTGTTGGTCATGGCGATGTTGGCGACGACGTCGGGCTGTGCCGAACCGGCGGTGGCGATCGGCCGCTCGCGCGTCGCCGAGCCGAGAATGGCGCTGGCGACGACGATCAGCAGCACCACGGCGACAAGACCGATGAGGCCGACCTTGATCCGCTGCATCGTCTGGTGAGGGTCTCGCACGGCTCTCATCTTGCCGCGCCTCTGTAACGCTTCGTCACGCGTTTGTCGAACAAAGGCTCAACCGAGCCCCTTGGCCGCGCGCCAATCGGGATCGTACAGCGTCGACAGATAGCGGAAACCCGTATCGCACAGGATCGTCGCGATGCGTTTGCCCGGCCCCAGATGTTCGGCGAGCCGGACCGCGCCGGCGACGTTGATGCCCGACGACAGGCCCAGGCACAGCCCCTCCTCATCGAGAAGCCGGCGGACCCAGCGATAGCCCTCCTGATCCGAAATGCGGAACTGCGTGTCGATCGGCGCACCTTCCAGGTTGGCGGTGATCCGCCCCTGGCCGATGCCCTCCGCCACCGACGTGCCTTCGCTGCGCAATTCGCCATTCTGGTAGTATTCGTACAGGGCGGCGCCGTGCGGATCGCTCAACGCGATGCAGATGCCCTCGTCCTTGGCCTTCAGCCCCAGGCCGACGCCGGCGATCGTACCGCCGGTGCCGGCGGCGCAGGTGAAGCCGTCGATCCGCCCGTCCATCTGCTGCCAGATCTCCTCGGCGGTGCCGACGATATGCGCACGACGGTTGGCGACGTTGTCGAACTGGTTCGCCCAGAGCGTATTGTCGCGCTCCTCGGCGATGCGGCGGCTGGTGTGTACGAAATGGCAAGGGCTGGCGTAGGGCGCGGCGGGCACCAGGACCAGCTCGGCACCGAGCGCGCGCAGCGTGTCCATCTTCTCGCGGCTCTGCGTCTCGGGCATGACGATGATCGTCCGATAGCCCTTGGCGTTGGCGACGAGGGCGAGGCCGATGCCGGTATTGCCCGCCGTGCCTTCCACGATGGTGCCGCCGGGGTGCAGCAGCCCGCGCGCCTCGGCATCCTCGACGATGCCGAGCGCAGCGCGGTCCTTCACGCTCGCGCCGGGATTGGCGAATTCGCATTTGCCGAAGATATCGCAGCCGGTCGCCTCGCTCGGCCCCTTGAGGCGGACGAGCGGCGTGTTGCCGATCAGGGCGAGTGTGTCGGGCGTCGTGTGCATGCCCGCTAGATGGCCCCTCCCCGCGCGGGCGGCAAGCCAATGCGGCTTGGCCGCGATGAAGCCTGACGAGCAGCGGTTCATCCCATTTTATGGCACGGTTTCACATAGATCGGCCATTTACCTTGATTTGCGAGGTCGCATGCGCAAAGCGTCGAGCCGCTATGAAGAGCCCCCTCCTCCTCTCCGCCACCGCCGCGCTGCTCGCGCTGGCCGCCTGCAACTCCAAGCCCGCCTCGCCCGAGGTGGTCGACAGCAATCCCGATCCGATGGCGACGGAACTCGCCAATCGCGCGCCCGTCGAGCTGCCGCCCGCGATCAAGGCCGACAAGACCTTCCGCTGCAAGGACAACAGCCTGCTGTACGTGACGCTGTTCGAGGGCGACAAGCTGGCCTTCGTCAAGACCAGCCCGACCGGCACGATCAACCGCCTGACCGCCGAAAAGGCCGGCGATCCGCTGACCGCCGAGGGCGGCTGGAAGCTGACCGGCAACGCGGCCAACATCACGGTCACGCAGCCGGGCAAGCCGTCGCAGACCTGCAAGTCGTAAGCGCGCAGACCCTTGCGCTACAGGGGGCCGGCAGAGCGATCCGCCGGCCCCTTTTTCGTGAGTGAAGGGCCGGCCGATGCGCATCTGATTTCTGCGAGCATCCATAAGCAGGCGCCCCCACCACCACCTTGCCATCTGCCGTCCCGCCCGCCACCTGTGCCGTGATGGACATGCTCGACCCGAAGACCGTGCTCGGCGCCTATGCGGTGGGGGTGTTTCCGATGGCGGATCATCGCGATGCGGGCAGCGTCTATTGGGTCGAGCCGCGCCGGCGGGCGATCCTGCCGCTCGACGGATTCCACCTGTCGCGCTCGCTGGCCAGGACGATCGCGCGCGACCGGTTCCGCGTCACCGCCGATACCGCGTTCGAGCGGATGATCGCGCTGTGCGCGGAAAGCGCCGACGACCGGCCCGAGACGTGGATCAACGGCGGCATCGAGCAGGCCTTCGTGGCGCTGTACCGGCTCGGCTTTGCCCATTCGATCGAATGCTGGGAGGGCGAGGAACTGGTCGGCGGCCTGTACGGCCTGGCGCTGGGGCGGGCTTTCTTCGGCGAATCGATGGTCAGCCGCCGGACGGATGCGTCCAAGGTCGCGCTCGCCTGGCTGGTCGCGCGGCTCAAGGTCGGCGGATTCGCTCTGCTCGACTGCCAGTTCCAGACGCCGCACCTCGCCTCGCTGGGCGCGGTGGAGGTGTCACGGGCGAATTATTGCGCGTTGCTGGCCGGCGCGCTCGACGGCACCACCGCATCGTCCGCCTCGGCGGCAGGCTCGGCGTCGTCGGCCGCGGGGGACTTCCTTGCGCTCGATCGGCTTGCGCCGCCGCCGGCCGACACCGTGTCCGGGCCGGTCGCCGGCCAAGACATCGTGCAGCTCTTGGTCCACACGTCGTAGACCGGATGCTGGACGACGTTGAGCGCGGGGCGCTCCTTGAACAGCCAGCCGGAAAAGGCGCGGCGCCAGTGGCGGTCGCTGCCGCGCACGTCGAGCTGAACGAAGGTGCCGGTCAGCTGGTCCTGCTCCCATGGTGCGGTATGTTCGCACGCGCGCAGGCGGATGATAGCATCGCCGATCCGCACCGCCTGCCCCGGCTTCAGCGTGACGTCGCGGCTGACCCCGTTGCGCTTGTTGAGCAGGCCGACCACCGCGACGCGCTGCGCCATCGGCGTGCCGCCGGTCGGCAGCGCCACGTCGCTGGCGGCGATCGTCTCGATGCCCTCGGCGGCAGGGCGGCTGTCCGGCGCCAGTTCCTGCGCCGCGATCACCGGCCCGCGCTCGTCCGGGCGATGCAGCGCGCGAAACCCGAACACGGCGGCCAGCGCCAGCGCCACCAGCAGGACGCCGGCCGCCAGCCAGCGGCGGCTCACCCTTCGGGCGTCCAGGCTTCGTAATCGCCGGTGGCGGCGGCGCGCTTGCCGCCCTTTTCCAGCGAGCCCGACGGGCGATAGGCGAGCGGGGTGCCGGTCATGTTGGGCATCGCCGGCTTCTGCCACTCACGCACCGGCGGCAGCGCGCGATCGGGCACCTCGTCGATATGATGGTGCAGCCAGCTGAACCATTCGGGCGGCACGCGGCTGGCGTCGTTCGCACCTTCATAGATCACCCAGCGCCGCGCCCGGCCGCTGCCGTCGCGACGCCCCTCGTAATAGGCGTTGCCGAGCGAATCGGTGCCGACCTGCGTCATGCCGCGCAGACCGTAGAACATCGTGCCCCACGATGCGCCGTTCCACCAGGTGAAGGGATTGAGGTTGATGCCCATGATGCCCCAGCGCTTACCCGCGTCGGCGGCGGCCTTCAACCCGTGGATCGCATGGCGAGGCGGGGATCACCGATTGCCCAAGCGACCGGCTATTTCGCCCAGCTTACCTTGTCGCCCTCGGCAATACCGAGCTCGGCGGTACGGCCGCCGACCAGTTCCAGCACCGCGGCCACCGGCTCGCGCGAGGGCACCGGGGTCTGCGAGAAGGGAACGGTGTTCTCGGCGATGGTCGCGATCGTGCCGTCGGCGCGGATGAAGAGGATGTCGAGCGGCGTCGGCGTGTTCTTCATCCAGAAGCTCGCCTCGCGCGGGCCGCCGCCGGTGGCGGGATAGGGGTAGAAGAGCATGCCGCCATCGGGCGTAAGGTCGGTGCGGTACATCAGGCCCCGCTCCTGCTCGGCCGGCGTCACTGCGCGCTCGACACGGAAGGTATGGGTGCCGTTCGCGCTGGCGATCGTCACCGGCAGCATCGCCTTCGCCGTGTCTTCGACGGGCGCGTCATGCGAGAACATGCCGGTGCCTACGGCAACTCCCGTAGCCCCCAACCCCAGCGCCGCGACGATCGCCACGACCGCCTTGGTTCCGATCATGCCCTCAATCCTCTTCGACGCTCACGGCCAGCGGCCCCTTGCGGCCTGCGACGATGCGGGCGCGCAGCCGCTGGTCGGGCTCGATGGCGGCGAGGCCCGCCCGGCGCAAGGTCTCCATGTGGACGAACACGTCGCCGCCATCGCTGTCGCGAACCAGGAAACCATAGCCTTTCAGCCGGTTGAACCATTTGACCAGCACCGGTTCGAAATCGCCCGCGGCGTCGATCAGCGCGACGGGATCGACCCGGTCGACGTTGCGGGGCGGGCGCGGCGGCTCCTCCACCGCCTGGCTGAGGTCGATCGCCACCACTTCGCGCGCCTGGTAGCCGCGGCCGCGCTGGATCGCGAGCGTCTCCACCCGCGCGCCTTCGGGCAGGCTGCGCCGGCCATGCGGCTGAAGCACGGAGAAATGGATCAGCACGTCGCCGATCCCATCGTCGTCCGCCACCGCGAAGCCGAAGCCCCGCGTCACGTCGAACCATTTGATGACGCCGGCGACCGCGATCGGCCCTGTATCCCGGACGCTGTCGATGGCCATGTCGCCGCGATCGCCGGGCATCACCCCGTCGTCGCGATCGTCGCCCTCTCGTTGCGGCTCGCTACGCATCACTGCACCCCTGTTGCCGCCACGCTAGCACGGTTCGTCGCTGCTGCAATTGCGAATGGCCGGTTTACCCTGATTCTCCGAGTTCTTCGGTGTCCCGCGCTGCGACAATCCTGCGGGCGAGGGCGAAATCATGCCCCGCGCGCAGCATCGCGGCGAGTTGACGGTCGCGAACGGCGCGATCGTCGACCGCCGCACCGAAGGGTCCGATCCGCCGCCGCCGCGCGAAGGTGAGTGCCGCTTCCCATGCCTGGGCCGCGATGGCGGGCGCGAGCGCGTCGGCATCCGCCTCGTCGACGCGGGCCTGGCGCAGCGCCGCGCCCACCCGGCGCGCGCCGAGCCCGCGCCGGGTCAGCGCCGCCGCCTTGCTCTCGGCATAGAGCCGGTCGTCGACATAGCCCAGTTCCGCCATGCGGCCGGCGAGCGCCTGCGGGTCGGCCGGCTCTCCTTCCCATCCCCGCTCGCGGATCTTGCGGGTCAGGTAATCGGCCAGTTTGCCGCGCGTCGTCGCGAACCGTTCGACATAGCGCAGGGCCAGCCGTTCGAGCGCGGACGCGTCGAGCGGCGGCGGGGGGCGACGTTCCTGCCTCATGGCCATGTTGTTGCCACAGTGGCAGCGGATTGAGAACGTTGATCCCGCGTTTATACCGCAGAATGACGACGGCCGCATGACGGCGGCAACGAACAGGAATTTCCGAATGACCGATCAGTCCGCGCCTTCGCCGACGCCCCGATTGGCCTCCACGCCGACCCTCGACGCCCTGCCGCGCCGTTTCGCCGATTTCGCGACGCTGGGCGAGGCGCTGGATTATGCCGCCAGCGGCACGCGCGGCCTGAACTTCCACGACGCGCGTGGTACCCTGGTACGGCCCTATCCGTTCGCCGAACTGCGGACCGATGCGATCGCCATGGCGCACCGCCTGATCGCGGCGGGTGTGCAGCCCGAGGACCGCATCGCGCTGGTCGCCGAAACCGGGTCGGAGTTCGCGGCCCTGTTCTTCGGCACGGTCTATGCCGGCGCCTGGCCGGTGCCGCTGCCGCTGCCGACCAGCTTCGGCGGGCGCGATTCGTACATCGAGCAGCTGCGCGTCCAGCTTGCCAGCTGCGATCCCCGGATGCTGATCTTCCCGCCGGAGCTTGCCGCGATGGCGGCGGAGGCGGCGCGGCTTGCCGGGACGGAAGGGATCGACTGGTCCGAGTTCGCCGGCCGTGAGGCGCCGGAGGCGCCTTTGCCGCAGGCGGACGGGCAGGCGATCGCCTATCTCCAATATTCCAGCGGCTCGACGCGCTTTCCGCACGGCGTCGCGATCACCCACCATGCGCTGCTGAACAACCTCGCCGCGCACAGCCACGGCATGCAGATTGACGGCACCGACCGCTGCATCAGCTGGCTGCCCTGGTACCACGACATGGGGCTCGTCGGCTGCTTCCTGTCGCCGATCGCCAACCAGGTGTCGACCGATTACCTGAAGACCGAGGATTTCGCGCGGCGGCCGCTCGCCTGGCTCGACATGATCTCGCGTCATGACGGCACCGCGCTCTCCTATTCGCCGACCTTCGGCTACGACATCTGCGCGCGCCGCATGTCGTCGCAGACCAAGGCTGCCGAGCGGTTCGACCTGTCACGCTGGCGGGTCGCCGGCAACGGCGCCGACATGATCCGTCCCGACGTGATGCAGGCGTTCGTCGATGCCTTCGCCGACGCCGGGTTCAAGGCCAGCGCCTTCCTCCCCTCCTATGGCCTTGCCGAAGCGACGCTCGCCGTCTCGCTGATGCCGCCGGGTGAAGGCATTCGCGTCGAGCTGGTTGAGGAAACGCAGCTGTCGGGCGGCGGCGATTCTCTCGCCGCCAACGACGGCCCCCGCCCGCAGCGGTTCCGCGCCATCGTCAACTGCGGCAAGCCGGTCCGTGACATGACCGTCGAGATCCGCGAGGAGGACGGCACGCCGCTGCCCGACGGCGCGATCGGCAAATTGTGGTGCAAGGGTCCGAGCGTCATGGTCGGCTATTTCCGCGACGATGCCGCGACCGACGCCTGCATGGTCGACGGTTGGCTCGACACCGGTGACATGGCCTATATGTCGGATGGCTACATCTACATCGTCGGTCGCGCCAAGGACATGATCATCGTCAACGGCAAGAACCACTGGCCGCAGGATATCGAATGGGCGGTGGAGCAGCTGCCCGGCTTCAAATCGGGCGATATCGCCGCCTTCGCGATCACCACGCCGGGCGGCGAGGAGACGCCCGCCGTCCTCGTCCAGTGCCGCAGCAGCGACGATGCCGAGCGCCTGCGCCTGCGCGAGGAGATCCGCGAGCGCGTCCGCTCGGTGACCGGCATGAACTGCGTGATCGAACTGATCCCGCCGCGCACCCTGCCGCGCACCAGCTCGGGCAAGCTGTCGCGCGCCAAGGCACGCAACCTGTATCTCAGCGGCGACATCAAACCCTACGCGATCGCCGCCTGAACTGACGGCGCTCCCTCGGCCGTCATCCCGGCAGAAGCCGGGATGACGGCGGGGCCGGGCATCCGGCCCGTTCGTGCCCAACCTGTCCACTCGACACGCTTAAACCGCACGATAGGCACGCATCATCATGCCCCGGCCGCCAGTCGGCCAAATCCGGTGCGGCCCTAACCATCCGTCAACCTCGCGCCCCTACAACCCGCCGGGTGAGCCAAGAACCGCCCCCCGCCACCGATCCGCACGCGATCAGCTTCCTGCAACTGCTCGGCCTGCGCGACGGCGCGGATGCGGCGCAATGGGCGCGGATTCGCTCGACGCAGCTCGATGCGGGCCGCCAGCTCGCGCTGCTGCTGCTCGCCGCCAACCTGATCGGCGCCGGCATGACCGTGTCGCTGTTCGCGCCCGACATCGCCCCGCTGCTGCTCGGCGGCTGGGCGGCGCTGACGACGATCGTGTCGGTCGGGATCGCCGTCCGCCGGCTCGGCACCCGCCACCGGCAGGACGGATATGCAACGCAGGCCGATGTCCGCGCCACGGTGGTGGAGGGCGTCGCCCTCTCTGTCGCCTGGGCGATACCCTGTCTGGTCTTCAACCCGCCTTCTGGGTCGCTCGCCGCCTATGTCCTGTGGATGATCCTGTCGGTGGTGATGACCGCGGGCGCGGTCGCGATGGCGCCGCTGGCGCTGGCGACGCTGGCCTTCGTCGGCGGGCTCGGCCTGGCCGTCACGGTCAAGCTGCTGATCCTGTACAGCTTCGCCGCTGCCGGTGCGACGGCGGCCTTTACCGCCATGCTGATCGGCATCGCCGTCAACCGCGCCCGGACGCTCGTGGTGATCCGCGCCGCGCAGATGGCGCTTGGCGAACGCGACGAGACGGTCAGCCTGCTGCTGCGCGAGTTCGAGGACAGCAGTGCCGACTGGCTGTGGGAAACCGATTCGGCACGGCGCGTCATCAAGGCCTCGCCGCGCTTCGCCTATGCCTGCGGCCTCGATCCCGTCGCGATCGAGGGCATGCCCTTCCTCCAGGTACTCGCCGGGCCGGCGTGGGAGACGGGCAATTTCTCCGCCGGGCTGCGCACGCTCGCCGACAAGCTCAAGACGCGCGAAAGCTTCCGCGACCTGCGCCTGCCGCTAATCGTCGCCGGCGAAGAGCGCTGGTGGGAACTCGCCGCCAGCCCGCGTTTCGACGAATCGGGTGCATTCTGCGGATTCCGCGGTGTCGGTTCCGACGTCACCGAACAACGCGCCAGCGCCGACAAAATCAACCGCATGGCGCGCTTCGACACGCTGACCGGCCTGCCCAACCGTCTGATGGTCAACGAAACACTGGTCCGCGCGATGGCCGATGCCGACAAATGGGGCGGACGCTGCGCCTTCATGATGATCGACCTCGACCGCTTCAAGGCGGTGAACGACACACTCGGTCACCCGATCGGTGACCGCCTGCTCGGCCGCGTCTCCGAACGCCTGAGCCAGTTGATGAGCGACAACACGATGTGCGGCCGCCTGGGCGGTGACGAATTCGCCGTCGTCGTCCGCGACGGGAGCAACACCGCCACCCTGGAGGCGCTCGCCCGGCGCATCATCGAAACGCTGTCGCGCCCGTATGAGGTGGATGCGCACACGCTCTATATCGGCGCTTCCGTCGGCCTCGCCGTCGGTCCGCGCGATGGCCGCACGGCCGAGATGCTGATCCGCTCCGCCGATTTGGCGCTCTATCGTGCCAAGGATGCCGGCCGCGGCGTCTATCATGCCTACGAACCCGAACTGCACGTCCAGGCCGAGGAGCGCCGCGTCCTCGAAATGGCGCTGCGCCAGGCGCTCGAAAAGGGCGAGATGCACCTTCATTACCAGCCGGTGGTCGACGCCGGCACCGGCAATCTCACCGGGTTCGAGGCGCTGCTGCGTTGGCAGAGCCCGCAGTTCGGCAACGTCTCGCCGGTCAAATTCATCCCGCTGGCGGAGGAAGCGCGGCTCATCCAGCCGATCGGCGAATGGGTGGTGCGCACCGCGTGCGCAGAGGCGGCAAGCTGGCCCTCCAATGTCCGCGTCGCGGTGAACGTGTCGCCCGACCAGTTGCAGAACCCGAACTTCGTTGCGGTCGTCACCTCCGCGCTCGCCAATTCGGGGCTGTCGGCGGAGCGGCTGGAGCTGGAGGTAACGGAAAGCGTCTTCATGCACGAGGGCCTGGGCGCGACCAAGGTGCTGGAGCGCATCCTTGACCTCGGCGTCCGCCTCAGCCTCGACGATTTCGGCACCGGCTATTCGTCGCTCGGCTATCTGTCGCGGACCCGCTTCTCGTCGATCAAGATTGATCGCAGCTTCGTCCAGGGCGCGTCGAAGGGCGTCAAGGAAGCCATCGCGATCATCCGCGCCGTCGTCGCCCTCGCCCAGAGCCTGGGCATGGCCACCACCGCGGAAGGGGTGGAGACGGAGGCCGAGCATCGCCTGGTACAGGACCTGGGCTGCACCAAGGTGCAGGGCTATTACTTCGGCCGCCCGCTGCCCGTGGAAGAAGCCCGCACCCTCGCGCATCGCCGCTGGGACGACAGCGCCGCGGCGTGACGGGAACGCCCACGCGGACGATTTGCCGTCACCGGATAGAGATGCATCCCTCCCGTTCGTGCCGAGCCCGTCGAAGCACGGGTGAGGCTCATGTCTTCCGTCACGGGTAGGACGGGTCAGCGCTCTTGCGTCCAGGGGCGACGGACGCCGCTATTTCTCCGGGTCGTGCCCCCAGTTCATCAGCGAATAGCGCCAGTCGCTCTGCGCCTTGTCCTTGGCCGGGCCGCCCTGCGCCAGATGGCGGTGCACGTAGCCGACCACCTTCTTCATGTGCGCATAGTCATCGTCGGTCAGATCCGCCTTCTTGGTTCGCAGGATCGTGACGATCCGCTCACCCGATTTATGGCCGACGCTCTCGCCCGATCCCTTGCCGTCCTCACCCTTCCAGCCGACGCGCTTGCTGTCGTCACTGTCCAGGAAGCGCTCCAGTTCGGCCGGCGCCATGTTCACCGCCTCGCCGAAATCCTTGTAGATCGTCGCGTGATCGTCCGCCGCAGCCATCGCATCCTCCAGTCTGCCCGCGCCAACGCGCGAGGCGGAAGGCAGGTTGCGGGCGTTCAGCCGAGCATGCCGCGATAGGTCTGCGGCGGGGCGGGCAGCAGCAGCCGCGCCGTTCCGCCGGCGAGCACCACCAGCGCCACCGCCGCAAGCCCGGCGCGCGGCACCCGCCACCGCCCGAGCATGACCCAGCCGATCGCCGTCGCCGCCATCGGCCACAGGTGATAACGCAGGTCGGAGGCGATGCTGAGCACGCCGAAGCTCATCTCCAGCGCCAGCGCCGACACCAATAGCGCTGCCGCGAGCCGCGACGCCGCATCCCTGCCCCGCAACGCACGCGGCAATGCGACCAGCGCCAGCACCACCCACAGCACCGGCCAGCCGAGCGGCGTCTCCACCAGCAGCCCGGCGAGTCGCTGCCACGCCGTCGCCGCCCTGCCCGGCGTCGCCAGCCCCAGGCTATTTGCCTCATTCGCCGCCGGCGGTGCCGCGCCCGGCCAGCGATAGGGCACCAGCCAGCGCCACGTGGAGTTGAGGTGCGCCAGCCGATGGCCTGCATAGCCCCACGGATGCCGCACTGCCGCCAGCGCCAGCCGTCCGTACAGCACGCCCGGCGGCAATTCGCGGAGCGGCGCGACCTCCGCCTCGCAGCGCGTCGGCTCGCCCAGCGGATCCCAGAAATAGGGCCGCACGCACGTCCGTATCGCCAGCCGCGCAATCGCCGGTGCCGGGATGCCGATCGCGGGATCGCCGCTGCGCACGGCGATGCCGGCAAGGTCGTAGATCGGCTGCGTCCGCTCGACGCCGCTGCGTGCCGCCGCGAACAGCCCATGATTGATCGGAGAGGCCAATGCGATCACGGCCAGGATGGCGACCAGCGTCGCACCTGCGCCGACACCCGCCTGTCGCAGCGACGGCATGCCTCCCCTGCGGCGCAGCAGCATCACGCATAACGGTACGACGGCGAAGACGGCATTCGCCCGCACCAGCAGCGCATAGCCGAACAGCAGCGCCACCAGCGGCCAAACCGCGCGCGGCATCCGGCGTCCTCGCAGCCGCCACCAGCCGATCAGGCCCAAGCCGGCGAGCAGCGCGCCGAGCATCTGGGTGTCCTTCAGCACCACCGGCTGCCAGCCCAGCAGCGGCGGCCACACTGCGACACCGATCAGCAGCGCCGCCGCCCGGCCGCGGCCGGATGCCGCCAGCGCCGCCGCCAGCGCACCGAAGCCCAGCCAGTAGCCGCCGAGTTGCAGCACCGCCATCGGCCCCTGCCCCGACAGCCCGAACAGCGACCACAGATGCGCCATGATCGGCGGATGCCAATCGTCGTAGGCTCCGCCGAGCGCCTGCCGGTATTGGGCTAGGCTGTCATATTGCACGTAGCCCGGCCAGAAGACCGCCAGCGATGCCACCAACAGCAATACCGCCGCGCCGCCGACACGGGCGGCGGCGCGGTTATCCGTCATGCGGAAAGCGAATGGTTTGGCGTCGCTCCGCTCCCTGCCATCCGCCTCGCTCCGCCTAGAAGTGCAGCGCGCGGCCGTAGGCGCTGAGCACACTTTCGTGCATCATCTCGGACAGCGTCGGGTGCGCGAACACAGTTTCCATCAGCTCGTGCTCGGTCGTTTCCAGCTGGCGGGCGACGACATAGCCCTGGATCAGCTCGGTCACTTCCGCACCCACCATGTGCGCCCCCAGCAATTCGCCGGTCTTGGCGTCGAACACCGTCTTGATGAAGCCTTCCGCCTCGCCGAGCGCGATCGCCTTGCCGTTGCCGATGAAGGGGAATTTGCCCGCCTTCACCTCATGGCCGGCTTCCTTCGCCTTGGCTTCGGTCAGGCCGACGCTCGCCACCTGCGGGCGGCTGTAGGTGCAGCCCGGGATGTTCCACGTCTCGAACGGATGCGGGTCCTTGCCGGCGATCTTCTCGACACAGACAATGCCCTCGTGGCTCGCCTTGTGCGCCAGCCAGGGCGCGCCAGTGACGTCGCCGATCGCGTAGATGCCTTCGACGTTGGTGCGGCCGAAGCCATCGACCTTGATGTGGCCGCGCTCCGTCTCGACGCCCAGCGCCTCCAGCCCGATATTCTCGGTGTTGGGGACGATGCCGATCGCGACGATCGCATGGCTGAACTCGGTCGAGGTGACCTTCCCGTCCGCGCCCTTGATCGCCGCGGTGACGCCATTCGCGCCCGGCTCCAGCTTTTCGAGGCCCGACTTGGTGAGGATCTTGATGCCCTGCTTGGTCAGCGCCTTGGTCATGAACTCGCTGACCTCAGCATCCTCGACGGGCAGGATGCGGTCGAGCATCTCGACGATCGTCACGTCGGCGCCCATGTCGTTGTAGAAGCTGGCGAACTCGACGCCGATCGCGCCCGATCCGATGACCAGCAGCTTGGTCGGCATCACCTCGGGCACCATCGCGTGGCGATAGGTCCAGATGCGCTTGCCGTCCGCCTTGGCGAAGGGCAGATCGCGCGCGCGCGCGCCGGTCGCGACCATGATGTGCTTCGCTTCGAGATCGAGCGTCTTGTCGCCCTGCTTGACGGACAGCTTGCCCTTGCCGGTCAGCGCGCCGACGCCTTCGAACACCTGGACCTTGTTCTTCTTCATCAGGCCCTTGACGCCGGCATTGAGCTGCCCCGCGACCTTGCGGCTGCGATCGACGATCTTCGCAAGGTCGAACCCGACATTGTCCGCCTTCAGCCCGTAAGCGTCGGCGTGGGTCATGTAATGATAGACCTCCGACGTGCGCAGCAGCGCCTTGGTCGGGATGCAGCCCCAGTTGAGGCAGATTCCGCCCAGCCGCTCGCGCTCGACGATGCCGACCTTGAGGCCGAGCTGGCTCGCCCGGATCGCCGCGACATAGCCGCCCGGACCCGAACCGAGGATGAGGAGGTCGAAGGTGTCAGCCACTGTGAAATCCTTACCGGGGAGGATGAAAGAAGGGAGTCAGGCGATCGGCGCGACGCGGCGGGGCGCGCGATTCTCGTCCGTGGCGACGAAGACGAAGCGCGCCTGCGTCACCTTGCAGGCATCGTCGGCGTGGCGGGCGCGGCGCCAGGCCTCGACCTCGATCGTCATCGACGTGTTGCCGACCGCGGCGAGCCGGGCATAGACCGACACTTCGTCGCCGACGAGTACGGGCGCGTGGAACTTCATCGCGTCGCAGGCGATCGTCACCGCCCGGCCGCCGGCATGGCGCGAGGCGACCGACCCGGCGGCAAGGTCCATCTGGCCCATCAGCCACCCGCCGAAGATGTCGCCATAGGGGTTGGCATCCGCCGGCATCGCGGTGACGCGGATCGTCGGCGCATCCGCCGGCAGGCCGCTCATGCCCGCTTCCGATCGATCGTGCGGGCGCGGCGCAGCGGGCCGATGCCCATCAGCATCGTCGCCAGCATCGCGCCCGCACCGCACCACCAGATCACGTCGCGGCCGAGCGGATAGGCCCAGGCCGCCGCCCAGGTCATCGCCACCGCCGCGACGAGCCCTGCCGCGATGTAGAGCAGCTCGACGGTCGTTCGTGCCACCGCGACCGCCTCAGGCGAGCATGCCGAGCGGCCGCTCGACCAGCTCCTTGAAGACCTTCATCAGCTGGGCGCCGTCCGCACCGTCGATCGCGCGATGGTCGAAGCTGCCGGTCGCGGTCATCACGGTCGCGACGCCGAGTTCGCCGTTCACGATGTACGGCCGCTTCTCGCCCGCGCCGATCGCCAGGATCATGCCCTGCGGCGGGTTGATGACCGCTTCGAACTGCTTGATGCCGAACATGCCCATGTTGCTGATCGACGCCGTGCCGCCCTGGAATTCCTCGGGCTTCAGCTTGTTGTCCTTGGCGCGCGCGGCGAGGTCCTTCACCTCGGTCGAGATCGCCGACAGGCTCTTGGTGTCGGCGCCGACGACGATCGGGGTGATGAGGCCCGAGGGGGTCGATACCGCTACCGAGATGTCCGCCCGCTTGAAGCTGATGAGCTGGTCGGGCGTGAACATCACGTTGCACTTGGGCACTGCGATCAGCGCACTCGCCAGCGCCTTCACCAGCATGTCGTTGACCGACAGCTTGACGCCGCGGCTTTCGAGGCTGGCGTTGAGCTCGCCGCGCAGCTTCAGCAGCGCATCGAGCTGCACGTCCACCGTCAGATAGATGTGCGGCACCTGCTGCTTCGATTCGGTCAGGCGGCGCGCGATCGTCTTGCGCATGTTGCTGAGCTTGCTCGCCTCGTGCGGGATGTCCGGCACCTGGGCAGGCTTGGGCGCGGGCGCCGGGACGGCGGCGGCGACCGGCGGCGCCTCGCCCTTCGCCTGGGCAGGCGCCGCGGCTCCGGGCTTCGCACTGTCGACGTCGGCGCGGACGATACGGCCGTTCGGCCCCGAACCGGTGACGCCGGCGAGGTCGATGCCCTTTTCGCCGGCGATGCGGCGGGCGAGCGGGCTCGCCTTGACGCGGCCGCCTGCGGACGGTGCCGGCGTACCGGCATCGGCCGGCTTGCCGTGATCCTCGGCGTGGGTCAGCGTACGCTCGGCCGGTTTGGCCTCGCTGCCGGTCTTGTTGGGGTCGGTCGGCTCTGGCCGGCCCTTGAACTGGTCGTCCTTCGGCTCGGGCGTCTCGCTCTTCGCAGGCGGTGCGGAGACGGCGGAGGCGTCCTCGCCCTCTTCGGCGAGGATCGCGATCGCAGCGCCGACCTTCACGTTGTCCGTGCCTTCGGCGATCAGGATCTTGGCGATCACGCCTTCATCCACCGCCTCGAATTCCATCGTCGCCTTGTCGGTTTCGATTTCGGCCATGATGTCGCCGCTCTTCACCGTGTCGCCTTCCTTGACGAGCCACTTGGCGAGCGTGCCCTCTTCCATCGTCGGCGACAGCGCGGGCATCTTGATCTCGATCGACATGCAGGTCCTCTTGCCTGGGGAGCAGGCCCTCCCCTTCGCGCCCCAAGCGCGGGGGGTCAACCCTTGCGCGCGCCGTCCCCACGCGTCACGTAACGTAAAAAGGGGCAAAACCATGCGTATCTACCTCGTGGTCGTCGACGACAGTCCGGAAGCGGAGATCGCGCTGCGCTTCGCGGCGCGGCGCGCGGTGAAGACCGGCGGCGGCGTCGAGATCCTGACGCTGATCCCGCCGCAGGAGTTCATTGCCTTCGGCGGCGTACAGGCGACGATCGAGGACGAGGCGCGGCAACAGGCCGAAGGGCTGGTCGCCGCAGCGGCGGGAACGCTGGTCGCCGAATCGGGGCTGCGGCCCGCCATCACCGTGCGCGAGGGCGATGGCCCAAAGATCATCCGCGAGATCATCGCCGCCAACCCCGACATCGCCGCACTGGTGCTGGGCGCCGCCCCCACCGGCGCGCCCGGCAAGCTCGTCAGCCATTTTGCCGGATCCGATGCGGGCGCGTTGCCGGTGCCGGTCATGATCGTGCCCGGCTCGCTCACCCGCGAGGCGATCGACCGGCTGAGCTGAAGACGCCTTTTAAAATCGATTGCAAGACAAGGCGTTGCGTCCTTAAAGGACGCGATGACGCGCAACCCGTCGGCCTCGCTTCCCTATGCAGCCACGCTGGACCTGCTGACCCGCGCGCTCGCGGCCCTGGAAGACCTCGACGAGGGCATCGCCGCCGCACGGCTCTGCGGCGTGATCGATCTCGTCGCGGCACGCCTGGGCGAACACAGCCTGTCGCGGCACTGATCCCTGCCATCCGTCCGCCGCGCTTCGCGGGCAGGCATGACGATCCAAACCCTCTTTTCATCAAGCACTTGAGCGAAGGCCCGTAACACGGCACCATCGCGGCCATGCTGCTACCCGTACTTGCCGCCGCGGCCGCCGTCGCCAGCCCCTCGCCCGATGCCGCCCGCCTCAAGGCGAGCGTGTCCGCGCTGGTCGGCTTCGGCACGCGCCATACCCTGTCCTCCGCCACCGATCCCAAGCGCGGGATCGGCGCGGCGCGCACCTGGATGGCGCGGCAGTTCGAGGCGCTGTCACGCGATTGCGGCGGCTGCATCACGGTGGAGCGCATCAATCGCCGCTTCACCGGCCCGCGTGCGCCGAACGGCGTGGTGGTGGAGGACGTGCTCGGCATCCAGCGCGGCCGCGATCCCAACCGTGTCGTCATCGTCGGCGGCCATATCGACAGCCGCGTGACCGACGTGATGGACGCGACCTCGGATGCACCCGGCGCCAACGACGACGCTTCCGGCGTCGCGCTGGTGCTGGAAACGGCGCGCCTGCTATCCAAGCGCCAGTTCGACGCGACCATCGTCTACGTCGCCTTTTCCGCCGAGGAACAGGGGCTGTGGGGTGCCGAACTGCTCGCCGATACCGCGGCGACGCGCGGATGGCAGGTCACCGCGATGCTCAACAACGATATCGTCGGCAACACGATCGGCCAGGGCGGCGTGCGCGATGCCAACCGCGTCCGCGTCTTTTCCGAAGGTATCCGCGCATCGGAGGACCTGCCCCAGCAGATGCGCCGTCGCGGCGAAGGCGGCGAGGACGACGGGCCGAGCCGCGCCCTCGCCAAGGCGATCGACGGAATCGCCGATGCAATTCCCGGCGGCGTCGACGTGGCCATCGAGCGGCGCCCCGACCGGTTCGGACGCGGCGGCGATCACGAACCGTTCCTGAAACGCGGCTATCCCGCCGTCCGATTCTCGGTCGGTGCGGAGAATTGGGACGCGCAGCATCAGGACCTGCGCACGGAGAATGGGGTCGTCTACGGCGACACGATCGACCGGATGGACTTCGCCTATCTCGCCAAGGTCACGGCGATCAACGCCGCCACGATCGCCCGCCTCGCCGCCGCGCCGGCGGCCCCGGCCAGCGTCGGCCTGTCCGGCGACCTGTCGCGCGACACGCAGGTCAGTTGGCCGGCGGTGCCCGGCGCTGCCGGCTACCGCATCCGCTGGCGGCCGAACGACACCGCACGCTGGACGCAGTCGCAGGACGTGACCGGAACCGCCGCGACGCTGCGCCAGGTGCCGGTGGACGATACGTTCTTCGCGGTGTCCTCGCTGGCCGCCGACGGCAGCGAAAGCCTCCCGACCTTCGGCGGACGCGCACCTCGCCGCTGACGGGTTGCGCGCCGGGCGCGAACTACCCCTTGTTCCCCAGCCATTCCTCCAGGCTGTCGGGAATCTCCTTCGGCCGCCCGGCCTTGGCGAAGCCTTCGGCCAGCATCTTCGCCACCCGCCGATCGCGCGCGACGACCGAGGATTCGCCGATCACCACCGCGATCAGCCGGCGGCCGCCGCGCTTCGCGGAGGCGGCGAGTGCGAAGCCGGCCTCGGCGGTATAGCCCGTCTTGATGCCGTCGGCGCCGGCAAAGCTGCCGAGCAGGTGATTGTGGTTCTGCACGCGCCGACCCGCCCAGCTGAACGACCGGGTGCCGAACAGCGGATAGCGATCGGGATGATCGCGGAGCAGCGCCAGCGACAGGCGGGCAATATCCTGCGCGGTGGTCAGATTGGCGCCGGGCAGCCCGGTCGCGTTGGTGAACGACGTATCCTCCAGGCCCAGTGCCCGTGCCTTGGCCGTCATCATCCGGGCGAACCGGTCCTCCGTGCCGCCCACCGTTTCGGCCAGCGCGACGGCGATGTCGTTGGCGGAGATCACCGCCACCGCCCGCATCGCCTCCTCCACCGTCATCCGCGTCGCCGGCGTCACTCCGACCCGCGACGGCCGCTGGTTGGCGGCATAGCGCGAGATGCGCACCCGATCGCCCGGCCGCAGCCGCCCCGCATCGAGCGCGTCGAAGACGAGGAACAGCGTCATCATCTTGGTCAGCGACGCCGGCCGGCGGACGATGCCGGCATTCTCGGCGTAGAGGATACTGCCGTCGCGCGCGTCCATCAGAATCGCCGACACCGGCCGCGCCAACGCCTCCGCCGGCGGCACACCGGCCAGCGCGGACAGCAACAGCGCGCCGCCCCACGCATGCAGCGTGCGCCGCGTCGGATGGGTCATGACCGCTCCCGAACGGTTATTGCGGCGCCTGCCCGTTATCGACTGGCGGCGGCGGCGCATCGCGCGTCACCCGCGCGGTCATGCCCGTCGCATCGGCATCGTCGAGCATCTGGGCATCGGGCGCGATCTTTTCGGGCGGCGGCGCTTCGTCGACGGCATTGAGGTCGATCGCCGCGGGTTCCGGCGTCGACTCGGCGCTCGGCAGCGTTTCGGGCGTCGCCGTCTCCGGCGGCGCGACCTCGGCCATGTTGGCCTCCTCCGGCTGCTCCGGCTCGGATCGCGAACATCCCGCCAGCATCAGCGCGGCTGCCGCCAGCATCGCACCCGTCGTCATCACTCGATTGCGCATCATCGTTCCCCTTACCGTGCCGCGACCATCTGGCGTGCCGAACGCGCCTCGATCTTCGCCGCCAGCGTCGCGTCCCATCCGTACGGATCGTCACGGAAGTTCATCTGGCCGTTGCCGCTCGCAAAGGCCGTCCAATAGAGCAGGAACACCGACACCGGCTGCGGCAGCCGCGCGCGCACCGTATCGCCCTTGTCGACCGCGGCGGCGATCGCCTCCGGCGTCCAGGCGGGATCGCCCTTCAGCAGCAGGTCGGCGAGATCGGCGGGCTTTTCCAGCCGCACGCAGCCATGGCTCGCCAACCGGCTGAAGCTCGCGAACTTGGCCCTCGCCGGCGTATCGTGCAGGTAGACGGAAAAGGCGTTGTCGAAATCGAATTTATAGCGGCCGAGCGCGCTCTGGTCGCCCGCCCGCTGCTGCAGACGCGTGCCGTCGATCACGCGAAATCCGTTGCGCTTCAGATAGCCCGGGCTCTTCTTTTCCTTCGGCCACAGTTCCTTGGTGGCGATGGAGGTCGGTACGTTCCACGGCGGATTGATGACGATGCTGTGGATCGTCGAGGATAGCATCGGCGTCTCGTCGCCCGGCCGCCCGGTCACCGCGCGCATCGACATCACCGGCTGGTCGCCGTCGAACACGGTCAGCACCGCCGCGGCGACATTCACCTGGATGCGATCCTTGGGCAGTTCCTGCGGCAGCCAGCGCCAGCGCTCCATGTTCGCCATGATCTGGCGCACGCGCGCGGTCGCCGGCACGTTGAGCGCGGCCAGCGTCTGCCCCGCCACCGTGCCGGTGGGGTTGAGGCCATAGCGCCGCTGCGCCCGCCGCACGGCATCGACCAGCTTGGCATCGAAGGTGGCGCCGGTGGTGGCGACGTCCTTGTCCTCCACCGCCAGCCGCTGGCGGAGCGCGATCACCCGCGCACCGCTGGCACCGAAGGCGAGGTCGGGGCCTGCCGCCAGCGTCGGCCAGCCGCCGTCCGCGGCGATGGCGCGATACCGCTCCAGCCCCGCCTTCAACCCGTCGTAACCGGCATAGGGCGGCGGCAGGGAAGCGAACCAGGCCGCGATCCGATCCTGCCGCACCGCATCGGCAAAGCCGGGCAGCGGATCGAACATCGGCGGGCGCAGGCCCCAGTCGCGCTGGAAATCATCCTCCGCCAGCCGTCCGGCATGCACCGCGCGGGCGTAATCCAGCGCATCGCGCACCAGCCGCTCACGCCCGGCGGCATCGAGCGGCGGCGGCGCGACCAGGGTGAGACCCTGCGCCATGGCGCGCGCGGGCAGCAGCGTGGCAAGCTGCGCCGCCTGCGCCTCGGTCAGTTGCGGCAGCGCCACCGTCTGGATCATCGGCGGCACGGTGACGGCCGGCGCAACCTGCGGCACGACCTGCGCGGGTGCCGCGACCTGCGCGCCCACCGCCGTCGGCGCGAGCATCGCCGCCATCGTGACCATCGCAATCTTACGGTTCATCATAATCCCCTGAGGCATCGTCCGCCGTTCGCATCGTCCACCTCGCTCTAGGCTGAACGAGCCGCGGATGACACTGGCGAGATGCGGAATTTTGCTTTTCCTACACCGTCATCCGGCGTTCGGCGGATGACCGCAGCGGGGCATCAATAGCCGGCGTAGTCGCTGAACTTGGTGATCGTCGGGTCGAACTTCAGCACCACCTTGCCGGTCGCGCCATGGCGCTGCTTGGCGACGATCATCTCGGCGAGGCCATAAACGCGCTCCATGTCGCTCGCCCATTTGGCGTGGTCCTCGAACACCTTGGCTTCGTCGCCTTCCATCGGCCGCTTGGGTTCGCGCTGCGCGGTGTAATAATCCTCGCGGAACACGAACCACACCATGTCGGCGTCCTGCTCGATCGATCCCGATTCGCGCAGGTCGGACAGCATCGGGCGCTTGTCCTCGCGGCTTTCCACCGCGCGGGAGAGCTGCGACAGCGCCAGCACCGGCACGTTCATGTCCTTGGCCAGCGTCTTGAGCCCGCGCGAGATTTCCGAAATCTCCTGCACGCGGTTCTCCTTTCCGCCCTTGCCGCCGCTGGTAAGCAGCTGGAGGTAGTCGACGACGACCAGGCCGATCTGGTTGTTGTGCCGCCGCTGCAACCGCCGCACGCGGGTGTGCAGCGCGCTGATGCTGAGGCCGCCGGTATCGTCGATGAACAGCGGCAGCGTCTCCAGCTCCGCCGCCGCCGCGGCGAGCTGCGCGAACTCGGCCTTGCTGATCTTGCCCATGCGCAGGGATTCCGAGCTGATCTGCGATTGTTCGGCAAGGATACGCGTCGCCAGCTGGTCGGCGCTCATTTCGAGGCTGAAGAAGACGACCTTCGCCCCCACCGATTCGCTCGGCGGGATGCCGTCCGCCATGTCGCGCATCCAGCGCCGCGCGGCGTTGAAGGCGATGTTGGTGGCGAGCGAGGTCTTGCCCATGCCCGGACGCCCGGCGAGGATCATGAGATCGCTGTGGTGCATGCCGCCGATCTTGGCGTTGACGCTGTCGAGCCCCGTGGTGACGCCCGACAGGTTGCCGCCCGAATTGAGCGCACGCTCGGCCATCTTGACCGCCATGGTGGTGGCCTGTGCGAAGGTCTTGGTGGAATTCTCGACCACGCCGTCGCCGGCGACCTTGTAGAGTTCCTCTTCCGCCGCCTCGATCTGCGCGCGCGGATTGACCTCTTCCGACGTGTCCATCGCCCGCTCGACCAGCGTGCGCCCGACGCTGACGAGGGCGCGCAGCATGGCGAGGTCGTAGATCTGCGTCGCGAACTGCCGCGCGCCGATCAGTCCCGCGCCCGACCCGGTCAGGCTGGCGAGATAGGCCGGCCCGCCCAGCTCACGCATCCCCTCGTCCGCCTCGAACATCGGCCGCAGCGTGACGGGCGTCGCCAGCATGTCGTTGACCCGCAGCGTCTTGATCGCGGCAAAGATGCGGCCGTGGACGGGTTCGTAGAAATGCGCCGGCTCCAGCCGGTCGACCAGATCGTCGGCGAGTCGATTGTCGATCATCATCGCGCCCAGCATCGCGGCTTCGGCCTCGACGTTGCGGGGCAGCTGGAGGGGTTCGGCGGGGGCCGCCGGAATCGGAAATGCGAGAGTGGCCATGACATGCCCCATAGCGCAACTGGGCGGCTTGTGGGATGCCGATGCGGTTCGGGTCGTCGCAACTGCCCCGCCGTCCGCCGGGGCGACCGGCCGGCACGCGATCCTGACGCGCGCCGGCCGATCAGGTCAGAAGCGCCAGCCCAGCGACAGCTGCACCACCGGCCAGATCTTCACCTTGTCCACATCGTCCTGCAGCGTCAGCCGCTCGCGCTCCAGCGACGCCTGGAACCCGGCGTTGCCACCGATTGGGCCGCTGGCGCGAAAGTCCTTCAACCGATAGGCGCCCTGGAACAGCACGCCGCTATCCAGCCCGAAGAAGAAGCCGCGTCGGTTCTTGCCGGCCCAGCCCAACGTCAGCATCGGCGACAGCCGGTTCGGCGTCGCCCGCCCGGTCAGCGTCCCCACCTGCGCTGCGGCGTAAGCGGTATTACCGATCTCGACGGTGGACGATGCCGCGGGCGTCGCCGCAATGAGGATGCGGTTGTTGTTGACCCGCGCTCCCCCCGACAGGCGAAAGTGACCGCCGAACGGATACACGTCCACCGTGCCCCCGAACGAATTCAGCCGCAGCTTGCCGTCATAGCTGAGATCGTCGGATTCATAGCTGCCCCCCACACCGAGGAACGTCGCGCTGCCGCGTAAGCCGACATGGTCGGACAGGCGGATACCCACCTCCGGCCCGATGCCCAGCGTGCCCGCGGTCACCGCCGCCTGGACCCGGCTGCCCCCCTCGCCGTCCTGCGCGGCGACCGGTGCGGTGACGAGCGCCAGCAGCACCGCCATGCCGGCTTTGATTCCCCTAGACATTGGCTTCAATCCCCCTTTGGTCATGACGCAGCCCCTCCCCTGCCTGTGCCGGAAGGCCCACGTCCGCTCCTCTTGTTTCATGGCCGGATCGGACGCATCACCCGTTTGAGGTACGGGCCACATGCGCAACGCAACTCGCCACACGGGGGACATCGAACATGGACGATGAGCAACGGCTCGCCCGATCCTTCTGGCGGGCGGCGTGCGGGGAGGCCGACTGGCAGGCCTCGTTGAGCGATCTGACGCGGTCGGTGAACGCCCGCTGCGGCCACATGGCGCCGCTCGACCCGCTGTCGGGCCTCTCCGCCTCGGTCTTCTCCGGCCTGTCGGCGGCTGATATCGCCGATTTCGTCACCCGCCGCGCCTACCACCCCGCCGTCAATCCCAGGGTCGCCGCGGGTCTCTCTGCCCCCCTGGGCCGCTGCATTGCCGATGAGGATGTCATGACCCCGCGCGCAAAGCGCGATCATCCGCTGTTTCGCGAATTGTTTCGTCCGACCGGCACCTCACAGGCGCTCATGATCCGGCCGCTGGTGGACGGCGCGGGGATGCCCGCCTTGGCGCTCGCCTTTATGCGTCCCGAAGAGGCAGGGCCCGTCACGGCCGCCGAACGCGGGCGGCTCGAACGGCTCGCACCGGCGATCGGCAGCGCCGCCGCCATCGCCATGCGCTTCGGCGGCCGCGCGCGGGACGCGGTGCTGGCCGCGCTCGACAGCCGTGGCGATGCGGTCTTCGCGCTCGACATGAACCGGCGGCCGATCGCGATGACCGAGCCGGCGGAGGCCATGCTGCGACAGGGCGAGCACCTGAACCTCCGCTGGGGATCGCTGCGCGCCTGCGATGCGCACAGCGAGCGCGCGCTCGCCGACGCATTCGGACAGGCGGTCGGCTTCGTCGGCGGCGGGCGTACCGCTGCCTGCGTCGTCCTGCGGCATCCCGATGAGGCGAAGCCGGCGCTGGTCGCCCGCATCGGCCCGGTGCCCGATCGCGTCGGTCCCTTTTCCTCGACCTGTGCGCTTCTCATCGTCGCATCCGCAACGGGCGAGGATGACGCGGCGGGCCGGACGTTGCTGGCCGACCTGTTCGGCTTCACGCCGGCCGAGGCAGCGGTGGCGATCGCGATCGCAGCCGGCCTGTCCCCCAAGCAGATCGCCGCGGATCGCCGCCTTTCGCCGGCGACGATCCGCACGCAGCTGCGGTCCGCGATGGCCAAGGCTGGGGTGAAGCGCCAATCCGCGCTGGTCGCGATCGTCGCCGCCGCCCGGCGCTGAGCGCGCCGTGGCCGCCTGCCGCCCCGGCTCGGATTGTGGCAGGGCTCCAACCCGACTATCGCAACATCATGGCCGACCCGCGGATCATCGACGTGCACCTGGACGAGCACAGCATCGGCTGGCGTTCGGCCGATGTCGAGCAGGAACGGCGGATCGCGATCTTCGACCTGCTGGAGGGCAATCACTTCGCCCCGCAGCGCGTCCATCCCGACGGTTATGCCGGTCCCTACCGCATCAAGCTCGAATCGGCGGAGGGCAGGCTCGGCATCCACATCCACCGCGACGATGACACCCATCTCGAGACGCTGGTGCTGGCGCTCGGCCGCTTTCGCCGGCCGATCAAGGATTATTTCGCGATTTGCGATAGTTACTATCAGGCGATACGGGCCTCCACCCCGCAACAGATCGAGACCGTCGACATGGCCCGCCGTGCCATCCACAATGATGCCGCCCAGCTTCTGAAAGATCGCCTGGAAGGCAAGATCGACGTCGATTTCGACACCGCGCGCCGCCTCTTCACGCTGATCTGCGTGCTGCACCTGCGCGGCTGATGGCCTACGGACTCCTCAAGGCGGCAGGCGTGCTCGTCGCCGCCGGCGCGCTCGGCATCGGCGGCTGGGCATTCGCCACCCACTGGGCGCCCAAGGCCAGCCAATATCCGCTGCAGGGCCTCGACCTCGGTGAGAATCCCGGCGAGGTCGAATGGGGCACCGTGCGCGCACGCGGCGCCGATTTCGCCTATATCGTCGCGACCTCGGGCGCCGATCGCCGCGCGCCGACGTTCGAGGCGAACTGGGCCGCCATACCGGAAGCCGGCCTGCGCCGCGGCGCCGTGCATCTCTTCTCGCTGTGCCAGCTGGCCGCCGATCAGGCCAATGCCTTCAACGCCTTCGTACCGCGCGCCGTCGATGCGCTGCCCGCCGCGGTCGACGTCAGCTATCGCGAGGATTGCACCGCACGCCCCGACCGCGCCGTGCTGGTCGGCGAGCTGGCCACCTTCGTCCGCATGGTGGAGGCGCACACCCGCAAACCGGTGCTGCTGCGCCTGACCAAGGCGGTGGAACGTGATTACCAGCTGACCGCCGCGATCGATCGCCCGGTATGGGCGGTCGCCAACCTCTTCCCCCCAGCCTATGCCGCGCGGCCTTGGCGGATGTGGCGCGCGAGCGACATCCGCCGGGTCGATGGCATCGAAGGCCCCGTCAATTGGGACGTCGTCGCACCATGAGCCAGGAAGCCACCCGCCTGATCGCCGCCGCGCGCGAGGCCGCGACCCGCGCGCATGCCCCTTATTCACGCTTCGCGGTCGGCGCCGCATTGCTGATGACCGACGGCAGCCTCGTCACCGGCGCCAACGTGGAAAATGCGAGCTACGGCCTGTCGCTCTGCGCCGAGACGGTCGCCATCGCGACCGCCAGCGCGGCGGGCCGCCTGCGCGAAGTCGTCGCCGTCGGCGTGATCGGCGGTGCGATGGACGCGGACGGCCGCGCGACCGGTACCGCCCCGGTCAGTCCCTGCGGCCGCTGCCGCCAGATCCTGAACGAAGCCGCCCAGCTCGGCGGCCGCGACCTCATCGTCCATTGCGGCGCGGCAGAAGGCGACGCGATCGCCAGCTATCGCCTGTCGGAGCTGCTGCCGCAGGCGTTCGGGCCGGCGGATCTGGGGATCGGCTGATCGCTACTGCGTCAGCCTGCGCTGACGGCCAGTCCGACGCCCACTGCTATCGCGACCCCTGCGAACGCGATCGCCGCGATCATCACCGCGCCATCGCGCACCATCAGCGCCAGGCCGAACGTCGCGATGGCCGCCATCGGCGCGGTGGTGGCGAGCGGCAGCAGTTCCAGCGGCGGTACGGTCAAGGCGAGTAATATGCACGCGACCGCAGCGACGCGCACAGCCGGTCCTCGGGTGAGCGCGGGCAAGCGACCATGGAACCAGCGATCGGCCCAAGCTGCAGGCTTGCGCGCCTTGCCGGTCGCCTTGCGCACCGTGGCGCTTGCCACCGAACGTCGCTTCAGGACAGCCGGCAACCACAGGTGATCGCGACCCAGTGCCAGTTGCACCGCCACGAGCACGATCATCGCGGCCAGCAGCGAAGGCAGACCGGGGATCGCGCCGATCGGCGATATGTCGATCAGCGCAGGCAACAGCAGGAACGGCCCGAACGACCGGCTGCCGAACGCCTCGACCGCATCGCCCAGGGCAACGCGTTCCTGCTGTTCCGACAGGTCGTCCAAGGCCTTCAGGATATCGCCGATGCTGCCGGGACCATCTGCCATGGCAGGCAAACGGAGAGGCATGATCCCGGTTCCGGACAGCGGAGGCGCTCACCCTGCCTGCGCGACCATGCCACGACTGCATCGTACGATCCGTGGCTGACGCAGTGCAACCATCGTGCCGATCGTCACCACCCGCTTTCTACCTGCCCCAGGCACGACAATGCCGCCCTGCGGGAGTTCGTGCAGGGCGGCATCGCCTCGGCCCCAAGGGGCCGCCCCCCGAGCAAGGGGTTAGAGGTTCGCGCGCGTCAGCGGCAGGCGCACTTGGGTGCGGGGCGCCAGACACGGCGGGTCTTGGTGCGGACCGCCGCCGGCTTGCGCACGTAGGTGACCGCATCCTCGTAGATGTCCGTGGTGGTCGTGGTCACCACCGGCGCGGTCTGCACGACGACGGTCGTGGTGGAGGCGCCGGGATAGTAATAGCCGCCGCGATAATAGCCGCCGGCGCCGCTGGTCGTCGTCACCGTGGTGGTGCCGTCTGCCGAGCGCCACACCGGGTTGCCCGGCGCATAGCCGACGGGCGGCGGCGGCGGAGGAGGAGGTAGCGGCGCGACGTCCGGCGCGACGGGCACGTCGTAGCCGCGGTCGTATTCGCGATAGGCGGGCGGCGGGGGCGGCGCCCGGCGATCCTCGGCGCGATCGATCGCATAGCCTGCGGCGGCACCGACCCCGGCGCCGATCAGCGTGCCGCCCAGCCGGTTGCCTCGTCCGGCGATCAGGTTGCCGGCTACGCCACCGACCACCGCGCCCGCCACGGCACCGCCGGCGCCATCGTCGCGACGCGCGACGCGCGCGTCATACCGGCGATCATCGTAGCCCCGATCGTCATAACCCCGATCGTCGTAATAACCCTCTGCATCGCCGGCATAGCCGTCGTCGTAGCGGTCCCAATCGATACCGGCGCGGGTGTCGTACACCGAGCCGCGTCCGTCGACGAGCACGGCATCATCGTAATAGCGCACCCAGTTATAGCCATAGGCGGGCTGCGTCAGGCCATAGGCCTGCCAGTCGGTGACGTAGAAGCGCGGTGCCACCCAGTAGCTTGGCAGAGCCCAGCCGCGATACGGCCGGCGGTAGGCCGACCAACCGCCCGGCGCATTGGCGCCGCCCCACCAGCGGCCGCCGACCTTGCTGCCCCAGCGCGGCTGCCCCTGATGGACGACCGGCGGTCGGACGCCACCCCCGCCACGCGGCGCCTGCCAGCCGGTGCCCTGCCAACCGCCGCCGCGCCGAACCACGGGAGCAGGGGCCATGCCCTGCCCCGGCACGCCGTAGCTCGCCCCCGGGCCATGGGCGACGACGCGTTGCTGCGCGTCGGCCCCACCGGACGCTACCAGCGCCAGCCCGGCCGTCGCGATCAACAGATAACGCATCGTCTTCTCCCTGCAGCCGGCGCCCCTGCCCCGCACCAACAGTTAACAAACTATTGATGAAAGCTGTATCACCGCCGGCCGGGAGTCGCCAGAGCGCCGCCACGGCACGCCCTGTCCCGTTTCGGATCAGCCGATCCGATCGGCGAGCAGCGCCGCCAACACCTCGCAGCCTGCCGCGTCCTCTGCGTCGAACCGGGCGGGCTCGGGGCTGTCGAGATCGAGGACGGCGATCACCGCGCCATCCCGCACGATCGGCACCACCAGTTCCGACCGGCTCGCCGCATCGCAGGCGATATGGCCCGGAAAGGCATGCACGTCCTCGACCACTTGCGTGCTGCCCGTCGCCGCCGCCGTGCCGCAGACGCCCTTGCCCATCGCGATCCGGATGCAGGCCGCCTTCCCCTGGAACGGCCCGAGCACCAGCTCATCGCCGATCACGCGATAGAAGCCGGCCCAGTTGAGGTCGGGCAGATACTGCCACACCAGCGCGGCGACATTGGCCATGTTGGCGATGCCGTCGGGCTCGTCCGCGGTGAGCGCATCGAGCGCAGCGTGGAGGTCGCGGTACAAATCGGCTTTGGAGCCGGCGGAAATGTCGAACTGGTACATGCCCGCGATGTAGGCGCCCGCAGCGCCCGCGTCATCAATCCTCGCGTACCCGGCCGCGCCCCGCCTTCACCGCGCTACGCCCCTTCTTTGCGTCGACCCGCTTCGCCTTGGCGGCGCGGCTCGGCTTGGTCGGGCGGCGTGCCTTGGGAACGATGGTCGACTCGCGGATCAGCGCGACCAGCCGTTCGCGCACGTCGCGCCGGTTCATCTCCTGCGACCGCGCGCCCTCACCCCGCAGCGTCAGCACGCCTTCCTTGCTCAGCCGCGATCCTGCCAGCACGCTCATCCGCCGCTTGACCGCGTCGGGCAGGTTGCGCGATCCCCAGACGTCGAAGCGCAGCATCACCGCGCTGTCGGTGGTGTTGACATGCTGCCCGCCCGGACCGGAGGCGCGGGTGAAGCTTTCCTCCAGTTCGCGCTCGTCGATCGCGATCGTGCGGGTGACGGGGATCAGCGGCACCGCCTGCCCTGCCCTATCGCGGCCAGGCGCCGAACCGGTCGGGCAGCGGCGCCTCGGCCCGGATCGGGTCCTTGCCATCGCGCGGCACGGTCAGCGCGGCCGCGTGCAGCAGCATGCCGCCCGCTTCGCCCGCGCCATAGACGGGGTCGCCGACTACCGGCAGGCCCAGCCCAGTCGCAGCGTGCACGCGGATCTGGTGCGTCCGCCCCGTCGTCGGCCGGAACTCGACGAGCGCGCGGCCATCCTGACGGGCAATCACCTGCCACGCGGTACGCGCCGCCTTGCCCGCCGGATCGGCGACGATCCGCCACCCCGCCTCACGCGTGCTCACCTTGCCGAGCGACAGGTCGATCACGCCCTCCTCGCGATCGGGGACGCCGGCGAGGACGGCGAGGTAGCGCTTTTCCACCGCGCCGCGCTCGAACGCCTGCTGGAAGCGGGCATGCGCCTTGGGGTTGCGCGACAGCAGCAGGCAGCCGCTGGTATCGCGATCCAGCCGGTGCACCGGTACCGGCCAGCGCCGGAAGCCGAACTTCAGGGAATCAAGATGGTTTTCCAGGCTCAAGGAGCCGTCGCGGGGCGGATCGACCGGCAGCCCGGCGGGCTTGTCGATCACCAGGGCCTCGCCGTCGAGGAACAATACGCGGTCACCGTGCATGCGAAACGCCTTGCCACTCCCCGCCGCTTGGCGCCAGAGGCAGCGGCGATGCGCCGGCTCCTCCCGTTCCCCGTCTTCCCGTTTATCGTCCTGCTGCCCCTCGCCACGCCCGCCGCTGCGCAGGTCTGCGCCGGGGCCGCGGCCAGCATGGCGCGCGACGGCCGCCTCTACGGTCACCTGCCCTATGGCGACGCGCCGCCGGGCGATCTGGTGCCGGCCCCCGCCGGCTTTGCGCTGCACGGCTGCCTGCTCCGCCGGGACGTGATCCCCGATCTCGAACGGCTGCTCGCCGCGGCCAAGGGCGATCCGGCGGTCGAGGGGCAGCTGCGCGCCCTCTCCTGCCATCGTTCGATCATCCAGCAGGCGAGCGTCTTCTGCCGCGAGCATCCCGATGCCGCGACCGATGCCGACGCCACCCGCGCGATCTCCGTCGCGCCGCCCGGTCATAGCGAGCATTCGAGCGGTTACGCTCTAGATTTCGCGGTCCGCCCAGCGAGGGGCTGCCCCGACGCGGAGGCGTGCATGGCAGCAAGCCCCGCCGCGCGCTGGCTGGTTCGCAACGCACCCCGGTTCGGCTTCGAGATGTCCTTTCCCGGCGGCAACCGCCAGAACGTCAAGTGGGAGCCATGGCATTGGCGCTGGGTCGGCACCAGCGCGAGCGCCCCCGGCGCGGCGCGCGCCCGCTTCCTCTTCGCCAAGGCGCGGACCCGCTTTCCTGCCGATCCCGCCGTCGACCCGACGGTGACGATCCTGCGGGTGACGCCGCCTGCCTTCATCACCGTTCCGGCCTGGGTCGCCCCCAAGCCACCGCGCGGCAAGCGCCGTCGCTGATCCGCAGCGCAACGAAAAAGCCATTGCGGCGCCTTGCCTTGGATTATCATCGCACCGTGGGACCGTGCTATACGGATGCGTCCCGTGTGCCGTCCGCCCGGCGAAAAGGCTCAGCGATGATCGTCCGCCTGCAACCTTCCCATCTCGCCGCGTCATGAACGCCGACCGGTCCGATACCGCGCCAACGCCGCCACCAGACGACCATGCCACGGCCGAACGCATCGCCGCGCTGCAGGCCAGTCGCGACCTGCTGCGCGCGACGATGGATGCCTCCACCGACATGATCCAGGTGTTCGAGGCGGTGCGCGACCAGGCCGGCACGATCATCGATTTCCGCTGGGTGCTGAACAACCATGCCGCCGAGGCGCATTACGGCGAGGTACGCGGCCAACGCCTGCTGGAGCGCAATCCCGGTGTCGTCGCGGAAGGTATCTTCGCAGCCTTCTGCCGGGTCACCGAAACCGGCATCGCCGAGCAGGCGGAGCGGCACTACGTCCACGAACAGTTCGACGGCTGGTTCTTCCAGTCTGTCGTCAAGCTGGGCGACGGCGTCACCACTACGACCAAGGATATCAATGGCTGGAAAGCCTCGCAGGCCGAGGTCCTGCGCCTCCAGCACGAAATGTCGAGCAACCGCCTCGCCGAAAGCGAGAGCCGCCTTGCCGCCATCTTCGCCAACGCGCCGGCCGGCCTGTCGGAGATCACGCCCGATGGCCAGTTCGTGCGCGTGAACGCGGAACTGTGCCGCATCCTCGGCCGGTCGCGCGAGGCGCTGCTGCGCTCGACCATCATCGACGTCACGCATCCCGACGACGTCGAACCCAGCCTGGCGGTGCTGCGCGAGGCGGCGGCGACATGGCGA
Source organism: Sphingomonas sp. SP5 (assembly GCF_058313455.1). Classification (NCBI taxonomy): domain Bacteria; kingdom Pseudomonadati; phylum Pseudomonadota; class Alphaproteobacteria; order Sphingomonadales; family Sphingomonadaceae; genus Sphingomonas; species Sphingomonas sp. SP5. Next base: position 362,066 of record NZ_JBZFLF010000002.1, on the reverse strand, counting down.
TCGGGCACGCTCGACAAACGGTACCGGCGGCCCGACGGATCGGAGGTGTGGGCCAGCAGCACCGTATCGCTGCTGCCGCAGTGGGACGGTGAGTCGCGACGCTTCCTGATCGTCACCGCCGATCTCACCGCGCGGCGGCAGGCGGACGAGGCGATCCGCCGCAGCGAAGCACGTCAGCGCGTGCTGGTGGCGGAGCTGCAGCACCGCACCCGCAACCTGATGGGCGTGGTGCGCGCCATCGCCGACAAGACCGCGCGGGCGAGCACGGACCTCAAGGATTTCCTGGCACGCTATCGCGACCGGCTGGACGCGCTCACCCGGGTGCAGCGCCTGCTGTCGCGCACCGACGAGATCACGCGCGTAACCTTCGACGAACTCGTCCGCACCGAACTCGACGCGGTCGGCGGCGGTCTCGATCGCGTCACGCTCGACGGGCCGGCGGGTGTCGCCCTGCGATCGTCCACGGTGCAGGTGCTGGCCATGGCGCTCCACGAGCTGGCGACCAACGCCGTGAAATACGGCGCGCTCGGCCAGCCGCAGGCACGGCTCGTTATCCGCTGGCGCCTGGGTGGAGCCGCGGCGGACGGGCGCCCGTTGCTGCACGTGGACTGGCGGGAACAGGGCGTGACGATGCCTGCCGCCACGGGGCGGCGAACGAGTGGTCAGGGCCGTGAGCTGCTGGAAAAGGCCCTGCCCTACCAACTGGATGCCCAGACCAGCTATGCGATCGGCGAGGATGGCGTCCACTGCACGATCGCGCTGCCCGTGTCCCATCGCAGGCGCTGAGCGGCTATCGACCGCCCGGGCGCAGCGGGCAGCGGCCCGACATGGGACAACACCCGGATTCTACTGTCCGAACGCCGGTTTCACATGAACCATTGCCGCCCAGCTGATTTGATACCGATCAGCAACGAGGCCTTATGATGACGATCAAGCCATGCGAGCAATGCTTTACCGTCGCCGCGGAAGAAGGCCATGTCCTCGTCGAGGGGCAACACGGCCTTGCCGCCACGCTCACGCCCGAGGCCGCGATCGACAGCGCGGACCGGATGCTGGAGGAAGCCTCCACCGCGCTCGGCCAGCGGACCATGGCGCGTGTGAAGCGCGAGGTCGAACGCCGTTAGCGCTGAGTGTCGACACGGAACATAGCTTTGCGCCAGCGCCTCAGAAGCCGTTGCGGATCACCCGCCATCACCGCCTCAAACGCTGCCACCAGCTTTCGCGCGTCGCCCTCCGCCAGCGATCGGAGCCGGAGGAACGGCGGGCGCGGCGATCGGGCGGGCGGCGGGCCATGGCGCGTCATCGGCCGTGCCGGGTGCATGGGCGGTGAACAACCTCGCGTGATCGTCAGCTATCCTGTCGGGCCGGTATCGCGCCGCCTGCTCGCTTGCCCGTCCGACCGAAGGCCCTACATAGGCGGGATGGAACGCGACGACGTGGAATATTTGCGCAAACGCGAGGCCGACGAACGCGCCGCGGCCGATGCCGCAGCGTGCATGGCGCGGACGGCGCACGAGGATCTGGCGGACGAATATGCCGACCGTGCGGAGTTGCTGGCGCAGCAGGCAACCGAGAGCGAAGCGCAATTGGCCGCACTCCTCCACCGCATCGACGGCGACGCGGCACCACGAAGCTGACGGGACGCTGCGGCAGATCGGCGGCAATCCGCTATCTGACGGCCGTGACTATCGTCTGGTGATTGGTACCGAGGCTCGCGCAGGGGTCCGCAGCGGTTCCGACGGGGGCTGGTCCCCCGCCGGTTCGTCGAGCCGCGTGGCGTAGAGGCGCCGCAGGATCAGCGCCAGATCGCGCTCGGTGAGCCGCGACGCCGGATCGATCATCATCCCCTCCGGCAGGGGCTCTACCCATGCGGCGAGCCGGTTGCAGGCCGCCCCCAGCTCGGGATCGAAGCTATCGTCGAAGTCGGCCATCGCCTCACCCCCTGCCATGAAGATCGGACGCGGCGATCATCGGACGCCGAACCCTGCCCTGCTGCCTTCGCCATTGTCGGTCCGGTCACGCCCGGCCAGCACATTCTCCAGCTCGGCGAGGCTATGCGGCACGTCGAGGTGCTGCGCGCCCAGGAACAGGCGTGTGCCCTCGGCCTGCGGGACGGCATGGGTGAGCTTGTCGATATCCACCAGCGCCTTGCCGTCGGGCAGCATCTCGATCTGAACGAACCGCATCATCGTCTCCCCTGCCGAAGCGGCAGTCGCCGTTACATAGGTGGCGACTCCGGCCGTGCTACTGCCGGATATACCGGAAATACCACACCTCGTGCCCCTGCCGGCGTGCCTTGCGCTCGTAGCGCGTCTCCGGCCAGTCGTCGGGGCGGGTCAGGAAGTCGGCGGACTCGCGTGCGGTCCAGGCGAAGTCGCGACGCTGGTTCAACACCATCATCGACCAGCGGCAATAGGTCGGATCGTCGGTGCCCAGCCGGAATTCCGCGCCCGGCTTCAGCTTGGCGGCGATGGCATCGAGCGGTCCGTGGTTGACCATGCGGCGCTTGGCGTGACGCGCCTTGGGCCAGGGATCGGGATGGAGCAGGTAGACGCGGCTGAGGCTGGCGTCGGGCAGGCGTTCGATCACGTCCAGCGCATCGCCCATGTGCAACCGCACGTTGGCAAGGCCGCCGTCCCGGATATGGCCCAATGCGCCGACGACGCCGTTGAGGAACGGCTCGCAGCCGATGAAACCGGTGTCGGGACGCATCGCCGCCTGGCCGGCGAGATGCTCGCCCGCCCCAAAGCCGATCTCCAGTTCCAGCGGCCGATCCGCGCCGAACAGCCGCGCCGCGTCGAGCGGTCCCGCTTCGGGCACGCTGACCGCGGCCAGCGAGTCCTCAACGAGCGCCGCCTGCCCGGCACGCAGTTTGTGACCTTGGCGGCGGCCGTAGAGGCGGCGGATGGTGACGGGATCGTTCATGCGCGCGGGCCTTAAACTGCAAAGCGCGCGGGAGCAAAGCGGGCGGGTGAACCGTTGCACCGCCGAAATGGCCGATACTGATTCCGACGACGACCTCAAGGCAGCCGATGCCAAGGACCTGCACCGCACAGTGCGCGAGGAGGGCGAGGAGGAATTACGCCGCCCCGCCATGTCGCTGTTCTGGTCGGGGCTGGCGGCGGGCGTCGCGATCAGCGTGTCGCTGCTGGCGGAGGCGGCGCTGCATGCCGGCCTGCCCGACGCCCCGTGGCGGGAGCTGGTCGTCGGGCTGGGTTATCCGGTCGGCTTCCTCGTCGTGATCCTCGGGCGGATGCAGCTGTTCACCGAGAGTACGATCACCGCCATGCTGCCGCTGGTGACGCGGCCGTCCACTTGGGCGCTGATGAAGACGCTGCGGCTGTGGGGCATCGTGCTCGGCGCCAACCTGATCGGCACCGCCATCGCCGCGCTGGCACTCGCTACGGGGGTGCTCGGCGACGCGACGTTGCGCAACGCGGCGCTGGCGGTTTCGGCGCATGTTACCGAGCTGTCCGCGGGGCGGACGCTGGTGAATGCGGTGCCTGCCGGGTTCATGATCGCGATCCTCGCCTGGGCGCTGCCCAATGCGCGCAGCCAGAGCGTGCTGGTCATCAGCATCTTCACCTATGTGCTGACGGTCGCCGGCTTCAGCCATTCGATCGTCGGGTCCGACCAGGCGTTTCTGTTGATGTTCACCGGGCGGACCGGTGTGTGGCAGACGCTGATGGAGATCATCGCGCCGGCGGTGCTCGGCAATCTGATCGGCGGTGCGGGCATCTTCGCCCTGCTCGCCCATGCCCAGGTCCGCGGCGAGATGCCCGAAGGAGACGAGCGTTGAAGAAGAAGGCGAAGAAGGCGGCCAAGGCGCTGGCGCGGGCCGACCGGGACACGACCCATGACGCCGCTCGGCACCGCGACCGGCTGCCGGTGCGCGTCGCCGGTTTCCTGGCCGAGGTCGCCGACCAGCCGCAGCTCATCACCGCCTCCGTCGGCACCATCGCGGCGGGGCTCGTCGGCCGCCGGCCCGATCTGGTGCGCGGCGGCGCGCGGATGCTTGCCGCCCACCTGCTCGCCACCGCCGCCAAGACCGCGATCAAGCGATCGATCGACCGCACCCGCCCGGAAAAGGCGCTGGAGGACGGCCGCCACCGGTTCACCTCAGGCGAAAGCCACGATCACGCGCTCAATTCCTTTCCGTCGGGCCATACCGCCGGCGCCGTGGCGGTGGCGCGCGCCGCCTCGCGCGAGATCGACGGTGTCGCCGCTCCGGCCGCACTCGGCGTCGGCGCGGTAGCCGCGGTCCAGCCGGTGGCGGGCAACCACTACCTGTCGGACGTGATCGTCGGCGGGGCGATCGGCTGGGCGGCCGAGGCGCTGGTGGATGCCGCGTTCGAGCGTTTCGCGCCGCGTCGTTGATCGGCGCGTTTTTACCCAACGTTTACCGCTCCGCGTCAGAAACGGACCGAGCCAGCCATGATCGAAACACCGGAATCCTCGCGCGAAAAGCGCAACAGCGTCATCGTCCGCGCCGCGGTCTATCTGCCTGACGGCAGCCATTCGGAGCGGCGGGTGCGCAACCTGTCGCGCTCGGGCGCCTGCATCGAGCATGACGGCGACGTGCGCAGCGGCACCACCGTCCTCCTCCAGATGGGGCGATTGGACGACCTGACGGCCGACGTGGTCTGGGTCCGCGATCGGCTTGCCGGCCTGCGCTTCCACGAGGCGGTCGACCTCGACGAGGCGCGCAAGTCGCGCGGCATCGCCGTGCCACCGCGCGCGGGTTGGATGACCGAGATGCGCAACGCCTACGGCCGATAAGCGAAACCCTCCCGCGCCCCGGGGCACGAGAGGGTTATGCATTCCAGCGGTGAAGCGCCTCAGGCGACGGCGGACTTCAACGCGTCGACCAGGTCCGTCTTTTCCCAGGTGAACAGGTCGCCTTCCGGCTCGCGGCCGAAGTGGCCGTAGGCGGCCGACTTGACGTAGATCGGCGCGTTCAGCTTCAGGTGCTGGCGGATACCCTTGGGCGTCAGGCGGACGAGTTGCGGCAGCACCGCTTCCAGCTTCGCTTCGTCCACGGTGCCGGTGCCGTGCGTGTCGACATAGACCGACAGCGGCTCGGCGATGCCGATCGCGTAGGAGAGCTGGATGGTGCAGCGCTTGGCGAGGCCCGCCGCGACGACGTTCTTGGCGAGGTAGCGCGCGACATAGGCGGCCGAGCGGTCGACCTTGGTCGGGTCCTTGCCGCTGAACGCGCCGCCGCCGTGCGGGGCGGCGCCGCCATAGGTGTCGACGATGATCTTGCGGCCGGTCAGGCCGGCGTCGCCGTCAGGCCCGCCGATCTCGAACGCGCCGGTCGGGTTGATATAGACCTTGGTCGCGTCGGTGACGAAGCTGTCCGGCAGGACGCTCGTCAGCACGCCCGTCACATAGGCCTTCAGCTCGTCATACTTGGCGGGGTCGGCATTCTGGCCCTGCAGGCAATAGCCCGCCTTGTGCTGGGTCGAGACGACCAGCGCGGTCGCGCGCACCGGCACGCCGTTCTCGTACTGCAGCGTCACCTGGCTCTTGGCGTCGGGCTCCAGGAACGGCGCCTTGCCCGAGTGGCGGTCTGCGGCCATCGTCTCGAGGATCTTGTGGCTGTAATAGAGCGTCGCCGGCATCAGGCCCGGCGTCTCGTCGGTCGCGTAGCCGAACATGATGCCCTGGTCGCCCGCGCCCTCGTCCTTGTTCGAGCCCTCGTCGACGCCCATCGCGATTTCCGCCGACTGGCCGTGCAGGTTGTTTTCGAAGGTGAAGGTTTCCCAGTGGAAGCCCGACTGTTCGTAGCCGATCCGCTTCACCGTCGCGCGGACCGCCGCCTCGATCTCGGCGAGCGCGCCCTCGGCCCATTCGCCGTTCTCGTACACGCCCTTGCAGCGGATCTCGCCCGCCAGCACGACCAGGTTGGTGGTCGTCAGCGTTTCGCACGCGATGCGCGCTTCGGCGTCCTTGGAGAGAAACAGGTCGACGATCGTGTCGCTGATCTGATCGGCGACCTTGTCCGGATGTCCCTCGGATACCGATTCCGAAGTGAAGATGTAATTGCCGCGCATCACTGCCTCATAACGATATAAAGATGCCTTTATATGTCGCTCCTATCGTGGCCTGCGGCGGATGGCAATCGCGGCGGCGAGGAAGGCAAGGCCGACGATCACCGCGGCCCAATTGCCCAGCCGGCTGAACAGCGTCGGGGGCAGCGCCGGCGGCAGCGGCATGGTGATCGCGCCTGCCGTCTCATGTGGCACGGTGGCGAGCAGGGTCCCGTCGGCGGCGATCACCGCGCTGATGCCGGTCGGCGTCGAGCGGACGATCGGCAGCCCCTCCTCGATCGCGCGCATTCGCGCCTGCGCCAGATGCTGCGGCGGTCCCCATTTGCCGAACCAGGCATCGGTGGAGGGATTGAAGATCATCCGCGGCCGGTGCGCTTCATCCACCACGTGGCCGGAAAAGATGATCTCGTAGCAGGTCTGAAAGCCGATCGGCCCGAAACCGGGGATGACCAGCGTGCGCGGTCCCGGCCCGGCGTCGAAGTCGAAATCCCCCGGCACCAGCCGCGCGAGGCCCAGCGGCCGCAGCAGCCAGGGCATCGGCAGATATTCGCCGTAAGGGACCAGATGCGCCTTGTCGTAGCGGCCGACGATCCGCGCTCTGGCATCGATCGCGAACACCGAATTGGACGCGCCCACCACATCGCCCGCCGCGTCGAAGCGCAACGGGGTATGGCCGGTCAGCAGCACGTCGCGGGGGCCGAGCAGTTGCGCCAGCCGCCAGCGGTTGAACAGCGGGCTCTGCCCGTCGTAGATCCAGCGCGGATAGCCGCTCTCCAGATAATCGCGCATGACGCCCTCCGGCCACAACACCAGCCGCGGGAGGGCGCCGGGACGGCCGGACCAGCGGGTCAGCGCCGCCAGCATCAGCTCCTGATCGTTCTCGCCGCGCGCGTCCTGGCCGATGTTGGGCTGGACGACCTGGAGCAGCGGTGCGTCCGGTGCGGCGGCCGGCGCGCGCGTCCACAGTGCCGATACGGCAGCCAGCGCCAGCACCGCTGCAATGCCCGCCGGCAATCGCCAGCGCCGCTGCCCGACGAGCAGCAGCGATACCGCCGCCAGCATCGTCACGCCCGACAAGGCATAGGTGCCGATCCACGCCGAGAGCCGTGCAACGCCGATCACCGGCAGCCAGATCACGCTGATCGGGTCCCAGGCATAGCCGGTGAAGAGCACGCTGCGCAGCCATTCGGTGGCGATCCACGCTGCCGCGAACAGCAGCGCATAGCCCGCGTCCGGCCGCTCCCGCCGCCCGAAGCGCCAAGCGACCGCGCTCGCGAACATTGGGAAGATACCGAGGTACAGCGCCAGTCCGACCGCGGCGAAATAGCCGAGTACCGGCGGCATCTTGTCCTGAAAATCGAAGGCGTGCTGGAACCAGTTGTTGTTGATGGTGAAGTGGCCGACACCCCAGCACCAGCCAATCCACGCCGCATTGCGTAGGGTCGGTGCGCGCTGCACCAGCCAGGCGAGGCCCGCGAGCCCGACCAGAGTCAGCGGCCATAGCTGCCATGGCGCGAACCCCGTGGCGGCGACGGCGCCGAACAGCAGGGCGACTAAGGCGGGACGGCGGGTGAACAACGCGAGCATGCCGCGCGATGTAATGGGGACGCGACGAAAAGTCCTCCCCGGCACGAAGAGGATCTGGACGCTGGCATCGGCGTCGGCCCTCCCCTATCTCAGCCCCATGCCGCTACGCCCGTTCCACCTCGCCTTTCCGGTCCACGATCTTGCCGCCGCGCGCGCCTTCTATGGCGGGACGCTGGGCTGCGCGGAGGGCCGGTCCAGCGACCGCTGGATCGACTTCGACCTGTTCGGCCACCAGATCGTCGCTCATCTCGACCCGGCAGCAGGACCGGCGGGCGTCACCAATCCGGTGGACGGCCACGACGTGCCGGTGCCGCATTTCGGCGTGGTACTGACCATGGCTGACTGGCAGGACTTGAGCGAACGCGTCGCCGCCGCCGGCATCCGCTTCGGCATTGCGCCCCACATCCGCTTCAAGGGCGAGGCGGGCGAGCAGGCGACGATGTTCTTCCACGATCCGTCCGGCAATGCACTGGAGTTCAAGGCGTTCGCCGACGACGCCATGCTGTTCGCGACAGAAAAGGACCCCGCATGACCGCGCCGATCGAGATCAACATCCCCCACCAGCTCGGCAAGCAGGCGGTCCGCGACCGGCTGGACGGCGGCATCGGCAAGATTGGCCGGCTGATCCCCGGCGGCGCGCAGGTCGATCACCGCTGGGAGGGCGACACGATGCACTTTACCGTCGGTGCGATGGGCCAGCAGATCGGCTGCCGCGCTACCGTGTCGGACAGCAACGTCCATGCCATCGTCGACCTGCCCGGCTTCCTGGCACTGTTCGCGGGCAAGATCCGCGACGTGATCCAGCAGGAAGCGCCGAAGCTGCTCAAATAGGGTCGTCCCCCGTACCGGAGAGGATCGATCATCCCATGTGGCGCTTGTCCAGTTTGCGCGCCAGCGTCCGCCGGTGCATGCCGAGGCGCCGCGCCGCTTCGGAGATGTTGAAGTCGGCATCCGCCAGCGTCTGGTGGATATGTTCCCATTCCAGCGTCTTGATCGAGGTCGGCGGAACGGGCGCGATCGTCGCGCCGGCATCGCCGTCGACCCGCGCGAACGCGGCCTCGATATCATCGGTGTTAGCGGGCTTGGTCAGGTAGTTGGTCGCGCCCAGCTTGATCGCCTCCACCGCCGTCGCGATGCTGGCAAAGCCGGTCAGCACGACGATCCGCATCGCCGGATCGAGCGCGTGCAGCGTCGCGACACAGGCGAGACCGGACGCGCCGCCCAGCCGCAGGTCGACCACCGCATGGTCGGGGCGGAAGCGCGAAAACTCCGCCTCCAGCCCGTCGGGTCCCGGCAGCATCGCAACCGTATCGCCACGCCGTTCGAACGAGCGGCCGAGCGTCCGGGCGAAATTGGCATCGTCTTCGACGATCAGCAGCCGCCGGCCGCTCATCGCGATCCCTCCAGCGCCAGGCTGACGAGCGGCAGGCGCAGGATCGTCTCGGCTCCGCCCTCCGGCCGGTTGCGCGCCTGCACGGTGCCGCCGAGCGTCCGCAGCACGTTGGTCGCGAGGAACAGGCCGAGCCCCGCCCCCCGCCGATCCTTGCTGGTGTTATAGGGGCGCCCGAGCGCGGCGAGCACCGCCGCGGGAAAGCCGCTGCCATCGTCCGCCACCGTCAGCACCAGCATCGTCTCCTCCAGCTTCGCGGTCAGCAGGATCGCCGATGCGCCCGCCTCCGCCGCATTGTCGAGCAGGTTGGTCAGCGCCTGCGCCAGGGCGCGATCGGCGACGATGCCGCGATCCTCGCCGAGCCGATCCTCGAAGGTCACCTGACCGGGCCAGCCTGCGACGATGCCACCCAGGAAGCGGCGCAGAGTCGTGCGTTCGGGCGCTTCGCCGGTCACCTCGCCCGCCGCGAACAGGATGCCCGACACGATCGTCTTGCAGCGCATCACCTCTGCCTGCATCTCGTCCACCTCCGCCGCCAGCCGAGGATCGGCACGGATCGCCGCCTCCCCCTTCCAGTCGCCGAGCAGCACCGAGATCGACGACAGCGGCGTACCGAGCTCATGCGCCGCGCCGCTCGCGAGCAGGCCCATGCGGACGATATGGTCTTCCTCGGCGGCGCGCTGGCGCATCGCGGCAAGGTGTGCATCGCGGCTGCGCAGGTTGGCGGCGATGCGGGTGACGAACAGCACCAGCAGCACCGCCGCGAGCACGAAATTGCACCACAGGCCGATGACGTAGACGGGCGACAGCGTCGTCGCGAACCACGGTGGCAGCGCCAGCGGCGGGCTGAGCCACGCCACCAGGCCGAGCGCCAGCGACGTCAGCCCGACCAGCGCCCAGCTCGACCAGGCGTGCAGCAGCACCGCGCCCATCACCACCTGCAACAGGTACAGCGACACGAACGGGTTGCTCGCCCCGCCGCTGAGGTAGAGTTGCACGCTCAGCGCCACCACGTCGCAGGCGAGTGTGCCGAACAGCTGGAAATTGGTCACCGGCCAGTGCGGATGACCCAGCCACGTCATGACGTTGAGCATGACCAGCGCCGCCAGGACCACGATCATCGGCGCGATCGGCAGGCGGATGTCGAGACCGTAATGCACGATCAGGATCGTCGCCAGCTGGCCGCCGACCGCCAGCCAGCGCAACAGCACCAGCAGCCGCATGTTGCGCGCCGCCGCGTCTTCGGGCGCGGGCGGCGGCAGGCGGGGCGGCTGGGTCGACATGCCGCCGGTGTAGGTCGGATCGGCGGGAAGAGCGAGCCGCACCTTCCTTATGTCATCCCGACGCACGTCGAGATCCATGGATACGGTCGGCCGTTGGATCGGCTTGCAACAGACCGATCGGGTCCATGGATCCCGGCGTTCGCCGGGATGACGGGATGCAGCTTACCCTGCCAGCTTCGCTGCGGTTTCGGCGATGCGCTTGCCCTGATAACGGGCGCCGGCGAGTTCCTCTTCGTGCGGCTGGCGCGAACCGTCGCCGCCGGCGATCGTCGTCGCACCATAAGGCGAACCGCCGCGCACCTCGTCGACGCCCATCTGGCCCTGGAAGCCATAGTCCAAGCCGACGATGGTCAGGCCGTGATGCAGCAGATTGGTGATGATCGAAAACAGGGTCGTCTCCTGCCCGCCGTGCTGGCTGGCGGTGGAGGTGAAGGCGCCGCCGACCTTGCCGATCAGCGCACCCTTGGCCCACAGGCCGCCGGTGGTGTCCCAGAAGCTCGCCATCTGGCTCGGCATGCGGCCATAGCGGGTCGGCGCGCCGACGATGATCGCATCGTAGCCGGCAAGTGCGTCGGGGCTCTCAATCAGCGGGTGGGCGGTGTCCGTCTTGAAGTGCGCGGCCTTTACGATCGCCTCGGGCGCCGTCTCGGCGACGCGGCGGATGTCGACCTCGGCGCCGCCCGCACGCGCGCCTTCGGCGACGGCGTCGGCCATCTGCTCGATATGGCCGTAGGACGAGTAATAGAGCACCAGAACCTTGGTCATGCGAACGTCTCCGTGGCTTGAGCGGACCCAGATGGCGGCACGCGGACCGCGGGTAAACGGAAAGCGTGGAAACCGACCGTTTCCGCGCTAAGTTCCCCGAGCCACCCGGAGACACCGTTCGCATGCGCCTGCCTGACCTGGAAGCCTGGGCGATCTTCGCCGCCGTCGTCGAGCATCGCTCGTTTAGCGGCGCGGCCGATGCGATCGGCCTCAGCAAGGCGACGGTGTCCAAGGCAATCACCCGGCTGGAGGCGCAGATCGGCCAGTCGCTGTTCCACCGCACCTCGCGCCACCTCGCCCTGACCGAGGCGGGCAAGCCGCTTGCCGACCATGCCGCGCGCATCCTCGCCGAGGCCAAGGCCGCCGAAGAGGCCGCGCGCGACGCCGCCAGCGCGCCGACCGGCCGGGTCCGGCTCGCCACCCCGATGAGCTTCGGGATCAGCAACGTCGCGCCACTTATCGCCACCTTCCTGGCCGAGCATCCGGCGGTGGAGATCGACCTCCACTGCTCCGATGCGCGGGTCGATATCGTCGCCGAGGGGTTCGACGTCGCGCTGCGCATCGGCGACCTGCCCGACAGCAGCCTGCGCGCGCGGCGGCTGTGCGATATCGCCGCGCACCTCGTCGCCGCGCCCGCCTATCTCGACGCGCATGGCACGCCGCAGCATCCCACCGACCTCGCCGGCCATCGCCTGCTCGGCTATTCCAACGTCGCCGGCCCCTTGCGGTTCAGCCATGCCGACGGGCGCGAGGTGGCGGTGCGGGCGAGCGGGCCGCTTACCGCCAACAGCGGCGAGGCGCTGCTGCCCGCGCTCGTCGCCGGGCTCGGCATCGTCCGGCTGCCGGGCTTCATCGTCGGACCGTATATCGCAAGCGGCGCGGTGCGCGTTCTCCTGCCCGAATGGGCGCCGGCGCCGATCGGCCTCCACATCCTGACGCCGCCCAGCCCGCTGCGCCCGGCGCGCGTCGAGGCGCTGATCGCCTTCCTGTCCGCCCGCCTGCGCGATCCCTGCGCCACGGCGGCGCAGCCGGGCGCGCCCCTCCCCCATCCAGACGCAGGCCTGGTCGACGCGTAGAGGCGCGCGCCACTATCCTGCCCGTGCGACCTGGAAGCCGGCGAACGACTGGCTGACCGGCATCAGTTCCAGCCGGTTGATGTTGAGATGCGCCGGCAGCGTCGCCACCCACAGCATGGTCGCCGCAATGTCCGCCGCCGTCATCGGCTCGGCACCGCGATACAGCGCAGCGGAAGCGGCCTGATCGCCGCCGGTGCGCACGGTGGTGAATTCCGTCTCGACCATTCCCGGCTCGATCGAGGTGACGCGCACGCCCGTGCCATGCAAGTCGGACCGCAGGCCGAGCGAGAATTGCTCCACAAACGCCTTGGTACCGCCGTAGACGTTGCCGCCGACATAGGGATAGGTCGCCGCCACCGACGACAGGTTGATGATCGCCCCCCTCCGCGCGATCAGCCCCGGCAGCAGCCGGTGGGTCAGGGCGACGAGGCCGGTGACGTTGGTCGCGATCATCGTGCGCCAATCGTCCAGCCGCGCGTCCTGGGCGGGCTTGGTGCCGAGCGCGAGCCCTGCGTTGTTGACCAGCAGGTCGATCGCCTGCCACTCCGCCGGCAACCCGTCCAGCGCCGCCGCCATCGCCGCATCGTCGGCCACGTCAAACGCGAGGGTCTGCACCGCCTCCTCGCCCAGCCTGGTGCGCAACGCCTCCAGCCGCTCCGCACGCCGGCCGGTCGCGATCACCCGCCACCCTGCGCCCACGAACGCCTCCGCCGCCGCCGCGCCGATACCGGATGTCGCACCGGTAATGAATGCCGTCTGGGTCATGATGCCTCTCGCTTATGGGACGGCTCAGATAGCGTGCGCGATGCGTGCGGTGAAGCGGCCTGTCGGGGGTCGACGGCAAACCCGGCGTCACGGAGAGCACCCCGTTGAACATGCCAATCGGATTGAAAAGCTGGCGCACCCGACAGGATTCGAACCTGTGGCCTCTGCCTTCGGAGGGCAGCGCTCTATCCAGCTGAGCTACGGGTGCCTGGGGGGTCCGCCTAGCAAAGGCGGGCGGCGGGCGCCAGCGGTTTATGTGGGGGGTGGCCGCAACGCGGGTGGCGGGGTCTTGGGCTTGTAGGCGCACAGGTCGGCGACGATGCAGCGCCAGCATTCGGGCCGCCTCGCCTTGCAGACGTAGCGGCCGTGCAGGATCAGCCAGTGGTGGGCGTGGAGGCGGAAGGGCTGCGGCGTCGCATGATCCAGCTTCAGCTCGACGGCGAGCGGCGTCTTGCCGCGGGCGAGGCCGGTGCGGTTGCCGACGCGGAAGATGTGGGTGTCGACCGCGAAGGTCTCCGCGCCGAAGGCGACGTTCATCACGACGTTGGCGGTCTTGCGGCCGACGCCGGGCAGGCGTTCGAGCGCGTCGCGATCGGCGGGGACCTGGCTGGCGTGATCGGCGATCAGCGCCTGCGACAGGGCGATGACGTTCTTCGCCTTGGTGTTGAAGAGGCCGATGGTGCGGATGTGGTGCTTCAGCGCATCGAGGCCGAGCGCCACCATCTGTTCGGGGGTATGGACCTCGGCGAAGAGGGCGCGCGTCGCCTTGTTGACGCCGGCGTCGGTCGCCTGGGCCGAGAGGACGACGGCGACGAGCAGCTGGAAGGGATTGCCCGATTCCAGCTCGGTCTCGGGATGCGGATTGGCCTCTGCCAGCCGGCGGTAGAATTCGAAGACGTCGGCTTTCTTCACGCGCGTGCCTTTCTCACAGGCCGAGCACGTCGCCCATGCGATAGCGGCCGGCGGGCTGGCCGGCGAGCCACAGCGCCGCGCGCACCGCGCCACGCGCGAAAATGCCGCGGTCCTGCGCGAGGTGCGACAGCTCGATGCGCTCGCCCTCGCTGGCGAAGACGACATGGTGGTCGCCGACGATCGATCCGCCGCGCAAGCTGGCCATGCCGATTGTCCCTTCGGTCCGCGCACCGGTGAGGCCGGCGCGACCGTCGACGCGCAGTTCGGACAGGGTCGTCCCCCGCCCCGCCGCCGCCGCCTCGCCGAGCAGGATGGCGGTGCCCGACGGCGCATCGACCTTGTGACGGTGGTGGCTCTCGACGATCTCGATATCCCAGTCGGTGCCGAGCCGGGCCGCCGCCTCGCGCACCAGCTGCGCGAGCAGGGTGACGCCGAGCGAGGTGTTGCCGGTCTGCAGCACCGCGATCTCGGTGGCGGCGGCGTCGATCGCGGCATGCTGCGCCTGGGTGAGGCCGGTGGTGCCGATGACGATCGGCGTGCGGGCGGCGCGGGCGATGGCGAGATGGTGTTCGAGCGCGCCGGGCGCGGAGAAATCGACCAGTACGTCGGCGCTTTGCGCCAAGGCGACGGGATCACCGTCCGTGTCGACGCCGCCGGCGAGGCGGGCGCCCTCCGCCTCGATCTGCGCCGCGATGGCGCGGCCCATGCGGCCGCCGCTGCCGTAGATGCCGATCGCGGTCATGCGCGGCTCCAAAGGTCACAAAAGTCTCGCCCACGCACTATGTGTCGGCGGTCCGGGCGCGGTGCGGTGGAGGTCATGCATCGGCGTGTGGCACAAGATCGGGGCATAGGACAGGCTTTCGGCCAAGCGATTGGATCGGCACGACGTTATGGCGCGGCGATCCTATCGCGCGGCCGTCAGCGGTTCCTGCGGCGGGCGGGGGATGATAGGCGATGGGCATGAGCCGCATCCGCAACATCGTCATCCTGACCGGCGCCGGCATCTCCGCCGAATCGGGCATCGCCACCTTTCGTGGCCCCGGCGGGCTGTGGGAGGGGCATCGCGTCGAGGACGTCTGCACGCCCGAGGCGCTGGCGCGCGATCCTGCGCTGGTGCATCGCTTCTACGATCTCCGGCGCGCGGCGCTGGAAACGGTGGAGCCCAATGCGGCGCATCGGGCGCTGGCGCGGCTCGATCGGGAATGGCCGGGCGAGCTGCTGATCGTGACGCAGAACGTCGACGACCTGCACGAGCGGGCGGGCGCGGGGCGGCTGCTGCACATGCATGGCGAATTGCGTTCGGCGCTGTGCGGCGCCTGCGGCATCCGCCATGGCTGGACCGGCGCGCTGCCGCCCGACTGCGAATGCCCGGATTGCGGCTCGCCGGCGCTGCGGCCCGACATCGTCTTCTTCGGCGAGATGCCTTATCAGATGGAGCGGATCGAGGCGGCGCTGGCGGCCTGCGACCTGTTCGTGTCGATCGGCACGTCGGGCGCGGTCTATCCGGCGGCGGGGTTCGTGCAGCTGGCGGAGGCCTATGGCGCGGAGACGCTGGAGCTGAACCTGGAGCGGTCGGCGGGCAGCGGCTGGTTCGGCGAGACGCGGCTGGGCGCGGCGGGGGTGCTGGTGCCGGCGTGGGTGGAGGCGGTGCTGGCGGAGGGGTGAGGGGCCGGCGTCTTGCCTGCGGCCGCCCCTCACCACGGCCTGCGGCCGCGGTCCCCCTCCCCTGCGATGCAGGGGAGGACCTGGGGGGTCACTCCACCCAGTCGAGGCCGATGTCGCGGTAGACGTCGCGGTCCTCGTCCCAGCCGGGCTTGACCTTGACGTGGAGGTAGAGGTGGACGGGCGCGCCGAGGATGCTGGCCAGTTCGGTGCGGGCGCGGGCGCCGATCTCCCGAATGCGGGCGCCGCCCTTGCCGAGCACGATCGCGCGCTGCGTCGGGCGTTCGACGAGGATCTGCTGGTGGATCTCCACCGATCCGTCCTCGCGCTCGCTGTATTTCTCCGTCTCGATGGTGCTGGCGTAGGGCAGTTCGGCGTGGAGCTGGAGGTAGAGCTGCTCGCGCGTCACCTCGCTCGCCAGCGCGCGTTCGGTGGCGTCGGACACCTGGTCCTCCGGATAATGCCATGGCCCGGCCGGCATCGCGGCGGCGAGTGCCGATTTCAGTTCGGCGAGGCCGTCGCCGGTCTGCGCCGAGACGAACCAGGTGTCGGCGAAGTGCAGCAGCGCGTTGAGCTTTTCGGCATGCAGCAACAGCCTGGGCTTGTCGGCGACGTCGACCTTGTTGAGGATCAGGATCTTGGGCTCGGGCCGGTCCTTCAGCGCCTCGGCGATACGTTCCACCTTGGGGCCGATGCCGCCCTTGCCGTCGACGACGAGGGCGATGAGGTCGGCGCCCTCGGTGCCGCTCCACGCCGCCGACACCATCGCGCGGTCGAGCCGGCGCTGCGGTTCGAAGATGCCGGGGGTGTCGACGAGCAGGATCTGCGCATCATCCTGGATGGCGACGCCCAGAAGCTTGGTGCGCGTCGTCTGCGCCTTGGGACTGACGATCGCGACCTTCTGGCCGACGAGGGCGTTGACCAGCGTGGACTTGCCGGCATTGGGCGCGCCGACCACGGCGACGAGGCCGCAATGTTGGGATTGGGTCATGGGGTATCCGATGTGCGGGTGCTCGTGGAGAGATGGGCTTCGACAGGCTTAGCCTCAACGGGGTTGGTGAGGGTCGGATCGTCATCCTTTGGCGTCGCGCGCGCGGAGAGGCGAGCTTCGACAGGCTCAGCCCAAACGGGATTGGTGAGGGTCGTGCCGTCATCCTTTGGCGTCGCGCGTGCGGAGAGGCGGGCTTCGACAGGCTCAGCCCAAACGGGGTTGGTGAGGGTCGTGTCGCCATTCTTTGGCGGTGCGTGTGCGGAAACGCGGGTTTCGATAGGCGCAACCTGAACGGATTTGGGGGGTGAGGTGGCCGCCCCCTCCCCCGTTTGCCCTGAGCCTGTCGGAGGGCTGCTCTCCGCCTGGCGATTGCGGGCGAGGCGGATCAGCGCCTGCCAGTCGGAGGCGATCAGTGCTTCCTTCTTGGCGCGGCTCCAGCCCTTGATCCGGCGTTCGGCGTCGAGCGCTTCGAGACGGGTGGCGAAATCCTGCGACCACGCGAGCGTTACCGGGCGGCGTGTGGCCGTGTAGCCCTCGTATGTGCCGTTCTGGTGAGCGCCGAAACGGGCGTCGAGGTTGTCCGTGTGGCCGGTATAGTAGCTGCCGTCGGCGCAGCGGAGGATGTAGGTCCAGAACGCCATCAGCGGTTCGCTTGGGGAGCGCTGCCCTTCGACAGGCTCAGGGCAAACGGGGGGTAGAGTCGCGCCACAAATCCTGGGCGAAGGCGCGGGACAAACCCCAGGCGAAGGCGCGGGACAAACCCCGAGTGGAGGCGCGAGACAAACCCCGGACGGAGGCGCGGAACAAAACCCGGTTGGAGGCTCAGGGCAAACGCGGGACGGATCGCAAGCGCGCGCATCACCCCTGCACCTTCGCCAGCAGGGCCTTGGCGGCGGCGGTTTCCGCTTCCTGTTTGTTGGTGCCGGTGGCGGTGGCGTCGGCGAAGGTGCCGATCCTGACCTGCACGGTGAAGCGGGGGGCGTGGTGGGGGCCGGAGCGGTCGATGATGCTGTATTCCGGCGTGCGGCGGCCGGCGGCGGCGGCCCATTCCTGTAGCGCGGACTTGGGGTGTTGCGGCGCCTTGTCCGTGCTGTGCACGCGGCTGGCCCAGGCGCGGCGGACGAAGGTGCGGGCGGCGTCGAGGCCGGCTTCGCGATACCAGGCGCCGATCAGCGCCTCCATCACGTCGCCGAGGATGTTGTCGCTTTCGTAGGCGCCGTCGTCGCGCGCCTGCTTGCCGAGGCGCAGGTGGGCGCGCACGCCGAGGGTACGGGCGACGTCGGCGCAGACCGCGCCGGTGACCAGCGCGTTGAGGCGCTTGGACAGCTGCCCCTCCGCCTCCTTGGGGAACAATTCCCACAGCCATTCGGCCATGACGAGGCCGAGCACGCGGTCGCCGAGGAATTCGAGCCGTTCGTAATTGGCCGCCGCCTGGCTGCCGTGGGTGAGTGCGCGCTCGTACGGGGCGAGATCGGCGGGGACGCGGCCGAACAGGCCGGCGAGCCAGTCGCGAAAGGCGGTGCTCAGAAGCCCTCTCCTATCCGATTCCAGCGTGCGGCGGTGAACCAGCTGACCGGATTGTACCAATGCGCATCGCCGTTGGTGGAGAAGAAGGTGACGACGGCCTTGCCCTCGATCCGCTCCATCGGGATGTAGCCCATGCCGAGCGGCGCGGGGAAGCGGCTGTCGGCGCTGTCGTCGCGGTTGTCGCCCATCAGGAACACGTCGCCCGCCGGCACGGTGTAGAGGCCGGTATCGTCCGCCTGCGGGATCTCCGCCTGATCGAGCACCATGTAGCTCTTGCCGTTCGGCAGCGTCTCGCGGAAGCGCGGGTAGCGGCAGATCGGCGTGCCCTTCGCATCGACGTCGACGAAGGTCGCGCCGCATTTCTGCGCGTCGAAATTGTCGGACAGCGGCAGCACGAAATCGGCAACGCGCTGCTTGGGGATGGCGCGGCCATTGAGGATCACCTGGCCGCGGCGGACCTGGATGGTGTCGCCGGGCAGGCCGATCACGCGCTTGATGACGTCATGGTCGTCGGGTTCGGGCGAACGGAAGACGACGACGTCGCCGCGGGTGGGATCGCGGCCGAGGATGCGGCCCGGGATCGGCGGGAAGCCATAGGGCAGCGACCAGCGCGAATAGCCGTAATTCCATTTGGTGACGAACAGATAGTCGCCGATCAGCAGCCGCGGCAGCATCGATTCGGAAGGAATCGAATAGGGCGCGAAGATGAAGCTCCTGAGGATCAGCACGGCGATCGCCAGCTTCACCAGGAAGCGGATCGTCTCGGCGGTTTCGGAGCGCTGCGGCTTGGGTGGTACCTGTGTGTCGGCCATAGGCCGGGAGCCTTAGCGCTCCCTGTGCGTCCTCACCAGTCGTCCCGCATCGCACCGAAGGGCTTGCCCGCACCGGCTGGTTCGATACGGGACTGTCACGACTCCCCCTCCCCAAAGGATGGAATGCGAACATGAGCGACTGGTCCGCGATCGAAGCCCTGCCCTCCCCCAAGCTTACCGACCTGTTCGAGGCGGATGGCGATCGGCTGGCGACATTCAGCCTGGACGTGGCGGGCATCCATTTCGACTGGTCGAAGACGCACCTGACGCAGGACGCGGTGCAGGCGTTCGCGGCGCTCGCCCAGGCGAAGGACCTGGCGGGCAAGCGAGATGCCATGTTCGGCGGCAGCCACGTCAACGTCACCGAGGACCGCCCGGTCGAGCACACCGCCGAACGCGGCGAGGGCAACCCCGAGAGCGTCTCGCGCGCCCGGAAATTGCACGAGCGGATGCGGTCGCTGATCGACGCGATCGAGGCGGGTGCGCTGGGCGACGTGCGCCACGTGCTGCATATCGGCATCGGCGGATCGGCGCTGGGGCCGCACCTGCTGGTCGATGCGCTGGGGCGCGAGGACAAGCGCTACGACGTGGCGATCGTCTCCAACGTCGACGGCGTCGCGCTGGAGGATGCGATCAAGGATTTCGATCCCGCCGCGACCTTGGTGGTGGTGGCGAGCAAGACGTTCACCACGACCGAGACGATGCTGAATGCCGCATCCGCGCTGCAATGGATGACCGAGCACGGCGTCGAGGATCCCTATGGCAAGGTGATCGCGCTCACCGCCTCGCCCGACAAGGCGATGGAATGGGGCGTCGACGAAACGCGCATCCTGCCGTTCAGCGAAGGCGTCGGCGGGCGCTATTCCTTGTGGTCGTCGATCGGCTTTCCGGCGGCGGTGGCGCTGGGCTGGGGCGCGTTCGAGGAGCTGCTGGAGGGCGCCGCCGAGATGGACCGCCATTTCCGGCTGACCGCGCTGCACGAGAACGCGCCGGCGCTGGCCGCGTTCGCGGACCTCTATTACACGCAGGTCCGCCATGCCGAGACACGGGCACCCTTCGCCTATGACGAGCGGCTGCGGCTGCTGCCGAGCTACCTCCAGCAGCTGGAGATGGAATCGAACGGCAAGGGCGTCACCGTCGATGGGCAGCCGGTCGGGCGGCCGACCGCGGCGATCACCTGGGGCGGGGTCGGCACCGATGCGCAGCATGCGGTGTTCCAGCTGCTCCACCAGGGCACGCATCTGGTGCCGGTGGAATTCATCGCGGTCATCGAGCCGGGCGATACGCTGGCCGAGGATCACCACCGCCAGTTGCTGCTCAATGCCTTTGCGCAAGGCGCGGCGCTGATGAAGGGCAAGCAGGCGGAGGACCCGGCACGCAGCTATTCGGGCGACCGGCCGTCGTCGACCTTGCTGCTCGACACGCTCGATCCGCGCACGCTGGGGGCGCTGATCGCCTTCTACGAGCATCGCGTGTTCGTGAACGGGGTGCTGCTCGGCATCAATTCCTTCGACCAGTTCGGCGTCGAGCTGGGCAAGGAAATGGCCAAGGCGGCCGACCAGGGCGGGCAGTCGTTCGACCCCTCCACCACCGACCTGATCCGCCGCGCGCGGCTGGATTGAGGCAGCGAACGGGATCGTCGCGCGTTGAGGCGCGATGATCCCGATCCTGATCGC
Organism: Sphingomonas sp. SP5; assembly: GCF_058313455.1. Lineage (NCBI taxonomy): Bacteria > Pseudomonadati > Pseudomonadota > Alphaproteobacteria > Sphingomonadales > Sphingomonadaceae > Sphingomonas > Sphingomonas sp. SP5. The sequence goes on along the minus strand of NZ_JBZFLF010000002.1, from coordinate 341,567 downwards.
CGCCGCGCTGGCCGCACCGACTACGGTTGCCGAGATGCGCTGGCACAAGCGGGTGCTGCTGGTTGCGGCACCGGCCGCGGACGATGCCGGGATCGTCGGGCAGCGCCGGGCGCTCGCCGGCTGGGACAAGGGCGCACGCGAGCGGGACCTCGCGATCGTCACCGTCATCGGCGACCGCGTGACCGGGGCGACCGACAGCGCCGCCGCCCTGCGCACGCGCCACCGGTTGCCGCGGGATCGCTTCGTCGCGATCCTGATCGGCAAGGACGGCGGCGAGAAGCTGCGCGCCGGATCGCCGATCCCCGCCGAGACGCTGGCGGAGACGATCGATGCGATGCCGATGCGGCGGGCGCGACTGGATTGACCGTTCGCGGATCGCTATGTGTAGGGTCGAGCGGAGCGGTACACATGCGGACGAACATCGAGATCGACGACGCGCTCATGGCGGAAGCGATGACGCGCAGTGGCTTGAAAACGAAGCGTGACGTCGTGACGCTGGCACTTCGTCGCTACGTCAAGAATCAGCGTCAGCTCGAAGCGCTCGAGGCATTGCGAGGGGTGGGCTGGGAAGGCGACCTCGACGAGATGCGCACAGACAAGCAGCGTCCCGAATGGGGCTGACGCTGCTCGACTCGAGCGTCTGGATCGACCTGATGCTCGACCGACAGACGCCGCAGGTGGCGGTCGCCCGCCAGCTGCTCGACGGCGGAGCGGAATTGGCGATAGGCGACCTGATGCTATTGGAAGTGCTGCAAGGAACGCGAACCGAGCGGCAATTCACCGTGTCGCGCGCGTTCCTCGGACGGTTTGATCCCATCAGGATGGTGGATCATCATGTCGCCGAAGCCGCCGCCCGCAACTACCGCCACCTGCGCGGCCTCGGCATCACCATTCGCAAGACGATCGATACGCTGATCGCGACGCGCTGCATCCTCGACCGGCTTCCCTTGTTATACAGCGATCGGGATTTCGATCCCTTCGTGCAGCATCTCGGCCTGCGGTCGGCGATGGCAGAGACTACCGGAGTGAATTGATGTCCGACTATGATTACGACCTCTTCGTCATCGGCGCGGGGTCGGGGGGCACGCGGGCAAGCCGGGTCGCGGCGGCGCATGGCGCGCGCGTGGCGGTGGCGGAGGAATATCGCGTCGGCGGCACCTGCGTGATCCGCGGCTGCGTGCCCAAGAAATTGCTCGTCTACGGCGCGCATTTCGCCGAGGACCTGAAGGATGCCAAGCGCTTCGGCTGGCAGGTGCCCGACCAGTGCGCGTTCGACTGGGCGACGCTGCGCGACAATGTGCTGGCCGAGGTCGACCGGATCAACGGGGCCTATACGCAGACGCTGGAGACGCATAGCGTCGAGATCATCCACCAGCGCGCCACCGTCACCGGTCCGCACAGCGTCCGGCTCGCCGACGGGACGGAAAAGACCGCCGAGCGCATCCTGATCGCGGTCGGCGCGCGGCCGGCGGTGCCAAAGTGCCCCGGTGTCGAATACGGCATCACCAGCAACGAGGCATTCCACCTCGATGCGATCCCCAAGCGCGTGCTGATCGCCGGTGCCGGCTATATCGCCAACGAGTTCGCCGGCATCTTCCACCAGTTCGGCGCGCACGTCATCATCATGAACCGGACGCAGGACATCCTGCGCGGCTACGACCTGTCGATCCGCGACCGGCTGTTGCAGATCAGCATGATGAAGGGGCTGGAATTCCGCTTCGACGCCAATTTCGAAGGCATCGACAAGAGCGACGACGGCTGCCTGACCGTCCGCATGTCGGGCCACGAGCCGGTGACGGTCGACATGGTGATGTTCGCCACCGGCCGCGTGCCGAATACCGAAGACCTGGGGCTCGAAGAGGCGGGCGTCGCGCTGGAGAAGGGCGCGGTGGTGGTCGACGACCACAACCGGTCGAGCGTCGAGAGCATCTTCGCGATCGGCGACGTGACCAACCGCATCCAGCTGACTCCGGTGGCGATCCGCGAGGGGCAGGCGTTCGCCGACACCTATTACGGCGGCAAGCCGACCACGGTCGACTATGCCACGATCCCCTCCGCGGTGTTCAGCCACCCGCCGCTCGCCGGCGTCGGCATGACCGAGAGCGAGGCGAAGCAGAAGCTGGGGTCGATCAGCGTCTATTCGTCCGATTTCCGGCCGATGAAGAACGTGCTGGCCGGGCGCAACGAGCGGGCGCTCTACAAGATGGTGTGCGACGGCGAAACGGGGCGGATCGTCGGGCTGCATATGATCGGGCCGGACGTACCTGAAATCCTGCAAGCCGCCGCGATTGCGGTGAAGGCGGGGCTGACCAAGGCGCAGTTCGACGAAACCGTCGCGCTGCATCCCACGATGGCGGAAGAGCTGGTGCTAATGAAGTAGCGCGGCTTCCCCCGCAGCGGGATCGCGGGTAAGGCATGGGCCGTACCCGATCCTTGAAAAGGCCTGCCCGATGCGTGACGCTGCGATCGTTTCCACCGCCCGGACGGGCATCGGCAAGGCCTATCGCGGCGCGTTCAACGCGACCGAGGCGCCGGTGCTCGCCGGGCATGTGATGAACGCGGCGATCGAGCGCGCCGGCATCGATCCGGCGCGGATCGACGACATCTTCTGGGGTGTCGGCAACCAATGGGGGACGACCGGCGGCAATGCCGGGCGGATGGCGGTGTTCGCGGGCGGCCTGCCGGAAAGCGTGCCGGCGTTCACGCTCGACCGCAAATGCGGATCGGGCCTCAACGCGGTGGCGCTGGCGGCGCGGACGATCATGTGCGGCGAGGCGGACGTGGCGCTGGCCGGCGGGATGGAATCGATCAGCCATACCGTGACCAAGGATGCCCCCCGCTACGTCAACCAGAGCGTCGTCGCGCGGGAGCCCGCCGCCTATATCCCGATGATCGAGACGGCGGAGATCGTCGCGGCGCGTTACGGCATCAGCCGCGCGGCGCAGGACGCCTATGCCGCCGCAAGCCAGCAGCGCGCCGCCGCGGGGCTCGCCAACGGTGCCTTCGCCGAGGAGATCGTGCCGATCACCGTCGAAAAGGCGCTGTTCGACAAGGAGGGCAACCGGACGGGCAGCGAGACGGTGACGGTGACGCAGGACGAAGGCATCCGGCCCGGCACGACGGCCGAAGCGCTCGCCGGGCTGAAGACGGTGTGGGCGGGCGGCGCCTTCAGCGGGCCGGGCGAATATGTCACCGCGGGCAATGCCAGCCAATTGTCCGATGGCGCCTCCGCGCAAGTGCTGATGGACCGGGCGACCGCGGAGGCGGAGGGCAAGGACATCCTGGGCATCTATCGCGGGTTTCAGGCGGCGGGCTGCGGGCCGGACGAAATGGGGATCGGCCCTGTGTTTGCGGTGCCGAAGCTGCTCGCGCGCGCCGGATTGTCGGTGGCGGATATCGGATTGTGGGAGCTGAACGAGGCGTTCGCGTCGCAATGCCTGTATTGCCGCGACACGCTGGGCATCGATCCGGAGCGCTACAACGTCAACGGCGGTGCGATCGCGGTCGGGCATCCGTTCGGCATGTCGGGCAGCCGGCTGGTCGGCCATGCGCTGATCGAGGGGCGCAAGCGCGGCGTGCGCTGGGTGGTGGTGACGATGTGCACCGCGGGCGGCATGGGCGCGGCGGGGTTGTTCGAGATCGTGTGAGGCGATTTGGTCGAGGCGGGCAGTTGGGTTCGCGCGAAGACGCGAAGAGGTTGCGCCTGGCCGCTCGTGCGGCCCTTCATCATCGGCTGGTGACGTGCAAGGGCGCTGGCGCGCGATACATCTTCGCGTCTTTGCGGCTTCGCGCGAACACCACGGCCCCGCTGTTCACCGCTGCGCCTGGAGGTAGGCGATGACGTCGGCGCGATCGAGCGGGTCGGCAAGGCCGGGGAAGCCCATCGAGGTGCCGGGGGCGAAGCGTTGCGGGGCGGCGAGCCAGGCGTCCATCCGAGCGGGCGTCCAGCGGCCTCCGGCCTGGCGCAGCGCCGCGGTATAGCCGAAGCGCGGGCTGGTGCCGGCGATATCGCTGTCCATGACGCCGAACAGGTTGGGGCCGTTGCGATCGGGGGCGCCGCGTCGGATCGCGTGGCAGGCGGCGCAGCGGCCGAACAGGCGCTGGCCCGCCGCCGGGCTGGCGACCCGCAGCAGCGCCGCCGGATCGGGGGACGGACCCGCAGCGCGCCGGCGCGCCTCACGATCGTCGTCGGTGCAGGCGGTCAGCAGCACGGCCGCGGCGAGCGTGATCGTCCATCGCGCCGCGTCACCGCTCATCAGGCCGTTTCGGTCCTGTTTACCTGTTCGCCTTATGCTCTGGCGCCATGCCACGTCTGTTCGCCCTCGCCCTGCTCGCCGCCATGGTGCCGCAACCGGCGCACCCGCTGCCGCAGCCAACGCGCACGGTTACGCTTTCGGCGCAAGGCGCGCGGCAGCATGCCTATTTCGCACAGCGGCTGGCCGGGACAGCGCTGCGCATCGAGCGGCGGCAGCGGGCGCGCATCCTGTCGCGCGGACTGGCGGCGTTCATGCAGCAGGACCTGATCCGGGTCGGCGACGGCATCGGCCGGATCCTGCGTCGCAGCGTCGCGCTCAGCCCGGAGGAGGAGCGCAGTTACCGGGCAATGCTGGACCGCGTCGATACGCGCCTGCTGCGGGCCGAGGCGAAGCGCGCGGTGCACCTCGCCTCGTAACGCGTCAGGCCATCAATCCGCGAAGAGCAGTACCGGCGTTTCGAGCTGCGCCTTCAATGCCTGGACGTAGCTTGCCGCGTCCCAGCCGTCGACGACGCGGTGGTCGCAGCTGATCGACAGGTTCATCAGCTTGGCGCGGCGGATCTCGTCTCCCCTGCCGGTGAAGACCGGACGTTCGACGATCTTGTTGGGGCCGATGATCGCGACCTCCGGCCGGTTGATGACCGGCGTGGTGGCGATGCCACCGAGCGGCCCCAACGAGGTGACGGTGATCGTGCCGTTGCCGAGCTCGTCCGGCTTCAGCTTGTTGGCGCGCGCCGCCTCGGCGAGGCGCGCGATCTCGGCGGCGAGCTGCCACACGTTACGGTCCTGCGCGTCGCGGATCACCGGCACGGTGAGGCCCGCGTCGGTCTGTGCCGCCATGCCGAGGTGGACGCGGCCCGAGCGGGTGACCACGCCGGCCTCGTCATCGTAGCGCGCGTTGAGCATCGGGAATTGCGGCAGGGTGCGGCAGATCGCGACGATCAGCAGCGGCAGCATGGTCAGCTTGGGCCGGTTACCGCGGTGCGTGTTGAGATCGGCGCGCATGGCTTCGAGCGCCGTCACGTCGATCTCGTCGACATAGGTGAAGTGCGGGATGTGGCGCTTGGCCGCAGCCATGTTCTCGGCGATGCGACGGCGCATGCCGATGACGCGCACCTGCTCGTCGGCGCGCGCGCGCGAGGCGCCGGGGGACTGGTAACCCTGCCCCGCATTGTAGCGGAGGAAGGCGTCGAGGTCGGCGTGGCGGACGCGGTCGGCGTCGGTCTTCACCTGCGCAAGGTCGATGCCGAGGTCGCGGGCGCGGGCGCGGACTGCGGGGGATGCGAGGACATGCGCGGATGGCGCCTTATCCCCCGTCGGCCCTGAGCCTCTCGAAGGGCCGCTCGCCGCCGGCGTGACGCTTGTGGCCTGTGCTTCGACAGGCTCAGCACGAGCGGGGGTTGGAGTGTCGTTCGGCCGTGCGGGGGTGCTGCTGTTTTCAGGCCCTCCCCCGACCCCTCCCGCAAGCGGGTGGGGAGAGGAGGCCGCTTCCTCCACGCCGGGGTTTTCGGCTTCGTATTGCTCGGCGACTTCGTCCTGCTCGGGCGACGGCGGGGCCGCCACCACCTCGCCGCCCGTGTCGCCGGCACCGGCGTCCTCGGTCTCGATCACCACCAGGGCCGATCCGATCGCGATCTGGTCGCCGACTTCGCCGGCCAGTTCGACCACGGTGCCGGAGACAGGAGATTCCATTTCGACGGTCGCCTTGTCGGTCATCATGTCGGCGATGTTCTGGTCTTCCTCGACGCGGTCGCCGAGCTTGACGTGCCAGGCGACGATCTCGGCCTCGGCGATGCCTTCGCCGATGTCGGGCAGGCGGAAGGTGAAGCGGCTCATCTTACGCGTCCTTCATGATCTTCTTGAGGGCCTGGCCGATGCGGACCGGACCCGGGAAATATGCCCATTCGAGGCTGTGCGGATAGGGCGTGTCGAAGCCGGTGACGCGCTCGATCGGCGCTTCGAGGTGGTAGAAGCAGCGTTCCTGCACCAGTGCCGACAGTTCGGCGCCGAAGCCGCCGGTGCGCGTCGCCTCGTGCACGATCATGCAGCGGCCGGTCTTCCTCACCGATGCCTCGATCGTCTCGATATCGAGGGGGACGAGCGTGCGCAGGTCGATGATTTCCGCATCGACGCCCTCGTCCTGGGCGACGCGGGTGCAGACGTGGACCATCGTGCCGTAGGCGAGGATCGTCAGCGCCTCGCCCTCGCGCACCACCGCCGCCTTGCCGAGCGGGACCTTGTAATAGCCGGTCGGCACCTCGCCGCCGGGATGCTTGGACCAATTCTCGGCGGGCTTGTCCCAATGGCCGTTGAAGGGGCCGTTGTAGATGCGCTTGGGTTCGAAGAAGAGGACGGGATCATTGTCCTCGATCGCGGCGATCAGCAGTCCCTTGGCGTCATAGGGCGTCGCGGGGATCACCGTCTTGATGCCGGAGACGTGGGTGAAGATGCCTTCGGGCGACTGGCTATGCGTCTGCCCGCCGAAGATGCCGCCGCCGAACGGCGAGCGCACGGTGATCGGCGAGATGAACTCGCCCGCCGACCGGTAGCGCAGCCGCGCCGCCTCGCTGACCAATTGGTCGAGCGCGGGGTAGATATAATCGGCGAACTGGATCTCGGGGACGGGCCGGAGGCCATAGGCGCCCATGCCGATCGCGACGCCGATGATGCCGGTTTCGGTGATCGGCGTGTCGAAGACACGGGTCTTGCCGTATTTGCTCTGCAGGCCAGCGGTGGCGCGGAAGACGCCGCCGAAATAGCCGACGTCCTCGCCCATCACCAGCACGTCCGGATCGCGGGCCATGCAGATGTCGAGCGCGGAATTGATCGCCTGGATCATGTTCATGCGGGTGGTGGGTTCAGTCATCGGTATGTCTTCCAAATCCTCCCCGCTCGCGGGGAGGGGGACCGGCCGCAGGCTGGTGGAGGGGGCTCTCCACCAGTCGAGACACGCGTGGAGAGCCCCCTCCACCACCGGATGCGCCGGCGGCCCCCCCCCCCGTGCCGGGGAGGATCTGCATCACTTCCTCGCCCACGGCCGTCCGCTCGCTTCTTCCTCGGCGATCATCTGCGCCTGTTGCTCCTTGAGGTGCCAGGGCATTTCCTCGAACACGCCGTCGAACAGCGAATCGAGTGGCTGGTGCAGGCCGTGGCCGAGGATGCCGTTCTTTTCGGCCTCCTTCTGCTGGCCGCGCACATATTCGGCGAGTTCCTTGTCCTGCGCGGCGTGGCGCTCCTCGTCCCATTCGCCCAAGCCGATGAGGTGCTGCTTCAGCCGGGCGACGGGATCGCCGAGCGGCCAGGCGGTCGGTTCGCCGGCGCTGCGGTATTGCGAGGGATCGTCCGAGGTGGAGTGGCCTTCGGCGCGGTAGGTGAAATGTTCGATCAGCGTCGGGCCGGCGTTGGTTCGGGCGCGTTCGGCGGCCCAGAGCGTCGCGGCATAGACGGCGAGCGCGTCATTGCCGTCGACGCGCAGGCCGGCGATGCCATAGCCGATCGCGCGGGCGGCGAAGGTGGTCGCCTCCGCACCGGCGAACCCCGAGAAGCTGCTGATCGCCCATTGGTTGTTGACGACGTTGAAGATCACCGGCGCGCGATAGACGCTGGCGAAGGTGCAGGCGGAGTGGAAGTCGCCCTCCGCGGTCGATCCCTCGCCGCACCAGACCGCGGCGATGCGCGTGTCGCCCTTCGCCGCCGAGGCCATCGCCCAGCCCACGGCCTGGGGATATTGCGTGGTGAGATTGCCCGAGATCGAGAAGAAGCCGTGGTCGCGCGCCGAATACATGATCGGCAGCTGCTTGCCCTGGAGCTTGTCGCCGCTGTTCGAGTAGATCTGGTTCATCATCTCGACCAACGGATAGCCGCGCGCGATGAGCAGCCCCTGCTGGCGATAGGAGGGGAAGCACATGTCCTCGAAGTCGAGCGCCTGTGCAGCGGCGACCGACACCGCCTCCTCGCCCGTCGCCTTCATGTAGAAGCTGGTCTTGCCCTGCCGCTGGGCGCGGAACATGCGTTCGTCGAAGGCCCGCAGCAGCGCCATGTTGCGCAGCATGCGGCGCAGCATGTCGGGCGACAGCTTCGGATCCCAGGGGCCGACGGCGCGCCCCTCCTCGTCGAGGACGCGGACCATGGTATAGGCGAGGTCGGTGAAATCATGCGCGGACTGCGCGGTGTCCGGGCGCCGTGCGGAGCCGGCCGGCGGCACGTCGACACCGACGAAATCGACCGCATCGCCGGGCCGGAACTTGGGTTCCGGCACGTGCAGTTGCAGCGGTGGCAGGTTGGCGTGCGGGTGCTCGCTGGCCACATGTCTCTCCTTGGGCGGGCCGCGTCGAGTCGCGGCGGGCGTTGATCGATCCTGTTGCGCTGTTGTAATTAAATTTCAAGCGGGATTTCGGTGATCTGAAGTCCTCCCCCGCCAGGGGGAGGTGGCAGCGAAGCTGACGGAGGGGGAGGTGAGCCATGAACGCAGTGCTTGCGGAAACGCCCCCTCCACCACTCGCCTGCGGCGAGCGGTCCCCCTCCCCCGGCTGCGCCGGGGGAGGACTTCGGGTCACTCCACCGTCTGTTCGATGACGCCGAAGATCGGGTGGTGGCGGTCGTCTTCCGCCCAGATGCGGACGGTGTCGCCGCTCTTGAGGAACGGCGTGGTCGGCTTGCCGTCGGCGATGGTTTCCACCGTGCGCAGTTCGGCGAGGCAGGAATAGCCGACGCCGCCGGCCGCGATCGTCCGGCCCGGCCCGCCATCGGCGCCGCGGTTGGAGACGGTGCCGGAGCCGACGATCGTCCCCGCCCCCAGCTTGCGCGTCCTGGCGGCGTGCGCGACGAGCGTGCCGAAGTCGAAGGTCATGTCCTCGCCCGCGTCGGCACGGCCGAAGGGCTGGCCGTTGAGGTCGACGTGGAGCTTGCGGTGGAGCTTGCCGTCCCGCCACCAGTCGCCGAGCGCGTCGGGGGTGACGAACACCGGCGAGAAGGCGCTTGCCGGCTTCGACTGGAAGAAGCCGAAGCCCTTGCCGAGTTCGCCGGGGATGAGGTTGCGCAAGCTGACGTCGTTGGTGAGGCCGACGAGGCGGATCGCGGCAAGCGCCTCGTCGCGGCTGGCGCCCAAGGCCACGTCGCCGGTGACGACCACCACCTCCGCCTCGAGATCGCAGCCCCAGCTGTCATCGGCGAGCGGGATCGGATCGCGGGGGGCGAGGAAGCCGTCGGAGCCGCCCTGGTACATCAAGGGATCGTGCCAGAAGCTGTCGGGCATCTCCGCGCCGCGCGCCTGGCGGACCAGTGCGACGTGGTTCACATAGGCCGAACCATCCGCCCATTGATAGGCGCGCGGCAGTGGCGAGGCGGCGTCGTGTTCGTGGAAACGCTCGCGCGGGATCACCGCATGATCGAGGTCGGTGGCGAGATTGGCGAGGTCGGGCAGCAGCCGGTCCCAATCGTCGAGCGCCGCCTGGAGGGTCGGCACGATATGGCCGGCATCGGCATACCAGGCGAGGTCGGTGGAGACGACGACGAGCTTGCCGTCGCGCCCGTGCTTCAGACTGGCCAGTTTCATCGCGCGCATCCTCCTATCGTTGGAGGCACTGTGTATCGGCTGGCGCGCGGCCATGCACCCCTCAAAGTATCCACCGATACCATCGGTACCGTAACTTTTGTTACTCTCAAGCTTGACGTGTCCGGAGCGTCGCCGCAGCCTGCCGAAAAAGGAGAGGGTCATGACGCTGGACGATGTGGCGGGCCGAACCGCCTATGATGCGGATCATGAGGCGTTCCGGCAGACGGTGCGGCAATTCCTGCGCAAGGAGGGCGTGCCGCACGTCGCCGCATGGGAGGCGGACCGGCTGGTGCCGCCGGCGTTCTGGCAGGCGGCGGGGGCGGTGGGGCTGCTGTGCCCGACCGTGCCCGAGGCCTATGGCGGGCTGGGCCTCGACTTCGGCTATAATGCGATCGTCAACGAGGAATTGACCTATAACGGCGTGCCGGCGGGCTTCACGCTGCAATCGGACATCGTCGCCGGCTATCTGGAGCATTACGGATCGGAGGAGCAGAAGCGCCACTGGCTGCCGCGCATGGTGTCGGGCGAGACGATCAGCGCGATCGCGATGACCGAGCCGGGCACGGGCAGCGACTTGCAGTCGATCCGCACCACGGCGCGCCGCGACGGCAACCATTATGTGCTGAACGGGTCCAAGACCTATATCACCAACGGCCAGAACGCCGATCTGGTGCTGGTGGTCGCCAAGACCGATCCCGCCGCGCAGCCGGCGTGGCGCGGCATGTCGATCATCCTGGTCGAGGCAGACCGCGAAGGCTTCCGCCGCGGCCGCAAGCTCGACAAGATCGGCCAGGAGGCGGCGGACACGTCGGAGCTGTTCTTCGACGACGTGCGCGTGCCGATCACCAATTGCCTGGGCGAGGAGGGCAAGGGCTTCGGCTATCTGATGAGCCAGCTGCCGCAGGAGCGCCTGTCGATCGCGATCGGCGCGCAGGCCTCGGCGCAGAAGGCGTTCGACGAAACGGTCGCCTTCACCAAGGATCGCAAGGCGTTCGCCGGCGTGGTGTTCGATTTCCAGAACACCCGCTTCGTGCTGGCGGGGCTGAAGACCAAGTTGCAGGTCGGCTGGGCGCATCTCGACTGGGCGATCCGGCGGCATCTGGCGGGCGCGTTGACCAACGAGGAAGGCGCGGCGGCGAAGCTGTGGCACACCGAGGTGCAATGGGAGGTGCTGGACGCCTGCCTGCAGCTGCATGGCGGTGCGGGCTATATGAACGAATATCCGATCGCCCGCGCGTGGCGATCGGCGCGGGTGACGCGGATCTACGGCGGGACGAGCGAGATCATGAAGGAGGTCATCGGGCGGCGGCTTTAGTCCCCTTTCCCCCCTTACGTCATCCCGGCGAAGGCCGGGATCCATGGATTGCGATGCATTCAGCGTTTTTGTGCCAGCCTCACCACCTGCGCGTCCATGGGTCCCGGCGTTCGCCGGGATGACGAAGATGCGGGGACGGGCGGCGGCAGTATCCGGTGTCGCCCACGCCCATCTTGACTTTTGCCGCAGTGCAGCGCACATGGCGGGGCATCGAGGCGTCATGCAGCGTGAACGGGTTTGCTTGCAGCGAACCCCGGCTCCGCCCCGGTCGTTAGCGCAAGGCTTCCCTATTCACGCGGGGTGTCGGTTTTCCCCCGCCCCTCGCATGTCGGCCGTTAGCCGACGTGCGGGTCAGGCCTGTTCGAAGGTTCTATTCCCATGTCATTCGCTCATCTCGGCCTCGCCGATCCGCTCGTCCGTGCGCTCGAGGCCAAGGGCTATGCCACCCCGACGCCGATCCAGGCGCAGTCGATCCCCATCCTGCTGGAAGGCGGCGACCTGCTCGGCATCGCGCAGACCGGCACCGGCAAGACCGCTGCATTCGTGCTGCCGTCGATCCAGCGCCTGGCCGCGGCGCAGAAGCGCGTCTTGCCGACGCACGTGCGCATGCTGGTGCTCGCCCCGACGCGCGAGCTGGCCAGCCAGATCGCCGACAATGCGCGCGGCTATGGCCAGTTCAGCAAGCTGTCGGTCGCGACCGTGTTCGGCGGCACCAGCATCAACAAGAACCGGCAGGACCTGAGCCGTGGCGTCGACATCCTGGTGGCGACGCCGGGCCGCCTGATCGACCTGGTCGAGCAGGGCATGTGCAACCTGTCGATGATCGAGATCCTGGTGCTCGACGAAGCCGACCAGATGATGGACCTGGGCTTCATCCACGCGCTCAAGAAGATCGTGCGGATGATCCCGTGCAAGCGCCAGACGCTGTTCTTCTCGGCGACGATGCCGACCGCGATCCGCGAGCTGGCCAACCAGTTCCTGCACGAACCCAAGACGGTGTCGGTCGTGCCAGCCTCGACCACCGCGGAGCGCGTCGACCAGTATGTCACCTTCGTCAACCAGACGGAGAAGCAGGCGCTGCTGACGCTGGTGCTGCGCGATCCGACGATCGACCGGGCGCTGGTCTTCACCCGCACCAAACATGGTGCCGACCGCGTCGTGAAGCTGCTCGCCGGCAACGGCATCGCGGCGAATGCGATCCACGGCAACAAGAGCCAGGGCCAGCGCGAGCGCGCCTTGGGCGAGTTCAAGGACGGCCGCACCAAGGTGCTGGTCGCGACCGACATCGCCGCGCGCGGCATCGACGTGTCGGGCGTCAGCCATGTCGTCAATTTCGAGCTGCCCAACGTCGCCGAGCAATATGTCCACCGCATCGGCCGGACGGCGCGCGCGGGCAACAGCGGCATCGCCATCGCCTTCTGCGCCGACGACGAGCGGCCGTACCTGAAGGATATCGAGAAGCTGACCCGCCAGAAGGTGACGGTCCGCCCGCTGCCCGACAACTTCACCGCGCAGTCGAACGAGATCAAGGCGGCCCGCGTCAAGGCGATCGGCGCCGATCCCGCTCCGCGCGCCGACCTGCCCCGCCAGCGCCAGCAGCCGCGCCCGCGCGCGACGCATGCGCCGACCGCGACGCGCAACTACGCCAACGCCAGCCGCCGCGGCGGCGGGGGTGGCCGCGGCCGTTCCGGCGGTGGTGGCCGTGGCCAGGGCGCCGGCGCCGCGCGCTGAGCCCTTTCCGATCGGGTTCTGAACGGCCCCGCAGGATCATCCTGCGGGGCCGTTTCTTTTGGGTCGCAACCCCGCGCTCCCTTCGCGCATTTCCGTTGGCGAAGGAGAGCAGCCATGGACGTATCGACCACCCCCGTCGCCGAACGGATCGCCCGCGTGCTGGCCGGGCAGCGGATCAGCGCCAATGCGGGCGGCGATGCCGAAAGCGCGGGCGACCGGGTCGATAGCGCCTGGCGCGACTATCTGCCCGATGCGCTGGCCGTGCTGCGCACGCTGCGCGAGCCGGACCGCGCCATGGCCGCCGCCGGCGATCCGGCGGTGTGGGAGCGGATGGTGCTGGCCGCGATCGAGGAATCCAAGCCCGAGCGCGTCGTGCTTTAGGCGCTTGCGCTCCGCCGGACTTTGCGCGACACCGCTCGCATAACAAGAGTTATGGAGAGGCGCGGAATGGCGGAATCCTATATCGTCGCGGCGGTGCGGACCGCCGGGGGCCGGCGCGGCGGGCGGCTGGCGGGGTGGCACCCTGCCGACATGGCGGCGGCGGTGCTCGACGCGATCGTGGAGCGCAGCGGCATCGATCCCGCCGCGGTCGAGGACGTCATCATGGGCTGCGTCAGCCAGGGCGGCGAGCAGAGCTTCCAGGTCGGGCGTGGCGCGGTGCTCGCTTCGCGCCTGCCGACCAGCGTGCCCGCCGTCACCATCGACCGCCAGTGCGGATCGTCGCAACAGGCGATCCAGTTCGCCGCCCAGGCGGTGATGAGCGGCACGCAGGACGTGGTGATCGCCGCCGGCGTGGAGAGCATGACGCGCGTGCCGATGGGATCGACGGGTGCGCTGTTCGCCAAGGCCGGGCTCGGCACGGCGAAGAGCCCGCGGCAGGAGGCGCGCTTTCCTGATATCCAGTTCAGCCAGTTCACCGGCGCCGAGATGCTGTCGCGCAAGTACGGCTTCGATCGCGGCGACCTGGATGCCTATGCGCTGGAGAGTCACCGGCGCGCGGCGGCGGCGACCGAGGCGGGGGCGTTCGCCGACGAGATCGTGCCGCTGGCCGTGGAGACACCCGACGGCCCCGCGTTGCACGTGGCCGACGAGGGCATCCGCTATGACGCGAGCGCGGAGACGATCGGCGCGGTGAAGCTGTTGCAGGAGGGCGGCACGATCACCGCCGCCAATGCCAGCCAGATCTGCGACGGGGCGAGTGCCGTGCTGGTGGTGAGCGAGGCGGCGCTGAAGGCGCACGGGCTGACGCCGCTGGCGCGGGTGCATGCGCTGGCGGTGACCGCGGGCGACCCGGTCATCATGCTGGAGGAGCCATTGTTCGCCACCGACCGGGCGCTGGCGCGCACGGGGATGCGGATCGCGGATATCGACCTGTACGAGGTGAACGAGGCGTTCGCGCCGGTGCCGCTCGCCTGGCTGCGGCATACCGGCGGCGACCCGGCGCGGCTGAATGTCAACGGCGGCGCGATCGCGCTGGGCCATCCGCTGGGCGCGAGCGGGACGAAGCTGATGGCGACGCTGGTCCATGCGCTGCATGCGCGCGGCGGGCGCTACGGGTTGCAGACGATGTGCGAGGGCGGCGGCATCGCCAACGTGACGATCGTCGAACGCCTGTAAGGTCTTCCCCCCGCCGGGGGGAGGTAGCCGCCAAAGGCGGTCGGAGGGGGAGGCAAGCTCAGGACGTCGTGCTTGCGGCACCGCCCCCTCCACCACTCGCTTCGCGAGCGGTCCCCTCCCCCGCTGAAGCGAGGGAGGAACGATAGATCAGACGTTTAAGGAGGGATCATGCACATCACCGACACCATGGCTGCCGTTGTCACCGGTGGCGCCTCCGGGCTGGGCGCGGCGACGGCGCGGGCGCTGGCCGCCAAGGGCGCGCGGGTCGCGATCTTCGACTTGCAGCGGGACAGGGGCGAAGCGCTCGCCGCAGAGATCGGCGGCCTGTTCTGCGAGGTGGACGTGACGGGCGATGCGAGCGTCGATGCGGGCTTCGCGCGCGCCCGCGCCGCGCACGGGCAGGAGGCGGTGCTGGTCTGCTGCGCGGGCACCGGCAATGCGGTAAAGACGGCGAGCCGCTCGAAGGAAGACGGCAGCATCAAGCATTTCCCGCTCCCCGCGTTCGACCGGCTGGTGCAGATCAACCTCGTCGGCACCTTTCGCTGCGTCGCCAAGTCCGCCGCGGGCATGCTGACGCTGGACCCCCGTGCGGACGGCGAGCGCGGTGCGATCGTGATGACCGCGAGCGTCGCCGCGGAGGACGGGCAGATCGGCCAGGCGGCCTATTCCGCCTCCAAGGGCGGCGTCGTCGGCATGACGCTGCCGATCGCGCGCGACCTGATGGGCGAGGGCATCAGGGTCAACACGATCCTGCCCGGCATCTTCGACACGCCGCTGCTTCAGGGCGCGCCGCAGCCGGTGAAGGATGCGCTCGCGGCGAGCGTGCCGTTCCCCAAGCGGCTGGGCGACCCGGCGGAATATGCGCAGCTGGCGCTGACGCTGATCGAGAATGGCTATTTCAACGGCGAGGACATCCGGCTGGACGGCGGCATCCGGATGGCGCCACGCTGATCGCAGGCGCGCGGCGGCGCCTGGCTCAATCCGCGAACACCGGCGGCCGCCTGGCCATGTTCGCCGCCACCGCCTCCATCATGTTGGGGCTGCCGATCACCTTCAGCTGCTCCTCCGTCTCGGCGGCCAGCATGGTGCGCGGATCGGCGTCGTGTGCCATGTTGAGCAGCCGCTTGGCGCCCCGGATCGCGTGCGGGTTGCGGGCCGCGATCGTAGCGGCGAGCGCCAGCGCCTCGCCGAGCGGATCGTCGGCGAGGCGCGTGACGAAGCCGTGGTGCAGCGCCTCCGCCGCGTCGAATTCGCGCGCGGTGTAGACGAGCTCGCGCAGCACGTCGTCGCGCACCAGCCCGCGCCAGATCGGAAAGCCCGCCATGTCGGGAACGATCCCCCAATGCATTTCGCGGATGGCGAAGCGGGTGTCGGGCGCGGCGATGCGGATGTCCGCGCCCGACATGATCTGGAGGCCGCCGCCGAAGGCGACGCCGTGCACCGCGGCGATCACCGGCATCGGCAGCTGCCGCCAGCCCCAGGTGACATGCTGGGGCAGGATGCTGCCCTGGTCGTTGCGCTCGGTCGACATGCCCGATCCGCCCTGCGCCATGCTCGCCATGTCGAGGCCGGCGCAAAAGCCCCTGCCCTCGCCCGACAGCACGACGCAGCGCACGTCGGTGCGGGCCGCCAGCGCGTCGATGGCGCCGCCGATCCCTGCGAACATTGCCGGGTCGATCGCGTTCATCTTGTCCGCGCGGGCGAGGCGGACGTCGGCAACGCCGTTCGTGACGGTGAGGGTGACGCGATCCATGGCTCTCTCCTTTGGTGCGCCCACGCTAACCGTACCGCCCGCGTTGCGCCACCGGCGATGGCGTGTAGAGACGCGCGGCATGAGCGGTTTCAACATCGACGCATTCATGGCGCATCGGTTCGGCGGCCATGGCGGCACGCTGGGCATCGTCTTCCACGACAAGGGAGACGGCTGGGTGGAACTCGGCCTGCCTTATTCCGAGGCGCTGGTCGGCGACCCCGCCAGCGGCGTCATCGCCTCCGGCCCGATCATCGCGCTGATGGACATGGCGACCAGCGTCGCGGTGTGGATGAAGCGCGACAGGTTCGCGCCACAGGCGACGCTGGACCTGCGCGTCGACTATCTGCGGCCCGCCGTGCCGGGGCGCACCGTGATCGGGCGCGGCGAATGCCTGAAGCTGACCCGCTCGATCGCCTTCGTCCGCGGCATCGCCTATGATGCGACGCCGGACGATCCGCTGGCGCATGTCGCCGGCACCTTCATGCTGATGGACCAGATGGCATGAGCCCGATGTGTACCCTGCCGCCCTATGCCGAGGTGCTGGGCGTGACGCTGGAACCACGCGAGGGCGAGGCGCCGCTGCTGGTGATGCCGTTCCGCGACGACGTGCTGGGGCGTCCCGGCTTCCTGCACGGTGGCGCGATCTCCGGGCTGCTGGAGGTGGCGGCGATCGTCTCGCTGCAACACGCGCTGGCCGAGGACGGCGGCGGGCGGATCAAGCCGGTCAACGTCACGGTCGACTTCATGCGCGGCGGCCGTGACAAGCCGACGCGGGCGGAGGGGATCGTGACGCGGCTGGGCAACCGCGTCGCCAATGTCGAGGCGATCGCCTGGCAGGACGACCGGGACAAGCCGATCGCGCATGCGCGGATGAACTATCTGGTGGCGCGGGATTAGGTTCTCGCGGCGGGTGGGTGGCTTTCCGCGGGCGCTTGGCCTGCGGAGAGCCCCCTCCACCACCGCTACGCGGCGGTCCCCCTCCCCGTGCCGGGGAGGATTTTACCGCGGCGTCAGGCGGATGAGGCGGCCTTGGGACTTGCCGCCGTCCTCGATGACCCAGATCGCGCCGTCCGGTCCCTGCGCGACGTCGCGGATGCGGGCGCCCATCGGCCATTGGTCGCCCTTGCGCGCAGTCTGACCGTCAAGGCCGACCCGAACCAGCGACTGCGACGACAGGCCGCCGATGAAGGCATCGCCCTTCCACTGCGGGAACAGGTTGCCCGAATAGATCATCAGGCCGCCGGGCGAGATCACCGGGTTCCACCATACCTTGGGCGGTTCATAGCCGTCACCCGGCGCATGATCGGGGATGTCGCGGCCGTCGTAATGGCTGCCGTTCGACACATTCGGCCAGCCGTAGTTGCGGCCGGGCATGATGAGGTTGAGCTCGTCGCCGCCCTTCGGCCCCATCTCCTGTTCCCACAGGCGCCCCTGCGCGTCGAAGGCGATCCCCAGCAGGTTGCGGTGGCCGTAGCTCCAAATCTCTGGTGCGAAGCCCTTGGCGACCAGCGGATTGCCCGGCGCGGGCTTGCCGTCGAGGGTCAGGCGCAGCACCTTGCCGAGCGTCGCCTGCGGATCCTGCGCGGGCGTGAACTTCTGCCGTTCGCCATTGGTGAAGAACAGCGACTGGCCATCGGGCGCGAAGGCGATGCGGCCCGAATAATGGCCATCGCCCGAGACGAAGGGACGCGCGGTGAACAGCGTCTCGATCTCGCCGAGCCGTTCGCCCGCGCCCTCGCCACGCAGCCGCCCGCGCGCGAGCACGACGCCCTTGCCGCCCTGCCCGGCGGTGGAATAGCTGAAGTAGATGCGCTTGCTGGCCGCGAAGTCGGGTGCGGGCACGACGTCCATCAGCCCGCCCTGCCCCGCCGAATCGACGGTGATATTGGCGATGGTCTGCCGCCGCTTGCCGTCGGCGGACAGCAGGATCATCTGCCCCGCCTTTTCCGTCACCACGATGCGATCGTCGGGCAGGAAGGCGAACGCCCAGGGCGACACGAAGTCGGCGACCACCGTCTCGCGGAACGGCTTGGCCGACGGCGGCGTCTCGCCCGCCTGCGGCGCGCCCTCCCCGGTGGCGGGGGCATTGCCCGAACAGGCGATCAGGGCCACGGGCAAGGCGGCCAACAAACTGAAGCGCATCGATATCTCCCTGTGGTTTTGCGGCGAACGCATGAGCCGGCGCGATGGATGCTTGTTTCCAGTCATGGGCACGCGTATATGACGCCTGCCTTCTCTTACATCGTCAGGTGAAAGAGGCTGCGGGGGACCCCCTTCGCGGCGGCGAACACGCATATCTGTTCTGGAGCCCCGATGGCGGACATCGCCCTTCTCACTGCCCTGATCGAACCCGAAGCCCGCGCGCTGGGTTTCGACCTGGTGCGCGTGAAGATGTTCGGCGGCAAGTCCGACCCCACGCTCCAGGTGATGGCCGAGCGGCCCGACACGGGGCAGCTGACGATCGACGATTGCGCCGACCTGTCGCGCCGCATTTCGGACGCGCTCGATGCGCTGGAGGCCGAGGGGCGCGATCCGATTCCGGATGCGTACCGGCTGGAAGTCTCGTCGCCGGGCATCGACCGCCCACTCACCCGGCCGCAGGATTATGCGAACTGGGCCGGGCACGAGGCGAAGATCACGCTCGCCGAAAAGGTCGACAACCGCAAGATCCTGACCGGCGACCTCGTCGGCATCGAAGGCGAGGACGTGACGATCGACGTGCGCGGCCACACCCGCATGACGGTGTCGCTGGCGCAGATCCACGATGCCAAGCTGACGATCACCGACCGGCTGCTCGCCGCCACCGCGCCGCTGTCTTCGGAAGGCGCGGACGAATTCGAAGACGACCCAGATACCGATACCGACAACGACGCACCTAGCGAAGGACAGAAGTAAGATGGCCACCGTCGCCACCGCCAACCGCGCGGAACTGATCGCGATCGCCAATTCGGTCGCGTCCGAGAAGATGATCGACAAGAGCATCGTCATCGAGGCTCTGGAAGAGGCGATCCAGCGCGCGGCCAAGACCCGCTACGGCATCGAGAACGACATTCGTGCAAAGCTCGACCCGCAGACCGGCGACCTGCGCCTGTGGCGCGTCGTCGAGGTGGTCGAGGCGGTCGACGATTATTTCAAGCAGGTCGACGTCAATCAGGCGCAGAAGCTGCAAAAGGGTGCGGTCGTCGGCGACTATATCGTCGATCCCCTGCCCCCGATCGAATTCGGCCGCATCCAGGCGCAGGCATCGAAGCAGATCATCTTCCAGAAGGTGCGCGATGCCGAGCGCGAGCGGCAGTATGAAGAGTTCAAGGACCGCCAGGGCGAGATCATCACCGGCGTCGTCAAGCGCGTCGAGTTCGGCCATATCGTCGTCGACCTGGGCCGCGCCGAGGGCGTCATCCGCCGCGACGCGCAGATCCCGCGCGAGGTGGTGCGCGTCAACGACCGCATCCGCTCGCTGATCCTCAACGTCCGCCGCGAGAACCGGGGGCCGCAGATCTTCCTCAGCCGCGCGCATCCCGATTTCATGAAGAAGCTGTTCGCGCAGGAAGTGCCGGAGATCTACGACGGCATCATCACCATCCAGGCCGCCGCGCGCGATCCGGGCAGCCGCGCCAAGATCGGCGTCATCAGCCGCGATTCGTCGATCGACCCGGTCGGCGCCTGCGTCGGCATGAAGGGCAGCCGCGTGCAGGCCGTCGTGCAGGAGATGCAGGGCGAGAAGATCGACATCATCCCCTGGTCGCCCGACACCGCGACCTTCGTCGTCAACGCATTGCAGCCCGCCAGCGTCAGCCGCGTCGTGATCGACGAGGAAGAGGACCGGATCGAGGTGGTGGTGCCCGACGACCAGCTCAGCCTCGCGATCGGCCGCCGCGGCCAGAACGTGCGGCTCGCCAGCCAGCTGACCGGCAAGGCGATCGACATCCTGACCGAGGCCGACGCCTCCGAAAAGCGCCAGAAGGAATTCGTGCAGAATTCCGAGATGTTCCAGAACGAGCTGGACGTCGACGAGACGCTCGCGCAACTGCTGGTCGCCGAAGGCTTCGGCGCGCTGGAAGAGGTCGCCTATGTCGAGATCGACGAGCTTGCCAGCATCGAGGGCTTCGACGAGGACCTGGCGCAGGAGCTGCAGAGCCGTGCGCAGGAAGCGCTCGATCGTCGCGAGGCCGCGGCACGCGACGAGCGACGCGCGCTGGGCGTCGAGGATGCGCTGGCTGATATTCCGTACCTGACCGAAGCGATGCTGGTCACGCTGGGCAAGGCGGGGATCAAGACGCTGGACGATCTCGCCGACCTCGCCACCGACGAGCTGGTCGAGAAGAAGCGCGCCGAGCCGCGCCGCCGCAACGAGGACGCACCCAAGCGCCCCGAGCCGAAGGGCGGCATCCTGAGCGAGTACGGCCTGTCCGACGAGCAGGGCAACGAGATCATCATGGCTGCGCGCCAGCATTGGTTCGCCGATGAAGAGCCGGCGGCGGACGCCGATACGGCGGGGTCCGAGGCGGAGGGCGAGGACGCCTGATGCCGTTCGTCTCGATCCGATTGGCCGGCTCCGCAAGCCGGGAGCAGAAGGCGGGGGTCGTCGCGGACGTGACGGCCTCGCTGGTCGCGCGCCTCGGCAAGAACCCCGCAGCGGTGCAGATCGTGATCGAGGAAGTGCCTACGGAGAATTATGCGGCCGGCGGGCAGTTGCTCGCCGACCGCGATGCGCCCCAAATGAGGGAGGACGCTGATGCGGTTCCCTCGCAATGAGACGCTGAGGTTTCAGCACCGTAGCGACAGGCATAGCGACTCGCGGGCGACCGCGGGGGTGTCGCCATGCGTCTCGCCTAACTTCCCCCGTCACCCCGGACTTGTTCCGGGGTCCACAGTGCCGCGACGAAAACAGCGAGCGAGCTTGGCAGAGCGCTTGCACCTATCGCAAGTGCATCCTTCCCCTGCCCCGTGGACCCCGGAACGGGTCCGGGGTGACGGTGTACGTGTGGCGGAGGTCGCCGCATGAGCGATCCCATCCGCAAATGCATCCTGAGCCAGGAGCGCGACGGGCGCGACCGGCTGGTGCGACTCGCGCTAGCGCCGGACGGCCAGGTGCTGCCCGACGTGCGCGCCAAGGCGCCGGGGCGCGGCGCGTGGATCGGCGTGACGCGGGACGAGCTGGAGCAGGCGATCGCCAAGAAGCGGCTGCGCGGGGCGCTGGCGCGGGCGTTCAAGGGCGCGGAATTCATCATCCCCGACGATCTGCCCGCCCGCATCGCCGCGGCGCTGGAGCGCAATGCGCTCGACCGGCTGGGCCTTGAATCGCGGTCGGGCATGCTGCTGACCGGTTCCGAGAAGATCGAGACGGCGGCGCGATCCGGGCAGTTGCACGCGCTCTATCATGCCGCCGATGCCGGCACCGACGGCAACCGCAAGCTGGACCAGGCGTGGCGTGTCGGATCGGATCGCGAAGGATCGGACGTGCGGGGCTTGGTATTGCCGATGCCCCGCCCCATATTGTCGTTGGCGCTGGGCCGCGAGAATGTGGTACACATCGGCCTGACCGACCGCGCTGCCGCCGCGCGGGTGAGCGATGCGCTCGACCGCTGGCTGCATTTTATCGGACCTGAACCTACTCCCGTGCCTTGCGAAACGGCCTCGCAAGGCGCATCGACGCCCGGACTTTCCGGGACGGTCGCCAGCGGGCATCGACCGGTCGTAGACGTAAACGAGGATTTTGAGTGAGCGACACCGACAACGATAAGCCGAAACTTGGCATGCGCGCGCCCCTGGGGCTGAAGCGCACGGTCGAGACCGGCCAGGTGAAGCAGAGCTTCAGCCACGGCCGGTCCAATACGGTGATCGTGGAAACCAAGCGCCGCCGCGTGCTCGGCCGTCCGGGCGAGGCGCAGGCTGCGCCCGAGCCGCAGGTGCAGGCGCCCGTCGCCGCGCCTGCCCCGGCACCGGCGCCCGCCCCCGCACCGCGTCCGGCGCCGTCAAACGAGACGCCGCAGGAGCGCCAGGCGCGCATGCTGCGCGAGGCCGAGGACCAGCGCATGCACGCGCTGGAAGACGCGCGTCGCCGCGACGAGGCCGCCCGCGTGCAGGCCGCCGAGGACGAGCGCCAGCGCGCCGCCGAAAAGGCGGCAGCGGCAGCAGCAGCCGCCGCTGCGCCGCCCCCCGCTCCGGAACCCGAGCCGACGCCGGCGCCTGCCCCGGCACAGCCTGCGCCGCAGGTCGCCGCACCGAGCGTGCCGACGCCTGCCGGCCGTGGCTTCCGCCCGGTCGAGCGGCCGGTGCCGCCGGCGCCGGTGGAAGCACCGGCAGAGCCCGTCGCGGCACCTGCCCCGGCTCCGACGCCTGCTCCTGCGCCGGCACCGGAACCGGTCGCTGCCGCTCCGGCGCCCGCGCCGCGTGCCGCTGCACCCGCGCCCGCTCCGGCGCCGACGATCGAGCTCGGTCGCGATCCGTCGCTGCCGGCGCCGCGCCGCTTCTCGCCGGTCGCCCGGCCGGAAATCCCGAAGCCGCAGCCCAAGCCCGCTCCTGCCCCGACGCCTGCGCCGACCCCGGCCGCAGCATCGACGGGTGCCGCCGGCGGTGCCAACCGCAGCCTGCCTTCGGGTCAGGCGACGCCGCGCAACGCGCCGCCGAGCCGGCCGACGCAGCGCGACCGCAAGGGCGACGAGCGTCGTGGCGGCAAGCTGACCGTCAACCGCGCGCTGGGCGACGATGGTGCGCGCAGCCGCAGCCTCGCCGCGCTGAAGCGGGCGCGCGAGAAGGAAAAGCGCCACTTCGGCGGCCCGCGCGAGGCGCAGCCCAAGCAGGTCCGCGACGTGCAGGTGCCCGAGGCGATCACCGTCCAGGAACTCGCCAACCGTATGGCGGAAAAGGGCGCCGATCTGGTCAAGACGCTGTTCAAGATGGGCATGCCCGTCACGATGACGCAGACGATCGACCAGGACACGGCCGAGCTGCTGGTGACCGAATTCGGCCACAACATCGTCCGCGTCAGCGACAGCGACATCGACCTGGCCATCGACACGGTCGAGGATGCGCCCGAATCGCTGAAGGCGCGTCCCCCGGTCGTGACGATCATGGGTCACGTCGACCACGGCAAGACCAGCCTGCTCGACGCGCTGCGCGGCACCGACGTGGTGCGCGGCGAGGCGGGTGGCATCACCCAGCATATCGGCGCCTATCAGGTCACGCTGAAGGACAAGTCGAAGGTCACGTTCCTCGACACGCCGGGCCACGAGGCGTTCACGCAGATGCGTGCGCGCGGCGCCGATGTCACCGATATCGTGGTGCTGGTGGTCGCGGCCGACGACGGGCTGATGCCGCAGACGATCGAGGCGATCAACCATACCAAGGCGGCCGGCGTGCCGATGATCGTGGCGATCAACAAGATCGACAAGTATGAGGCCAATGCCCAGCGCGTGCGCGAGCGCCTGCTGGAGCATGAGGTGGTGGTCGAGGAAATGGGCGGCGACGTCCAGGACGTCGAAGTCTCCGCGCTCAAGAAGACCGGCCTCGACGAGCTGATCGAGAAGATCCAGCTGCAGGCCGAACTGCTCGAACTGCGCGCCAACCCCGATCGTCCGGCCGAAGGCACGGTGATCGAGGCGAAGCTCGACAAGGGTCGTGGCCCCGTCGCGACGGTGCTGGTCAATCGCGGCACGCTGAAGGTCGGCGACGTGTTCGTCATCGGTGCGGAGAGCGGCAAGGTGCGCGCGCTGGTCGACGACAAGGGCCGGCAGGTGAAGCAGGCCGATCCGGCGATGCCGGTCGAGGTGCTCGGCATCTCGGGCGTGCCGTCGGCGGGCGATCCGCTGCAGGTGGTCGAGAACGAGGCACGTGCCCGCGAGGTCGCCGAATATCGCCAGAGCGTGCTGACGCAGAAGCGCACCACCTCGGCACCGGCGAGCCTGGAGAGCATGTTCTCGGCGCTGAAGGCCAATGCGGCGATCGAATATCCGCTCGTCGTGAAGGCCGATACGCAGGGGACGGTCGAGGCGATCGTCGCGTCGATCAACAAGATCTCGACCGACCTCATCAAGGCGCGCGTGCTGCATGCGGGGGTCGGCGGCATCACCGAGAGCGACGTGACGCTGGCGGGCGCCAGCGGCGCGCCGATCGTCGGCTTCAACGTCCGTGCCAATGCCAAGGCACGCGAGATCGCCGAGCGGCAGAAGGTGGCGTTGAAATATTACGACGTCATCTACGATCTGATCGACGAGATCCGCGCCGGCATGGCGGGCGAGCTCGGGCCGGAGGCGTTCGAGACCGTGGTCGGCCGTGCGGAAATCCGCGAGGTCTTCTCGGCCGGCAAGCATGGCCGGGCGGCCGGTCTGCTGGTGGTCGAGGGTGTCATCCGCAAGGCGCTGAAAGCCCGCATCACGCGCAACGACGTCATCATCTACCAGGGCGAGATCGCCAGCTTGCGCCGCTTCAAGGACGATGTGCCCGAAGTGCGTGCCGGCCTGGAATGCGGCGTGACGTTCACGCAGAACTTCACGGACATCAAGGCAGGCGACTATCTTGAGACGTTCGAAGTCGAGATGCGCGAACGGACCCTCTAGGACATGCTCCCCTCCCGCTTGCGGGAGGGGCTGGGGGTGGGCCCGGCAAGACACAGCTTCGGTCGGGCCCACCCCCGACCCCTCCCGCAAGCGGGAGGGGAGTTCAGATGAACAAAGATCCTCAGGAAAAATCCGTCCGCACGCTGCGCGTCGGCGAGCAGGTCCGGCACGTGCTGTCGGAGATCCTCGCGCGCGGCGACGTGCATGACGACGTGCTGGCGAAGCACATGGTCTCGATCACCGAAGTGCGCATGTCCCCCGACCTGCGCCATGCGACGGTGTTCGTGAAGCCGCTGCTCGGCAAGGACGAGGAGGCGGTGCTGAAGGCGCTGCGTACCAACACGGCCTATCTGCAGCGCGAGGTCGCGCATCGCGTGCAGAACAAATACGCCGCGAAGCTGAAGTTCCTGGCGGACGAAAGCTTCGACGAGGGCAGCCATATCGACCAGCTGCTCCGCCGGCCGGAGGTGGCGCGGGATCTGGGTGACGATTGATCTCTAGATGGCGATACTGGTCAGCAACGCGACAGATGCATCGCTGACGGTCTGGCTTGAGCCGTGGTGTGACGAATTGGAGCTGCCAGTCCGAGGGGTGATGACGCTGGGGGCGCTCCCAGGAGATGGCGATGTGGCCGAGCTGGAGGTTGTGGACGATCGGCTGGTCGTTTGGGCGACGGCACCCGGAACGCTCGTCGTCTCGATCAATGGCGTTGAACAGGATACCGGCAGTCGCACAATCGCGCTTCCCGCTGAAATGCTGAGCCTCCCTGTAAAGAGCTTTGTAAATCTGGTCTTCGAAGGCCAATCCGGAGCACGCCCGGCAGGTGCGCCATCTCACCATCGTCTCCCGGGATTAGGGTTAAGAATGATGCGATGGACGAAAGCTCTCGCGCCAACGTGGGTCCGCCTCGATTGGCGGCGGTGACCATTCGTCACTGTCGGCTCCGTCTTGCGCTTCCAGATTTGCGACCGCAGCATCCGGAGTATTGCCCGCCGCGATCCATGGCGGCGCGAGACCCCAGAACACGCTTGCGGTGACATCATCGCTCCCGGGACCATATTCGTTAAGCCATGCAAGTCGGCTCATGCCCCTCAATAGCGCATCGGATTGGGCGACGGCCCACCAACGTCCCTTCGAATAAACCCCTTGATAGCGGTCCTCGATGACCGCGATGGGATACAGATCGGGGCTCACTGCGCTGGACATGACATCGATCCTGCGGTCTGAAGCGGCGATGGCCAAGCTCTACTTCTACTACGCCTCGATGAATGCGGGGAAGTCGACGACGCTGTTGCAGGCGGACTTCAACTATCGCGAGCGGGGGATGGAGACGATGCTGTTCACCGCGGCGGTGGACGATCGCTTCGCCGCGGGCACGATCACCAGCCGGATCGGGCTGGAGGCGCCGGCGACGCCGTTCGAGGCGACGACCGATCTGGCCGCCTGCGTCGCCGATCGGCTCGCTGCCGGCCCCCTCGCCTGCGTGCTGGTCGACGAGGCGCAATTCCTGTCCGCCGGGCAGGTGGCGCAGCTGGCGCATATCTGCGACGTGCTGAACGTGCCGGTGCTGGCATACGGGCTGCGCACGGATTTCCAGGGGCGGTTGTTCGAAGGCGCGGCGCGGCTGCTGGCGATCGCGGATGCGCTCATCGAGATCAAGTCGGTGTGCGTGTGCGGGCGCAAGGCGACGATGAACCTGCGCGTCGATGCCGAGGGCCGCGCCATCGCCGAGGGTGCGCAGACCGAGATCGGCGGCAACGACCGCTATGTCGCGCTGTGCCGGCGGCATTTCAGCGAGGCGCTGGGCGGCTGATCCCTGCCGTCGCCCCGGCGCACGCGGGGACGATGACGATGGGATGTTCGTAACGCTGGCGCTCTCCCCTCCCCCGCGCCATATCGCGGCCATGAACCCCGACAATATCGTCTATCGCACCGCGATCTGGATCATCCCGCTGGTCATCGCCATCGTCTTTCACGAGGTCGCGCATGGCTGGATGGCGAAGTGGCTGGGCGATCCCACCGCCGAGGAGCAGAAGCGGCTGAGCTTCAATCCCGTACGCCACGTCGATCCCGTCGGCACGGTCATCCTGCCGCTCGGCCTCGCCATCGCGGGTGCGCCGGTGTTCGGCTGGGCGAAGCCGGTGCCGGTGATCGCGCAGCGGCTGCACAATCCGCGCTGGGGGATGGTGGCGGTGGCGCTCGCCGGGCCGGGAATGAACCTGATCCTGGCGACGATCGCTGCGATCCTGATCGGTGCCGCCGCGGCGCTGTCCCACGGAGTGCAGCCGACCGGCATCGCCGCCTTCGTGCTCGCCAACCTGTTCAACTTCCTGCTGGTCAACGTCTTCCTGGCGCTGTTCAACCTGCTGCCGATGCCGCCGTTCGACGGTGGCCATGTCGTGGAAGGGCTGCTGCCGCGGCCGCTCGCGGCGCAATGGGCGAGGATCGGGCGGTTCGGTTTCCTGTTGCTGATCCTGATGCTGGTGGTGCTGCCGATGATCGTGCCGGGCGCCAATCTGGTCGGGCGGATCGTCGCGCCGCCGGCCGAGGCGCTGGTCGGCTGGTTCCTCGCGCTGGCGCAGGCGATCGCCTGATGCACGGCTGGGTGATCGTCGACAAACCGCTGGGTCTGGGCAGCACGCAGGTCGTTTCGGCGGTCAAGCGTGCGTTGCGGCAGGGCGGCTATGGCAAGTTCAAGGTCGGCCATGGCGGCACGCTCGATCCGCTGGCGACCGGCGTGCTGCCGGTGGCGGTCGGCGAGGCGACGAAGCTCGCCGGGCGGATGCTCGACAGCGACAAGGTGTACGACTTCACGATCCGCTTCGGCGAGCAGACCGACACGCTGGATGCGGAAGGTGCGGTGATCGCAACGTCGGACGTGCGGCCGACGCTGGGCGAGGTGGAGGCGGTGCTGCCGCGCTTCACCGGACCGATCAGCCAGGTGCCGCCGGCCTATTCGGCGCTGAAGGTGGATGGCGAGCGGGCGTATGATCTGGCGCGTGCGGGCGAAGAGGTGGTGCTGGCGAGCCGCGAGGTGACGGTGCATGCCCTCCATTCCTCCCCGGCACGGGGAGGAATGGAGGGCATCACCCTCACCGCGCATGTTTCCAAGGGCACGTATATCCGCTCCCTCGCCCGCGACATCGCGCTGGCGCTGGGCACCGTCGGCCACGTCACCATGCTGCGACGGACCAAGGCGGGGCCGTTCAACTTGGCGCCGGCGATATCGCTGGACAAATTGGCTGAGGCCGGTATGGGGCGCACCCTTGAACAGTTACTCCTGCCGTTGAGGGCGGGGCTGGACGACATCCCGGCTCTCTCCCTCTCCCCGGATCAGGCAGGGGCGCTCCGCCAGGGGCGTGTGCTGACCGGGATCGCCAAGGACGATGGCCAATACTTCGCATGCGCCGGCGACACGCCGGTCGCGCTGGTAGCGGTGGAGGGCGAGGAAGCCCGCGTCGTCCGTGGCTTCAACCTATGATGTCGAGGACGAACACATGACCATTACCGCCGAGCGCAAGACCGAACTCGTCAAGGAACATGCCCGCCAGGAAGGCGACACGGGTTCGCCCGAGGTGCAGGTCGCGATCCTGTCGGAGCGCATCAAGAACCTGACCGAGCATTTCAAGGGTCACAAGAAGGACAACCATTCGCGCCGCGGGCTGCTGATGATGGTCAACAAGCGGCGTTCGCTGCTCGACTATCTGCGCAAGACCGATGGCCAGCGCTATCTGGACCTGATCGCGAAGCTCGGGCTTCGCAAGTAACGCAGATCCGGGACAAAGGGGCGGCCTTCGGGTCGCCCTTTTCATATCGGCGTGCTATGGGCGCGCCACACGAATACCGGCACGACGCCGGGACATGCGGAAGCCGGCAATTCGGCTGCGCTTCCCCGGAGCGACAAGACGCTCCACACCGCCGCGGGCCGGTTTAGCCCGCGAGACAGGCCCCCCGCAGCATCTGGCTCGGGGAGTGAAGGAAAATACATGTTCAATGCCAAGAAGGTATCGATCGAGTGGGGCGGCCAGACGCTGACCCTCGAAACGGGCAAGGTCGCCCGCCAGGCCGACGGCGCGGTGATCGCGACGCTCGGCGAGACGGTGGTGCTCTGCGCCGTGACCGCCGCCAAGTCGGTGAAGGAGGGGCAGGATTTCTTCCCGCTCACGGTCCACTACCAGGAAAAGTTTTCGGCTAGCGGCCGCATTCCCGGCGGCTTCTTCAAGCGCGAGCGTGGCGCGACCGAGCGTGAGACGCTGGTCAGCCGCCTGATCGACCGTCCGATCCGCCCGCTGTTCCCCGAAGGCTTCTATAACGAGATCAACTGCATCGCGCAGGTGCTCAGCTATGACGGCGAGAACGAGCCCGACCTCTTGGCGATGATCGCGGCGTCGGCGGCGATGACGCTGTCGGGCGTCCCCTTCATGGGCCCGATCGGCGCGGCGCGCGTCGGCTACAAGGACGGCGAATATCAGCTGAACCCGTCGGACGCCGAAGTGCTGACCGGCGAGCTCGACCTGATGGTCGCGGCGACGCACGACGCGGTGATGATGGTCGAATCCGAAGCCAAGGAGCTGTCGGAAGAGGTCATGCTGGGCGCCGTGATGTTCGCGCACAAGGCGTCGCAGGACATCATCAAGGCGATCATCCGCCTGGCCGAACAGGCCGCCAAGGAGCCCTGGGAGCTGAAGGTCCAGGACGACAAGGCCGGGGTGAAGGCGAAGCTGAAGGCGCTGATCGGCAAGGATCTGGAAGCCGCCTACAAGCTGACCGACAAGCAGGCCCGCCAGACCGCGGTCAACGAGGCGCGCGCCAAGGCCCGCGACGGCATGGCCGACCTGAAGGACAGCGATCCGCAGGCGTATCTCGCCAGCCTGAAGCTGGTGAAGAAGCTGGAGGCGGATATCGTCCGCACCGCGATCCTCAAAACCGGCATCCGCATCGACGGCCGCGACACCAAGACGGTGCGTCCGATCGAGGCCGAGGTCCACTTCCTGCCGCGTGCGCACGGTTCGGCGCTGTTCACCCGCGGCGAGACGCAGACGATCGCGACCACCACGCTCGGCACCCGCGACGCAGAGCAGATGATCGACGGCCTCAACGGCCTGTCGTACCAGAACTTCATGCTGCACTATAACTTCCCGCCCTATTCGGTCGGCGAAGTCGGCCGCTTCGGTGCGCCGGGCCGTCGCGAAGTCGGCCACGGCAAGCTCGCCTGGCGCGCGCTGCACCCGGTGCTGCCGACCAAGGAAGAGTTCCCCTACACGATCCGCGTCACCAGCGACATCACCGAGTCCAACGGCTCGTCCTCGATGGCCACCGTTTGCGGCGGTTCGCTGTCGATGATGGATGCGGGCGTGCCGCTGAAGCGCCCGGTGTCGGGCATCGCGATGGGCCTGATCCTGGAAGGCAAGGACTATGCGGTCCTGTCCGACATCCTGGGCGACGAGGATCATCTCGGCGACATGGACTTCAAGGTGGCCGGCACCAGCGAGGGCATCACCTCGCTGCAGATGGACATCAAGATCGCCGGCATCACTGAAGAGATCATGAAGGTCGCGCTGGCGCAGGCGCATGAGGGCCGCGCGCACATCCTGGGCGAGATGGCCAAGGCGCTGGGCGAAACCCGCTCGGAGCTGTCGGCGCATGCGCCGCGCATCGAGACCTTCACGATCGACAAGTCGAAGATCCGCGAAGTCATCGGTACGGGCGGCAAGGTGATCCGCGAGATCGTCGCCCAGACTGGCGCCAAGGTCGACATCGACGACGAAGGCGTCATCAAGGTGTCGTCGTCCGACAGCGCGCAGATCGACGCCGCGATCAAGTGGATCAAGGGCCTGGTCGAAGAGGCCGAGGTCGGCAAGGTCTATGACGGCAAGGTCGTCAACCTGGTCGATTTCGGGGCGTTCGTGAACTTCATGGGCGGCAAGGACGGCCTGGTCCACGTCAGCGAGATCAAGAACGAGCGTGTTGAGAAGGTGTCGGACGTGCTGTCCGAAGGCCAGCAGGTGAAGGTGAAGGTCCTCGAGATCGATCCGCGCGGCAAGGTGCGCCTGTCGATGCGCGTCGTCGACCAGGAAACCGGTGCCGAGCTGGAGGACACCCGTCCGGCGCGCGAACCGCGTGAGGGCGGCGACCGTGGCCGTGGCCCGCGTGGCGACCGCGGTGATCGCGGCGATCGTGGTCCGCGCCGCGATGGCGGTGATCGCGGTGGTGATCGTGACGTGGGCCGTGGCCCGCGCCGCGACCGTGGTCCGCGCGGCGAAGGCGGCGAGCGCGGCGGCGACCGTGACGGGGGCCGTGGCCCGCGCAACGGCGGCGGCAACGATGACGGCCCCGCGCCGGAATTCGCGCCTGCCTTCCTGACCGGCGATCGCGACTGATCCCAACGGGTTGCACCTGAATGACGAAGGGGCCCGGCAGCGATGCCGGGCCCTTTTTCGTTGTGCGTGGTGTCGGGGGTTCCGGCGTCGCCGATTTCGGAAGCGAGGAGCGGACGATCCCCCCCGCCCGTTCGCCCTGAGCCTGCCGAAGCCTGTCCTGAGCGACGCCGCAGGCGGCGTCGAAGGGCGCATGAGTCTCACCTGTGCTTCGACAGGCTCAGCACGAACGGGTGTGGGACCCGATCCTCTCGATACGTTGGGGGCGCCGGACGGTGGAGGGGGCGCCGCCGCCGTTCCTCACCCTTGGGGAAGAGCCGGCGGGCCGACCGATAGCTCCGTTCCGGTACCGGATCGGATGCGGTTCAGTGCGGGCGGGCGCTTCCGATCCGCGGCAGGGGTGCCCCACGCTGCCACAGGTCTTCTGCCGCCAGCCGCAGCTTCAGCGGCGACACCGGCTTTTCGCACCGCGGCAGGTGGCGGTAGCGTTCGGGGATCATCGCTTCGTCATAGCCGCTGTAGATCAGCAACCGCACATCCGTGGCGAGCAGATAGTCGATCAGCGGAAAGGCCAGGGTTTCGCGCAGGTTGATGTCGAGCACCGCCGCGTCCAGCGCCATCGTCTGTTCGGCAAGGCGCATCGCCTGCGGCAGCGAGGCCGCCGGTCCGATCACCCGTGCACCCGCTCGGGCAAGCTCGCAGGCAAGATCGTCGGCGATCATATATTCGTCCTCGACGATGAGCACACGCTTGCCCCCCAATGGCGACGCCACCAAAGTCATTGCCTTTCTCCCTGTAAAACAACGGGATAAAGAATTAGTCGCAAAAGGCGCTAACATGGGTGAGCGAGGTTCAGGATGGATTACTGTCTGATCGTGCCATGTCTTCGATCCCTTCTGCCCCGCGCCTGATCTCCCGGTTGCAGCATTATGTGCTGTTTTCCGACGACGAACGCGCCGCGATCGAGGGGGCGTGCGCAGGCCCGTCGCTGACCGTGCGCCAGCGGCGCGACCTGATCCGCGAGGGCGACCGGCCGCGCAACGTCAACCTGATCGTCGAAGGCTGGGCGTTCCGCTACAAGACGCTGGAGGACGGGCGGCGGCAGATCATCGCCTTCTACCTGCCCGGCGACCTGTGCGACCCCAATGGCTATATCCTGAAGGAGATGGATCATTCCGTCGGAGCGCTGACGGCGGTACGCTACGTCGAAATCGCGCGTGAACGGATCGAGGCGCTGACTGCCATGGGACCGCGGCTGGATCAGGCGCTGCGCTGGGACGTGCTGGTGTCAGCGGCGATCCAGCGCGAATGGACGGTCAATCTGGGCCAGCGTGACGCGATCGAGCGCTTGTCGCACCTGTTCTGCGAATTGTTCTTTCGCCTGCGCGCCGTGGGGCTGGTCGACGGCCATCGCTGCGAGATCCCGCTGACCCAGACCGATCTGGCCGAAGCGACGGGCATGACGCCGGTGCACGTCAATCGCATGGTGCAGGAATTGCGCGCCCGCGGCCTGGTTCGCTGGAAAGGGCGCGAGTTCGAAGCGCTCGACCTCGACGGGCTGTGCGAGGTCGCGATGTTCAATCCGACCTATCTCCACCTCGACCATGAAGGACAGCGTCTGGATGCCAATGGGTAGTCCGTCGCGATCCGCGGACGGCCGCACCGAGGATCGGCAAGCGCTCCATCCCCCGGTCAGCTGGCGTTCGACGCCGGAGGGCGACAGCCTGTGGTTTTCGCCAGAATGGGCGACGCTGACCGGGCAGCAGGCCGCCGACAGCGCGGGGATCGGCTGGATGGATTGCGTCCACCCGGAGGATCGCGGCCATATCCTGGCGGGCTGGCATCGGGCGCGGACGACGCGGCTGTTCTGCGCCGACGTGCGGGTGCTGGCGCAGCCCGGCGGCACGTATCGCTGGTACCGCGCGCAGGCGCTGCCGGCGGCGGGCGACGAGCCCGGCTGGTCCGGCACCGCCGTCGATATCACCGACCTGCGCAGCCGGATCGAGGGCGAGGGCCGCCTGCGCGCATCGATCTATCACCGGGTCCGCAACACGCTGGCCGTCATCCGTTCGATCGCGCGGCGCACCGCGGAGAACAGCGACACGGTGGAGGAATATCGCAACCATTTCGACGGCCGCCTTGCCGCCTTCGCGCGCACGCAGAGCCACATCATGCGCACCGGCGACGAAGGCGTCGACCTGGAGGCGCTGCTCGCCGACGAACTGCTGGCGAGCCGGATCGGCGGGCGGGTCGGCTATGGCGGCCCGGAAGTGCGACTGCCGCCGCGCATCGCCGAGCAGATCGGCATCGCGCTGTACGAACTGACCGCCAATGCGCTGCAATATGGCGCGCTGAGCCGTCCGACGGGGACGTTGCGGATCGACTGGACGGTAGCGGCGACGCCGCGCCCCGAGACGCTGCGCGTCGATTGGCAGGAACATGTGCCGGAGGGTGGCGTGGTCGAGCCGGACGCGGAGGGGTTCGGAATCGAGCTGCTGACGCGCAGCCTGCGCTACGAACTGGATGCCGATGTCGGGATCGACTTCGCCGACACCGGGCTGCACTGCACGATCGCGGTGCCGCTGGATTGATAGCGCGCGAGTAAAAGTGAACCGCCGCGCAGAGTTAATCCATTTAGTCGACAACTGTAAGAAATTCCGTCATATTGCAGAGGCTTGCAAGGCGTAGCCCGTTGGCGGCAAGCATCTCTCGCGTGGGGGACCTTCTATGCAGCCACATGCCGACATCGAATATTACATGCGCCGGGAACGGCAGGAGCGCGCGCTGGCGGACAATGCCCGCCACCTGGAGGGACGCAACGTCCATCTGGAGATGGCGAAGCGCTACGCCCGGCTGATCGCCGAAGCGCAGGACGAACCGCGGCCGACGTTACGGATGCGCGTGAAGCACTGATCGCGGGAGGGGGCGGCGCTACAGGAACCCGATCTGGCGCAACCAGGCCTCGCACAGCTGCGGCCATAGCGACACCGGGAGCCCCGGCGTGTCGAGCGCGAAGCCGTGCGGCGCATCGGCGAAGACATGGCATTCCGCGCTGCCCCCCGCCGCCGTCCAGGCGGCATGCAGCCGGCGCGCATTCTCGACCGGCACGACGGGGTCGTTGCCGGCATAGACGATGAAGGCCGGCGGCGGCGCGGGGCACAGCTGCGCATCGGGCTGCAAGGCGTCGTACAGCGCCTGCTTCTGGGGCGGTGCCAGCGGCGGCTTGTCCGCGACGACCGTGCGCCCCGCGGCATTGGTGGAGATGGGCGCATAGCCGATCACCATCGCATCGGGCGGCGGTGGTGCCTCGCCCGGCCAGTCTGCCGGGCGTGCGGCGGCGAGGCAGGCGGCGAGATGGCCGCCGGACGACAGGCCGACGACGCCGACCGCGGCAAAGCCCTCCGCCCGGATCGCGCGCAGGGCCGCGCCGGCATCGTCGAGCGGCGCTGCCGGGCCATGATCCGCATCGGGAAAGCGGTGGATCAGCACGAAGGCATGGTAGCCGAGGCCGGTCAGCCAGCGCGCGACCTGCACGCCCTCGCGCCCCGCCATCAGCGCGACATAGCCGCCGCCGCCGATCACCAGCATCGCCCGGCCGTTGGACATCGCCGGCGCATAGGCGAGCAGCACGGGCCGCGCGACCGCGGTGACCTCCGCTGCATCGTCGGCGCGATCGGCGACGAACGCGACGGCATCGCCGCGCAGTGCCGCGCCGTCGAGCGGCAGGACCCGATCCGCACCGAGCATCAGGCGGGGCCGGCCAGGCTGTTGCCGTAGCCGATCACCACCGTGGCGATCAGCAGCAGCGCGACGCCGCCCCATACGATCCCCTTGATGCGGGCGCCGACATCCTTCCATTCGCGGAACGCAAAGCCCCAGAGCGTGCCGAAGATGATGATCGAGGCCATATGCAGCGTCCAGCTGGAGAAGCCCAGGCGCCCCATCTGGCTTTCGCCCATCGTGTAGAAGAAGAATTGGAAATACCAGGTGACGCCGGCAAGTGCGCTCAGCACATAGTTGCGCAGCAGTGGCGGGCGCTCGACGCCGGGCCTGGTCCGCCCGGCCCATTCGGCACCGCTGCGGTTGCGCGCGATCAGGTACGAACACCAGACGCCGTTGGTGATGAGCCCGCCGAACATGACGAGGCACAGCACCGGCAGGCCGGTCCACAAGGGGCCGGTGCCGGCGGCGGCGGACAGGCCCTTGATCGGCTCGCCCGCGGCAAGGCCGAAGGCGAAGCAGGCCGACATGATGCCGGCGAAGATCGCGACCGCGATGCCCTTCTTGAAATCGAATTCGGCGACCACCGCCGCCTTTTGCTCGGGCGTCAGCAGCGCATCCTTGCGTGCGCCGGCGATGGCGACGACGACGATGCCGAGCACCGTCAGGCCGATGCCGGCGAGGACGATGTTGCCCGAGGTGGTGGCGAGCAGCTTCTCATGGAATTCGCCGGTGAACAGCGGCGGGATCAGCGTGCCGAAGACGGTACACAGCCCCAGTACCACCGCCATGCCGAGGCTGAGGCCCAGGTAGCGCATGACCAGCCCGTAACCGAGGCCGCCGAAGCCCCACAGCAACCCGAAAAGGATCGGCCACCAGAACGCCCCCGACGGCGCGCTGCCCAGCACGCCGAGAAGGTCGTTGGTTTGCAGCGAGGCGAAGAACCAGGGCGCGAAGACCCAGCTGAAAATGCCGCCGGTGAGCCAGTAGATCTCCCAGGACCAGCGCTTCACGCCACGATAGGGGACGTAGAAGCTCGCCGAGGCGAGCCCGCCCAGCCAATGGTAGAAGACGCCGAGCAGCGGATTGGGGGTCATGAAGGCTTCCTCGGTGTCATAGGAGGGGCGGGTACACGCTGGCGCTCCAGACGCGGTACATCGTCGTGCTTCGTCATCCCGGCGTTCGCCGGGATGACGGATGAGGGGCGGATGGTGGAGCCCTCACACCCCCAGCCCCAGCCGGTAGATGCGGTCGGCATTGCGGCCGAACATGGCGCGGCGTTCGTCTTCGCCGAAATCCTCGGCCAGCGCGTGATAGGCTTCCATGTAGTGGTCGATCGGCGCGAACAGCATGTCGGTCGGCGCGTCGCTGGCAAACATCGCGCGGGACGGTCCGAACAGGTCGATCGCCTCCAGCAGGTACGGGCGCACGCGCTCCGCGGTCCAGTCGCGATGGATGAAGCCGAGGCCCGACAGCTTGACCGAGACGTGCGGAAGCCGGCTCAGGGCGCACATGCCGTGGCGCCAGCGGGTCAATCCCTCGGCATCGTCGGTCACCGGCATGCCGAGGTGGTTGATGATGACCGGCACGTCGGGATGCCGCTCGAACAGCGGCACCAGCGCCGGCATCTGGCCGGGATAGCATTGCAGGTCAAAGGACAGGCCGTAGCGGCCGAGCAGACCGAAGCCCGCCCACCACCGGTCGTCCTGCGTCACGTCGGCGGCGGAATAGGTGCGCGCGGGGCGGGGATGCCAGTTGACGATATGGCGGATGCCGCGGACGCGCGGGTGCGCGGCATGGGCGGCCAGCGTCGCTTCCACGTCGGGATCGTTCAGCGCGGCGAAGGCGACGATGGCGGTCGGCAGGCCGGATGCCTCCGCCTGGGCCTCCAGCCATTCGGTTTCGCGCAAGGCATCGGCGGGATCGGCGCCGGCATCGATATGCACCGCGCCGACGACGTTCCAGCGCGCGAGCGCCGCGCGATACTCGGCGACGCCGAAGTCCTTCGCGATGGCCTCCGCGCTGCCGTTCGGCCCCTCGCCGTCGAACGGCGGGGTCAGCCAGGGGTAGCGGATGAGCGCCAAGTCCCACAGGTGGATGTGCGCATCGACGAACGGGATCGCGGTCACGAGGGGCTCTCCTGTTTACGCGCGTCCAGATTCCTCCGTTCGCCCTGAGCTTGTCGAAGGGCATGAGACCCAATGTGCTTCGACAAGCTCAGCACGAACGGAGGAACAGGAGCGTCCTTAGTAGGTCGTCCGCCCGCCCGACGTGTCGAACACCGAGGCGGTGGTGAAGCTGCATTCCTCGCTCGCCATGAAGCAGACCATGGCAGTTGATTCATGCACTTCGCCGAGGCGCCCCATCGGGATCTTGGAGCGCATATAGTCGACTTGGCTCTGCGGCAGCTGGTCGAGGATCGGGCTCTCGAACGTCGCCGGCGTCAGCGCATTGGCGATGACGCCCTTGCCTGCCAGTTCCTTGCCGAGCGACTTGGTGAAGCCGATCACGCCCGCCTTGGTCGCCGAATAGGCCGAGGCGTTGGGATTGCCCTCCTTGCCGGCGACCGAGGCGACGTTGACGATCCGGCCATAGCCGTTGGCGAGCATCGCCGGCACGATCGCGCGGTTGCAGTAGAACAGGCCGTTGAGATTGACGCCGACGACCTTCAGCCAGCTGTCGATGGGGAATTCGTGCACCGGCACGGTCGCGCCGGTGATCCCGGCCGAGCAGACCAGCACGTCGACGGTGCCGAGCGCGGCGAGCGTCGATTCCGCCGCCGCGGCGACCGCATCGGCATCGGACACGTCGAGCGCGACGACATGCGCCGCGCCGATCGCCTCCTTGGCTTCCGCCAGCGCCTCGGCATTGAGGTCCCACAGCGCGACCGTGCCGCCCTCGGCGACGATGCGGGTGGCGACGTCCTTGCCCAGGCCCGACGCGCCGCCGGTGATGATCGCGTTGCGGCCCGCGAACCGTCCTGCGAAGCTCATGCCAGCACGCCCTCGCCGAGGTGGCGCCATGCGACGACGTTCTGCCGCTGCGTGCCGAGCTTGGCGATGCCGACCTCCATCATGTCGCCCGCCTTGAGGTAGATGGCGTCGGGCTTCTTGCCCTCGCCGACGCCCGGCGGGGTGCCGGTGATGACGAGGTCGCCCGGCTGCAGCGTCACATATTCGCTGACGTAGCTGATGAGCTGCTTGAGGTCGAAGATCATCGTCTTGGTGTTGCCGGTCTGCATGCGCGTCCCATTCACGTCGAGATGCATGTCGAGGTCCTGCGCGTCGCCGACCTCGTCCGGCGTCACCAGCCACGGCCCGACGGGACAGAAGGTGTCATGCCCCTTCCCCTTCGACCATTGCGTGCCACGCTGCTTCTGGTTGAAGCGTTCCGACACGTCGTTGGCGAGGACATAGCCGGCGACCTTGTCCAGCGCCTCGTCCTCCGAAACGTAGCGGCAGGTCTTGCCGATGATGACGCCCAGCTCGACTTCCCAGTCGCCGTGGGTCGAGCCCTTCGGCAGCACCACATCGTCGTTGGGGCCCGACAGGCTGGACAGCGCCTTCATGAACATGACCGGCTCGGTCGGGATCGGCAGGTTGGATTCGATCGCATGGTCGCGATAGTTGAGGCCGATCGCGACGATCTTGCCGATGCCCTTCACCGGCACGCCGTAGCGGGGCGTGCCCTCGACCACCGGCAGCGACGCGACATCGGCGGCGCGGATCGCATCCAGGCCATCGACGGTGATGTCGGCGACGACGCCCGACAGGTCGCGGATCGCGCCATCGTCGTCGACGAGGCCGGGCTTTTCCTGGCCGGGCTGGCCAAAGCGGCAGAGCTTCATGGGGAGGCGTTCTTTCCGTATCAGTGGGTGTAGGGACGGTGCATCGCGATGTCGCGGTTGAGCTCGACGCCGAAGCCCGGCGCGTCGAGCGCGCTCGCCTTCAGCCGCCCGTTTTCGGGCACCGGCTCGCCGATCAGCTGCGGATGGAACATCGGCACCACCTCGGTCGGGCCGGGGTGCATCATCAGATATTCCGCGAAGGGCGAATTGTGGCGGGTGATGACGAAGTGATAGCTGTAGACCGACGATCCGTGCGGCACGACCATCTTGCCGTGCGCATCGGCAAGCGCGCTGATCTTGAGGAGTTCGGTGACGCCGCCGCACCAGCCCACGTCCGGCTGGATGATGTCGCAGCAGTCCATCTCCATCAGCATGCGGAAGCCCCAGCGCGTCGCCTCGTGCTCGCCGGTGGTCACCAGCATGCCCTTGGGAACGTTGCGCTTGAGCTGCGCATAGCCCCAGTAATCGTCGGGGCTGATCGCCTCCTCGATCCATTTCAGGCCATATTCGTGCGCGGCGATGGCAAGGCGGGTCGCATAGTCGACGTCCAGCGCCATCCAGCAGTCCCACATCAGCCAGAAATCGTCGCCGCACTTCGCGCGCATGTCGGCCAGTTCGGCGATGTTCTTCTTGAGGCCCTCGACCCCTTCGGCGGGGCCGTGATGGAGCGGCATCTTGCCGCCGATGAAGCCGAATTCCTTCGCCTTGTCCGGCCGTGCGCCGGTGGCGTAGAATTGCAGCTCGTCGCGCACGGCGCCGCCGAGCAGGTGGTAGACCGGCTCCTGCCGCAGCTTGCCGATGAGGTCCCACAAGGCGAGGTCGACGCCGGAAATTGCGTTGATGACCAGTCCCTTGCGCCCGTAATATTGGGTCGAGAAGTACATCTGGTCCCAAATCTTCTCATAGTCCGTCGGACTGCGCCCCTCGAGGAAACGGGCGAGGTGCTTTTCGACGATATAGCAGGCAGGCTCGCCGCCGGTGGTCACCGCAAAGCCGATCGTGCCGTCCTCCGCCTCGATCTCCACCACCAGGGTGCCGAGCACGTTGATGCCGAAGCTCTGCCGCGACTGACGGTATTCGGGGTAGCGCGACATCGGCGTGGCGATATGGTTGTCGATCCAGTGGCCCTCACCCTGATCGTGATAATCGGCACCGCCGCCGCGCACGGTGAAGGCGCGGACATGCTTGATCTTGGGCAAGGACACGGTTCCCATGGCGCGGCAGCTCCCGTCATCAAGGCCGGAAGGACCGCTGCCGCCGCCGAGTGCGGTGAAGAGCATCCTCCCGAGCTTGTCAGTTTTTCCACTTTATGAGATAGCTCGTTACGACATGAGATATGCTGCGTCAAACGGCAGGATGAGGAAATCTGACATGGCTCACCCGCCGCTCTCTTCGGCCCTGTTCGGGACTGGGGCATGACCCCCCCGCCCCGCGTCGGCCTGTTCGTCACCTGCCTGGTCGACCTCATCCGGCCGCGCATCGGCTTCGCCGCGATCGCCGCACTGGAAGCGGCGGGATGCGAGGTGATCGTGCCGGAAGCGCAGACCTGCTGCGGCCAGCCCGCGCTCAACTCGGGCGATCGCGCGACGGCGCAGGACCTCGCCCGCCGGACCATCGCGGCGCTGGAACCGTTCGACCATGTCGTGATCCCCTCGGGATCCTGCGCGGCGACGGTGCGCGTCCATTACCCCGAGATCCTGGAGCACGACGCGGCATGGGGGCCGCGCGCACGCGCGCTTGCGGCGAAGACGTGGGAGATCATGGCCTATCTGGACGAGGTGCGCGGCTGGCGGCCGGAGGGCGTCGCGCTGCCGGCGACGGCGACCTATCACGACAGCTGTTCGGGCCTGCGCGAACTCGGCATCAAGCGCCAGCCGCGCCGGCTGCTGTCGGCGATCGACGGCCTCACGCTGACGCCACTGGCCGGCGCGGAGACGTGTTGCGGCTTCGGCGGCACCTTCTGCGTCAAATATCCGGCCATCTCCAACGCGATCGTGGGGGAAAAGGCGAAGGCGATCGACGCGACCGGCGCCGATCTGCTGCTGGCCGGGGACCTCGGTTGCCTGATGAACATGGCGGGCAAGCTGCACCGCGACGGTTTGCCGGTACGTGCCTTCCACGCCATCGAACTGGTCGCCGGCATGGGCGACGGGCCGGCGATCGGAGAAGAGGCATGAGCTTCGATTCGCGGGTCGCCGAGGCGCTGGCCGACCGCAACCTCAAGACCGGCGTGGAGCGCACCGCGACCACCGCGGAAACCAAGCGCGCGATGGCGGTAGACGCCTTCCCCGACTTCGAGCGCGCCCGCGATCGGGCGGCGGCGATCAAGGACCATGTCGTCGCCAACCTCGGCTTCTACCTCGAACGGTTCGAGGCGAATGCCACCGCCGCCGGCGCCACCGTGCATTGGGCGGCGACCGCGCAGGAGGCGTGCGACATCGTCATTCGCCTCTGCAAGCAGGCGGGTGCGAAGAGCGTCGCGCGATCCAAATCGATGCTGGGCGAGGAGATCGGCCTCCCCCATGCGCTCGCCGAGGCGGGGATCGGCCGCGTCGAGACCGACCTCGCCGAACATATCATCCAGCTCAGCGGCGAGCGGCCGTCGCACATCATCTGGCCGGCGATGCACAAGACGCGCGAGCAGGTGTCCGAACTGTTCAAGGCGAGCCACCGCGATCCGCATACCGAGGAGACGATCGCGGCAATGGCGGAAAGCGCGCGGCGTCACCTGCGCGAAGGCATGCTGGCCGCGGACGTCGGCATTTCGGGCGCCAACTTCCTCGTCGCCGATACCGGCGCGGTGTGCACCGTCACCAACGAGGGCAATGCCGAGCTGTCGCTGGTGCCGCCACGGATGCACATCGTCACCGCGGGGATCGAGAAGATCGTGCCGTCGACCGCGCACGCCGTGCACATGCTGCGCATGCTGGTGCGCTCGGCGACCGGGGCGGCGCTGACCCAATATACCACCTTCTACGCCGGGCCGAAGCGTGTGGGCGACCGCGACGGGCCGGAGGAGATGCACATCGTACTGGTCGACAACGGCCGGTCGCGCATGCGCGAGGAAGGCCTGGCCGAGATGCTGCGCTGCATCCGCTGCGGCGCGTGCATGAACCATTGCGTGGTCTTCCGCCAGATCGGCGGCCATGCCTATGGCGGCACCTATCCGGGACCGATGGGCGCGGTGCTGACGCCGGCGCTCGACGGGTTGAAGGCCAATCGCGACCTGCCCAACGCCTGCACGCTCAACGGCAAGTGCCAGGAGGTGTGCCCGGTGCGCATTCCCCTCCCCACGCTGCTGCGCGGCTGGCGGGAGAAGAGCTGGCGCGAGGGGCTGGAGCCGACCTCGCTGCGGTCGGGGCTGGGCACCTGGGCGTGGTTCGCGCGGCGACCGCGGCTGTATCGCGCGGCGACGGCGGCGGCGCTCCGCTCGATGCGGCTGATGGGCCGCGGCGGCTGGCTGTCGAAGCTGCCGTTCGCCGGGGGCTGGACCCGCTATCGCGACATGCCCAAACCGGCGGAGGAGAGCTTCATGGCGCAATACAGGAAGGCTCAAACCAGGAAGGGGCCGCGGGCGTGAGCGCGCGCGATGCCATCCTGTCGCGACTGGGCGGCACGGCGACGCCCGCCGCGATCGATGCCGAGGCCGCGGCGCTGCTGATCGCACCGGAGCGCCCGATGGTGGATGCCGATGCGCTGGAGGACACGTTTCTCGCCAGGCTCGCGTTGCCCAGCGTCGCCGCCACCGTCGATCGCATCGCTCGGATCGACGACCTGCCCGACGCCATCGCCCGCTATTGCGCCGATCAAGGGTTGCAACGCACGTTGTGCGTGCCGCCCGATCCGCGCCTGAACGCTTGCGACTGGTCGGGCTTCACGCTTCACGAGACCGCCGCGCCCGACAAGCCTGCCGCGCTCGCCATCGCCCGCTGCGGAATCGCAGAAACCGGCAGCCTGGTGTTCGAAACGGCGCCAGAGGCGCCGATGCTGCCCAACTTCCTGGCGCTCCACCATATCGTGCTGGTGCCGGCAGTGGTCGCGCATCTGGAGGATGCGGCGCTGACCGGAACGCATCCGCGCGCGCATTACTGGGTCACCGGCGTATCCGGCACCACGGATATCGAGGGCACCTATGTCCGCGGCGCGCATGGCCCCCGTTTTCTGCACGTGATCCGGCTGGCGGCGTGATATCGCCCATGCTGCCGTTTGCGGCCGTTGTGAGTTATCCATGCTCCCCGGCCGATTCGGCCAATCGCGGAGAGAAACCGGAGTGACCACGACCGCCAGCCTGCGCGCCGCCGCGACGGAGGATGCCGCCGAGGAGCAGGGGCGTGCCGCCAAGGCCGGGACGCAGACGCTCGACCGCGGGCTCGACCTCCTTGAAATGGCGGTGAACGAATCGGCCACGGTCATCCAGCTTGCCGAGCGCAGCGGGCTGTCGCGGGCGATCGCCTATCGCCTGGTCGGATCGCTCGCCGCGCGCGGTTTCCTGGCGATGGGACCCAACGGGCAGGTCCGCGGCGGCCGCCAGCTGCTGCGGTTGCGCAACCTGGTGCAGGACCAGACCGACCTCGTCGCGCTTGCCCGCCCGCAGCTCGAATGGCTGGCGCAGGAGACCGGCATGAGCGCCTTCATGGGCCGGCGCGAGGGCGACGAATCGGTGCACATGCTGCGCGTGCCGGGGCGCGAGCGCGTCGCCGTCACCACCCAGCCGGGCACACGGCGGCGGCTGGCAGAAACCGGCCTCGGCAAGGCGCTGCTGCTCGACGATGGCGAACGGTCGTGGCAGCGGCTATTCGGGCTCGCCGATCCCGCGCACCGGCGCAGCGATGCGGTGGCCGACATGCAGGCGGCGGTGACCCGCGGCGTGATCCTGCAATGCGGCCCGGCGCCCGATCACATCCATTCGGTCGCAGCCCCCGTGCGCGACGCCGCCGGGCGGATCGTCGCCGCGATCAACGTCGCCGCCGCCGCGCCCTATCTCGATGCCGATCGCATGCAGCAGCTGGTGCCGTTGCTGCGCACCGCCGCGGCGGAGATCGGCGCGGCGCTGGGCCGGGATGCTGCGGGCGCGTCCGCCGCGTGAACCGCCTGTCGCCGGACGCCGACGACGCGCGCTTCATCCGCCGCGTCCTCTACATCCTCGTCATCGCCGCCGTCGCCGCCGCGCTGTTCCGCGCCGGCGACCTGCTGATCCTCGCCTTCGGATCGATGCTCGGCGCGATCGCCATCCATGCGCTCGCCGATCTCTATCGCGATCACCTGCGCGTGCCCGAAAAGGCGGCGCTCGGCTGCGGACTCGCCACCGCTTATGGGGTCGTCGGCTTCCTCGTCTGGTTGTTCGGCGTCCAGTTCCGCGAACAGGTCAACGTGCTCGTCACGCAATTACCGTCGTTGCTCGACCAGCTCGCCGCCTGGGCCTCGCAAAGCCCGGTCGGTGCCAAGATCGTCGATGCCGTGCAACAGGCCTATGCCGGATCGAAGGCGGCGCGCGATGTCGGTGGCCTCGTCCAGGGCGGCGGCGAACTGATCCTCAACGCGCTGCTGCTGCTGGTCGGCGCGGCCTTCTTCGCCGCCGATCCCGGCATCTACCAGCGCGGTTTCCTGTTCCTCATCCCACCCTCCAAGCGGCCGGCGATCGAGGATGCGCTGTTCGACGTCGGATCGACGCTGCGGCTGTGGCTGC
Source organism: Sphingomonas sp. SP5 (assembly GCF_058313455.1). NCBI lineage: Bacteria > Pseudomonadati > Pseudomonadota > Alphaproteobacteria > Sphingomonadales > Sphingomonadaceae > Sphingomonas > Sphingomonas sp. SP5. The sequence goes on along the minus strand of NZ_JBZFLF010000002.1, from coordinate 297,154 downwards.
GTTCGTCGCTGATCCTGATGACCAGCATGGGCGTGCTGGTCGGCATCGGCCTGTGGGTGTCGGGCGTGCCGTCCGCCGCGGCGCTGGGGCTGCTCGCCGGCCTGTCGGAATTCATCCCCTATGTCGGACCGACCGCGGCGATGGTGCCCGCGCTGGGGCTGGCGGCGACGCAGGGGACCGGGCCGGTGCTCGGCGCGCTCGCCACCTATGCCGGCGTGCGGCTGATCCAGACCAATTTCATCACCCCCTATGTGCAGGCGCGCGTCATTTCGATCCCGCCGGCGATCACGGTGTTCGCGATCATCGGCATCGGCGTGATCTTCGGCATCTTTGGCCTGTTCTTCTCCGCCGCCCTGCTCGTCGTCATCTTCACGCTGGTGCGCAGCCTGTACCTGCGCGAGGTGCTGGGCGAGGATATTCCGCGCAGCCGCCACCAGACGCTGCTCGGCCCCGACCTGACGCCCACGGACCCCGACGAGGAACCGGCACCGGCACCGGACGATCGCCGCTAATCCCCAAGCGTCGCGTGCGCTTAAGCTCGAATTAACCTTTTGCCTTCAGATGTTCTTTGGTTAATGAATCGGATCGAGCCGTGCAGCAGGGGTGCGCAGGGGTCTGGCCAGCAGGGGACGACGCGATGCGGGTGTTGTTGATCGAGGACGAGCCGACCACGGCCAAGGCGATCGAGCTTATGCTCGGGACCGAAGGCTTCAACGTCTATACCACCGATCTTGGCGAAGAAGGCCTCGATCTGGGCAAGCTGTATGATTACGACATCATCCTGCTGGATCTCAACCTGCCGGACATGCACGGCTATGACGTGCTGAAGAAGCTGCGCGTCGCCCGCGTGTCGACGCCGGTGCTGATCCTCAGCGGCATCAACGAGATGGATTCGAAGGTGCGCAGCTTCGGCTTCGGCGCCGACGATTACGTCACCAAGCCATTCCATCGCGAAGAGCTGATCGCCCGCATCCACGCCGTGGTGCGCCGGTCGAAGGGGCATAGCCAGTCGGTGATCCGCACCGGCAAGCTGGCGGTGAACCTGGATGCCAAGACGGTGGAGGTCGACGGCGCGCGCGTCCACCTGACCGGCAAGGAATATGCGATGCTGGAGCTGCTGTCGCTGCGCAAGGGGACGACGCTGACCAAGGAGATGTTCCTCAATCATCTCTACGGCGGCATGGACGAGCCCGAACTGAAGATCATCGACGTGTTCATCTGCAAGCTGCGCAAGAAGCTCAGCCTGGCATGCGAAGGCGAGAATTACATCGAGACGGTGTGGGGCCGCGGCTATGTGCTGCGCGAACCCGAAGAGGTCGTCGCGGTCGCCTGACCGCTACATTTTCCCTCCCAAGTCATCGGGAGCCAGGGCCGCGGCATCGGGGGGTGCCGCGGCCTTTTTGGTATGCGTGTGATACGGCGCACATGCGGTTGCCGTTGCCGGCATCCGCCTGTTCGGCAACACCCGGTCGAGCGGACCATTTGCAGCGATGGCGCGGGCGTCACATCGGCTGATGATCCTTGGTAATGCTATCCCGATGCAGCGCGTCCGCCCGAGCCGCACCGTTCGGACGCAATCCGAATACCCTTCGGGCGCGGTGAAACAGAGCGGTCCGGGATGGCCCCCAGCGCATTGCGCATGAGGCTGCGCCAAGCCCCGTCGTGCTGGCTTAGTGCGACGCACTGCACCACGTCCTTGAACCTGTCGAAGGGCATGAGTCTCACCTATGCTTTGACAGGCTCAGCACGAACGGGCTTTTGGAAATCGAGAGCTTCTCAACGTTGGAAGGCGCCGTCATCCATCCGCTGCCGGCACCCTATTTCCGCTCCCAGACTTTCCGGCCGCCGACCCACGTCTCCTCGACCTTCGTCGCGCGCAGGTCGGTGGGGGATGCGAGCAGCGGGTCGCGGTCGACCATGATGAAGTCGGCTTGCAGGCCCGGCGATAACCGACCCATGCGGTCTTCGGCGAAACCGGCATAGGCCGCGCCGCCGGTAAAGGCCCACCACGCCTGTTCGCGGCTGACCGCTTCCTCCGGATGCCAGCCGCCGAAGGGCTGGCCCGCGGCGTCCTGACGGGTGAAGGCGGCGGCCCAGCCGGCCCAGGGATCGGGCTTTTCGACTGGATAGTCAGAGCCGAAGGCGAGCTTGGCCCCGTTCTTCAGCATCGACGCCCAGGCATAGGCGCCCGCCAGGCGTTGCGGCCCCAGCCGCGCTTCGGCCATCATGCGGTCGCCGGTCTGGTGCGTCGGCTGCATCGAGGCGATGATGCCGTTGCGGCCGAAGCGGGGCAGGTCGACGGGATCGACGATCTGCGCATGTTCGATGCGCCAGCGACGATCGCCCTTGTAGGTCTGCGCCATCTCGTCGATCGCATCCAGCGCCTCGGCATTGGCACGGTCGCCGATCGCGTGCACGGCGACCTGATAGCCGTCCATCGCGGCGCGGCTCATCAGGTTGCGCATCACCGTGTCGTTCATGAAGCCCGCGCCCGACTGGCCCGGCGCGTCGGCATAGGGCGCCTTCAGCCACGCCCCGCGCGACCCCAGCGCGCCATCGGCATAGAGCTTGACGCCGACCAGCTTCAGCCGGTCGCCATACAGCCACGGCGTCGGGCCGGTGCCGCCGATCTGGATCGCGGTATCGACGCCCATGCCATAGCTCATGATGCGCACGCGCAGGCCGCCCAGGTCACCGATCCGGCGATAGGTCAGCCAATCGTCGATGGTCGTGCCCATGTCCGCGGTGGCGGTGACGCCATAGCTCAGCAGGATCGCCTGCGCTTTCAGGAAGGCGGCGTTGCGGTCCTTGCCGAGCGGCTGCGGCAGCACCTTGGCGACGAGGCCCTGCGCGGCATCGACGAAGACGCCCGCGGGCTGGCCGCCCGCCCCCTTTTCGATCCGCCCACCGGCCGGCGACACGCTCTTGGCGGTGACCCCCGCCGCCTTCAGCGCCGCGCTGTTGCCCCAGCTGGCATGGCCATCGGCGCGGGCGAGCCACACCGGACGATCGGCGACCGCCGAATCGAGGTCCGCGGCTGTCGGGAAGCGGCCGAGCCCCCAGGCCTCCTGGTTCCAGCCGCCGCCGATGATCCACGCCTTTTCGGGATTTGCGCGGGCATATTCGGCGATCTTCTGCTGCGCCTCGGCCAGGCTCTTCGTGTCGGACAGGTCGAGTTCGATCGCGCGGAAGCCCAGCTCCATGACATGGCCATGCGCATCGATCATGCCGGGCAGCAGCACGCGCCCCTTCATGTCCGCGCGCCAATCAAGCTTCTCGGGCCGCTTATCCTTCGTGGACAATAGTTTGGCGACCTTGCCCTCCGGCGTCACCAGCAATGCCTGGAAGCGCACGACGCGGCCATCCTTGTCCAGCGTGATGCCGTTGACGTTGTCGACCAGACCGTCGGCGGATGCTGCGGCCGGAACGACCGTCGCTGCCATCGCCAGCAGCCGCGCTGCTTTCAAAACCCTCTTCACCATGGCTGCCGCGCATAAGCGGTGTTTCCCCGCCGCACCAGATGGTCTAGCGGCTCGCCATGGCTACCCAACGCGCCGCAGCAACCGCCCTGCCCGTCTCGATCGACGATGTCCGTGCCGCCCATGACCGCATCCGCGATGCGATCGTGCGGACGCCGACGCTGGTCAGCAAGACGCTGAGCGAGATGACCGGCGCAACCGTCTATCTCAAGTTCGAGAACCTGCAGTTCACCGCCGCCTACAAGGAGCGTGGCGCGCTCAACACGCTGCTGCAGCTGTCGCCGGAGGCGCGGGCGAAGGGGGTGATCGCCGCATCGGCGGGCAATCACGCCCAGGGCCTCGCCTATCATGCCAACCGGCTCGGCATCCCGGCGACAATCGTGATGCCGCGGACCACGCCGACGGTGAAGGTGACCCAGACCGAAGGCCACAAGGCGACCGTGGTGCTGGAGGGCGAGACGTTCGACGCCGCTTATGCCCACGCCCGCGTGCTGGAGGCGCAGTGCGGCTATACCTTCGTCCACCCGTTCGACGATCCGCGCGTCATCGCCGGCCAGGGGACGGCGGTGGTCGAGATGCTGGAAGACGTGCCGGGGATCGACACGCTTCTGATCCCGATCGGCGGCGGCGGGCTGATCTCCGGATCGGCGATCGTCGCACGCGCCGCTGGCCATCCGATCGAGGTGGTCGGCGTGCAGGCGGAGCTGTTCCCCTCCATGTACAATCGCATCCGCGGCACCACCCTCCCCTGCGCCGGAGATACGCTGGCCGAGGGCATCGCGGTGAAGGAGCCGGGCGGCATCACGTCCGGCCTCGTCGCCGAACTGGTCGACGACATCGTGCTGGTCGGCGAGCGCAACCTGGAGGAGGCGGTGAGCCTGCTGCTCCAGATCGAGAAGACGGTGGTGGAGGGCGCCGGCGCCGCCGGGCTCGCCGCGCTGATGGCCTATCCCGAACGCTTCAAGGGCCGCACCGTCGGCATCGTGCTGTGCGGCGGCAATATCGACACCCGCCTGCTCGCCAACGTCCTGCTGCGCGACCTGGCGCGCTCCGGGCGGCTCGCCCGCCTGCGCGTGCGGTTGCAGGACCAACCGGGCGCATTGTTCAACGTCGCGCGTATCTTCGATGCGCAGCGGGTCAACATCATCGAGGTTTACCATCAGCGCATCTTCACCTCGCTGCCTGCCAAGGGGCTGGTGACCGATATCGAATGCGAGGCGCGCGACCGCGACCACCTCAACCGCCTGATCGCCGCGCTACGCGAAGGCGGGTACGAGACGAGCCTGGTCGAACAGGCGTAATCTCCGGGCCGGGGACCGCAGGGCCGGCGGAATGGCGCCGCACACGAAAACGGGCGCCGTGCTTTCGCACGACGCCCGTCTTACGATGACAGCGGATCAGTTGCTGTCGGAGTCGCCGTCGTTGACGATCGCGACCACGCCGATCGCAACCACGCCGGCTGCGATCAGGGCGGCGAGCAGACCGCCACCGGCGAGCTTGCTCTTGCCGTCGGTCGGCGCGCTGGCGCGCACGGACTTGGCAACCGAGAGCGACGCGGCCGGGTTGGTCGGCGCGGCGAAGGCGGGGGTGGCGGCGATCGGGGCGGCGATCATCGCCATGGCAGCCAGCGAGCCGGCAAACGTCTTGGGCATAGGTACACTCCACGCTAAAGGAACGGCCGAAACGATTGATCCGACCCTTGGTTCCCGCAGCGCAACATCGTCCCGGAACGATACTGTCGTCAATCCAGGAAAGACTTTCCTTCAGCAATTAACGTTCTTTCGCTGCAATGACGCTTTCCAGATGGCATGCGGTGATTCATAGGTGAAATCCGCGGCGCGGCGTCGTGGATCGCATTCAATGGGGATTTGCCGGCGGTGACTGCGCCCTTCCGTTTTCCGCGCTTCTTCGTCACCACGCCCGCGCCCTGCCCGTATCTGCCCGGCCGGCAGGAGCGGAAGGTCTTCACCGAGCTGAGCGGCCCGCATGCCGCCGAGCTAAACGACGCGCTGGGCCGAATCGGCTTTCGCCGGTCGCAGGGCGTCGCCTATCGTCCCTCCTGCGCGGGCTGCACCGCCTGCGTGTCGGTGCGCGTCGTGACGCAGGACTTCGTTCCCAATGCGACGCAACGCAAATTGCTGCGCCGGAACGAGGATCTGGAGGTGACGGCCTGTCGTCCCTGGGCGACGGACGAACAGTTCCAGCTGCTGCGCCGCTACCTCGCCGCGCGCCACCCCGGCGGCGGCATGGCCGGCATGGACGAGGACGATTACGCCGACATGATCGAGCATTCGCCGGTCAATTCGCTCATCATCGAATATCGCACCCCGTCGATCAACGGCGAGCGCGGGCGGCTGGTCGGCGCCTGCCTGACCGATCGGCAGGCGGACGGATTGTCGATGATCTACAGCTTCTTCGCCGCGGATGACGACGCGCCGGGCGGCGGCCGGCCGGGGTTGGGCAACGTCATCATCATGGACCATATCACCCGCGCCCGCGACGCCGGCCTGCCCTATGTCTATCTCGGCTATTGGGTGAAGGGCTCGGCGCGGATGGCATACAAGACCCGCTATCGCCCGCTGGAAGTGCTCGGGCCGAACGGCTGGCGCCTGCTGGAGGACGAGGCCGCCGTGTCGGCGCCGACGCTCATCCCCGCCTGAGCCGCTTTCAGATCGGGTCGGATTCCTCGCCCACGGTGGCGCCGTCGGTAACGATCGTCTGCGTCGCTTCGCGACCGAGGTGAACGCGGACGCCGCCCGCCATCATCATGCGGGGCGCACGCGCCACAGGAGCGGCGGCCGGTGCGGACGCCAGTGCGGCGGCGGTGCCGCCCGTGCCAGCGTCCAGCCGGCCGCGATGGACGGTCACGCCGGCCACATCCGCGCTGTCGCGGTAGACGGCGGCGGTCTGCGCGCCCTCCCCGGCCCAGGCCGTCGCCCCCGGCTCGATCCCGGCATAAGCGGCGCGGAAGCTCAACGCCCCCTGCATCGCGCCGCGCCAGCGATAGAAGATATGCGCACCGACCGCGCCGATCCGCGTCATGCTGGACGCCCACCACGGCAGGATCGCATTGGTGTGAAAGAATGTCGCCGGCCCCACCGGTGCATAGACGCTGCCGGCGAGCGCCGCCTCCGCCACCGTGCGCGCCCGCGCCCAGGACAAGGGATCGCGGCGGCGCATCATCGATCCGTCGCAGGTAAAGGAGAATTGGCAGCCGGTGCGGCGGTTCGCGCCCTGGAACACCACGCCGCAGACGCTGTGCGGAAAGGCACGGTCGCGGACGCGGTTGAGCACCACCTGCGCAACGGCGCGCTGGCCCTCGATCGGCTCCGAGCGCGCCTCGTAATAGACGGCGGCTGTCAGGCAATCGGCGGCGCGGGCACCGTCGTCGGCGCTCTGCGCCTGTGCGAGGAAAGGCGGCGCCGCGGTGAGGTCCGTAGGAGCGGCCTCGTCGGCGAGCGAGGCGCGCAGCGACGACGGCAATCCCGCCAGCCCGGGCAGGTCGCCCGGCACGTCGAGCGCCAGATCGCGCAGCAGCTGCCGCGGTGTCGGCGGCGGCACCGCCTGGGTGATATGCGAGCCGGCGCTGCCCTGCGGCGCACAGGATGACGCGCCGAGCAAGGCGAGGCCGAGCGTCATGCTGGCGATCAGGTTTGTGCGATGATGCCTCACACCGCCGGATTTAGGGCGGACGGCTTATAATCTGGTTAACCGCAGTCCGGCGGAGGCACCCCGTTCAACGCGCCGCCGACACCTTGACCGCGACGTCCAGTTCCTCCTCGCCCTCGCCCAGTCGCGATCCCGCCACCGGCGCAGCGCCTGACGCATCGAGGGCGGCGGCGACGCGGACGCTTTCCTCCTGCGGCGAACGGCCGGTGCAAGGATCGAAGCCGACCCAGCCGAGTCCGTCGACATGCGCCTCCGCCCAGCCGTGCGGCGTCGGGCGCAAGGATCCCTCGACGATACTGTAGCCAGACACGTAGCGGGCGGGCACGCCGAGCGAGCGCGCGGCCACCGCGAAGATCTGCGCCAGATCGCGCGACGTCGCGGCGGGACGGTGGAACGCGTCGGCAGCGGACAGGCCGGGCTGCGGCCGCGCGCGATCGAGGGTGAAGCGGCCGTTGAGCGCCTGGTTGAGCCGATGGAGCGCACCGATCGTGCCGTCCGCGCCCGCCGCGACCTCGTGCGCGAACGCGGCGATGGCGGCATCGCGCGGCGTCGCGTCGGTCGCGCGGAGGAACACCGCGGGCGGCAGCGCCTCGTTCACGCCGCGCACCACGCCGTCCGAATGGCTGGTCAGCACCTCGCCGCGGACGGCGATCTCGATGTCGTGGATCGGCCCTTCGGCATAGAGCATGGTGACCGCATTGCCGAAGCCGTCGCGGCCGCGGCGCATCGTCGCGTCGCAATCCACGTCGATCCGCCAGCGCGCCACCGTCTGGTCGTGGCTGTTCTCCGGCGTCATGCGCAGCATCTGGACGAGCCGGCTCTGCGCCTCGCTGAAGCGGTAGACGGTGCGGTGATCGATCGAAAGGCGCATCAGCTGAACCGGAACTGGCGGCCGATCGCATCGTGCAACTGGCCGTTTTCGCGGATGAAGGCTTGCAGATACTGGTGAAGGCCGCCGGCGATCACCTCGCCGGAGCGGGTGCGCGCCAGGCGGGCGGCACGCATGCGGGCCATCCGATCCGCCTCGCCATGGCTGCCGGTCCGCTCGGCGAGCAGGCCGAGCACGTCCACCGTCGTCTCCGCCGAGGCGACGAGGCTGCGCGGCAGCTCGCGGCTGGCGGTGAGCAGGTCGATGACGTTCGCCGGGGTCAGCCCGTCCGAATAGAGCCAGCGATAGGCGGTGACCGCCGACACGGTCTGCAGGATCGTCGTCCACTGGTCGCGATCGACGACGCCGCCGACCGCTTCGCCGGCGGGCAGCAGGATGTGGTATTTGACGTCGAGCAGCCGCGCGGTGTTGTCGGCGCGCTCCACCGCCTGGCCGAGGCGGATGAACCAATGCGCCTGGTTGCGCAGCATCTGGTGGACGGCGCCCTCGAAGCCGCGCGTCTCGTTCTTCACCGCCTCGACCAGGCGGAGGGTCTGCGCGGTGTCGCCGACATGGGCGCGCCGTTCGAACACCAGCCAGGCGCGGTTGATCGCCGTCCACGCCTCGCGGCTCAGCGCGGTGCGCACCGCCTTGGCATTGTCGCGCGCGCGGTCGAGGCAGCGGATCACCGAGCCGGGATGGCTGGTGTCGAGGGTGAGGAAGCGGACGACGTCGGCCTGGGTCAGCGCGCCACCGCTCAGCGCGAAATCCGCCTCGGTATCGGTGACCGCGATCGCCGAGGACCAGGCGACCTCCCCCGCCGGCCGCGCGGACATGACGTCGAGGCGGACGGTCGCCTCGATCAGCCGCGCGAAGAAATCGGCCCGCTCCAGATAACGGCCGAGCCAGTAGAGCGACGACGCGGTACGCGAGAGCATCATGCGAAATCCTCCCCGGCACGGGGAGGGGGACCAGCGAAGCTGGTGGAGGGGAGCTTCCGCATGGGATATCGCTGGTGGAGAGCCCCCTCCACCAGCCTGCGGCTGGTCCCCCTCCCCGTGCCGGGGAGGATCAAGAACGCCCTCATGCCGCACCTCCCTGGCTCTGGGTCATGCCGCCGAGGCTCTGGCTCTGCCGCATCCCCTCCGCGCGGAGCACGAAGCTGTCCTTGGTGCCGCCGCCCTGGCTGGAATTGACGACCAGCGATCCTTCCTTCAGCGCGACGCGGGTGAGGCCGCCGGGCACCACCTCCACGCCCTTCGATCCGGTGAGTACGAAGGGGCGGAAATCGACGTGGCGTGGCGCAAGGCCGCTGTCCGCCAGCGTCGGCACGGTGGATAGCGCCAGCGTCGGCTGGGCGATATAGCGATGGGGTTCGGCGACCAGCGCGGCGCGAAATGCCTCGATCTCCGCCTTGCTCGCGGTGGGGCCGACCAGCATGCCGTAGCCACCCGATCCGTCGACCAGCTTCACCACCACTTCGTCGAGATGATCGAGCACGTAGCGGAGCGCCTCCGGCTCACGGCAGCGCCACGTTTCGACGTTGGGCAACTTCGCCTCGCCGCCCGAATAGAAGCGGACGATTTCGGGCATGTAGCTGTAGATCGCCTTGTCGTCGGCGATGCCATTACCCGGCGCGTTGATGATCGCGACGTTGCCGGCGGCATAGGCAGCGATCAGGCCGGGCACGCCGAGCATCGAATCTGGGCGGAAGACGAGCGGATCGAGGAAATCGTCGTCGACGCGGCGGTAGATCACGTCCACCCGAACGCGGCCCGCGATGGTGCGCATCCACACCTGATCGTCGTCGACCACCAGATCGGCCGCCTCGACCAGTTCGATCCCCATCGAATCGGCGAGGAAGCTGTGTTCGTAATAGGCGGAATTGTAATGGCCCGGCGTCAGCACGACGCAGGTCGGCTGCGCGCCCCGGCCGTGCGGCGCCACCGACTTCATCGTCGCGAGCAGCCGGTCGGGATAGCTGTCCACCGGCTCGACGCTGTAAGCGCGGAACAGTTCGGGGCAGAGCCGCACCATCGCCTCGCGGTTCTCCAGCATGTAGCTGACGCCGGAGGGCGTGCGGGCGTTGTCCTCCAGCACGAAGAACTGGTCGGGACCTGTGCGTACCAGGTCGATTCCGCAGATATGCGCCCAGATTCCGTGCGGCGGGCGCATGCCGGCGATCTCCGGCCGGAACTGCGGATTGCCGAGGATCAGATCCTCCGGCAGCACGCCCTCCTTGAGGATGCGGCGGTCGCCGTAGATGTCGTCGAGGAAGGCGTTGATCGCCTCGACCCGCTGCACCAGTCCTTCCGACAGGCGCGACCATTCGTCGGCGAGGAAGACGCGCGGCACGATGTCGAACGGGATGATCCGTTCCCGCGCGTCGGTATCACCGTAGACGGCGAAGGTGATGCCGAGCTGGCGAAAGGTCGCTTCGGCCGCTTCCTGGCGACGGCGGAGTTCGGCGTCGGGCGTGTCTTCGAGCCATTTGCCCAAGGCCGCCAGTGCGGGACGCGGCGGTATATCGCCCGTCATGCCCATGATCTCGTCGAACGCCGGTCGTTTCCCCATCGGAACGGTTAAAGCCCCCCGCATGATGCAAGTTCCATGCTGCGGGCAATCGCTGCACTGCACAAGGGATCATTTTGGGACAGCGTCGGGAGCAGGTCCCCGCCAGGGACCTATTTCAGACCCGCCAGCATCCCCGGTGTCAGCACCTGCGGCAGCACCTGCGGTTCCGCGGCCCCCGGCGCATAATAGAGGTACAGCGGGACGCCGGCACGATTGTGCGCCTGGATGAACCGGCCGAGGACGGGATCGCCATCGGTCCAGTCGCCGACCAGCACCGCCACCTTGTGCTTCGCGAACGCCGCGCGCGTCGCCGCGGTGTCGATCGAAGAGGCTTCGTTGACCTTGCACGACAGGCACCAGTCGGCGGTGAAATAGGCGAACACCGGCCGCCCTTCCTTGCGCAGCGCGGCGAGTCGCGCTTCGCTGAACGCGGTGCCGTCTACCTTGGCGGGGCGGGCGGCGGCGCCGGTCAGGGTTGCGGCAAGCGCCGCCGGCGCCAGCAGCACGGCCAGCGCCACCGCCCAGCCGAAGCCGCTCCCACGCCGCTGGCGACGGCCGCCGAGGCTCAGCAGCAGGCCGGTCGCGACCAGCGTCAGCAGCCCGACGATCAGGCCGGTCGTCCCTGCTTGCCGCCACGCCAGCCACAGCAGCGCCAGCACGGTCAGCGCCATCGGCACGGCGAGGATGCGGCGGAACCGCTCCATCCACAGCCCCGGCCTGGGCAGACGCCGCCGCAGCGCCGGCACGAAGCCGATGGCGATGAACGGCAGCGCGAGCCCCAGCCCCAGTCCGGCGAACACCGCCAGCGCCGCCGGCCACGGCAGCACCAGCGCCGCCCCCAGGGCCGCGCCCATGAACGGGCCGCTGCATGGCGTCGCGACGAAGGCGGCGAGTGCGCCGGTCGCCACCGATCCCGCCGCACCGCCGTGGCTGGCGAAGGCCGGCACCGGCACCTCGAACCGCCCGGCGAGGTTGAGCGTGATCGCGAACGTCAGCGCGATCAGCAGCACGACGATGCGCGGGTCCTGCAACTGGAACGCCCAGCCGACCGCCGATCCGCCCGCCCGCAACGCCAGGATCAGCGCGCCGAGCCCGACGCACATCAGCACCGCGCCCAGCGCGTAACCGAGGGCATCGATCCGCGCGGTCCGTTCGCTGTCGCCGCCACCACGCGCGAGGTGCAATGCCTTCAGGCTGAGGATCGGAAAGACGCAGGGCATGATGTTGAGGATCAACCCGCCGAGCACCGCCCCCGCGAAGGCGAGCAGCGCCGCCTGCCAGCCACTGCGATCGGTCGGCAGCGTCACGGCGCCGGCCGTGGCCTTGATCGTCAGGCCGAGATCGGGGCCGATGCGCAGCACGCCGGCGATCGGCCCTTTCGGCGTGCCATCGGTGGCGATCAGCAGGCGGTCGCCGTCGCGGGTCACCGTCTGCGGCGCGGCATAGCGGACCATATCGGGGCCGAACGGGAAGAAGGCCGGGTTGTCGACCTTTGCCGCCGCCGGCAGCGGCACGGCGATGACGAGCTTGCCATCCTTCACCTGATAGGTGCCGGCCGCATCGAGCGGTTTGGGAATGGCCGCACGCCAGCGATCGAAATCGGCACGATGCGCGGGCGTACCGTCGCCGATCGTCAGGTCGAGGCTGAGATCCTGCGTTTCGGGCACGCAGATCGTGTCGGTGCAGACCAGATAGTTGATCGCCAGCCGGACCGGCAGCGGCATGCCCTTGGCCAGTCCATCGGGCACGTGCAGCGTCACCAGCGGCGCATAAGGCGCCTCGTAGACGTAGTTCATCAGGCCGGCGACGAGCAATGTCGTCGGTACGGGCCATTGCGGCTCGGCATCGACGCGCGCGCCCTTGGGCAGCGTCCAGGCGAAGGACGGCGCGAAGCCGGCATCGCCGGGATTGCGCCAATAGCCGTGCCAGCCCTGTTCCGGCCGGGTATCGATCGCCAGCGTCACCGCCTGCCCCGGGCGCGGCGCATCGGTGTCGGCGACCAGCCGCATGGCGAGGTGCTTGGGGCCATTCGCCGGCGCAAGGTCGGCCGCCGCCGCCTGTGCCCACAGCGCCGCGACCAGCGTCATCACCACGCAACACAGCGCGCGCATCGCCCCGATCGTCCGATACGCCATCCGATTTGCCGTCCTTGCCCGTTCCATCGCCCGCCGTCATAGCGACCCCGGCCCCGCAACACGAGTGTCCCCGATGAAAGCGCTGATCGCCGCCCTCCTGCTCGCCTCCGCCGCATCAGCAGTATCCGCACAACAGGCCCCGGCTCCGGCTCCCGCCGCCCCCGCCCCGGCCCCGACCACGCCGCCCAGGCTGATCGTCGTCATCTCGGTGGACCAGTTCTCCGCCGATCTGTTCCAGCAATATCGCAACCGCTTCACCGGCGGCTTCACCCGCCTGCTGGGCGGCGCCGTGTTCCCCTCGGGCTATCAGAGCCATGCGGCGACCGAAACCTGCCCCGGCCACTCGACCATCCTCACCGGCATGCGTCCGGCGCATACCGGCATCGTCGCCAACAACTGGATCGACCAATCGGTCGCGCGGGCCGACAAGACGGTCTATTGCAGCGAGGACGAAACCGTTCCGGGCACCGACCACGAACATTACGTGGTCAGCGACAAGCATCTGAAGGTGCCGACGCTGGGCGAGATGATGAAGACCGCGCGGCCCGCGACGCGCGTCGTTTCGGTGGCGGGCAAGGATCGCGCCGCGGTGATGATGGGTGGCCACAAGGTCGACGAACTGTGGTGGTGGGATGGCAAGACCTATTCGTCCTACGCCGGCCGGGCCGTGCCACGCGCGGTGCAGCGCGGGCGCGACGCGGTCGCCGCGTTGATCGCCCGCCCGCAGGAGCCGCTGCCGCTGCCCGCCTATTGCCAGGCGCTCGACCGGCCGATCACGGTGGCGGGCAAGGTGTTCGGCCAGGGCCGCTTCGCGCGCGAGGCCGGCGACCTCAAGGGCTTCCGCGCCTCGCCGGCGAGCGACGCCGCGGTGTTCGCGATCGCCGCCGGGCTGATCCAGGACATGAAGCTGGGCCGGGGGCCGGAAACCGATATCATCGATATCGGTGCGTCGGCGACCGACTACATCGGCCATTCGCTCGGTACGCAGGGCGCCGAGATGTGCATCCAGATGGACCAGCTCGACCAGACGCTCGGCAGCTTCTTCGCGACGCTCGACAGCTGGGGCCTCGACTACGAGGTGGTGCTGACCGCCGATCATGGCGCGCACGACATGACCGAACGGCAGCAGCAGCGCGCCATGCCGATGGAGGAACACGTCCACGCCGACACGTCGATCACGGCGATCGACGCGCAGATCACCGCGGCACTCGGCATCAAGGGGCCGGCGCTGATCGGTGCCGAGGGCGACGTCTATCTGGCGAAGGACCTGCCGGCGCGCTTGCGCCCGCGCGTGCTCGCCGAGGCGCAGAAGCGCTTCGCCGCCATGCCGCAGGTCGCCGCCGCCTTCACCAAGGCGCAGATCGCCGCGCAGCCGATCGCCACCACGCCGCCGGAAACCTGGACGCTGCTGGAACGCGCCCGCGCCTCGTTCAACCCGCAGGTGTCGGGCGACCTGCTCGTCCTGCTGAAACCGCGGGTAACGACGATCGAGACGCCGAAGCCCGGCTATGTCGAGACGCACGGCTCGCCGTGGGATTACGACCGCCGCGTGCCGATCCTGTTCTGGCGCAAGGGGATGGCGGGGTTCGAACAGCCGCTGTCGGTGGAGACGGTCGACATCGCACCGACGCTCGCCGCGCAGATCGGGCTGCCGGTGAAGGGGCTGGACGGCCGCTGTCTCGACCTCGATCCCGGTGCGGGCGACACGTGCGCGGCAACGCGGTGAGAACCGCGCGGACCTTTCTGTCTTGCGTCCTCGCCGTGTCGTTCACCGCCGGTGTCCCTGCACTCGCGCAAAGGCCTGCGGCAGTCGTCACGTCCGAGTTCGTCGATCCCGCCCCGCCCTATCCGCAGGCGCATGCCTCGACGCTGGTCGAACTCGGCAACGGCACGCTGGCGGCGGCATGGTTCGGCGGCAGCGGCGAAAGCCGGCCCGATGTTCGCATCTGGTTCGCCCGGCGCGGCAAGGCCGGCTGGGACAGGCCGGTGCCGGTCGCCGACGGGCGCAGCCCCGACGGCAAGGTCTACCCGACGTGGAACCCGGTGTTGTTCGCGCCGCCGGGCGCGCCGCTGCAGCTGTTCTACAAGGTCGGTCCGTCTCCGCGCGACTGGTGGGGCATGGTCATCACGTCTACCGACGACGGCCGGCACTGGAGCCCACCGCGCCGTCTGCCCGACGGCATCCTCGGCCCGATCAAGAACAAGCCGGTGGTGACGCCCGGCGGCACCTGGCTGTCACCGTCGAGCCGTGAGGAAGGGACGCCGGAGCGCAACCACTGGTTCCTGCGGATGGAACGCTCCACGGACCGCGGCGCGACCTGGCAGGCGGGCGCCCCCATCGCCTCGCCGATGGGGATCGAGGCGATCCAGCCGAGCGTGCTGACCTTTCCCGACGGCCGCCTCGAACTCGTCGCGCGGACGCGGCAGGGCGCACTGGCGATGAGCTGGTCGCGCGACGATGGGCGGACATGGTCGCCGCTCGCCGCGATCGACCTGCCCAATCCCAACAGCGGCACCGACGCGGTGACGCTGAAGGACGGACGGCAGCTGATCGTCTACAACCATAGCGCGCATCGACCGGATACGCCCGGCAACGGCCCGCGCTATCCACTCAACGTCGGGCTTTCCGATGACGGCATCCGCTGGCGCAACGTGCTGACGCTGGAGGCCAGGCCGATGCCGGACGGCTATGCCTATCCCGCCGTGATCCAGACGCGAGACGGGCTGGTCCACGTCACCTACACCTGGAACCGCACGCGCATCCGCCACGCGGTGATCGACCCGCGGCGGCTGCGCTAGGCCGTTCTTCGCACCGCCCCGGGAAGCCTAAGTGACGAGCAAGGCTCGTCCCTACCGCGTCTCGAACATCCGGATGCCCGGCCCCAGCCGGTTCGCGCCGACCGCCAGGCGCTGGTGGCTGAGGTCGGCGACGAAGGCGGGGTTGCCGGGGGCGCCGGGGGCCATGCGCGCGTCATTGTCCTCAATGCGCAGGCCTGCCGAGGGAAAGGTGCGGTTCTCGGCAGCGACGACGATCAGGCCGCTGGCGTTCTCCTTGCCCTTGCCTTGCACGAAGGTGTTGCGCGCGATCAGGCCGCGGGCGCCGTCGGGCAGGTCGATCATGTAATTGGTCTTGCGACCGGCGGTATCGTCGAAGCTGTTGTCGGTGATCGTCACGTTGGGGACGCGCAGCTTGACGTAATGGCCGCCGGTGCCGCGCTCGAAGCGGCAATTGGTGATCGTCACCTGCCCCTTGTTGCCGAGGTAGACGGCGTGGGAGCAGTTCACCGCCTCGTCGCACTGGCCGAGGCCCGAGAAGGTCGAATGGTCGATGGTGATCCGCTGGCCGGTCGGCTCGCCGCCGAGGATGCCTTCCTGGCTGTCGAGGAACATCGCGTTGGTGACGGTGAGGTCGCCCATCTCGGCGCGAATGCCGGCGCCGTTGCCGTCGGAGACGCTGTAGCCGCGGAAGACGAGGCCATCGACCGCCGATCCCTGGCCGCGCAGCACCAGTGCCGCTTTGTCCTCGCACGTTTCCTTCTCGAAGATCGCGGTGCCCGGCTGCACGGCCTTGAAGGTGATGCGGCCGCCCTGCTGCACCGCGCACTGGCGATAGACGCCGGGCGCGATCAGGATCGTCGCCGTCCCCATCCTGACCGACGACACCGCCTCCTGCAGGTCGGAAAAGCCCTGCCCGGTTTCGGCGACGGTGAAGGGCATGCCGCTTTGCGCAAAGGCAGGAGCGGCGATAAGGGCAAGGGCGAGGAGCGCGCGGGTCATGGCCCGTCCTGCCCCTGCCCGCCGCCGCCGGGCCAGCCGGATTCGCGGTTAATGCGACCTGGTCCGGCGCCAAGGCCTTACCGTCCCTGCCCTTTGTCCCGGTATGAGCCATTCCGCCGATTGCGCGCCCGCCCGACGCTCGGCTAGGCTCGGCCCCGAAACGCCCGGGGGGGATCGACACACGATGCACGCCATGTCCGCGACGGAGGTGTTCCTCCTCGCCATTCTCATCATCTTCACCGTTCCCTGGCTGATCTGGCGGGTCGGGCGGACCGATTACTGGGCGCCGCTGGTCGTCGTGCAGATCATGGGCGGCATCCTGCTCGGGCCGGGGGTGCTCGGCGCCGTCTTCCCCGATTACTACGCCTTCGTCTTCGCACCGGCGACGCTCTCCGCGTTGAACGGCATCGCCTGGTGGGCGGTGATGCTGTTCGTGTGGGTGGCCGGGCTGGAGCTCGACGTGGGCGAGGCATGGAAGCGGCGGCGCGAGACGGGGGTCACCGCCGGCCTCGCGCTCGGCGTGCCGCTGCTCGCCGGCAGCCTCGCGGCGCTGTTCATGCTCCGCTATCCCGGCTGGCGCGGGCCGGAGGGCGCGGGGTGGCAGGTGGTGCTCGGCATCGGCATGGCCTGCGCGGTGACCGCGCTTCCCATCCTCGTGCTGCTGATGGAAAAGCTTGCCATCCTGCGCGCGCCGCTCGGCCAGCGCGTGCTGCGCTACGCCAGCCTCGACGATATCGCGATCTGGGGCGTGCTGGCACTGATCCTGCTCGATTGGGAACGCGTCAGCCGGCAGGGCGGCTTCCTGGTCGGCTTCGCCATCGCCACCTGGGCGATCCGCAAGCTGATGCGCATGCTGGCCGAGAACGACCGCTGGTACGTCGGGCTGATCTGGCTGGCGCTGTGCGGCTTCGCGGCGGACTGGGCCGGGCTGCACTTCATGGTCGGCGCGTTCCTGGCGGGCGCAGTGCTCGATGCGCATTGGTTCGGCGAAGACCGCATGGACCGGTTCCGGCAGATGCTGCTGCTGGCCGTGATGCCGGTCTATTTCCTGTCGACCGGCCTGAAGACGCAATGGGGCGTCGGCGGCGCCACGGTGTTCGCCGCCGCCGCGCTGCTGCTCGCCGCCTCGGTCGGCGGCAAGCTCGCCGGGATCGGCATCGCCGGCCGCATCCTCAAATGGCCCAGGAGCGACATCAAGGCGATCGGCTGGCTGCTCCAGACCAAGGCGCTCATCATGATTATCTTCGTCAACATCCTGTTGGACAAGAAGATCATCACCAACGAGACGTTCACCGCGCTGCTGCTGATGGCGATCGCTAGCACGATGATGACGATCCCCGTCGTCGCGCCGATCCTCCGGCGCGATCCGGGGCTGGCGAAGCGGGGGTTCTGAACGCCCCCCGTCATTGCGAGCATAGCGCGGCAATCCAGGGCCGGACCATGACGCCCTGGATTGCCGCGCTACGCTCGCAACGACGAACTGGAGAGGGCGCTATTGCCCCATTCAGTCCAGGTTCGGCCTCAACCAGCGCTCCGCCTGCTGGATCTCGACACCGCGACGCGCCGCATAATCGGCCACCTGATCCTGCCCGATCCGCGCGACGCCGAAATATTCCGCCTGGCCGTGACCGAAGTAGAAGCCGCTGACCGCCGCGGTCGGCAGCATCGCGAAGCTTTCGGTGAGCTCCAGCCCCACGTTGGCTTCCGCATCGAGCATCGCGAACAGCGTGCGCTTCAGCGAATGCTCGGGGCACGCCGGATAGCCCGGCGCCGGGCGGATGCCGCGATATTGCTCGCGGATCAGCGCCTCGTTGGTCAGCTGCTCGTCCGGCGCATAGCCCCATAGCACGCGGCGGACGTGCGCGTGCAGCGCTTCCGCGAAGGCCTCTGCCAGGCGGTCGGCGAGCGCCTTCAGCAGGATATCGTTGTAGTCGTCGTTATCGGCCTTGTAGCGCGCGAGATGCGGCTCGATGCCGTGGATGCCGACCGCGAAGCCGCCCATCCAGTCGCCGGCCGGATCGATGAAGTCGGCGAGGCACATATTGGCCCGCCCTTCGCGCTTGGCGATCTGCTGGCGCAGGAACGGCAGGCGGACGCTCTCCTCGCCGGCGCGATCGAGGCTGGGGATATGGAAGCCTTCCGGAATGCTCGCGCCGTCGGGGCTGCGATGCGCTTCGTGGTGGCGGGTGTGGACCCACACATCGTCGTCGTGGCGATGGCACGGCCATAGCCCGGCGACGCCGCGCGCGGTCAGCCATTTCTCCGCGACGATGCGGTCGAGCATCGCCTGCGCATCCTCGTACAGGCCGCTCGCGCTGGCGCCGACCACGTCGTCGGTGAGGATGGCGGGAAAGTTGCCGGCAAGCTCCCACGCCCGGAAGAACGGCGTCCAGTCGATATACTGGCGCAGGTCGGCAAGGTCCCAGTCGTCGAACACGTGAACGCCGGGCTGCGCCACCGGCGGTGCCTTCAGCGCCATGTCCGCCGTGAAGCCGCGTGCGCGCGCCTCGGCGAGCGGCAGCAGGTCGTTCTGCCCCTTGCCCGCGCGCGCATCGCGCACCTTCTGGTAATCGGCGGCGACGCCTTCGACATAGGCATCGCGCTGCGTGTCGCTGACCAGCGTCGTCGCGACGCCGACCGCGCGGCTCGCGTCGAGCACATGGACGATCGGTCCGTCATAGGCCGGCGAGATGCGCAGCGCGGTATGTACCTTGGACGTGGTCGCGCCGCCGATCAGCAGCGGCATCGTCATGCCCGCCCGCTTCATCTCCTCGGCGACGGTCACCATTTCATCAAGGCTCGGCGTGATGAGGCCCGACAGGCCGATCATGTCGGCATCGTTCTCGTTCGCCGCCTCCAGGATCTTCGACCAGGGCACCATCACCCCCAAATCGACCACCTCGAACCCGTTGCACTGGAGCACGACGCCGACGATGTTTTTGCCGATATCGTGCACGTCGCCCTTGACGGTGGCGAGCACGATCCGCCCCTTGCCCTTCGCGCCCGGCTCCTTCGCTGCCTCGATGAACGGCAGCAGGTGCGCCACCGCCTTCTTCATCACGCGCGCCGATTTCACCACCTGCGGCAGGAACATCTTGCCGCTGCCGAACAGGTCGCCGACCACGTTCATGCCGTCCATCAGCGGGCCTTCGATCACCTCGATCGGGCGCGCGAACGCCTGGCGGCATTCCTCGGTATCCTCGACGACATGCGCGTCGATGCCCTTGACCAGCGCATATTCGAGCCGCTTGACGACATCGAGCCCGCGCCATTCCGCCGCTGCCTTCTCCGCCACCGCATCGGTGCCGCGGAAGCGTTCGGCGAGCGCGACCAGCCGGTCGCCCGCCTCGGGATCGCGGTTGAGGATGACGTCCTCACATGCGGTGCGCAGCTCGGGATCGATCGTGTCATAGACGTCGAGCTGGCCCGCATTGACGATCCCCATGTCCATGCCCGCGGGGATGGCGTGGTAGAGGAACACCGAATGCATCGCGCGGCGCACCGGCTCGTTGCCGCGGAAGCTGAAGGAGAGGTTCGACAGGCCGCCGGAGATATGGACGTGCGGACAGCGCGCCTTGATCTCCCGGCACGCCTCGATGAAGTCGACGCCGTAATTGTTGTGTTCTTCGATCCCCGTCGCCACCGCGAAGATGTTGGGGTCGAAGATGATATCTTCGGGCGGGAAGCCGATGCCCATCAGCAGGTCGTAGGCGCGCGCACAGATCTCCACCTTGCGCGCCTGCGTGTCCGCCTGCCCGCCTTCGTCGAACGCCATGACGACCACCGCAGCGCCATAGGCCATGCAGCGCCTGGCGTAATGGAGGAACGATTCCTCGCCTTCCTTCATGCTGATCGAATTGACGATCGGCTTGCCGCTGACGCATTTCAGCCCCGCCTCGATCACGCTCCATTTCGAGCTGTCGATCATGATCGGCACGCGTGCGATATCGGGCTCGGCGGCGATCAGCTTGAGGAAGGTGGTCATCGCATGCTCGGCGTCGAGCAGCCCTTCGTCCATGTTGACGTCGACCACCTGCGCGCCGTTCTCGACCTGGCTGCGCGCGACCTCGACCGCGCGGGTATAGTCGCCGGCCATGATGAGCTTCTTGAACGCCGCCGAACCGGTGACGTTGGTGCGCTCGCCGATGTTGACGAACTGGGCGGAGGAGTTGGTCATCGTTTCTTCTTCAAATCCTCCCCGGTACGGGGAGGGGGACCGCTCGGCGAAGCCGAGGGGTGGAGGGGGCTCTCCACCAGCGATATCGGATGTGGAGAACCCCCTCCACCATGCTGCGCATGGTCCCCCTCCCCGTGCTGGGGAGGATTTCGGCTAGGCCGCCATCGTGAACGGCTCCAGTCCGGCGAGCCGCGTGCGCACCGGCGGCGTCGGGATGCTGCGCGGCGCAACCCCCCGCGCCATGTCGGCGATCGCCCGGATATGCGCCGGTGTCGATCCGCAGCAGCCGCCGAGCACGTTGACCTGGCTCCCTTTCGCCCATTCGCCGACCAGGCCGGCGGTCGTCGCCGGTTCCTCGTCATAGGCGCCCAGCTCGTTGGGCAGGCCGGCGTTGGGGTAGACCATGATGAGCGTGTCGCAGATATCCGACAGCGTCTTGACGTGCGGGCGCAGCTGCTCCGCCCCGAACGAACAGTTGAGTCCGATCGTCACCGGCCGCGCATGCCGCACCGCGTGCCAGAACGCCTCCACGGTATGACCCGACAGGTTGCGCCCGGAAAGGTCGGTCAGCGTCATCGACAGCATCAGCGGCAGGTCGCGGCCGAGCGCGTCGGCGGCCTCCAGCGTCGCCATGATCCCCGCCTTGGCGTTCAGGGTGTCGAAGACGGTTTCGATCAGGATGAAATCAGCGCCGCCTTCGACCAGAGCGTCGATCTGTTCGCGATACACGTCCTTCAGGTAATCGAAATCGATCTCACGGTAGCCGGGATCGTTGACGTCGGGGGAGAGCGACAGCGTCTTGTTGGTCGGGCCGATCGCGCCGGCGACGAAGCGTGGGCGGCCGTCGCGCGCGGCATATTCGTCGGCGATCCGGCGCGCTATCGCCGCGCTCTCGACGTTGATCTCGCGCACCAGATGCTCGGCGCCGTAATCGGCCTGACTGATGCGGTTGGCCGAGAAGGTGTTGGTTTCGGCGATATCCGCCCCCGCCTCGAAATAGGCGCGATGGATGGCGGCCGGCACCTCCGGCTTGGTGAGTGCCAGAATGTCGTTGTTGCCCTTCTGGTCGTGGGTCAGGCCGAGGCTGCCGGCGTAATCCGCCTCGGTCAGTTTCCAGTTCTGGATTTCCGTGCCGAACGCGCCGTCCGTGATGAGGATGCGCTTGGCGGCTTCGGCCAGGAAGGTGTCGCGAATGGTCATTTGACTTCCAAATCCTCCCCGGCACGGGGAGGGGGACCGCTCGGCAAAGCCGAGGGGTGGAGGGGGCTCTCCTCACACGATGCCGCCAGTGGAGAGCCCCCTCCACCAGCCTTCGGCTGGTCCCCCTCCCCGTGCCGGGGAGGATCACGATCGCTACGCCGCCGCGGCCGCCGCACTCACCGGCTTCGCGCGCACGCCGAGCAGGTGGCAGATCGCGAAGGACAGTTCGGCCCGGTTGAGCGTGTAGAAATGGAGAGACTTGACGCCGCCCGCATACAGCTTGCGGCTCAGTTCCGCCGCCAGCGTCGCGGCGATCAGCTGGCGCGCGGCGGGATGATCCTCCAGCCCGTCGAACAGCCGCGCCATCCACGCCGGCACCTCGGTGCCGCACATCGCGCTCATCCGCACGACGCTGGCGAAATTGGTGACCGGCATGATCCCCGGCACGATCTCGGCGGTGATCCCCGCCGCCGCCACCTTGTCGCGATAGCGGAAGAAGGTTTCGGGCTCGTGGAAGAACTGCGTGATCGCGCGGGTCGCGCCCGCATCCAGCTTCGCCTTGAGATTGTCGAGGTCGGCATCGACGCTGAGCGAATCCGGATGGCATTCGGGATAGGCCGCGACCGAGATCTCGAACGGGTGCAGCCGCTTGAGGCCGGCGACCAGCGCCGCCGCATTCTCATAGCCGCCGGGATGGCTGGCGAACTTCTGCCCCTGCGCCGGCGGATCGCCGCGCAGCGCGACGATGTGGCGCACGCCCGCCGCCCAATATTCCTCGGCCACCTGGTCGATCTCCGCCTTGGTCGCCTCGACGCAGGTCAGGTGCGCGGCGGCGGCGAGGCTGGTTTCGCGCTGGATGCGCGCCACCGTCGCATGCGTGCGCTCGCGCGTCGATCCGCCCGCACCATAGGTGACCGAGACGAAGCTGGGGGCGAGCGGTTCGAGCGTGCGCACCGCGTCCCACAATTGCTCCTCCATCTTCTCGCTCTTGGGCGGGAAGAACTCGAACGACACGTCGAGGTCGCCGGCCACGTCCGCATAGAGCGGTGCCTTGAGGGCGATCTGCGCCTCTTCCAGCTGGTTCACCGAGATCGTCATGCCGCTTTCACCTCACGCAAATTGATACCCGGCCCTTCGACCCGGCGCAGGACGGACTTCACGCCGAGCCACAGAGTCACCGTCAACTCTCCACCCTGCAACGTCTCGGTCCGGGCAAGGGCAAGACCGGCATTGTCGAACCAGCCCGCGATCTGCTCGTCGGCGAAGCCCAGCCGCGTATGCGCATCGCGCTGGCGCAGGTCCTCGCGATCGTGCGGGGCGAAATCCGCGATCAGCAGCCGCCCGCCCGGCGCCAGCACCCGCGCCGCCTCGGCGATCGCCGCACCCGGCTGCTGCGCGAAGTGGAGAACGTGGTGCAGGATCGCGACGTCCGCCGCGCCATCCGCCATCGGCAGCGCGTACAGGTCCGCTTGGCGCAATTCGGTATTGGGCCGGTCGTGCAGCTTGGCGCGGGCGAGACGCAGCATCTCCGACGAGCGATCGATGCCGAGCGCGCTGTCCGCCTGGGCGCCGAACAGTTCGAGCATCCGCCCGGTGCCGGTGCCGATATCGATCAGGCTGCCGAGCGGCCCTGCCCCCAGCACGCCGGCCATCGCCGCCTCCACCTCGCTCTCGGCGACGTGCAGTGAGCGGATCGCATCCCATTCGTCGGCATGCCCTTCGAACCAGGCGGCGGCACTCGCGGCCCGATCGGCGCGCACCGCGGCGAGCCGCGCGACATCGGCGAGCGCCCAGTGATCGGGTTCGGCCCGGCTCCACTGGTCGATCGCCGCGGCGACGGGGGCGGTCGCCGCCGCACGGCCGAGCGCGACGAACACCCAGCTGCCTTCCTTGCGGCGTTCGGCAAGGCCGGCATCGCACAGGATCTTCACATGCCGGCTGACGCGCGGCTGGCTTTGCCCCAGCACCTGCGCCAATTCGCCCACCGACAGCTCCATCGAGCGCAGCAGCGAGAAGATGCGCAGCCGCGTCGCATCGGCAAGAGCACGGAAGATGTCGAGCGCCAGGGTCATCGCGCTTCAACATATAAAGATATCTTTATATGGGGTCAACGCGGACCCGAAGCGCTTATCCTGCGTTTGCGCGAGGTTGAGTCATCAAGGGAGAAACCTATGAAACGCCTGCTGATCCTCGCTGCGCCGCTGGCCATCGGCCTTGCCGCGTGCAGCCAGAATGCCCAGGACCAGACGGCGCAGGCGGGCAATGCGATCGCCGCCGACACCGAGGCGACGACCCGCAACGCGGTGAGCGATGTCGATGCCGCCACCGATCGCGCCTTCGGTTCGGCCGAACGCCACCTCGACAATGCCGGCGACGATATCGCGCGGGCGAGCGACAATGCCGGTGCCCGGATCGATCGCGGCGCCGACCGCGCCGGCGCGGCGATCTCCAACGCCGCCGATCGCGCCGCCGACGCGACGGGCAACACGCTCGAACGCGCCGGACGTGCGCTGAAGGATTGATCTTCGGATCGATCGGGGGAAGGTCCGTGGCCATGCAACGTGTCATCGCCGCACTGGGCCTTCCCCTGATGCTCCTCGCCACCCTTCCCGCCTGTTCGCCGGGGCGCAGCGACGATCCCGGTGCCGTTTCGGCCGACGAGGCCGCACAATTGAACGACGCCGCCGCGATGCTCGATGCCAACAGCGTCGATCTCGATGCCGTCACCTCCAACGATACGGACGACCGATGACCGACCTGCGCCGCCTGGGCTCCACCGACCTTCGCATCGCGCCGCTGGTGCTCGGCGGCAACGTGTTCGGCTGGACCGCCGACCGGCAGGCGAGTTTTGCCGTGCTCGACGCCTTCGTCGCTGGCGGCGGCACGATGATCGACACCGCCGACGTCTATTCGGCCTGGGTCGATGGCCATGGCGGCGGCGAATCGGAAACGATGATCGGCGAATGGCTGAAGACGAGCGGCAAGCGCGACGAGGTGCTGATCGCGACCAAAGTCGGCATGCTGCCCGGCGAGGGCGGCGAGAAACTGGCCCCTGCCCGCATCGCCGCCGCGGCGGAAGCGTCGCTGCGCCGCCTCGGCACCGATCGGATCGACCTCTATTACGCCCATCAGGATGACGAGTCGGTGCCGCAGGAGGCGGTGCTGGACGCGTTCGGCCGGCTGATCGACGCCGGCAAGGTGCGGGTGATCGGCGCCTCCAACTTCCATGCCGGCCGCCTCAAGTCGGCGGTCGATGCCGCCAAGGCGAGCGGCCTGCCGCGCTATCACGTGCTGCAACCCGAATATAACCTGGTCAGCCGCCACACGTTCGAAGGCGAGTTGCAGGATTATTGCGTCACCGAGAATATCGGCGTGCTGCCCTATTATGGCCTCGCCTCCGGCTTCCTCACCGGCAAGTATCGCAACCGCGACGACCTGAACCAGAGCGTGCGCGGCGGCCGCATGGGCGATCTGCTCGAGGGCAAGGGCGCGGCGGTCCTCGCCGCGATGGACGATGTCGCCGAAGACACCGGCGCCACCCATGCCCAGATCGCGCTCGCCTGGCTGATCGCCCAGCCCGGCGTCACCGCGCCGATCGCCAGCGCGACGCGGGTGGAGCAGGTCGAGGACCTGCTGCCCGCGATGACCCTGGCGCTGAGCAAGGAGCAGCTCAACCGGCTCGACGCCGCGGGGGCCTGACCCTCAGTCGCCGTCATCCCCGCCTGCGCGGGGATGACCACGGGGAGGCTAGCGCCCCTCCCCTTCAGGCCGCGAACTGGTTCATCGTGTTGTGTGCGCCGCCCGCCTTCAACGCGGCCTCGCCGGCGAAATAGTCCTTGTGGTCGTCGCCGATGTCGGAGCCGGACATGTTCTGGTGCTTCACGCAGGCGATGCCTTCGCGGATCTCGCGGCGCTGCACCTCCTTCACATAGCCGAGCATGCCCGCCTCGCCGAAATAGTCGCGCGCCAGCGTGTCGGTGGACAGCGCCGCCGTATGATAGGTGGGCAGGGTGATGAGATGGTGGAAGATGCCGGCACGTGCGCTCGCATCCTTCTGGAAGGTGCGGATGCGCTCGTCGGCTTCGTCCGCCAGCGGCGTGCCGTCATAGTCGGCGCTCATCAGCCGCGCACGATCATAGCCCGACACGTCCTGCCCCGCCTCGGTCCAGGCATCGTACACCTGCTGGCGGAAGTTGAGCGTCCAGTTGAAGCTGGGTGAGTTGTTGTAGACGAGCTTGGCGTTCGGCACGACCGCGCGGATGCGATCGACCATCCTGGCGATCTGTTCGATGTGCGGCTTTTCCGTTTCGATCCACAGCAGGTCGGCGCCGTTCTGCAGGCTGGTGATGCAATCGAGCACGCAGCGATCCGCCCCGGTACCCTCGCGGAACTGGAACAGGTTCGACGGCAGGCGCTTGGGTCGCAGCAACCGGCCCTCGCGCGCGATGAGAACGTCGCCGCTGCCGATATCGGTCGCCTCGACGGGTTCGCAGTCGAGGAAGGCGTTATACTGATCGCCGAGGTCGCCCGCTTCCCTGGAATAGGCGATCTGCTTGGTCAGGCCCGCACCCAGCGAATCGGTGCGGGTGACGATGATGCCGTCCTCCACGCCCAGTTCGAGGAAGGCGTAGCGGCAGGCGCGCACCTTGGCGAGGAAGTCCTCGTGCGGCACGGTGACCTTGCCGTCCTGATGGCCGCATTGCTTTTCGTCGCTGACCTGGTTCTCGATCTGCAGGGCGCAGGCGCCCGCCTCGATCATCTTCCTGGCCAGCAGATAGGTCGCCTCGGCATTGCCGAAGCCCGCGTCGATATCGGCGATGATCGGCACGACATGGGTTTGGTGCGTATCGATGGCGTGGCTGATCCGCTGCGCCTCGACCTCATTGCCTGCCTCGCGCGCCCTGTCGAGATCGCGGAACAGCAAGCCGAGTTCGCGCGCATCGGCCTGGCGGAGGAAGGTGTAGAGCTCTTCGATCAGGGCGGGGACGCTCGTCTTTTCGTGCATGGACTGATCGGGCAGCGGACCGAACTGGCTGCGCAGCGCGGCGACCATCCAGCCGGACAGGTACAGGTAGCGGCCCTGCGTGGTGCCGAAATGCTTCTTGACCGCGATCATCTTCTGCTGGCCGATGAAGCCGTGCCAGCAACCAAGCGACTGGGTGTAGGCCGCGGGATCGGCGTCATAGGCCGCCATGTCCCTCCGCATGATCGCGGCGGTGTAGCGCGCGATGTCCAGGCCCGTGCGGAAACGGTTCTGAAGCTGCATGCGCGCGACAGCCTCCGCATCGATGCCGCCCCATGTCGGCTGCCCGCCGATGAGCTGGTGGGCGCCGCCGATCTGCTGCTGGTAGGTCATGGTCACGTCCCTCGCTGGTTCCGATGCGAGGCGGTGTATAGAAAATGACAGCCGATTCGACGGCGCGCGGCCGATAATCGGAGTGCACTTGTCACACTACCGGCGTTATCTCTGTGCGGTTGTAACTTTTCCTACAATCAATCTCCGGCAAAGGTGAAGCCAGACACGCCGCGGTCGCGCTCGTTGATGAGCAGGGCGCGGCCGGTGGGGGGCGCCGAACGCTGCGGGCAATCGGTCCGGTGGCAGGCGCGGCAGCCGAGGCCGATCGGCGTCGCATCGCCCCGCAGGTCGACGCCGCGCGCCACCGCCAGCGCGCCGCCCAGGTCCGCCGCCACGCCGAGCCCGACGGCGAACTCCGCCAGCACGCCGCCATAGCGCCGCCGCTGCGGCGTCACGGTGCGCGCGATCGTCAGCCAGCGCGCGCCATCCTCCAGCTCGACCAGTTGCACCGCCAGCGCACCGGGCCGGTCGAAGGCGTGATGCAGCCGCCACAGGGGACACCGCCCCTCCGCCTCGGCGAGCGGCGAGACGCTCGCGCCGGAGAAGCGCTTCGAACATTGTCCGGCGCGGTCGATCCGGATGAGGAAGAACGGCAGGCCGCGCGCGCCGACGCGGTGCAGCGTCGTCAGCCGATGCGCGACCTGTTCGAAGCCCGCGCCGAAGCGGCGTTGCAGCAGCTCGAAATCATAGCCCGTCGTCTCGCACGCCCGCAGGAAGCGCGCGTAGGGCATCATCACCGCCGCGGCGAAATAGCTGGCGAGGTGGCGGCGGAACAGCCGCTCCGACGAACGATCGGCGAACCCCGCGCCCTTGGCCAGCGCCTCGATCTCCGCCCGCGCCTCGATCTGCGCCAGCTGGTAGGCGGCGGCAAAGGTGCGCGAGGCGGAATCGAGCGTTTCGCTCAGCTGCAACTGCCGCGCATGCAGGTCGAGCCGGCGCAACAGATCGGGCATCACGTCGACGGGCAGGATGCGGATGGTCAGCTGGTGCTTGACGCGCAGCCGCTCGGCGATCGCGCCATAGAGATCGCCCGCCCCCAGCCGCAGTTCGTCGGCCAAGGCCTCCGCCATGCCGTCGAGGTCGGCGAAATGGCCGCGCCAGCGCTCGATCTCGCGCCGCACCTCGGCCACGGGGTCGACATGGTCCGCCCCGCTGCCGCCGCCCGCGCCGAGCCGGTCGTAGGTCCGCGCGAAGGCTTCCGCCCCGCCCGGCGCGCCGGCGAGCCATTCGCCCACTTCGTTGCGGTCGATCTCCAGGTCGGCGAATATCGGGTCCGCCAAGCGGCGGCGCATCGCCGCCTCGCCGCCGCCGGGTTCGCCGGCGGTCAGCGCCCGCGGATCGAAGTCGAACGATTCGGCGAGCTTGACGAGCAAGGCTGCGGACAGCGGCCGCTGGTTGCGCTCGACGAGGTTGAGGTAGCTCGACGAGATCGCCAGCGCCTCCGCCATCGCCGCCTGGGTCAGGCCTGCCTGCCGCCGCAGCCGGCGCACGGCATGGCCGGCAAACAATTTACGCTCCGCCATCACTGTCTCCCCCTCCCGTTCGAATGTCCGGTACGGGGCGTCTTGTCAATTCCTTACAGCATGACGGAACGGAGTGTCAGCGTGTGGACACGGTGACTTCACCCGGTTGCGCCGCGCTGCTGACGACGGCTGCGGACAGCCGCTAACCGATGGCCAGAGAGTTTCCTGGGGAGGAAAGGTGGCCGCCGGCGTCCTGTACGCCGGCGGCCATTCCCGTTCCGGACTCACGCAATGTGCGCGCGGAACCAGGCGGCGAGTGCTGCCGTATCCATGTCCCCCGCCGCCAGCGCCAGGAACGTCACGACCAATTCGACATTGGATGCGTTCAGCACATAGCCGTTGAGCAGCAGGAACGTTTCGCTCACCACCAGCGCGGTACGCTTGTCACCGTCGACGAAGGGATGATTTCGCGCGATCCAGAATGCGTAGCTGGCCGCAAGGTCCGCCACATCCGGTTCGCCATAGGCCAGCAGGTTGAGTGGACGAGCAAGCGCGCTCTCCAACATCGATCGATCGCGCAATCCAGCGGCGCCGCCATGTTCGGCGAGCTGTTCGTCATGGGCGGCAAGCGCCACCTCGATATCGACCCAGATCCATGCGGTCATTTGGCAAGTTCG
The DNA here is from genome assembly GCF_058313455.1 of Sphingomonas sp. SP5. Lineage (NCBI taxonomy): Bacteria > Pseudomonadati > Pseudomonadota > Alphaproteobacteria > Sphingomonadales > Sphingomonadaceae > Sphingomonas > Sphingomonas sp. SP5. The sequence goes on along the minus strand of NZ_JBZFLF010000002.1, from coordinate 267,779 downwards.
CGCAACGCGTCACGCCGTCGCCGCATGACGTCGCGGGCCACGGCCATCTGCTCGGCAAATCCCGCATCATGCTTGCGCAGGAACAAGCCGTCGGGCTTGGCGACGACATCGATCGTGCCGCCCTGCTCGACGCCCAGCTTGGCGAGCAGGTCCTTGCTGAGGATGACGCCCTGCGAATTGCCGATCTTGATGACGCGCAGTTCCTGGGCGGGCTTGATGTCGGCTGACTTGTTCATACACCAGTTATAACATCGCCGCGGGAGCCGTTCCACCCCTTCGCGCGTATCCCTGCCCGCGTCGCGGCAAGACGCGACGGGGAGCCAGCATGACCGACAGCCTGACCGCACGGATTCGCGACAACATCGTCCTCTACGGCGCGCTGGCGGCCAATCTGGGCATAGGCGTCGCCAAGTTCGTCGCCGCGGGGATCACCGGATCGTCGTCGATGCTGACCGAGGGGGTGCACAGCTGCGTCGACAGCGGCAACCAGATCCTGCTGCTCTACGGCCAGCATCGCGCCAAGCGCGCGCCGGATGCGGTGCATCCGTTCGGCTATGGCCGCGAACTGTATTTCTGGGCGTTCGTGGTGGCGATCCTGATCTTCGCGGTCGGAGCGGGCGTGTCGATCTACGAAGGCTATCTGCACATCATCGAGCCCGAGGATCTGACCGACCCGCTGGTCAATTACATCGTCCTCGCCATCGCCGCGGCGCTGGAGGGATCGTCCTGGTTCATCGCGATGCGCGAATTCGCCAAGTCGAAGGGGACGACCGGCTGGTGGCGCGCGATCCGGCAGAGCAAGGATCCGGCGGGCTTCATCGTCCTGTTCGAAGATTCGGCGGCGCTCGCCGGCCTCGGCATCGCCGCGATGGGCGTGTGGGCGAGCCATTATTTCCTCGATCCGCGCATCGACGGCATCGCGTCGATCGCCATCGGGCTGATCCTGGGGCTGGTCGCGATCCTGCTCGCGCGCGAGGCCAAGGGACTGCTGATCGGCGAGCGCGCCAATCCGGAGGTGGTCGAGCGCGTCCGCCAGATCGTCGCCGCACATCCGGCGGTGACCGCGGTCAACCACGTCCGCACCATCCACACCGCACCCGATGCGATCTTCGTCGCGGTCAGCGCCGATTTCGACGATCACCTGACCATGGGCGTAGGCGAGACGATCATCGAGGAAATGGAGGATCAGCTGCGCGCCGCCGTGCCGACGTTGAGCTCGATCTACATCCGGCCCGAGAAAAGCGAGAATGCCGCGACGCTGGCGACGGTCGCCGCCGCGGCCAACGAGCATGGGAACCCGCACGACGACGGCAGCTGATCGGCTTTGCGAGCCCGCGGCTTTGCAGCTAACGTACGGGCCATGCACCGCTTCGTCCTGCGCCCGCTGCTTGCTGCCCTGCTCGTCCTCACGACGCTCTTCGGGGCGGCGCCTGCGCTGGCGGCGGTGACGATCACCTTCTGGAGCCACGAACTCGGCAACAGCTTCCCGCATGCCTTCTTCACGCTGCGCGGCGTGCCCGATGCGGGCGGCGCACCGGTGGACGTCAATTACGGCTTCACCGCCAAGTCGGTCAGCCCCAAGATCCTGATGGGAACCGTGGCGGGCCGGCTCGACATCTCCAAGCCGTTCTACATCGCCGGCAGCGACGCGCAGTTCTCCGTCACACTGAGCGATGCGCAATATGCCCAGGTGCTGGCGCTGATCGCGGCATGGGACGAGAAGACCGGCGACGCCCGCTACAATCTCGGCACGCGCAATTGCATCCACTTCGTCAAGGAAGCGGCGCGCATCGCCGGGCTCACCGGGCTCGACCAGCCCCGGCTGATGAAGAAGCCGCGATCGTATCTGAAGGCGGTGGCGGCGGCGAACGAGGGCCATGTCACGCTGGTCGCGATGCACGGCAAGGCGTATCTCGCCTCGTTGCCCCCGCTGGGGCCGGCAGTGGTCGTCGCCTCTCCGCTCACCGCGCCGGTCGCGCCGGTGACTGCGCTGCCGCCTGCCCCTGCCCCCGCCCCTGCTCCAGTACAGATGGTGCAGACCGTCCCGGCGCAATAGCTCAACCGCGCACGATCTCCACCACATCCAGCGTCGACTGGAAGCCCGGGAACGGCAGCACCAGCCGCCAGCGATCAGGCCCGATCCGCTCGACCAGCCCGGCCATGTCGCGCCGCAGGTCCCGCCCGTAGGGCGTCGGCCGCCGCTCGTCGCCGAGCGCCAGCGTGCCGAGGAACACGGTGCGCGAATCGGTGCTGTCGTACAGCGTGCCGCTTTCGCGCTGGTCGCCGTCGGTGGCGAAGCGCAGCACCCCGTCCTCTTCGGTGACCCGGCAGGTCCGCCATCCCCCGGCCAGCAGCGCGCGGCTGGCCGGCCCCACGCCGCCAAGCCGGTAGCTGCGGCAGCGATAGGCACCCGGACCGAGCGCCGCGCCCTGGATCACCCGATCGGGATCGAACAGCGCGGCATCCGCGGCGAGCGTCGATGCCCCGTCGGGCGCCGCGCGCACCTTGGCCAGCGCGGCGATCCACGCATCGCGCCAGTTGCGCAGGCGGGCGCGGTCCTGCGCCGTCGCCGCCTTGCGCCAATCCACCTCGCGCGGATCGTCGCTGCGCGCGACCGCCGCCGTCGCGACCAGCGCCGCGGCAAGGCCGAGCATGGCGAAGCGCGCCGCCCTCATGCCGCCGTCCAGCCGCCGTCGACCGACAGATTGGCGCCGGTGATCGCCTTCGCCTCGTCGCGGCACAGGAACACGGCGAGCGCGGCGACCTGTTCGGGCGTGACGAATTCCTTGGTCGGCTGCGCGGCGAGCAGCACGTCGTTCATCACCTGCTCGCGCGTCAGCCCGCGCGCCTTCATCGTATCGGGAATCTGCGCCTCGACCAGCGGTGTCCAGACATAGCCGGGCGAGATGCAGTTGACGGTGATCCCCGCCTGTGCCGTCTCCAGCGCCAGCGTCTTGGTCAGGCCGGCAATGCCGTGCTTCGCCATGACATAAGCGGATTTATTGGGGCTCGCGACCAGGCTGTGGGCCGATGCGGTGGTAATGATCCGCCCCCAGCCCTGGCGCTTCATGTGCGGCACCGCCGCCTTGGCGACATACCAGGCGCTCAGCAGGTTGATGCGGACGATCGCTTCCATCTTCTCGTCGGGGAAATCCTCGATCGGGGCGACATGCTGGATGCCGGCATTGTTGACTGCGATGTCGACGCGGCCCGTTTCGCGATGCGCCCGCTCGACCAGCGCCGCGATCGCGTCCGGCCGGGTCATGTCGGCGGCATCGTACAGCGCCGGCGCGCCGCTCGTCGCGGCGAGTTCGGCGCGGATCGCCTCGATCGCATCGGCGTCACCGAAGCCGTTGATGACCACCGCGGCGCCTTCCGCCGCAAAGGCACGGGCATAAGCGAGGCCGATGCCGGAGGTGGAACCGGTGACGATTGCGGTCTTGCCTTGAAGGAACATGGCGCTTGGCTCTCCTGCTGTCGCCTGCCGTCCTGCGTCGGCGGGCGCGTGGTTGCAACCGGGGGGAGGGTTCGGGCATTCGGCTGACAAGCCAAAGGGAGCCTGCCATGCGTCTCGACGATTTCGATCCCAACATTGACGTCGAAGACCAAGGCAATACCGGCGGAGGCTTCGGCGGCGGTGGCGGTGGTGGCGGGCTGCTCTTCGGCCTGCTGCCGCTGATCGGCAGCCGGTTCGGGTGCGGCGGTATCGTCGTCGTACTGCTGCTGTTCGCGGTGTTCGGCGGGCTCGGCAATCTCGGCGGCTTGATCGGCGGTGGCGGCAGCGGCACGCAGGTGACCCGCAGCGCTCCCTCTGAAGGGCGCGGCGCGACGGCGATCTGCTCGTCCGATCCCGACAAGCGCGTCGCCTGCAACGCGTTCAGCTCGGCGGACAAGACCTGGGAAGCGATCTTCGCGCAAAGCGGCCAGCGTTTCCGCGCGCCGGGCCTCAGCTTCTTCTCTCAGAACGGCCGTTCGGGCTGCGGCGCCGCGCAATCGGCGATGGGCCCCTTCTACTGCCCGACGGATAGCCGCATCTATCTCGACACCAGCTTCTTCAACGAACTCGCCAACCGTTTCGGGGCCAAGGGCGATTTCGCGCAGGACTATGTGATCGCGCACGAATTCGGCCACCACATCCAGAACCTGCTCGGCACCTCGGACAAGGTGCAGCAGATCCAGCGCAGCAGCGGCGAGACGGAGGGCAACGCCGCCTCCGTCCGGCTCGAATTGCAGGCCGACTGCTATGCCGGTGTCTGGGCGGCGCACAACCGCGACCGGATGGAGCCGGGCGATCTGCAGGAAGGCCTCACCGCCGCCCGCGCGATCGGCGACGACACGCTGCAAAAGGAAACGCAGGGCCGCGTGGTGCCGGACAGCTTCACCCACGGCACCTCCGCGCAGCGCGCCTATTGGCTGCAGCGCGGCATAGAGACGGGCGATCCGGCGCAATGCGACACGTTCTCCGGCGCGATCTGAGGGTTATAGATTATTGCTTTCCCGCTCCGTCACCCCGGACGTGTTCCAGGGTCCACCGTGCCGCAAAATCAATAGTGTTTCGGTGTGCGGCACGGTGGATGCCGGACCAAGTCCGGCATGACCGGGGCTTAAGGAACACCTTTCCGGATCAGACAGCCCATATGCGATAGCCCTGCCCCGGCAGGGGAGCGGCAGCCGGCGTCGATCCGGCTCACCGACTCGCCAGTTGCCGCGCGAAATGCACCTCGACCGCCTTGGTGACGCTCTGCGCGATCCGCTCGCGCCCTTCGCGGCTGTCGAGGAAGGCGGCATCGCCGGGGTTGGAGATGTAGCCGGTCTCGAACAGGATGGAGGGCATGTCGGGCGCCTTCAGCACCATCAGCGAGGCCATGCGGTGGAACACCGGCTTGGTCGGGATCAGCGGCTTGGCCTCGCGCCCGAGCAAGCGGGCGAAGCTGGCCGAGGAGTTCATCGTCTCGCGCTGGGTGAGGTCGATCAGGATCGACGACACGTCGGCGCCGGCATCGCCCAGGTTGACGCCGGAGATCACGTCCGCCTTGTTCTCGCGCGTGGCGAGGCGCGCGGCCTCCTTGTCGGATGCGACCTCCGACAGGGTATAGACGGAGGCGCCGCTCGCCTCCTCGCTGCCGACGCTGTCGCAGTGGATCGAGATGAACAGGTTCGCCTTCAGCCGGCGCGCGATGCCATAGCGTTCGCGCAGCACCAGATAGCGGTCGTCGTCGCGGGTCAGCGCCACGCGCACCCGGCCGGTGGCGAGCAGGTCGTCGCGGATCGCCTTGGCGATGCGCAGCGTCACGTCCTTTTCGCGCAGCCCCGTAGTGGGATTGATCGCGCCGGGATCGACGCCGCCATGGCCCGCATCGATCACCACCAGCGGCCGGCTGTCGTCGCCGCGCACCTTGGGCAGCGCCGCGCGCGCCGGCGGGGGCACCGGGATCGACACCTTGTAGCGTGGCTTCGCCGTCCAGTCGCCGAAGTCGAACGCCATGAAGCTGAGCGGCCCGGCCAGCCCCGCCGCGGCGAACCGCGCGGCGCTCGCCGGCTCCAGCGACAAGGTGAGGCCGCGCCCATCCGCGTCGAACCCGCCGTCGCCGATCACCGCCGGAGCGGCGAGATCGAACAGCAGGCGCGTGCCCGTGCCCGAGCGGATCTGGCGCACGCCGCGGATCGGGCCGCCCGCCGCGACGCGCGCACCCGGCGCCGCATCGGCGATATCGACGGCGATCTGGCGGCTGCGCTCCAGCACCTCGCCCGTGGCGGCGGCGATGCGGCCGTCGAAGCGGATCACGATCCGTCCGTCCTGCACCGCGACGCTGCGGATCGCGGTTTCCGCCCAGGCGGGAACGCTCGCGCACCAGCCGGCGATCAAGGCGAACAGCGCGAACACGCGCCGTCCTTGCCGCGCAAAGGGTGCGCGGGTCCAGCGAAAAGCCATACTCTACCCCTTTGGCGAACCCTGCCCGCGGCCCGTGTCCGCTGCATCGCCGGTCACCGTCATAGCCGGGGGGTGCGAACGCCCGGTTGCCCGGCAAGGTTAATCCGCCGTTCGGCATGGTTTTGCCGCCGCTGCGGCAAGTTCCTGCCAGTTGCGATGCGCCCGGAGCGATGCTAGTCATGCCGTGCACCCGTGCGTCGCCCCTTTTGGCTAAGGCGACGCGGCGGGTCTCCGCGCCTTCCCGGCGCGGCCTTAACCAGGTTGACGCTCGCATGACGCACTTTTCCCACGTTCGACACCGCCCGGCCTCGGCCGGCGGCGTGTCGAACGTGTGGGCGGGCCGTGCCCCCCGACGTGCTGGGCGAGCAGACGCATCTTTGCCACACCATCGCGCCGGTCCGCCCGGCGCCATCTATCAACGCGCGTGCGCGCCCTCCCGCCCCCTCCCTTCGGGACCGGCCGGCGGAGCGCCACGCGCGCGGAGACATTTCAATGACCACGCGTATGCTGATCGACGCACGCCACCGGGAAGAGACCCGCGTCGCAGTCGTCAAGGGTAACCGGATCGAAGAGTTCGATTTCGAAAGCGCCGAGCGCAAGCAGCTCAAGGGGAATATCTATCTTGCCAAGGTGACGCGCGTCGAGCCGTCGCTGCAGGCGGCGTTCGTGGACTATGGCGGCAATCGCCACGGCTTCCTCGCCTTCAGCGAAATCCACCCCGATTATTATCAGATCCCCAAGGAAGACCGCGACGCGCTGTTGCGCGAAGAGGCGGAGCATGCCGCCGAAGAGGCCGCGCTGCGCGCCGAGCAGGACGCCGACGAGGACGACCACGAGCATGACGCCGAGGATGGCGAGCACGACGACTTCGACGATGCGGACGAGGCCGAGCACGACGAGGCGCACGAGGGCGACAGCGACACCGGCACGTCCGACGGCACGTCGAAGAAGCCGCGGGGCGGCAACGACGATCAGGTGGAGGCGCTGCGCCAGCGCCGCATGAACCTGCGTCGCCGCTACAAGATCCAGGACGTGATCCGCCGCCGCCAGGTGCTGCTGGTCCAGGTCGTCAAGGAAGAGCGCGGCAACAAGGGCGCAGCCCTCACCACCTATCTGAGCCTTGCCGGCCGCTATTGCGTGCTGATGCCCAACACCAGCCATGGCGGCGGCATTTCGCGCAAGATCAGCAACGCCGCCGATCGCAAGCGGCTGAAGTCGATCATGGCCGACATGCAGCTACCGCCGTCGATGGGCTGCATCGTCCGCACCGCCGGCCTCCAGCGCACCAAGGTCGAGATCAAGCGCGACTTCGACTATCTCGCCCGCCTGTGGGACGGCATCCGCGAAGCGACGCTGAGTTCGGCGGCGCCTGCGCTCGTCTACGGCGACAGCGACCTCATCAAGCGCGCGATCCGCGACATCTACAACAAGGACGTCGACGAGGTGCTGGTCGAGGGCGAGGAAGGCTATCGCCACGCCCGCGAATTCATGAAGCTGCTGATGCCCAGCCATGCGCGCCGGGTGAAGCAGTACGCCGACGCCGTGCCGCTGTTCCAGCGCGCGCACGTGGAGGATCAGCTCGCCGCGATGTACCATCCGGTGGTGCAGCTGAAATCGGGTGGCTACCTGGTCATCAACCCGACCGAGGCGCTGGTGTCGATCGACATCAACTCCGGCCGCTCGACGCGCGAACACAATATCGAGCAGACCGCGACCGCGACCAACCTCGAAGCGGCCAAGGAGATCGCCCGCCAGCTGCGCCTGCGCGACATGGCCGGCCTCGTCGTCATCGACTTCATCGACATGGACAACAATTCCAACGTCCGGAAGGTCGAGAAGGCGATGAAGGAGGCGCTGAAGGACGATCGCGCCCGCATCCAGGTCGGCCGCATCTCGTCGTTCGGCCTGATGGAGATGAGCCGCCAGCGGCTGCGCACCGGCGTGCTCGAAGCCTCCACCCGCGCCTGCCCGCATTGCGAGGGCACCGGCCTGGTCCGCACCGCCTCGTCGGCCGGCCTCTCCGCGCTGCGCCTGATCGAGGACGAGGCGGCGCGCGGCCGCGGCTCGCTGCTGACGCTGCGCGCCAGCCAGGAAGCGACGATCTACGTCCTCAACCGCAAGCGCGCCGATATCGCCGAGATCGAGGACCGCTATGGCGTGACCGTCGAGATCATCCCGGATCGTGAGGAAGAAGGCGCCCGCATGTCGGTCGAGGCGTCCGGCCCGCCGCCGGCCTATGCGCCCAAGATCGAGGCGCTGATCGAAGAAGACTATGACGACGTCCCCGAGGAGATCGAGGACGAGGAAGAGGAAGAGGAGGTCGTCGAGGCCGAGGACGAGCCGCGTCGCGACGCCCGTCCGCGTGAAGAGCGTGGCGAGGACGACGGCGAGGGTCGCGGTCGTGGCCGGCGTCGCCGCCGTCGCGGTCGCCGCGGTCGCAACCGTGACGAAGAGGCCGGCGAGGCGTCGCACGACGAGGCGGATGCCGCACCTGCCGCAGAGCCGGTGGACAGCGAGAGCGACGACGAGGACGAGGGTGCCGCCGTCGAGGCCGGCGAGCCGTCCGAGGAGCAGCCTCAGGGCGAAGGGCGCCGCCGTCGCGGTCGCCGCGGTCGTCGTGGCGGTCGTCGCCAAGCGGAGGGCACGACCGAAGCACCGGGCGATGCCGCCGGCAGCGAGGCGGAAGAAGGCCAGCCTGTGGCCGAACTCGAGCCGATCGCGGAAGCGGGCGATGCAGGGCCGGTGACCACCGGCCTCGATGCGCCCGAGCCCGCAGCGCCGGAGGCCGCTCCGGTCGAGGCGCCGCGTACCCGCCGCCGCCCGCGCGCCCGCGCCGCGGCACCGGTCGCCGAGCCGATCGCGGAGCCGGCCCCGCAGCCGGTGGAAGCGCCGGTGGTGGAGGCGGAAGCGCCCGTCGCCGAGCCTGCGCCCAAGCCCAAGCGCACCCGCAAGAAGGCAACGCCCGCCCCCGCAGAAGAGGCTGCGCCGAGCGCTCCGGCTCCGGTCGCCGCCCCAGCGGACACGGCCGCTGCCGAGGAGAAGCCCAAGCGCCGCCGCACCCGCAAGGCGCCTGCAGCAGCGCCCGTAGCAGAGGACGCCGCGCCCACCGAGGAACCGGCACCGCAGCCGGAGGCGACCCTCGCCGTGGCCCAGGACGGCACGACGCCCGCCGAAGCTGCCGAGGCCGCGGACGCTTCCGAGGCCACCGATGGCGAACCGCCCCGCCGTGGCTGGTGGCAGCGCACCTTCGGCGCGTGACGACGAACCCCTCCCGCACGCCGGTGCGGGAGGGGTTTTTCTTATGCGGCAGCGTCGCTGCTAAATGCAAAGACGGTCGCGCGAAGGCGAGAAAAACGCCGATCTGCACGTTCGGGGTGACGCCCTGATCAGACAGGGCTCATGATGGACGAACCCGACAGCTCGGCAGTCTAAATATATCGGTGCGCCTGCTCGATCTTCTTGATCCGCCGAATGACGCGACAGCTTTCCATGGATTCGTGACGCCAAGCGAGGCTCGGCCTTGATCCTTAAAGCAGCGGCTTGGCGCCAAAGGGCGAAACACCGCAGCGGGCACTGAGGGGGTGAAGGCTCGCTGCGCTAGGGCGTCGAGTTGGAAACCCGGCTCAGTGTAATTCCCGTTCGCCCTGAGCCTGTGGAAGGGCGGATCGCCACAGGCCGTACGCTTGCGGCGCGGTGCCCTTCGACAGGCTCAGGGCAAGCGGATCAGGGTAAGTTCGACTTTATAGCGCCCTGTCCTCACCGGCTTCGTTGACATCGATCCACCATAGGCCGCGCAAGGCGACGCCTGTTGAGTGCGGGCGGCGATCAGCCCAGCCGATGCGCCGCCCCGATGGTCGGCCTCAGCCCTTCAGGCCCTTGGCCATGTTGAGGTGCGCGGTGACGATCGGCACCAGTCCGCTCGCAAAGGTCTTGAGCGCCGGCACGTCGCCCGTCGCCGCATAGCCGCTCAGCATGTCGAGCGTCTGCTGGTGCGCCGCCGTCTGCTCGGCCTTGTACGCCTGATCGAAGGCGGCCCCGTTCAGCGCCTTCAGCGCATCCACCTTCTGCTGCTGCTCGGCATTCAGCGTCGGATCGGGCGTGATCGGCGGGGTTAGGGCGGCGGCGGTGGTCTTGAGCTTGGCGGTCGACGCGGTGTGCGCATCGATCATCTTCTGGGCAAAGGCCTTGACCGCGGGCGAGGCGCCGTTGGTCAGCGCGAGCTTGGAGGTCGCGATCTCGAACGCATCGCTCGCCGCGGCGGTGTTGGCGAAGCTCTGCGCTCCGCTCGCCGGGGTTGCCATCGGCGCGGTATCGGCGACGTTGGTCGCCTCCATGCCGTTGGTCATCGCCGCCGTGTTGGTCTGATCGGCCTGGTTGTTGCGCCCGCAGGCGGCGAGCGCCAGCAGCGCGGCGGAGGTGATGATGGTCTTGCGCAGGATCATAGCAGCTTCCCTCGATAGCGCATCGGCGCGCCTGAGGGGGATAAGCGCTTGTCGCGCCGCCGCGTTCCCATCGCGGACCCGTTCGCCCGCCCGCATCGTTGGTGGCGGGCACCGCACCGGCGGTCGTTCCAGCAGAGGACATGGGATACGATGAGCATCTTCGGCAACATCATGGGCAAGATCTTCCACCACAAGCAGGACGCCGCTCAGGCGCAGCCGGCACCCGCCGCACCTGCTGCTGCCCCGGCCCAGGCTGCAACGCCTGCCGCTCCCGCCGCCGCCCCGACACCGGCCGCACCGCCGCAGACCGTCGACGTCGGCGCAGTGCTCGGCGAGATGGCGTCGCTCAAGAACGGCGGCGGCAATTACCAGACCTCGATCGTCGACCTGCTGAAGCTGCTCGACCTCGATTCCAGCCTCGCCGCGCGCAAGGAACTCGCCGACGAACTGGGCGTGCATGCGGGTGAGGCTGGGAGCGCCGAACAGAATATCGCGCTGCACAAGGCGGTGATGGCCAAACTGGCCGAAAACGGCGGCATCGTGCCGGATTCGCTGCGTAATTGATCAAGGGAAGCGCCCTGCCCGACGGGCGGGCAGGGCGTTCGGTCAGAGGCGCACCAGCATCTTGCCGGTGTTCCCGCCCGAGAACAGGCCGAGGAACGCGTCCGGCATCGCCTCCAGCCCGTCGCGCACCGTCTCGTGGCGCTGGAGCTTGCCGTCCTTCAGCCACCCGCCCATGTCGCGGTAGAAATCGGCGGCGCGATCCATATAGTCGCTGACGATGAAGCCCTGCACGCGCATCCGCATGCCGATCAGCCGGGCCAGATAGCGCAATTCGGTGGCCTTGCCGCTGTTGTAGACGTCGATCATGCCGCAGATCGCCAGCCGAGCGCCCTGCTTGCCATGGGCCAGCGCCGCGTCGAGATGCTCGCCGCCGACATTGTCGAAATAGACGTCGATGCCGTTGCGCGCGACCTCGCCCAGCGCCTTCACCACCGGCGTGCCGCTCTTGTAGTCGATCACCGCATCCGCACCCAGCGACTCGACCCAGGCGCATTTCTCCGCGCCGCCTGCCGAGCCGATGACGCGGCATCCCTTCGCCTTGGCGATCTGCACCACGGTCGATCCGACGGCGCCGGCCGCGGCCGAGACGAACACCGTATCGCCTTCCTGCGCGCGCGCCACCTCGATCAGACCGAAATAGGCGGTCATGCCGGGCATGCCGAACTGGCCGAGATAGGCCTGCGGATCGACGTCGATCTGCGGCAGCGGCTGGACCTGATCGGCGGGCAGCACCGCTTCGTCGCGCCACCCGGCGAAATGCTGGACGGTCTCGCCCTCCTTGAACCGGTCGGAGCGGCTTTCCACCACGGTGCCGATCGCGCCGCCCTGCATCGGGGCGCCGAGTTCGAACGGCGGCGTATAGCTTTTGACGTCGTTCATGCGGCCGCGCATGTACGGATCGACCGACAGCCAGCTGTTGGCGATACGCACCTCTCCCTCGCCGAGGTCGCGACGGCCAAGATCGACCAGCTCGAAATTGTCCGCGGTCGGCAGGCCGTGCGGCCGCGATTTGAGGGTCCACGCACGCGCCATGTCACTCTCCTGATCCATTCCACCAGCAATCTGCGAGCATCAGTTGCAGATTGCAACGAAAAAGGCCCGGACATACCGTCCGGGCCTCTTCCTGTCCGCGCTCTATGGGGCTCAATAGGTGCCCGAGAAGCTCCGGCCCAGCGTCTTGCCATCGCTCTGGCTGCCGGCCTGGCTGCTCGCCTGCCCGCTTGCCGTCGCGCCCGACTGCGACGTGCCGGTCTGCGACCTGCGCTGCGAACCGTCGTCGCTGTTATCGCCGAACAGCGCCTGGCTACGCTCCTCGTCGCGCCACGCCGCCTTGGCGTCGGCGGCCGACTTGCTGAGCGTCACCTTGCTGTCGACGGTCTGCAACCAGCTCGACGGGATCGAATGGTGGCGGCCGCCGGCGTCGGCATCGTTCTTGGTCAGGAGGATGCGATCGCCACGCACCTTGTCGACGGTGCCGACATGTTCGCCATCAGACCCGACGACGTCCATATGCTCCTCGACCTTGTTCAGCGCATCGCGCTGACCCTGACGGTTGGTGCGCCACGTGCCGAATTCGTTGTGGAATTTCGACCGGTTCTCGCGGCGATATTCGTCATAGTCGCGGTCGAGCGACTGGATCTGGCCACGACGCCAGCTGTGGTAGTCATCGTCGCGGTCGTTGTACGCGCGCTCATCCATCCGCGAATCATATTCCCGGCGGCGCTCCGCGTCCTCGTCGCCGAACCACGAGCGGACCTCGTCCCCCGCGCGGGCGAAGAAGCCGCGGTCTTCATAGTCATAGCCCTGCGGCTGACGCCCGTAGGACTGGCGCCCGCGATCGCCGCCGCGCTCGTAGCCGCCGCCGCGGTAATTGTCGTCGTCGGCATGCTTGGTGCGGCCGAAATCCTCGAAACGGCGGCTGCCCGAGCCATAGCTGCCGTGATATTCGCGGCTGCCGCCCTGGTCGCGGTTGGCATCGGCGCCATAGCGATTGCGCTCGACATAGCGGTTTTCCGACTGGCCTTCGTACCGGCCATAGCCGCGGTCGTCGCGATCATAGCCGCCACGGCCCGACTGGTAATAGCCCTGCTGCTGGTCGCGCTGACCGTAGCGCTCGTTGCCATAGTCCTGCGAACCGTAGCTCTGCCGGTCGTCGCGGCCGCGATAGCGCTGGCGGTCGTCGCGATCGGATTGGCCGGCGGCCTGATAATCGCGTGCGCTCGAATAGCTGTAATCGCGTCCCGAGCCGTAGTCCCGGCCATAGTCCTGCGGATCGGTGCGCCCGTAATAGTCGCCCTGCGGATTGGTACCGCGCGGATAGCGTTCGTAGCCCATGATCGTCTCCTGAGAGGCAAGTCCTGCGGGTGCGGGGCGCGTCGTTGCTGCGCGCCTCTGCTCCGCCCTTGATAAAGGTCAAGCCGCCGCTTCGTTCCTGTCGTTGCCGACGCGCAACGACTTTGCATCGTGGCGATCCAACGGCCGGTCGCAGGACGATTTTTGAATGGCGGCGACACGAGGGCTGTTGCATCGCCCCGGCGGGGCGGCTAATGGCGTCGCTCCCGGGCATCGCCCGGTCGGGGTGCGGGGCTGTAGCTCAGATGGGAGAGCGCTGCAATCGCACTGCAGAGGTCAGGGGTTCGATTCCCCTCAGCTCCACCACCACCCCGCGCGCACCTGCACCGTCATCCATCGTCGCGACCAACCGCCTGTTCGGGCGTTGAAACCACGCATGACCGATACCGCCATCCCCGCCGCGACGCTGATCCTCCTGCGGGACCGGATCGCCGGGCCGCCCGACGTGCTGATGGTCGAACGCGCGAAGGCGATGGCCTTTGCCGGCGGCGCGATGGTCTTTCCCGGCGGGCGGATCGACCCGGGCGACCATGCGCTCGCCGCCACCCTGGATGCCGCTGACGATACCGCCGCCCGCATCGCCGCCGTCCGCGAGACGATCGAGGAGGCGGGCCTCGCCGTCGGGATCGATCCCCTGCCCTCGGCCGAGGTGCTCGCCCGCATGCGCGCGCGACTGCACGCCGGTGATGCCTTCGCCACCATCCTTGCGGACGAGGGCGCCACGCTCAGCCTCGACCGGTTGGTGCCGTTTGCGCGCTGGCGGCCGGCGCATGCCCATATGCGGATCTTCGACACGCTCTTCTTCCTGGCGCGTGCGCCCGAGGGCGGGATCGCAAGCGTCGATGCGACCGAAACGGTGCGCCTCGCCTGGAGCAGCGCCGCCGCCGCGCTCGCCGATGCGGATGCCGGACGCACGACGGTGATCTTTCCGACGCGCCGGACCCTGGAACGGCTGGCGCTGTTCGACAGCTTCGATGCGGCCGTGGCGCAGGCGGCCGCGCATCCGGTGCGCACCATCACGCCGATCGTCGAGGATCGCGGCGGCCGCCCGCACCTCTGCATCCCCGACGATCTCGGCTATCCGGTCACCGCCGAACCGATGAGCGCGGCGCTGCGCGGCTGATGCGCAGCCTGCGCCTTGCGATCGGCTGGATCGTCGCGCTGGTCGTGCTGGCGGCGGTCGCGCTGATGCTCTGGGGGCTGGCGAAGGGGCGGCCGCAGGATCTGCCCTGGACGCCGCTCGACCTCGCCGAGCCGATCGGGCTGTTCACCGGGCGCAAGCTGACCGGCCTGACGCAGGACTTTCCACAATGCCGGGCGCTGCTCACCCGTGCCGGCGTCCGCTACACGGTGCTGCCGGCGCGCGATGGCGGCGGCCGCTGCGGCTATGCCGATGGCGTGCGCTTTGCCACCGGCGGCGCGCAGGCAATCGCCTACCGCCCGCCGGGGCTCGGCGTCGCCTGCCCGGTCGCGGCGGCCTTATCGATGTGGGAATGGGACGTGGTGCAACCGGCCGCACTCGCCCGCTTCGGCAGCCGCGTCGTCGCCATCGATCATTTCGGCAGTTATTCCTGTCGCCGCATCTATGGACGCGATGCCGGAACGTGGAGCGAGCATGCCACCGCCGATGCCGTCGACATCGCCGGTTTTCGCCTGGCGGATGGCACCCGCATCACGGTGGCGGGCGACTGGCAGGGCGATGGCGCCAAGGCGACGTTCCTGCGCGAGGTGCGCGACGGCGCCTGCCGCCTGTTCGCGACGACGCTATCGCCCGATTACAACGCGGCGCACCGCGATCACCTGCACCTCGACCAGGCGAATCGCGGCAGCACCGGCTGGCGCGCGTGCCGTTAGGCGGCACGCCGTCGGATCAATGCGGCAGCGCCGCCGAGCCGCTATCCACCTTTTCCACCCAATGCGGGAAGAAGGCGGGCTGACGGTTGGACCAGCCCGATGCCGTCGCGGCAGCCTCGCTGATCGACTGGAGCAGCTTGCGGCGCAGTTCGGGATGCAGATGGGGCAGCGCCGCCGCCGCGCAAAAGGCGCTGGGCAGCCACGGCCGCGCCTCTGCGCCGATCAGCCGTTCGTAGAGAAAGCGGAATGCCGAAAAGCTGGTCAGCCGCCCCTGCCCCAGATCGAAACCGGCCAGCGTCACGAGGGGCGCCAGGAACGGCTCCACCGCGCCCAGATCGGCATCGTCGGGCACCAGCTGGCGCAGCTCGGGCAGCGAGCGGTACAGCCGCGCCTGCGCCCGGATGCTGGCCGCCTCCACCACGTCGCGCGACCAGCGGGCCATGGCATCGTCGCGGTCCAGCCCGATATCCAGGCTGCGCCGGATGTAGCGCTGCGTCGCCGCCGGAAAGCTCGCGAATTCCTTCATTTCCGCCAGCGTCATCGCGCCTTCGGCCGGTCTCATCTTGGCACCCATGTCGTTACCCCGCCCCGCCAGTGACTGTGGCTGCGACGATACCGCAAGATGGTTAACAGCCACCTTAACGGCGCATCGGCAGCGCCGTCATAAAAGCATCACGAAACCTGCTGCGCCGCAACATCGAATGCGGCGAGCCGAGTGCGCTTCGTCGCAAAGCCGCGCGTCGCGGCTCCGGAGCAACAATCGTGCGTGGGCATGAGACAGACCTGTCGGCCGATCGGCAGTGACAGCGAAACGGCGGCCCCTTGTCGGGACCGCCGCTTGCCTGTTCGATAGTTCGAAAGCGGAAGCCTCAACCCTGACGGGCGCGCTCCGCCTCCTCGTCATAGCCTGACGACGGCGCCGGACCGTGATTGTGCACCGGCTGGGTCGAGGCGGGCGGATCGCTGGCATCCATCGACTCGTCCAGCCCGGCATCCAGCCGCGCGTCCGAGCTTTCCGGGTTCTTTTCCAAGCGCTTGTTGATCGACTTGTCCTGCCCGGCGTCCTGGCGCGGATCGCGCTCCTGGTTGCCGGCGTTCGGTGCGACCGACAGGCTGTCCAGCGCCTTTTCGTCGATACCGGTCATCGTGACACCCTCCTGTGATTACAGGTTAGCAACGATTGCTGGCTCGTTTCCGTTCCTCCACCCGTTCAGTCCTCGACCACACGCACCGTCTGCCGCACGAGTTGCGCGCTTCCGAAGATCGTCATGAAGGCGATGTCGGTCGCATCGCGCCCGACGCAGACGCGCGCGATCGTATCCGCCCGCGCCATCCGCGTCGGATCGACCAGCCGCCACGCACCGTCGAGCCACAGTTCGGCCACCGCGTGGAAATCGGGCGGGTCGACGCCGGGGGCGTAGGCGGCGACGCAGCGCGCCGGGATCTCGCCCGCGCGGGCCAGCGCCACCAGCAGATGCGCATAGTCGCGGCACACCCCCGACCGGCTCGCGAAGGTGTCCAGAGCGGTCGTCTCGCCGGTGCTGGCGTTGCCGCGATAGTCGAGATTGTCCGCCACCCATTCCGCCAGCGCCGCCGCCAGCGCACCGCCTTCCAGTCCGGCGAAGCGGCGCCGTACGAAGCCCTCCAGCCGATCGGACTGGCAATAGCGGCTCGGCAGCAGGTATGGCACCAGGGCACCGTCGAGCTCCCGCACCGGCGTCGCGTCATAGGTCGCGAGATCGACCGGCGCCCGCGCCACCGCGACCGTCGCGCGATATTCCGCCTTCAGCCAGCCGTCGGCGCGGATCCAGCAGCGTTGGCCGATGCCGTCCTCGCCGCGCACCGCGGTGATCGGCGTGTCGCTCCAGACGGTCAGCGCCTCGGCGACGATATGCTGGTCGGCCATCGCCGCCGCCTCGATCTGCAACAGCACGTCGCATGGCGGCCCCGTGATCGCATAGTCCAGGTCCACGGCGATCCGCACCCGCATGGCGGCCATCCCTTCGGCGCAAAAGAAAGAGCCCGGCGGCATCGGCCACCGGGCTCGCTTGATGAACGTATCGGCTGCGGCTCAGTTACGCTGCGAACCGAACAGACGCAGCACGAACAGGAACATGTTGATGAAGTCGAGGTAGAGCGACAGCGCCGACATGATGACTGCCTTGCCGACCATGTCCGTGCCCGCGACCTGGAAATACAGGCTCTTGGTACGCTGCGTGTCATAGGCGGTGAGGCCGGCGAAGATCAGCACGCCGACCGCGCTGATGACCAGGCTCATCACGCCCGACTGCAGGAACAGGTTGATGAGCATCGCCACGATCAGGCCGACGAGGCCGATCACCAGGAACGTACCGAACGCCGACAGGTCGCGCTTCGTCGTATAGCCGTACAGGCTGAGGCCGGCGAAGCCCGCCGCCGTGGCGAAGAACGCACCCGCGATCGAGGTCCCGCTATAGACGAGGAAGATCGTTGACAGCGACACGCCCATCAGCACGGCGAACGCCCAGAACAGCAGCTGCATCGTCTGCGTCTTCATGCGCCCCTGGCCGAAGCTCATCGCGAACACGATCGCCAGAGGCGACAGCGCGACGATCAGGCCCAGCGCATTGGTGCGCCCGGTCGGGCCGACCAGCGCGTTGACCGCGCCGCTCGCCGCGAACAGCAGGGCGACGATGCCGGTGAGCAACACGCCCGACGACATGTAATTGTAGACCGACAGCATGTACGAGCGCAGACCCGCGTCATAGGCGCCGCTGCGCGCCGCATCGGCGCGCGTGGCCCCGAACGGCGCGGCGCTCGGCCGGGGGTCAGACCAGTTTGCCATGGTATCCCAAACTCCTTTGCCGACATGATGTCGGTTGATCGAAATATCGGCGCCTGCCCGCGCGTTTTCAAGCGAAACCGGCTAAGCTGCGGCGAACACGCAACAGAACATTACAATAGGTCGTTTCGCTCCCGATGCCCCGCCTGTTCGTCGCGCTTCGTCCGCCGCCTGCCATCCGCGAGTCGCTGCTCGCGACGACGGGCGGCGTGCCCGCCGCGCGCTGGCAGGACGATGCGCAGCTGCACTGCACGCTGCGCTTCATCGGCGAGGTCGACCGGCCGCAGGGGGAGGATATCGCCGCCGCGCTCGCCGGCATCTACGCGCCTGCCCCGCTCGTCCGCATCGCCGGGGTCGGCCGCTTCGAGCACAAGGGGCGGACCGACACCCTGTGGGCGGGCTTCGCCCCCAGCGAGGCGCTGCACCATGTCGCGCGCAAGGTGGAGCAGGCGTGCGTACGCGCCGGGCTGCCGCCGGAACGCCGCGCCTATCTGCCGCACGTCACGCTCGCGCGGCTGCCGCGCAGCGCGGGCGCCGGGCCGGAGATCGACGGGTGGCTGGCGGTGCATGCGGGCCTCGCCAGCCCTGCCTTCACGATGCCGCACCTGCTGCTGTACGAAAGCCACCTCGGCCGCGGAGGTGCATCCTACGAACCGGTCGCGCGCTGGCCGCTTGCGCCGCCTGCGGAACCTCGGGCAGTCGTGCCGGGTTCGTAAGGAAATCCAGGGAGAATCATCATGCGCGCCATCCTCGTCCTCGCCGGTCTGTCCTCGCTGGCGCTCTCCGCCTGCCAGAAAAAGGACGACATCGCGATCGGCAGCCCGACGCCCGGTGGCGCGCGCGCGACCGCGATGCTGAAGACCTCCGCCGGCGCCGACGCCGGCCGTGCCACCGCGACGGAGGTCGCCGGCGGCATCCGCTACACGCTCGACGTGAAGGGCCTGCCGCCCGGCACGCACGGCGCCCATATCCACACCGTCGGCCGTTGCGACGCCCCTGACTTCACCACCGCGGGCGCGCACTGGAACCCGACGCAGATGAAGCACGGCACCATGAACCCGCAGGGTCCGCACGAAGGCGACCTGCCCAATCTGATGGTCGGCAGCGACGGCCGCGGCACGCTGGGCGTGACGGTGCCCGGCGCGACCATGGCCGGTCTGCTCGACACCGACGGCTCGGCGATCGTCGTCCATGCCGGTGCCGACGACCTGATGACCGACCCCTCTGGCAACAGCGGTGGTCGCATCGCCTGCGGCGTGTTCACCGCCGCCTGACGCCGCGGTCGGCGGACGGAAGGGGGGCGTGACATGATCGCTACGACTCCGTTTGGCCTGAACCCTGCCGAAGAACCGCTTTCCCCTTGGCCGGATCGACATCCAAGATGAGGGATCCCTTCATCCTCCCCCGCCAGGGCGCATCGGGTTGAATGGCCCCCGGCCGTTCAAGATCATGCCGGGGGCATGATCGACCCCGATGCGGTAGCGCCGAAGGCGACGGAGGGGGAGGTAAGCACAACAATGGTGGTCGCTTACCTCCCCCTCCGTCAGGCTGCGCCTGCCACCTCCCCCTGGCGGGGGAGGATTGAATGTCGATCAGCCCTGACGTTCTGATCGAGGCGGAGGCGCGTCAGATCACCTCGCCGGCGGCGCGCGCGCGCGCTTCACGTGACGCTTCGGCCTTCGGCACCAGCCGGTAGGCGGCGATCGCGCAGGCGAGCGTCACCGGCATCACGGCGAGCAGCGACAGCATGCCGACCGACAGGCTGCCCGACAGCGTCGAGATGCGGCCCGCCAGATACGGCCCCATCGCCAGCCCCATCAGCGTCGTGCCGATGAAGAAGGTGGCGGTCGCCGTGCCGCGCATCCTCGGCAGCACCAAGTCCTGCGTCGTCGCCGCCGCCGATCCCAGCGCGCCGCTGGCGGTCAGGCCGGCGAGGAAGAAGCAGGGATAGAACACCCAGGTGGTGCTGGCGGTGAAGGCGCCGATCAGGAACGGCACCGGCACGGTGGCGCCGAAGATCACCACGATCAGCCGACCGGCAGGATCGCTGCGGCGCAGCCGGTCGGCGACGATCCCACCGATCGTCAGCCCCAGGAACCCCGCCAGCGCGCCGCTGCTGCCGAGGAACAGCCCGGCCCGTGCCGGCGTCTCGCCCAGCACGCGCAACGCATAGGGTGCACCCCAGAAGCTGGCGGCATAGCTGAGGAACGAATTGAGGCCATAAGCGACGACCGTGCACAGGAATGCGGGCGTACCGACGATGAGCGCGAAGGTCGCCGGATCGCGCCGCTTCAGCGCACAGGCCCAGGAAAAGACGGCATAGACGCCGATCCCGATCGCCAGCCATTGCGGCACCGGCTCCCCCAGCCCGATCAGCGCGGCGACCACCGCCACCACCGCCGCAAGGCCGGTCAGATTGATCATCAGGGCGCGCGTGCCGCCCCGTGCCGCGCCGATCAGCGTCAGCGGCGGGATGATCGTCAGCAGCTCCGCGAAGAAGGCGCGGAACGGCGCGGGATGCTTGTCCGGCTCGGGCAGTCCCTCGACCAGCCCGCGGATCGGCTCCCGCACCGTCGCGATCCAGGCGGCGACGAACAGGCCGGGCAGCCCCACGGCCAGGAACGCCGCCTGCCAGCCGACCAGCCCGAGCGGGCCGCCGCCCGGCCAGGCGCGGTTCCAGCCCTGCACGATCAGCCCGCCGATGAACAAGGAACAGCCGCCGCCGACATACAGTCCGGCCGAATAGATCGACAGCGCCGTCGCGCGCAGGCGCGTGGGGAAATAGTCGGAGATCAGCGAATAGGCCGCGGGGCTGGCGGTCGCCTCCCCGACACCGACGCCGATGCGCGCCGCCGCGAGTTGGCCGCCGGTGCGCGAGAAGCCGGACAAGGCGGTCATCGTCGACCAGAGCGCCAGGCCGACGGTCATCAGCCGCACCCGGTGCCAGCTGTCCGCCAGCCGTCCCAAGGGGATGCCGAACAGCGCATAGAAGACGCCGAACGCCGTGCCGTAGAGGAAGCCGAGATCCTCGTCCTTCAGGTGAAGGTCGCGCTTGATGTCCTCCGCCAGGATCGAGATCACCTGCCGGTCGACGAAGTTCAGCACATAGACGACGAACAGGATGGACAGCACGTACCAGGCATATCGCGACGCCTGCTGCCCGTCCGCTTCACGCTTGGCCATCGCCCTCTCCGCTGTATCGTTGCGCGGAAGGCTAACAGAGCGCTCGCGGACAGGTAAGCCAGAAAGCGATACCCGATATTCTAAAGTGTTGCCGAGAGCTTGTCTCGCTCAGGCGCGAAGCGGGCGGCGCGTGCCCTGCTCCAGGCGTCGCAGCAGCGACTCGATCGAAGGCGCCGTAGTCGATTCGGCGGGCGAACGCGGCAGCTGCACCGTGGCGATCCGCTCGCCGGCCGCGAGCGCCACCGGCGTGCGGAGCGAAGCAACCGCCCGCACCGGTTCGCGCGGCACCGCCGGCACCGCACCCGGGTGAAAGGCGGCAAGCGGCAGGTCGAGGTCGGCAGGGATCGGCTGCTCCACCGGCGGCGGTGCCATATCCTGCGGCGGCGGCAGCGGCGCGCCGAGATCGGACGCGGACAGCGGCCGGCGAGCTGGCGCATCGGGATGGGCGTCGGCACGGCGCAGCACCGGCACGCCCTCCTCGTGGCTTGCCGCCGGATGCCCGGCCAGCAGGCCGCCGGCGCCGAACAGCAGGAATAGCGCGGACCAGGCCACGGCGGCGGCAAGCGCCCCCGCCCCCAGCGCCAGCACGGCACGTGCGGTGGTGCCGAGCGGCGGCTCGGCCACCGTGACCAGCGCCGAGATGCCGCTACGCCATACCCAATCCTCCAGCATCGCCGTGGGCAGCAGCAGGAACAGCGCCGCCGCGGCCACGCCGGCCGCCACGCCGCCGCCGGGCGCGATCCAGCGTGTCGCTGCCGCCGGGGTCATCGCCGCTGCGGGCGGGGTGTCATTCTGGCCGAGGAACGCTGCCATGATCCATCCACTGATGCGGCGGCACACAGCCGCTGGTAAATCGGTTCGTAACGACAAATGTTTGACGACCAGTTACGCTCGCGCTCGACGAACCGGCGCGCCCGCTCGCGGCGCGCATCCCAGCCGCTGCGATCCGCCAGCAGCCCGGCCAGCGCACGGGCGATGGCAGCCGGATCGTCGGGCGCGAACAGGGTGCCGGTATCGCCGTCGCGGATCAGTTCGCGATGCCCGCCGACGTTCGACGCGGCGACCAGCCGGCCCTGCGCCATCGCCTCCAGCGGCTTCAGCGGCGTGACGAGATCGGTCAGCCGCATCGCTTTGCGCGGATAGGCGAGTACGTCGACCAGCGCGTAATAGCGCTCCACCTCGGTATGCGGCACCCGCCCGACGAAGCGGATCGACTCCGCCACCGGCGACGCTGCCGCCTGCGCGCGCAGCGCCGCCTCCATCGGCCCGCCGCCGACCAGCAGCAGCCGCGCAGCGGGCCGTGCCGCGACCAGCGCCGGCATCGCCGCGATCAGGTCGTCCAGCCCTTCGTAATCGTAGAAGCTGCCGATGAAGCCGATCGTCTCGGCCCCCGCCAGATCCAGCGCCTGCTCCAGCGCCGCATCGCGCTGCGCCGGCGCGCCGAACAGGTCGAGGTCGACGCCGTTGGGCGACACGACGATCTTCTCCGCCGCCACGCCGCGCGCGATCAGATCGCCGCGCAGGCCGTCGCAGATCACCGCCACCGCGTCCGCCCGCTTCACCGCCCAGGTTTCCAGCGCCCGCGTCGCGCGATATTTCGCCGATCCCTCGCGCCCGGTGCCGTTGCCGACCGCCGCATCCTCCCAGAAGGCGCGGACCTCATATACCAGCGGCAGCCCCCTCGCCCGCGCCACGCGCAGCCCGGCGAGCGCGCCCAGCACCGGCGAATGGGCGTGGAGGATATCGGGACGAAAGGCATCCACCGCCGCCCCGATCCGCCGCGCCAGCCGCGCGATGCCGATCATCTCGCCCAGCGGCCCGCCCGGCAGCGGCTCCAGCGTGCGGTGGAAGGTCAATCCGTCGACCGACTCGACGGCGTCGGCCGCCGCCCCGTGCCGCGGTCCGGTCACCGCCGCCACCTGCCAGCCGCGCCGCTCCTGCGCCTTCAGGATCGCGCGGGTGCGAAAGGTATAGCCGCTCTGCACCGGTAGGCCGTGGTCGAGGATATGGAGGATCCGCATGGCGGCAGCTGTGCCACGCGTCGCTTAATAGCCCGTCAATCGGGCATTTAACGCCGCATCAATCCCTTGCCGCCTATGCGCCATGGCTCACATGCGGACGGGAGCGACATCGTGATCGACAATCTGTCGCTCGGCCTGACGCATGGCCTGATGCTGCTCGCCGCCTGGCTGCTGCTGAAGCGCCCCGATCTCGATTCGGAAGCGCCGCCGCCTCGTCACTGGCGTCGCCGGTCCCGCGATGCGGAGCCGCCCGGTGCGTGACCTCGTCTTCGTCGCCTTCCTCGCCGCCTTCTTCGGCATGGGCCTCAGGCGCCCGTTCCTGCTGGTGCTCGCCTATGTCTATATCGACATCGTTTCGCCGCAGCGGCTGACCTATGTGCTGCTCAACGCGGTGCCGATCTCGCTGATCGCGGTGGCGTTGGCGGTCGGCGGCTGGCTGGTGATGGACGACAAGACGGACAGCCGCTTCGCGCCGCGCCAGGGCCTCATCATCGCACTGCTGCTCTATTGCTGGGGGACGACCGCGGGCGCCGACTTCCCGCTCGATGCGCAGGACAAATGGGACTGGGTGTGGAAATGCCTGGCCTTCGCCGCCTTCCTGCCGCTCACGCTGCGCACCCGCCTGCGCATCGAGGCGCTGCTGCTGTTCATGATCCTGTCGGCGGCGACGATCATCATCGTCGGCGGCATCAAGACCGCGGCGGGCGGCGGCGGCTATGGCCAGCTTGACCTGATGGTGACCAACAATTCCGGCCTCTACGAAGGCAGCACCATCTCGACGGTCGCCATCGCGATCGTGCCGCTGATCGTCTGGTTCATGCGCTTCGGCACCATCTTTCGGCCCGACTGGAAGGTGAAGGGCTTTTGCCTGTGCCTCATCTTCGCCTGCCTGCTGATCCCGATCGGCACGTCGACGCGCACCGGCCTCGTCTGCATCGCGCTCGTCGCCCTGCTCTCGCTACGCAATGCCAAGCGCAAGCTGCTGTACCTCGTCGCCATCGCCGCCGCCGGGCTGATCGCCGTGCCCTTCCTGCCGGCCAGCTTCACCGAGCGGATGAGCACGATCAAGAGCCACGACGCCGACGAATCCGCCTCCACCCGCCTTGCGGTGTGGCAGTGGACGATCGACTATGCGAAATCGCACCCGTTCGGAGGCGGCTTCGAGGCCTATCGCGGCAACCACATCCGCTACGAGATCAAGAAGACCGCGCCGACCGACGGCGCCGCCCCCGCTGCCGCCCCGGCCGTCACCGATCAGGCGGTGACCGACAAGGCGCGTGGCTATCACAGCGCCTATTTCGAGATGCTGGGCGAACAGGGCTATCCCGGCCTCGCGCTCTGGCTCGCGATCAGCCTGATCGGCCTCGTCCGCATGGAGGTGCTGCGCCGCCGTTATCGCGATCCCGCCGGCGCGTTCGGCTGGGCCGGCCCCCTGGCCGCCGCCTTGCAGAGCGCGCACCTCGTCTACCTGCTCGGCGCCGCCTTCATCGCCATCGCCTTCCAGCCGTTCGTCTACATGCTGATCGGCGCGCAGATCGGGCTGGATTCCTATCTCGCCCGCCGCCGCGCAGAGGACGTGAAGGCACCACTGCGCCGCCCACGCGCTGTGCAGCCGGTGGCGGTGTGAGGGCGATCGCCAGGTCTACGCACCTGGGCTCCGGCGTCTCAGGCCTCGCGTGACCGAGCTGCGCGCGCTCACCAGCCTGCGCGGTATCGCGGCGTGGCTGGTCGTCCTCTATCACATCCGCGGCGGCATCGCCGGCCTGCCGCCGGCCGCCGAAGCCGTATTTGCGAAGGGCTATCTGGCGGTCGACGTCTTCTTTCTGCTGTCGGGCTTCGTGATCTGGCTGACCTGGCACGAACGGCTGCGCGATCCCGCCGCGATCCCGCGTTTCCTGCAAAAGCGCATCGCCCGCATCTGGCCATTGCATGCGGTGATACTCGGCATGGCGGTCGCGCTGGCGCTGCTGTTGCGCGCGACGGGGCGCGACGATCCCGCCTTCCCGTTCGCACAGCTGCCCTTGCATCTCGCGCTCGTCCAGAACTGGGGGTTCACCGACGCGCTCCGCTGGAACGACCCCGCCTGGTCGATCAGCTGCGAACTGGCCGCCTATCTGCTGTTCCCGCTGCTGGTGCTGAGCCTCGACTGGCGCCGCGTGCCGACACCGGTGCTGATCGCGACGGCCGCCGCGCTGCTGCTGGCGCTCCACTTGGCGATGAATGGGGCCGCGACCTTGGGCGAGGACATTCCGCGTCATGGGCTGGTCCGCTGCCTGATTGAATTCGCCGTCGGCTCGATCCTCGCCGCCCTGTACCTGCGCCGGCCACTTTTGCGTTGGACGGCAACGGTCGCCGGGCTGGCAACGGCGGGATGGGCCGCGGGGCTTCCCGAAACGCTCGCGGCGCCCGCCGCCTTCGCGGCCGCGCTGCTCGCGCTGGCACTGACTGCGGGCTTGCCGCACCACCCGCTGGAGGGCGGCGCGATCCACCGCCTCGGCGAGATCAGCTATGCGACCTACCTGTCGCATTTCCTGCTGTGGAAGGCGTTCAAGCTCCCGCTCGCCGCCCCCGCGCTGTCACCGCCGCTGGTTGCGCTCTACCTGGCGCTGGTGCTGGCGGCGTCGGTGGCGCTCTACCATGGGATAGAGCGCCCCGCACAACGCCTGCTGCTCAGGCGTCCTCGTTCTCTTCGGCCAGTTCCTCCTGCAACGCATCCAGGATCGCCTGGTTGAAGGCAGGGATATCGTCCGGCTTGCGGCTGGTGATGAGGTTGCCGTCCACCACGACCTGTTCGTCGACCACGTCCGCCCCGGCATTCTCCAGGTCGGTGCGCACCGAAGGCCAGCTCGTCACCCGGCGACCATCCACCACGTCCGCCTCGACCAGCAGCCACGGCGCGTGGCAGATCGCGGCAACGATCTTGTCGTCCTCCATGAACTCGGTGACGATCTCCACCGCGCGCTCCTGCAGGCGCATCTTGTCGGGATTGGCGACGCCGCCCGGCAACACCAGCGCATCGTAATCGTCGGTGTCGACATCGTCGAGCGTGAGGTCCGGCGTGATGCTCTCCCCCTTCTCGCTGTCGTTGACGACGCCCTGGATCGGATCGGTCTTGATCGAGGCGAGCGTCAGCTGAACACCGGCGTCGAGCAGCGCCTGACGGGGCTTGAACAGTTCGTCCTGCTCGAAACCGTCGGCGGCGAGCATCAGCACGCGGGCTTGGGCGAGGTCGGCCATGATAGTCTCCTGTCGGGAATGCCGGGCCTCAACCAACGCCCACGCCGGCCGTTCCGGAACACGCGGGCGCGCTCACGCATTTTCCGATGACCTGAAGACGATGGCCTGAACACGATGGAGCGCCGGGTGGCAGCGAAGATCATCTATTGCGACGATTCGAAGCCCGGCATCACCCGCAAGAAGGTGCGCAATGGCTGGGCCTATTATCACGCCGACGGCGAGCGGATCACCGACCGCGACGAGATCGACCGGCTGAACGCCATCGGCCTGCCGCCTGCCTATCGCGATGCCTGGTTCTGCCCCAAGGCCAACGGCCATATCCAGGCGGTCGGCTGGGATGAGAAAGGCCGCAAGCAATATCGCTACCACACCGGTTTCCGCGAGGCGCAGGAGGCGGCGAAATACGAGAAATGCGCCGATTTCGGCCATTGCCTGCCCAAGATACGCGCGCGTGTCGAGTCCGACCTGTCCGCCCGCGGGCTCGGCAAGGATCGCGCCATCGCCGCCGTCGTCCGCCTGCTCGACATCGGTCACATCCGCGTCGGCAATGAAGCCTATGCGGAGGCGAACGAGAGCTACGGCGCGACGACGCTGCGCAAGGAACACGGGCAGGTCCGCGGCGCGACGCTGAAGCTCCGCTACCGGGGCAAGTCGGGCAAGGAGCGTGACATGAAGGTCACCGACAAGCGCCTCGCCGCCACCGTCAAGAAGATGCAGGACCTCGACGAACAGCATCTGTTCGCCTGGGTCGACGATGCCGGCGAAGCGCACCCGGTCACCTCATCCGACGTCAACGACTATATCAAGCGCGCCTCTGGCGCCGATTTCACCGCCAAGCATTTCCGCACCTGGGGCGCCAGCGTCACCGCGTTCGAGGCGCTCGCCCGGGCCGAAGCGGACCTCAGCCTGAAGGCGCTGCTCGAACCCGTGGTCGAACGGCTGGGCAACACGCCCGCCATCGCGCGCAAGAGCTACGTCCACCCGTCGCTCATCGCTTTGGTGAAAAAGGGGCAGAGCGCCTTTCGCAAGGCGCTGCGCCTGCCCCGCTCGGCGCGCTATCTCAGCCGGGAGGAACGCGGCCTGATCGCGTTCCTGGAAGCGGGACAGGATCCGCATATCGCCGCCGCACTGTCCGATCCGCAGCGCTCAGGAGCCCGTGGGTCCGATCGCAAGCTGCCCGATCTCAAGGCGGCCGCCTGACGAAAGTGATTCATGGCCAGTAAGACCACCGCAAACGCCGCCGACAAGGCGCCGCTGATCGATGCCGACGGCGTGCAGAACCAGATCGGCGAACTCTACACTGCCAGCGAGATCTGGCTGCACACCCACTGGCTGCAGATCCTCATCGCGTTCGGGATCGGCACGATCATCGTCTTCGCGCTCCATGGCCTGCGCAAGCTGGGCGAGCGGCTGTGCGGCAAGCCGCTCGGCACCGGCGAACTCGCCCGCCGCGGCTGGGGCACGATCGTCGGGCGCGCGATCACGCGGACCAACAACTTCTTCATCGTCATGCTCGCCGCCCAACTGGTCGTCGGCTACGCGGGCGCGCCATCGCAGGTGTCGACCACCGTCAATTTCCTGTGGACGGTCGCCTCCGTCTTCCAGGCGGCGATCTGGGCGCGCGAGCTGATCCTGGGCGCGATCGAGCATCGCACCAGCAGCGAACATTATTCGGGCGAGGCGCTGCTGAGCGCGATGGGGCTGATCCGCCTGCTCGTCACCGTGGCGCTGTTCGCCATCGCGCTGGTCGTCGTGCTGGACAATCTGGGCGTCAACGTCACCGGCCTGATCGCGGGTCTCGGCGTCGGCGGCATCGCCATCGGCCTTGCCGCGCAGGGCATCTTCGGCGACCTGTTCGCCGCGCTCGCGATCATCTTCGACCGCCCGTTCCGACGCGGCGACAAGATCAGCTACGGCACGACCAGCGGCGTCATCGAATCGATCGGCCTCAAGAGCACGCGCATCCGCGCCTTCACCGGCGAATTGCTTGTCATCAGCAACAAGCAGTTGCTCGACAAGGAAATCCAGAACACCAGCGTGCGCGACCATATCCGCCTCGCCTTCACGATCGGCGTCACCTACGAAACGTCGCCCGATCTGCTGGCGCAGGTGCCGGCGATCATGCGCGAGATCGTCGAAGGCGAAGGCGGCAAGGTCGCCCGATCCAGTTTCGAAACGTTCGGTGCATCCAGCCTCGATTTCGTGCTGCAGTTCGACATTCCGGGGGACGATTGGGCCACCGCGCACCCGATGCGCGATCGCATCATGGTGTCGCTGATCCGCCGCTTCGCCGCCGAACGCATCGGCATCGCCTATCCGACGCAGACCACCTACACCGCCGCGCCCGATGGCACGCTGGTGATGCCATATGCCGTCCCCGAAAAGGGTGATCTGGCCACATGATCCGGATTTTAGAACATCCGGTCCGCTGCAACACCGTCACTAAGGCGGCCATTTACGGGTGAGCGGCAAGCGCGGCGGCCGCATCTTCAAGCTTTCGGTCAGTCGAGGCTTGCGGGATCGGCCGTTACCCGCCTACAGGATGGCCTGCACTGAAAAGGCGGAGAGGCAAGCCGTGACGACCGTCACCATCGACGAGATGAAGGCCAGGATCGGTACGGAAAGCGTCTCCGACTGGGTGGAGGTGACGCAGACGATGATCGATCGCTTCGCCGAGGCGACGGGCGATCACCAGTTCATTCACGTCGATCCGGTCGCCGCCGCCGCGACGCCGTTCGGCGGCACGATCGCGCATGGCTTTCTCACTTTGTCGCTGATGCCGCTGCTGTCGTCCAAGGTACCGGATGCACCGCGCATCGAGGGCGCGAAGATGGGCGTCAACTATGGCGGCAATACCGTGCGCTTCCTCACCCCCGTCCGCTCGGGCAGCCGCGTTCGCGGCCGCTTCACCCTGCTCGCCTTCGACGAGAAGCGGCCGGGCCAGTTTCAGCAGACCAACGCCTTCACCGTCGAGATCGAGGGGCAGGACAAGCCCGCGATGGTCGCCGAGTGGATCAGCCAGATCTTCGTTTAACGCTTCTTCGGGAGAACCCCTCATGCGCTCCGCCGTCATCGTCTCCACCGCCCGTACGCCGATCGGCCGCGCCTATCGCGGCGCCTTCAACGCCACGACGCCGCAGGCGCTCGCCGGCCACGCCATACGCCACGCCGTCGAACGCGCCGGGATCGAGGGCGCGGAAGTCGACGACGTGGTGTTCGGCGCCGCGCTCCAGCAGGGTCATCAGGCCGGCAATATCGCGCGACAGGCCGGGCTGATGGCCGGCCTGCCGACCTCGGTCGCGGGCATGTCGCTCGACCGCCAGTGCGCCAGCGGCCTGATGGCGATCGCCACCGCCGCCAAGCAGATCATCGTCGACGGCATGGACGTGTGCGTCGGCGGCGGCGTCGAGAGCATCAGCCTCGTCCAGACGCCGCAGATGCGCGTCGCTCCCGACAAGGAACTGCTCGCGATGCACGGCGATATCTACATGCCGATGCTCCAGACCGCCGAAGTCGTCGCCACCCGCTACGGCATCGGCCGAGATGCGCAGGATGCCTACGGCCTCCAGTCGCAGCAGCGCACCGCCGCCGCGCAGGCCGCGGGCAAGTTCGACGACGAGATCGTGCCGCTCGGCGCGACGATGAACGTCATCGACAAGGCGACCAAGGAGGTCAGCACCAAGGACGTCACCCTCTCCAAGGACGAGGGCAACCGCGCCGACACCACGCTGGCAGGATTGCAGGCGCTGCAACCGGTCGTTGGACCCGAGGGGCACATCACCGCCGGCAACGCCAGCCAGCTGTCGGACGGCGCCTCCGCATCCGTGCTGATGGAGGAAAGCATCGCGGCCAGGAAGGGTCTGACGCCGCTCGGCCGCTATGTCGGCATGGCCGTCGCCGGCACCAAGCCCGACGAAATGGGCATCGGCCCGGTCTATGCGATCCCCAAGCTGCTCGAAAAGAACGGCCTGTCGATCGGCGATATCGGCCTGTGGGAATTGAACGAGGCGTTCGCCGTACAGGTCCTCTACTGCCGCGATACGCTCGGCATTCCGGACGAGTTGCTCAACGTCAACGGCGGTGCGATCTCGATTGGCCACCCCTATGGCATGTCGGGTGCCCGCATGACCGGCCACGCCCTGATTGAGGGCAAGCGCCGCGGTGCCAAGTACGTCGTGGTGACGATGTGCGTCGGCGGCGGCATGGGGGCAGCGGGATTGTTCGAGGTGCTGTGAGTTGAAAATCGCGCGGTTCTGAGTTATCTCGGACGCGGTAGGTTCAAAGTCTACTCCTGAGCCCCGGCCGCTGCTACGGCTGGGGCTCAAATCGTTTGGGGCTCAGGCTGCTACCCGAGCCCCGCCCGGCACCTTACCTGTTGCGCGACACTTCGATGATCTTCACGACCAAAGTCGCGAAGGCGAAGAGCATGCCCAGGATCAGGCACAGGTCAGTAAGATTCAAAGTCCTACTCCTGTACGACGGCAGGATTGCCGCCACCGCCATCGTGGCCGAAACGGCCTTACCGCGCAACCAAGCCCCGTTGCGCTCGTTCTCCCGATCAGACCCTCGACAGGAGACGATGCATGGCCGATCATGACAATCCGCAGGAAATCGCTGCCAAGTTCCTCGGCAAGCTGAAGGACAGTCCGTTCGTGATGATCGGTCTGGTCGACGGCGAGCATTCCGAGCCGATGACCGCGCAGATCGACGAGGATCAGTCCAATACCCTGTTCTTCTTCGCCGGCCGCGACAATCGGATCGCCAAGGGTGGCGACGCCATGGCGCAGTTCGTCGGCAAGGGGCACGACTTCTTCGCCTGCCTCGCCGGCAACGTCGTGCAGGACAATGATCGGGCGCAGATCGACAAGCTCTGGAACAATCAGGTCGAGGCCTGGTTTCCGGGCGGCAAGGAAGATCCCAACCTCACGCTGCTGCGCTTCGAGATCGATAGCGCCGAATTGTGGGAAACCGACATCTCGATCTCCGGCCGAGTCAAGATGCTGTTCGGTGGCACCATCCGCGGCGAGGAATCGAGCAGTCACGCGGTGGTCGGTTCGGTCGCGTGACAGCGCATGGAGCGGCATTCGGCCGCCCCTTCTGAATAGCGTCAGCGGGCGGCCGATCGGCCGCCCGTTTTCGTATCAGCCGTGCGCCGCCATCCACTGCTCGACCACCGGCGCCACCGTGTTGCGCCATTTCGAACCGTTGAAGATGCCGTAATGTCCGGCACCTTCAGCCATCAGGTAGCGCTTCTTGTCGGCCGGCAGGCTGGTCGCCAGCGTCAGCGCCGCCTTGGTCTGGCCGAGCCCCGAGATATCGTCGCGCTCGCCCTCAATCGCCAGCACCGCCACGTCGGTGATCGCCCCCGGATCGACACGGCGCCCGCGGTGCATCATCTCACCGCGCGGCAAGGCGTGCGTCTGGAAGACGAGATCGACCGTCTGCAAGTAGAATTCCGCGGTCATGTCGCAGACCGAGCGGTATTCCTCATAAAAGCTCTTGGTCGCCTGCGCGCTTTCGCCGTCGCCCTGGACCAGATGTTTGAACATCTCCCAATGCGACATCATGTGGTTGCCGAGGTTCATCGACATGAAGCCGGCGAGTTGCAGGAAGCCGGGATACACCTTGCGCCCCGCACCGGGGTACATCATCGGCACGGTGACGACGACATTCTGTTCGAACCAGGCATGCGGCCGCTCGGTGGCCAGTGTGTTGACCGCGGTCGGCGCCTCGCGGGTATCGATCGGGCCGCCCATCATCGTCAGCGTGCGCGGCCGGCAGGGATGGTTGTCGGCGCTCATCAGCGCCGTCGCCGCATAGCAGGGAACCGAGGGCTGGCAGACTGCCAGCATGTGGGCACCCGGCCCGATCGCCTCCATGAACGCGATCAGGTAATCGATGTAATCGTCGAGGTCGAAATGCCCGTCGCCGAGCGGCACCAGCTTCGCATCGCGCCAGTCGGTGATATAGACCTCCGCGCTCGGCAGCATCCGTTCCACCGTGCCGCGCAGCAACGTCGCGTAATGGCCGGACATCGGGGCGACGATCAGCAGCCTGGGGCTTCCCTCCACGCCCTCGCGGCGGAAGCGCTTCAACTGGCCGAACGGCTTCTGGAGCACGATCTCCTCGTGCACCGCCACCTGCCGTCCGTCGATCTCGGTATGCGTCAGGCCGAAAGCGGGCTTGCCGCGCGTCGCGGAGGCATGCGCGAACACCTCCAGCGCCGAACTGACCAGCTGCCCGCCGCCGAGGTACGACCAAGGGTTGGCGGGATTGCGCATCCAGTCCGCGCCGAAGGTCGCCATGGCGCTCGCCCCGGCGAGCATCGAGCGTTGCATTTCATAGGCGTCGTAGAGCATGCTGTTTTCTTCACCCATGATAGGTTGCCGTATACGTAACGCAAAATACGGCGGGTTCAATCCGGCCTGAACGCCCGAGACGGACGATGAGACCCATGGCGCCCGTCCCGCCCGGCGTTGAGCGCATCCGCCCCGCCTGCTAGGCGGCCCGTTATGGCCAAGCCCCCCGTTCCCACCGACCGCCGCCTCGGCGACCTGCGCCTCGTCTGGGAACGCGTGCTGCGCTATCCGCGGCATCTGGTCGCCGCACTGCTCGCGCTGTGTACGACCACCGCGGCGACGCTCGGCATCCCGTCGGGGTTCAAGCGGGTCATCGACCACGGCTTCGGCCCCGGCTCGAGCGGCACCGTCGCATCGTCGTTCCACTATCTGCTGATGATCGTCGCGGTGCTGGCGGTGGCGACCGCGATCCGCTTCTATTTCGTCTCCTGGCTCGGCGAGCGCGTCGTCGCCGATATCCGCGGCGAGGTGCAAAGCCACCTGCTCGCGCTCACCCCGCGCTTCTTCGAGGAGAACCGTCCCTCCGAGATCGCCTCGCGGATGACGTCGGACACCGCGCTGATCGAGACGGTGGTCGGCAGCACCGTATCGGTGGCGCTGCGCAACACCTTCACCGGCATCGGCGGCATGATCTATCTGTTCACGCTGTCGCCGAAGCTCGCCGGCATGCTGATCCTCGGCATCCCGCTCGTCATCCTGCCGGTCACGATCTTCGGCCGCCGCATCCGCAACCTGTCGCGCACCACGCAGGATCGCGTCGCCGACGTCGGCGCGCAGGTGACGCAGACGCTGGGCGCGATGAAGATCGTCCAGGCCTTCGGGCAGGAGGCGCGCGAGGCGGCGCGTTTCCAGACGACGGTGGAAAATACCTTCGCCACCGCCAAGCGCCGCATCGCGCTGCGCGCGCTGATGACCGCGATCATGATCGGCCTGATCTTCGGGTCGATCACCCTGGTGGTGTGGGAGGGTGCGAGCGATGTCGCCGCCGGCCATCTGAGCGGCGGATCGATGTTCGCCTTCGTCATCACCGGCGGCATCGTCGCCGGCGCGTTCGGCGCGCTGACCGAGGTTTATGGCGACCTTCTGCGCGGTGCCGGCGCGGCGAGCCGGCTTGCCGAGCTGCTGCGCGAGACGCCGGAGATCACCCGGCCCGCCGCGCCGATGCCGCTGCCCGTGCCGGTCACCGGCGCGCTGACCTTCGACGAGGTCGTGTTCCATTATCCGACCCGCCGCGACGTGGCGGCGCTGAACGGCCTCTCGCTGGCGGTGCGGCCGGGCGAGACGGTGGCGGTGGTCGGCCCGTCGGGCGCGGGCAAATCGACCCTCTTCCAGCTTGCCGAGCGCTTCTACGATCCGGAGGGCGGCCGCGTGCTGCTCGACGGCGTCGACCTGCGCGAGGCCGATCCCGCCGCGATCCGCGCACAGATCGCGATGGTGCCGCAGGACACGGTGATCTTCGGCGCCAGCGCGCGCGACAACCTGCGCTACGGCCATTGGCAGGCGAGCGACGACGAATTGTGGGCGGCGGCGGAAGCGGCCAATGCCGCCGACTTCCTGCGCGCCTTGCCGGAGGGCCTCGACACCAACCTGGGCGAAGGCGGCGCGCGCCTGTCCGGCGGCCAGCGCCAGCGCATCACCATCGCCCGCGCGCTGCTGCGCGATGCGCCGATCCTGCTGCTCGACGAGGCGACCAGTGCGCTCGACGCCGAAAGCGAGCGGCTGGTGCAGCAGGCGCTCGAACGGCTGATGGAGAACCGCACGACGCTGGTCATCGCGCATCGCCTCGCGACGGTCCGCGCAGCGGAGCGGATCATCGTGATGGATGCCGGCCGCATCGTCGAGGAAGGGAGCCACGCGACGCTGATCGGTCGCGGCGGCCTGTATGCGCGGCTCGCCAGCCTGCAGTTCAGCGAGGCGGCCTGAATGCTCCTCCGTCATCCCGGCGAACGCCGGGACCCACGGACGCCAGCGGGCTGCGTCTGCGCGACTCGCGCCTGCCCTTCCCTGCCCCTCTACCTTCGTCATCCCCGCGCAGGCGCGGATCCATAATCACAACGTGATGGGCAGGAGCCGACGGTTCAGCCAGTATGGATCCCCGCCTCCGCGGGGATGACGTTGAGTTCAGGTCCAGCCTTGATCCCGTCTCCGCAGGAGCGCATGACGTGCGCGTAAAGCAAAGGAGAGCCCGGCCATGCGCGACTTCGACATCATCGTCTATGGCGCCACCGGCTTCACCGGCCGCCTCGTCGCCGAATATCTCAGCCAGCAGGGCGTCGGCCGCTGGGCGATGGCAGGGCGCAGCCGCGCCAAGCTGGAGGAGGTCCGCGACACGATCGGCGCGCCCGCCGACACGCCATTGGTGGTCGCGGACGCCGACGATCCCTCATCGCTCAAATCCCTGGCCGGATCGACGCGCGTCGTCGTCACCACCGTCGGCCCCTATCAACTCTACGGCGCGCCGCTGGTCGCCGCTTGCGCCGCCGCCGGCACCGCCTATGTCGACCTGTGCGGCGAGCCCGCCTGGATGCGTCACATGATCGACGCGCACCACGCCGCGGCGCAGGCGAGCGGCGCGCGCATCGTCTTTTCCTGCGGCTTCGATTCCATCCCCTTCGACCTCGGCGTGCTGACGCTGCAGGAATGTGCCATCGCCCGATACGGCCACCCCGCCCCGCGCGTGAAGGGTCGGGTGCGGACGATGAAGGGCGGCTTTTCGGGCGGCACGGCGGCCAGCCTCAAGGCGACGCTCGCCGCCGCGGCGCGCGATCCGTCGATCCTCGGGCTGCTCTCCAGTCCCTTCGCGCTGACGCCGGGGTTCAGCGGGCCGCATCAGCCGACCGGATTGCTCCCTGAATTCGACGCCACGCTCAACACCTGGGTCGCGCCCTTCATCATGGCGGCGATCAACACCAAGAACGTCCACCGCACCAATTACCTGCTCGGCCACCGCTACGGCGCGGACTTCGTGTACGACGAGATGATGGTCGCCGGTCTGGGCGAGATGGGCAAGGCCGCGGCCGATGCCATCGCGAGGCTCAACCCCCTCGCCAGCGACAAGGGCCCCAAGCCGGGCGAAGGCCCCAGCAAGGAAGAGCGCGACAGCGGCCATTACGACCTGCTGTTCGTCGGACTGATGCCGGATGGCACACGCTTCGACGCGGTGGTCACCGGCGACCGCGATCCGGGCTATGGCTCGACGAGCAAGATGATCGCCGAGACGGCGCGCTGTCTGCTGGAGACGGAGGCGGCCGGCGGCATCTGGACGCCGGGGGCGTTGCTTGGCACCACCTTGCGCGACCGATTGCAGGAACGCGCCGGCCTGACCTTCACGGCGGGGTAAACTCAATCCTCCCCCGCATTTGCGGGGGAGGGGGACCGTTCGGCACAGCCGAATGGTGGAGGGGCCGCCGCGGGCGGTTCCCCCGGCCTGCGCAACGGCCTTACGGCCGCCCCTCCGTCACGCCTTCGGCGTGCCACCTCCCCTGCAAAGGCAGGGGAGGATTTTCACAGCCGATAGAAGGCCATCGCCACGGCGGCGACCAGCAGCGCGACGATCAGCAGCACCGGCACCCGCTTCGCCCGGCGCGCCGCCACCGCGGCCTCATAGGCCTGCATGTCGAACCAGAACCGCCCCGGCGTACCCATCCGGATCGACCCGTCCGCCACCATCGCCGCGAACGCCTTCGCCTCGCGGGCATCCGCCGGCGTGAAGGGCATGGCATCTGACGCGGTCACCGCATGCGCCTCGACGAAGCGCGGCGCGACCGTGCCGTGGACGAGGTAGCGTTCGCGCACCGTCCCCTCGGGTTCGACGCGGGTCAGCCGCCCGCTCATCGCCGCCGTCCCTGATGGCGGATGTTCGCCGGCCGGCCGCGCGGCGGCCGCACGCGATCCTTGCGGACCTTCCCCACATGCCGCGGTCCCGGTGCCGCGCCCTTGCCGCCGGGCAGTTCGAAGCGCAGCGCGCCCGACACCGGATTGGCCTCCGCCAGCCTGAGATCGAGCCGCTGCCCCAGCGCATAGGTGTCGCCGCTCTGCTCGCCGACCAGTTCGCGCGCCGCCTCGTCGAAGCGGAAATATTCGCCGCCGAGGTCGCGGACGGACATCAGGCCATCGCCGCCGATCCCCTCGACGGTGGCGAAGAAGCCGTAGTTCTGCACGCCGGTGATCCGCGCCGGCACCGTCTCGCCGACCTTTTCCGACAGGAACGCCGCGACATAGCGATCGATCGTGTCCCGCTCCGCTTCCATCGCCCGGCGTTCGAGGCCGCTGATCGATTCGCCGATCTGCTCCATCGCCGCCGCATCCGCCGCCGACAGCTCGCCCGGCCCCAGGCGGTACGCGCCGACCAGCGCGCGATGGACGACGAGGTCGGCGTAGCGCCGGATCGGCGAGGTGAAATGCGCATAGGAGCCGAGGGAGAGGCCGAAATGCCCTTGGTTCGCCGGCGCATAATAGGCCTGCGTCTGCGTGCGCAGCACCTGTTCCATCACCTGCGGGCGGAAATCGGCATCCCCTACCCGCTCCAGCACATGGTTGAACGTCGCCGGGCGGATCACCTGCCCCAGCGCGAAGGGCACGCCGAACGTCTCCAGATAATCCTTCAGCGCGACCAGCTTCTCGCGGCTCGGCGGTTCGTGGACGCGATACATCACCGGCGCCTTCTTCGCCTCCAGCGCCTTGGCGGCGGCGACATTGGCGGCGATCATGTAATCCTCGATCAGCCGGTGCGCATCCAGCCGCTCGCGCGGGGCGACCGACATGATCCGCCCCTTCTCGTCCAGCACCACGCGCCGTTCGGGCAGGTCGAGGTCCAGCGGCTCGCGCGCGTCGCGCGCCTTGGCAAGCGCGCGCCAGCAGTCCCAAAGGTGACGGAGGGTTGTTGCCAACTCCTCCCCGGCACGGGGAGGGGGACCGCTCGCCGCAGGCGAGTGGTGGAGGGGGGCGTCCTCAAGCGGAGCCGCTCGTGGCGCCCCCCCTCCACCAGCTTCGCTGGTCCCCAGCGGCAGGTCGGATCGTCCCCCGGACGATCCTCGACCATGCGGGGCATGGTCGACCTGCCGCTCCGTGCCGGGGAGGAATGAGTTTGCGATCGCCTGCGCCTCTTCATACGCCAGGTTTGCCGCGATCCGCACGCGCGCGCGGGTGAAGCGCCAGCTTTCGAGCTTGCCCGCGCTCGAAATGCGCAGGTGGCAGGCGAGCGCCGCGCGATCCTCGCCCTCCTTCAGCGAGCAGACCTCGGCAGACAGCACCTCGGGCAGCATCGGCACGACGCGGTCGGGAAAATACACCGAATTGCCCCGCCGCCGCGCCTCGCGGTCGAGTTCCGAGCCGGGGCGCACGTAGAAACTGACATCCGCGATCGCGACCACCGCCTGCCAGCCGCCGTCCTCGTGCGGCGCGGCCCAGACGGCATCGTCGTGATCGCGCGCATCGGCGGGATCGATCGCGACGATCGGCAGGTGCGTCAGGTCCTCGCGATCCTCTCCCAACGGCGTCTCGGCCATCCGCTCCGCCTCGTCGAGCGTGTCGCCCGAGAAGACATCGGGAATGCCGAGCTTGTGGATCGCGATCAGCGAAAAGCTCCGCGGCGCGAACGGATCGCCCAGCCGCTGCACCACGCGCACGCTGATCCGCGGCGGCCGCCCGGTCATCTCGGCCATCACCAGATCGCCCGCTTCGGCCCCGCCCGTGTCGGACACGGGAAACTCCCGCCGGTCCTTCTTCTCGACGCCGGTCAGCCAGAAGCGCCCCTCCCCACCGACGGCGCCTTCCTGCCGCAGCACGCCGAGCACCTGTTCGGACGCCTTGGCGAGCACCTTCATCGGATGCGCGATCCAGCCGTTGCCCGCCTCTTCGGTGCGCGCCAGGATCCGCTCGCCGATGCCGAGCGCACCCCGCTTGCGCTCGCGCACCCGCAGCCGCGGCGCGGGCGTCTCCGCCTCCCAGCGATCGGGCACCGCCCATACCGTGCCGCCGTCGTCGACCGCGGCGATGCGCAGCACCGTCACCTTGGGCAGGCCACCCATCTTGTGAAAGGCGCGGCCGGGGGCGCTGTCGATCAGCCCCTCGTCCGCCATATCCTTGAGCAGCGCCTTCAGCGCGATCTTCTCCTGCGCGGTCAGGCCGAACGCCTTGGCGATCTCTCGCTTGCCGGCAGGCACTTCGGAACGCTCGATGAAGTCGAGGATCTGCGCCTGCGTCGGCAGGCCGGGTCTGGTTTTCTTTGCCACGGGTGAGAGATAGGGGGCGAAGCAGCCTTCGTCATCGGATTGTTTCCGGCTAAGGGCGGCGCATGTCCGTCACCATCGCCGCGCTCTATCATTTCACCCGCTTCGCCGACCCGGACGCGCTGCGCGCGCCGCTGCTGGCGATGTGCGAGGCGGAAGGGGTGCGCGGCACGTTGCTGCTCGCGGCCGAGGGCATCAACGGCACCATCGCCGGCCCGGCCGAGGGGATCGCGGCGGTGCTCGCGCATATCCGCGCCCTGCCCGGCTGCGCCGCGCTGGAGGTGAAATACGCCGCCGCCGACGCCATGCCCTTCCACCGCACCAAGGTGCGGCTGAAGCGCGAGATCGTGACGATGGGCGAACCCGGCCTCGATCCGACCGACACCGGCACCTATGTCGAACCCGCCGACTGGAACGCGCTGATCGCCGATCCGGACACGGTGCTGATCGACACGCGCAACGATTACGAGGTCGGCGTCGGCACCTTCGCCGGCGCGATCGACCCGGCGACCCAGAGCTTCCGCGACTTTCCCGCCTGGTTCCGCGCGCATCGCGAGACGCTGCTCGCCGGCAAGGCGCGCGTCGCGATGTTCTGCACCGGCGGCATCCGCTGCGAAAAGGCCACCGCCTTCCTCAAGGCGGAAGGGGTAGAGGACGTCTTCCACCTGAAAGGCGGCATCCTGCGCTACCTGGAGGAGGTGCCGGCGGAGCGAAGCGCGTGGCAGGGCGAATGCTTCGTCTTCGACGAACGCGTCGCCGTCGGCCATGGCCTGGCGGAGGGGACGCATGGCCTGTGCCGGGCATGCCGCATGCCCCTGTCCCCCAGCGACCGCGCCTCGCCGCTGTACGAGGACGGTGTCAGCTGCCCGCGCTGCCACGCGACGCGCGATGCCGCGGACCGCGCGCGCTACGCCGAACGCCACCGCCAGGCGCTGCTCGCCGAAGCGCGCGGCGAGGCGCATGTCGGGCGGCGGTATGAGGCGTAAGTCTGGCTGCCTTTGATGTCACGCGAAGACATGCCCTGCGCGGCAGCGCACCTGATTATCCAACCGTCGAAAATGAGGGCCGCTGCCGCCGCGAGCGCGACACCTCCGCGCCTCCGCGTGAACCAAAACCCCGAAGCGAGACGCACCGACTGACGGACCGCCCCGCCCCCACCCTCACCCTGTCGCCGGCTTCGCCGTCTCTTCCCTCTCCCATCGAGAGAGGGAGGGAGCGCCGCAGGCGCGGAAGGGTGAGGGTGAGCGCGGGACGGCCCGCGCCGTCAATAGGCGCGCGCCAGCAGCACGCGCTCCACCGCGGGCGCGCCGGTGAAGACGCACGCCCCGTCCGCCGGTGCCTGATCGCCGGGCGCGTTGCGGATCGTCAGCTTGAGCGCCTTCAACCGCTCCACCACCGCGTCCAGTGCCGCGCCGGTCGGGCGCGACCATTGCACCTCGACCCAGCCGGGGTTCTTCACGCCTTCCGCGAAATGCGCCTCCACCGCCGCGAAGTCCGCCGCGGCCACGATGCTCGCCTTCAGCCGTTCGGTCGCCTGTTCGTGCAGCGCCTGCTGGATCGCGGCGAGCAATGCCGGCGCATCCGCCTCGAAGTCGCCACGCGGCATCACCTGCGCATCCAGCTTGCCGTCCGCGCGGTACAGCCGGTCGCGGCGGATCACCGACACGTTGCCGCCCGCCATGTCGCGCCCGCCGATCTCGATGACGATCGGCGCGCCCTTCTTCACCCAGCCCCAGCGCTTGGTCGCCGCCTTGGCAGGCTTGAGGTCGAGCAGCGCGCGCACCGGCTCGCCCAATGCCGTCAGCCCGGCGAGGTTCGACTGGATATCCTTGGCATAAGCGATCAGCGCCTCGTCCTCGGGCTGGTCGCGCAGCATCGGCACGATCACGATCTGCCACGGCGCGATCCGCGGCGGCACGCGTAGGCCGTCATCGTCGCCGTGCACCATGATGACGCCGCCGATCATGCGGGTCGAAACGCCCCAGCTCGTGGTATTGGCCAGTTCCAGCTCGCCGCTCGCATTCTGGAACCGGATGTTCTGCGCGTGCGCGAAATTGGTGCCGAGGAAGTGGCTGGTGCCCGCCTGCAGCGCCTTGCCGTCCTGCATCATCGCCTCGATGCTGTAGGTCGCGACCGCGCCCGGGAAGCGCTCGTTCTCGGGTTTCTCGCCGGCGACCACCGGCAGCGCGAGGCAGTCCTCGGCGAAGCTGCGGTACACCTCCAGCATCCGCTGCGTCTCCTCGCGCGCCTCGTCGGCGGAGGCGTGCGCGGTATGCCCCTCCTGCCACAGGAACTCGCTGGTGCGCAGGAACATGCGCGTCCGCATCTCCCAGCGGACCACGTTGGCCCATTGGTTGATGAGCACGGGCAGGTCGCGCCACGATTGCACCCAGCGGGCGAAGGCGGTGCCGATCACCGTCTCCGACGTCGGCCGCACCACCAGCGGCTCCTCCAGCTTCGCGGCGGGATCGGGCTTCAGGCCGCCATGCCCGTCCGGGATCAGCCGGTGATGGGTGACGACCGCCATCTCCTTGGCGAAGCCCTCGACATGCTCCGCCTCCTTTTCGAAATAGGACAAGGGGATGAACAGCGGGAAATAGCAATTCTCATGCCCCGTCGCCTTGATCCGGTCGTCGAGCAGCCGCTGGATCCGCTCCCAGATGCCGTAGCCCCATGGCCGGATGACCATGCAGCCGCGCACGCCCGATTCCTCGGCGAGGTCGGCCTCGGTGATGACGGATTGATACCAGGCGGCGAAATCGGCTTCGCGGGTGACGGAAAGAGCGTGCTTCATGGCCACCGCCTAGCCAATGCCCGGCCACGCGTCACCCCCGCGCAGCGACCCCCGCCAGCATCCGCTTGCCGCGCAGGTACATCTCGACGCGTTGCGCGGTGAACAGGCCGAGCGCCAGCGCCATCAGCACGTCGGTGATCGCCATCGGATCGAGCCCCGCCGGTCCGCCGAGCGTCACCGCCTCGCGCGCGCCGCTGCGCACCACGATCAGCACGACGATGAAGAGGAGCGCGGCGGGCGACGACGTCTGCCCGAGCGTATGCGTTTCGGGATCGAGCGTGATCCGCATCATCTTGCCACGCTGCCAGCCCAGTGCCGCCCCCAGGCCGAGCGCGCCCAGGCAAAAGAGCCAGCCGAGCCCCTGCGGCGGAAAGCGCGCAAAGGTGAAACCGATCACGACCGCATAGACCGCAGGCAGGATCCACAGCCGTTCGAGCTTCAACGGCCGCACCCGGCTCATCCGCCGCCAGCGCAGCGCCATGACGATGACGATGACGGCGAATGGGATCGCATAGCTGATCCACCCGCCCGGTTGCTGTGCCTGCATGCGCGTATCCCCCTGCCGTCACCCCAATGACGGCAAGGGATTAGACGCTTTCGGTAGGGCCCGCCAGCAGCAGCCGCGTCGTTACTCGGCGGCCTCGGCCAGCGGCCGCTCCTTCCACACCAGCACCGGCTTGCGTGCCGCCTGCGTCTCGTCGAGTCGCGCGCGCGGTGCGAAATGGGGAGCCGATTTCAGCGCCGCATCGCCTGCCTTCGCCCGTTCCGCGACGTGGCGCAGCGCGCCGATGAACTGGTCGAGCGCCGCCTTGGATTCGGTTTCCGTCGGCTCGACCAGCATCGCGCCGTGGACGACCAGCGGGAAATAGACCGTCATCGGGTGGAAGCCCTCGTCGATCAGCCCCTTGGCGATATCCAGCGTCGAGAACCCCTCGGCAAGGTTGGCGTCGGAGAAGATCGCCTCGTGCATGCACGGCCCCGCGCCCGCGAACGGTGCGTCGAGCGTGCCTTCCAGGCTGCGCAGCACGTAGTTGGCGTTCAGCACCGCATCCTCGGCGACCTGTTTCAGGCCGTCGGCGCCGTGGCTGAGGATATAGGTCAGCGCGCGGGTGAACATGCCCATCTGGCCATGGAAGGCGACCATCCGGCCGAAGCTGCCGGCATGATGCTCGCCCGCCGTCTCTTCCTCGACCAGCACGAACTGCTCGCCTTGTCGCTCGACGAAGGGCAGCGGCGCGAACGGGGTGAGCGCTTCGGAAAACACCACCGGCCCCGAACCCGGTCCGCCGCCGCCGTGCGGCGTCGAAAAGGTCTTGTGGAGGTTGATGTGCATCGCATCGACGCCGAGGTCGCCGGGCCGCACCCGGCCGACGATCGCGTTGAAGTTGGCGCCGTCGCAATAGACGTAGCCGCCCGCGTCATGCACCGCGTCGGAGATCGTCCTGAGGTCGCGCTCGAACAGGCCGCAGGTGTTGGGGTTGGTAATCATCACGCCCGCGACGTCCGGCCCCAGCCGCGCGATCAGCGCCGCCGTGTCGACGCGGCCATCCGCCGTCGCCGGGATGTCCTCCACCGCAAAGCCGGCGAAGGCGGCGGTGGCGGGGTTGGTGCCATGCGCCGATTCGGGAACGAGGATGACCTTGCGATGCCCCTCGCCGCGCGCTTCCAGCGCCGCCTTGATCGCGAGGATGCCGCACAGCTCGCCATGCGCGCCCGCCTTGGGGCTCATCGCGACGCTGGTCATCCCGGTCAGCGTCACCAGCCAGTGGCTGAGCTGGTGGATCACCTCCAGCGCGCCCTGCACCGTGTCGACCGGCTGCAACGGGTGCACGTCGGCGAAGCCGGGCAGCCGCGCCATCTTCTCGTTCAGGCGCGGATTGTGCTTCATCGTGCACGAACCGAGCGGGAACAGCCCGAGGTCGATGGCATAATTCTGGCGGCTGAGGCGCGTATAGTGCCGCACCGCCTCCGGCTCGGCGAGGCCGGGCAGGCCGATCGGCGCCTTGCGGCCGAGGTCCCCCAACCGCGATCCGGCGACGTCGCCCTCGGCGAAGTCGACGCCGGTCGTCTCGGTGTCGCCGATCTCGAAGATCAGCGCTTCCTCCAGCATCAGTGCCCGATTGCCGGTGAAGGTCGCGGCCGTCTCACCGCTGCGCGCGGTCATTTCGGGGCGCCAGCCGCTCTGGTTGATGCTCATGCCAGGACCTCCTCGAGTGCGGCGGCAAGGGTTTCGACATCCTCCGCGCTGGTCGTCTCGGTCACCGCGACGATCAGGCCGTTGGCGAGGTCCGCCTCGCCCGGATAGAGCCGCCCGAGCGACACGCCGGCGAGGATGCCGCGATCGGCGAGCGTCCGTACGACCGGGCGCGCCTCCTTGGGCAGCTTCAGCGTGAATTCGTTGAAGAAGGTGTGCGTGACCAGCTCGACGCCCGGCACCTTGGCGAGCCGATCGGCCGCGCGGCAGGCGCCGGCATGGTTGATCCCGGCAAGCCGCCGCAACCCCTTCTCGCCCAGCAGGGTCATGTGGATCGAGAAGGCGAGCGCACAGAGCCCCGAATTGGTGCAGATGTTGCTGGTCGCCTTTTCACGGCGGATATGCTGTTCGCGCGTCGACAGCGTCAGCACGAAGCCGCGGCGCCCGTCGGCGTCCACCGTCTCGCCGCACAGTCGCCCCGGCATCTGGCGGACATATTTGTCCTTGCAGCCGAACAGCCCGACATAGGGGCCGCCGAACTGGAGCCCGACGCCCAGCGACTGGCCTTCGCCGACGACGATATCGGCGTCCATCTCGCCCGGCGAGCGGATCGCGCCCAGCGCGACCGGCTCCGTGACGACGGCGATCAGCAGCGCCTTCTTGGCGTGGCAGGCATCGGCGAGCGGCTGGAGGTCG
Source organism: Sphingomonas sp. SP5 (assembly GCF_058313455.1). NCBI lineage: Bacteria > Pseudomonadati > Pseudomonadota > Alphaproteobacteria > Sphingomonadales > Sphingomonadaceae > Sphingomonas > Sphingomonas sp. SP5. The sequence continues at coordinate 223,100 of NZ_JBZFLF010000002.1, read as the reverse complement.
GCGATGCGGCCGAGGATATCGGGATATTGCACCACCACGCACGACGTGTCGGCATCGATCCCGGCGATCAGCGCGTCGATGTCCGTCTCCGCCGTCAACGTCGGCGTCGATGTTTCCAGCGTGTCGCCGGTATATTTGGCCATCGTCCGGGCGACGCTGACGTAATGCGGATGCAGCCCGCCCGACAGGATCGCCTTCGACTTGCGGGTAATCCGCCGCGCCATGCCGATCGCCTCCCAGCAGGCGGTCGAGCCGTCGTACATCGAGGCATTGGCCACGTCCGTCCCGAGCAGGCGCGCGACCTGCGTCTGGAACTCGAACAGCATCTGCAACGTGCCCTGCGCGATTTCGGGCTGATACGGCGTATAGGCGGTCAGGAACTCGCCGCGCTGGATCAGGTGGTCGACGCTGGCCGGCACATGATGCCGGTACGCGCCCGCGCCGAGGAAGAACGGCACCTCGCCCGCCACGGTGTTCCGCCGCGCGAGCGCCGTCATGTGCCGCTCCACCGCCAGTTCGGAGGCGTGATTGGCGAGGCCTTCGACAGGTCCGGACAGGCGGGCGGCCTCCGGCACGTCGACGAACAGGTCGTCGATCGATCCGGCCCCGATGACCGACAGCATCGCCTGACGATCAGGCTGGGTAAGCGGCAGGTAGCGCATTCGAACAACTCCCCCCTCCCGCTTGCGGGAGGGGTCGGGGGTGGGCCTGTCACGACGCATATGGCTGAGGAGGACAGGCCCACCCCCAGCCCCTCCCGCAAGCGGGAGGGGAGTTACATCACAGCTTTGCGACGAACGCCTCGTAGGCGGTCTCGTCCATCAGCGAATCCAGTTCCGAGGCATCGCTGAGCGTGATCTTGAAGAACCAGCCCTCGCCCTCGGGATCGGTGTTCACCAGCCCCGGCTCGTCGGCGAGCGCGGTATTGCCTTCCAGCACGTTGCCCGACACCGGCGCATAGACGTCCGACGCCGCCTTGACCGATTCGACCACTGCGGCCTCGTCGCCCTTGGACAGGCTCTTGCCGTCCTCCGGCACGTCGACGAACACGATGTCGCCGAGCTGCCCTTGCGCGTAATCGGAGATGCCGACCGTGCCGATGTCGCCATCGACGTCGACCCATTCGTGATCCTCGGTGAAGTAACGGCTCATCTCACTTGCCTCCTGCACGAACGTAGCGATGGGGAACGAAGGGCATCGGCGCGACCGTTGCCTCGTGGATCTTGCCGCGCTGGACGAGGCGCAGCGGCGTGCCGGGCGCGGCCAGTTCAGTGGGAACATAGGCCATGGCGATCGGCGCGCCGACGCTGGGGGCGAAGCCGCCGCTGGTGACGCGGCCGATCACCGCGCCGTCGGCATCGACGACGCTCGCGCCCTCGCGCACCGGCTGGCGCCCGGCGACCGACAGGCCGACGCGCTTCACCGCCGCGCCGCCCTCGCGCTCGGCGAGGATGCGGGCCGCACCGGCGAAATCGCCCGCCTCGCGCCGCCGCTTCGACAAAGCGAAGCCAAGGTCGGCCATCACCGGCGTCGTCTCGGGATCGAGGTCGTGGCCGTAGAGCGGCAGCCCCGCCTCGAGTCGCAGCGAATCGCGCGCGCCGAGGCCGATCGGCTTCACCTCGGGCTCGGCGCACAGCGCATCGGCAAAGCCTTCGGCGGCTTCGGCAGGAATCGAAATCTCGACGCCGTCCTCGCCCGTATAGCCCGACCGGCTGATCCACAGTTCATGGCCGTTCCAGGCGAATGCGCCCGCGGTCATGAACACCAGCTGGTCGACACCCGGCACCAGCCGCGCCACCGCCGCGACCGCCTGCGGCCCCTGCACCGCGAGCAGCGCCTGGTCTTCCATCAGGTTCATGGTGATATCGTCGGGCAGCACGTCGAGCAGATAGGCGAGATCGTCGTACTTGGTCGCGCCGTTGACGACGACATAATGGCTCGCTTCGCCGAAGGGATGCGCGCCTTCCGCCGGCAGCGTCGTCACCATCAGGTCGTCGAGGATGCCGCCTTCATCGTTCAGCAGCAGCGAATAGCGGATCCTGGCGGCGCCGAGGCCGGCGATATCGCCCGGCAGCACCGCCTCCAGCGCCTCGGCGACGCCGTCCCCGGTGAAGCCCACCTGCCCCATGTGGCTGACGTCGAACAGCCCGGCATGCTCGCGCGTCCACAGATGCTCGGCCATGATGCCTTCATACTGGACGGGCATCTCGTAGCCGGCGAACGGCACCATCCGGCCACTGCGGGCGCGGTGCCAGGCGTCGAGCGGGAGCAGCTGGATCGCGGGTTCGTCGCCCTCGTCCACGCCGTCGAGCGGGTCGGGCAACATCTCTGGCAGCGAATCGCTCATCAACCGTCTCCAAGCAAGGCACGGGACCGAGCAACGGCGCAGCGCCGCATCCGATCCGTCGAACCCCCTCTGTCACGGTGACCTGAGAGCTTTCACCCGGCTTGCTGGTGGTGCCGGACTTACCCCTTCGGTGGCCCCTCGAAGGGGCGCTTTCCAGAGTGTCGAGTGAGGCGGCGCGCGGTCCGTTTGCCTGAGAGATTCCGGGGTGGTTGCTCCTTCGGCGGCCCCCTTCACCAGGGGCTCTCTCCCGCGCGCGCCCATGCCGGCGAACCGGCATCGACACAGCGGGCTCTGGCCGGGGCGGCGGGGTTAGTCAATCGGGAAGTGACACTCCTCCCAAACCGTCATCCCGGCGGATGCCGGGATCCACGGACTCGATCGATCAGCCGCTTAGGGACCACACCAGCCGCGCGGCTCCATAGATCCCGTCTGTCGTCGGGATGACGGATCCAAAAGCGCCGGAGCTTCGCGCTCAGCGCTGCGCGTTATACTTCAGCTGGTCGTCGGTCAGCTGGAAGCCCACCAGCGCCTCGAAGGTCGCGCTCAGCACGGCACGGCGAATTTCGGGCCGCGACAGCGGGTCGGTGGCGGCATCCTCGTCGCCGGCCTTGCGCTTCTTGGTGAGTTCCTGGCGCACCTCGTCGGGCAGCGTCGCCGCACTGCGCGCGATCTGCGTCGAGGCGCTGCCGCTCGCCTGCGCACGCGCCTGGCCTGCATCGAAGTGGATGGCGATCTGGCCGGTGCGCTTAGCCGACACCGCGCTGCCACCACGCACGATCGCGATGTAATAGGGCAGCACCACGTCGCGCGGCCCGTCTGTACGGGTGCGGCGGGCATCGACGTCGAAGGTGATGGTGGTGGCGATCTGGTCGCCGGCGTCGTTGCAGGTGCCGCGCACGTGCGTCATGTTGGCGACCACGTCGATCGCGCTCGCATCGCGGCTGGTCGCGGGGTCGAACAGCGTGATGTCGCCGGTGCCCGCGGCGACGCCCACCGTCGGGCAGGCGGAGCGCACGGCGGTGATGCCGCCTTCCACGATCTCCCCCTTGCCGGCGCATCCGGAGACGAGGAGCGCAAGGGCGGACAGGCCGAGAAGCGGGGTTTTCACGGGAACGCGTACCTTTGTCGAACGGGCAACCAAGCCTCGCGCGGGCAAGCCGGCGGTGCGGCGCGCACCATAGGAACCGCCTTTCGCACACGCAAGCAATCGCGTAGAGCGCCCAGCCATGGCATCCCTTCCCGATCCGCACGCGGACAAGCTGCCCCTCGACCTGCTGATCGCCGCGCCGCGCGGCTTCTGCGCCGGCGTCGACCGCGCGATCCGCATCGTCGAACTCGCGATCGAAAAGCACGGCGCGCCCGTCTACGTTCGGCACGAGATCGTCCACAACAAGTTCGTCGTCGACACGCTGAAGGCGAAGGGCGCGGTGTTCGTCGAGGAGCTGGACCAGGTGCCCGACGGGGCGCCGGTCGTGTTCTCGGCGCACGGCGTGCCCAAATCGGTGCCCGCCGCGGCGCAGGATCGCGGCCTCGACTATCTCGACGCGACCTGCCCGCTCGTCTCCAAGGTGCATCGCCAGGCCGAACGGCTGGTCGCCGCCGGCCGCCACATCATCTTCATCGGCCATGCCGGCCACCCCGAAGTGGTCGGCACCTTCGGCCAGGTGCCGCCGGGCGCCATGTCGCTGATCGAAACGGTGGCGGATGCCGAGGCCTTCGTGGCCGTCGATCCCGCCAATCTCGCCTTCCTCACCCAGACGACGCTGTCGGTGGACGATACGGCGGCGGTGGTCGCGGCGCTGCAACGGCGCTTCCCGGAAATGCAGGCGCCGCGCGGCGAGGATATCTGCTATGCCACCTCCAATCGCCAGGCGGCGGTGAAGGCGATCGCCGGCGCCTGCGATGCGATGCTGGTGATCGGCGCGCCCAATTCCTCCAATTCGGTGCGCCTCGTCGAGGTGGCCGAACGCGAGGGCGTTCCCGCCCGGCTGATCCAGCGCGCCGCCGACCTCGACTGGACCTTCCTGGAAGGCGTCGGCACGCTCGGCGTCACCGCGGGCGCCTCCGCCCCCGAAATGCTGGTGCGCGAACTGGTCGACCTGCTCTCCACCCGCTTCGACGTCACCGAGCGCGAGGAAGAGACGACGCGCGAGACGATCGCCTTCAAGCTGCCGCGCGGCCTGGACGCCGCGGCCTGACGCAACCGACCCGTCATCCCCGCGGGGCCGGGGATGACGCGGGCGACGATGATCCAGCGGCGGGCGCTGCGGGAGGGGGAAGAGGATGGCCGTCTACACGCAGGTCCCGGCCGAGGCGCTGGCCGCGTTCCTTCGCCGCTACGACGGGGTCGGCGACCTCGTCTCCGCCAAGGGCATCGCCGAGGGGGTGGAGAACAGCAACTACCTCGTCGACACCACCAATTCGCGCTTCATCCTGACGCTGTACGAGAAGCGCGTCGATGCCGGCGACCTGCCCTTCTTCCTCGACCTGCTCGATCATCTCGCCGCGTGCGGCCTGCCGGTACCGCCGGCGATCAAGGATCGCGGCGGCGTGGCGATCCAGACGCTGGAGGGGCGGCCCGCCTGCCTGATCCGCTTCCTCACCGGCGTGTCGCTGACCCAGCCGACGCCCGATCAGGCGCAGACCGCGGGCGCCGCGCTCGGCCGGCTCCACGCCGCCGCCGCCGATTTCGCAGGCACGCGCGCCAATAGCCTGGGGGTGGCGGACTGGCGCCCGCTGCTGGAGCGCTGCGGCGCCGACCTCGACACGATCGCCCCCGGCCTGTTCGCCCGCATCGACTCGGCCCTCGCCGCGGTCGAGGCGGCCTGGCCGCACGACCTGCCGCACAGCGTCATCCATGCCGACCTGTTTCCCGACAATGTGCTGATGCTCGGCGCAGAGGTGACCGGACTCATCGATTTCTACTTCGCCTGCCGCGACATCCGCGCCTATGACGTCGCGGTGATGCATACCTCCTGGGCTTTCGACCCCGCCGGCTCTCCCCTGTCCGGCGTCGGACCGGCATTGGTGTCGGGTTACGACGCGACGTTCGGCCTTTCCGACGCGGAACGCGCCGCCTTGCCCGTGCTGGCGAAGGGCGCCTGCATCCGCTTCCTGCTCACCCGCGCCTGGGACTGGCTGAACACGCCGGCCGATGCGCTGGTCACCCGCAAGGACCCGCTCGCCTATCTGCGCCGGCTCGACTGGTACGACGCGCATGCGGGGGCCTTCGCATGACCGAAACGCTGCAAGTGGTCGAGATCGCCACCGACGGCGCGTGCAAGGGCAATCCCGGCCCCGGCGGCTGGGGCGCGCTGCTGCGCTTCGGCGCGCACGAGAAGGAACTGTCAGGCGGCGAGGCGCTGACTACCAACAACCGGATGGAGCTGACCGCGGCGATCGAGGCGCTGCGCGTCCTCACCCGCCCGTGCCGCATCCGCCTGTCGACCGACAGCAAATATGTGATGGACGGCCTCACGCGCTGGATCCACGGCTGGCGCAAGAACGGCTGGCGCACCGCCGACAAGAAGCCGGTGAAGAACGCCGAACTCTGGCAGGCGCTGTTCGCCGAAACGCAGAAGCACGAGATCGAATGGGTGTGGGTGAAGGGCCACGCCGGCCACCCCGACAACGAACGCGTCGACAAACTGGCGAGCGACGCCGCCGTCGCAGCGGGTCGCCCGGCGAGCTGACCCGGCAAGCTTTTCCTCTGCCCCCGCCCCCCCCCTTCACGCACCGTTCGCCCTGAGCCTGTCGAAGGGCGGCTTTCCACGGGCGATCCGCTTGCGGCACGGTGCCCCTCGACAAGCTCAGGGCAAACGGAAACAGGGTAAGCCGGGTTTCCGCGCGATGCGTTAACCGAACCGCCCCGGAGCGTATCGCTCCGGATCGACCTGCTCCAATCCCGACGGCACGGCGGTGCCCAGCAGCAGGCTCGCCGCCAGCGCCGCCCCCGCCGGCGCGGTCTGGATGCCGAAGCCGCCCTGCCCCGCGCACCAGAAGAAGCCCGGCACGCGGGCGTCGAAGCCATAGACCGGCAGCCGATCCGGCGCGAAACTGCGCAGGCCCGCCCAGCGCCGCTCGACGGCGTTCACCTGCCAGTCGACCACCCCTTCGAACCGGTCGATCGCGACCGCGACGTCCATCTCCTCGGGCGCGGCGTCGCAGGGGTCGACCGGCGTCTCGTCGTGCGGGCTGAGCCACAGCCGCCCGCCCGCCTCGGGCTTGAAGTAGAAACGGCCGGCGATGTCGGCGACGTGCGGCAGCGTGGCGGGCGCCGCGGGATCGGTGCGAATCTGCGCGATCGTCCGGCGATAGGGGCGAATACCGAGCGGCGCCGCGCCGACGCGTTCCGCCACCGCATCCGCCCAGGCACCCGCGGCATCGACCAGCACGCCCGCGCGATATGTCCCCGTCGGCGTCTCGATCGTCCAGACGCCGTCCGCGCGACTCGCCGCCGCCACGGCGGCGCGCGTCGCGATCGTGCCACCGCCCCGACGCACCGCGGCGAGGTAGAAGGCGTGAAGCGCCCCCACGTCGATATAGGCGCAGCTCGGCTCGTACACGCCCAGCGTCCAGTCCGCCCGCAAGCCCGGCACCATCGCCGCCGGGTCGACCCGCGACAGCGGCACCGCCGTCCCCTCGAATGCGGCGAGGAACGCCTCCACCGCCGCCGCATCCTCCGCCCGCCCGATATGCAGCGAGCCCAGCGGATCGAGGAACCCGCCGTCGCGCAACGCCGCCTCCGATGCGCTGGTCAGCGGCTGGATGCCCGGCCCGCCATAGGTTTCGGACCAGAAGGCCGCAGAACGCCCGGTGGCATGATAGCCCGGCTGATCCTCCGATTCGAGCAACAGCACGCGCGCGTGCGGCACCAGCGCGGCGGCCAGGCTGGCCCCGGCGATCCCCGCGCCGGCGATCGCGACGTCGTAGGTCGGGCCGGCGGTCATCCATGCGCCTCCAGAAAGGCGTCGATCAGGCGATAGGCGCGCAGCCGCACCGCATCGTCCTCGCGCAGAATCTCATGCGCCGATTCGACGCCGAATCGCTCCATCTGCACATCCGGCAGCTTCGCCGCGACTCGCAGCGCGGCCTGGGCATCGACCAGCCCATCCGCCTCGGCGACCAGCATCAGGATCGGCGTCGCCAGCGTGGCGAGTCGCGGATCGGCCTGCAACCGCGTGCAGGCGACGAACGCCTCCAGCACCCAGGCCCAGCTCGGCGGCCCGAGCAGCAGCGCCGGATCGCGCGCATACCAGAAGGCTTCGTCGCCGTAGCGCTCCACCGAATGGGTGAGCAGCTGCTGGCGATGGCCGGCGGATCTCGCGTCGTCGCGCACCGTCCATGCCGCCCGCGCCGGATCGCCGATCCGCGTCATCAGCCGCGCGACGCGGGTCCCCGCGCCGACGCCGACCGGCGAGCGGATGCCGATCATCGGTGCGACCAGCACCACCGCCTGCGGGTCGATGCCCCCGTCGAGCAGCGCGCGCAGCGCCAGATGCCCGCCCATCGAATGGGCGAGCAGCATCGCGGCCCCGTCCCCCTCCGCCCGCCAGTCGCGCCAGAAGGCGCCGAGGTCCGCGACCCAGGGATCGAAGCTCGCGGCGTGGCCGACGCGCGGGTCGGCGGACAGGCGCCCCGATCCCCCCTGCCCGCGCCAGTCGAAGGCGGTCACCGACCAGCCGCGATCGTGGAGGTGCGCGATCGTCTCCAGATACTTTTCGATCACGTCCGCGCGTCCGCCCTGCACCAGGATGCGGCCACGGGGAGCCGGATGCGCCCAGTCGAAGCGGCGGTGGCGCCAGCCGTCGGGCGCCGTCCAGCACGACAGCCGCGCATCGGCCGCCATCTCGCGGCGCAGGCGGGTCGCGTCGATCGTCGTCGGGGTCATGCCTGCGATGGTTACGTTTTCCTAAGCCATCGCGTCTACCTGTTACGCCGATGGGGTGGGACAATCTTGTGGGTCTGACGCTGGTCGGCGTCCTCGCCGCGCTGCTGCTGGCAGCGGGGATCGAGGATGTGCGCAGCCGAGAGATCGCCAATGCGAAGAATGCCGCGATCGCGCTGCTGGCGCCATTGTGGTGGTGGGCGATCGGCCTCGGCTGGGGTGAGGTCGGCGTGCAGCTACTCGTCGCCGCCGTCGCCTTCGCCGTCTTCGTCGGTGCCTTCGCGCTCGGCTGGATGGGCGGCGGCGACGTCAAGATGATCGCCGCACTCGCGCTCTGGCTGCCGCCGGGGCGGCTGGTCGAGATGCTGATGGTGATGTCGATCCTGGGCGGCGCGATCACGCTGCTGCTGATGTTCGAACGCCGCTGGCAGCGGCGGATCGGCGAGGTGGAGGTGCCCTATGGCGTCGCCATCGCCGCCGCGGCGCTGCTCGCGCTGCCTGCGCTGCTGCCGCCGACTTTGTCACAAACCTGATCTTAACCACTCTGATTCAATGCTTGTCCCGGTTCAAACACCCGGTGCGCTGAAAGGCCCGATGCAACATGGATAGTCGCAAGATCGTTTTGCTGGTGGGCGCGTTGTTCGTCGCCGGCATCACGGCATTCGCCGCCCGCACCCTCATGTCGGGTGCCGCCGCGCCGCAGGCGGTGGCGATGGGCCAGCCCGCGCCGGTCGTGCCGACCGGCCCCGAAGTGCTGGTCGCCACCCGCGCCCTGCCGGTCGGTACCATCCTCGATGCCACGGCGCTGAAGTTCCAGCCCTGGCCCAAGGAGCTGGTCGACGGCGCCTATTACCTGAAGGCCGGCACCGACCTCACCAAGCTGCAGGGCACCGTGGTGCGCAACGCGATCACCGCCGGCCAGCCGGTCACCAAGGGCGCGCTCGTTTCGCCCGGCGACCGCGGCTTCCTGGCGGCGGCGCTCGGGCCGGGCATGCGCGCGGTCACCGTCTCGGTTTCCAACCAGGCGGCGGTCGCCGGCTTCGTCTTTCCGGGCGACCGCATCGACCTCGTGCTGACGCAGACGGTCAACGGCGGCGGCGACGGCCAGCCGCTCAAGGTGTCGGAAACGATCATGCGCAACGTCCGCGTGCTCGCCACCGACCAGCGCACCGACAACACGGTGGGTGAAGACGGCAAGACGCGGGTCAGCACCTATTCCACGGTCACGCTCGAAGCGACGCCCAAGATGGCCGAACAGGTCGCGGTCGCCCGCACCATCGGCGAACTGTCGCTGTCGCTGCGCGCACTCGCCGACAATTCCAGCGAACTCGAAGAAGCGATCGCCAGCGGCGCGGTGAAGGTGCCGGACGGCGATCCCAAGGCCGAAAAGGCGATGATGGTCCGCATCGCGACGCAGCCGCAGAGCGGCAGCTCGAGCTACGCGACCGGTGCCGACGTCTCGCGCTTCCAGCGCAGCTCCGTCCCAGGCCGGACCGCGCAGGGGCCGATGACATCGATGGGCGGCCCCGGTGGCGCGCCCGCCACGGCCACGACGCCCGCGGCCGTCACCGGGCCCAGCGTGCGGGTCGCGCGCGGCAACAACGTGACCGTGGTTCCGGTCGGGGGGAAGAATTAAGATGCGTAACCTCGTATCGTCCTGCGCGCTGGGCCTCGCGCTCGCCGCCGCCGCCGGGGGCATGGCCGACGCCCGGCCGACGCCGGGTGCGCCGGCAGGCCCGGCCCGCTCGGTCGCCACGTCCAGCGTGGTGCAGGTCAACACCGGCCGCGGCCGCCTCGTCACCCTGTCGCGTCCGATGAGCGACGTGTTCATCGCCGACGAGACGATCGCCGACGTGCAGGTCCGCTCGCCGACGCAGCTCTACATCTTCGGCCGCAAGACCGGCGAGACGACGATCTCGGCGACCACCAGGAGCGGCGCGGTCGTCTACGCCACCACCGTGCGCGTCGGGCAGAACATCGACTCGATCGGCGCGATGCTGCAACTGGCGATGCCGGAGGCGCAGGTGTCGGCGACGCCGATGAACGGCCTCGTCCTCCTCACCGGCACGGTGGCGCAGCCCGCCGACGCGGCGGAGGCGGAACGTCTGGTGCAGGCCTTCGTCGGCGAAGGCACCAAGGTGCTGAGCCGCCTCAAGACCGCGACGCCGCTGCAGGTGAACCTCCAGGTGCGTATCGCCGAGGTCAACCGCAGCTTCTCCAAGAACGTCGGCATGAACCTGACGACGATCGACGGGACGAGCGGCTTCAAGTTCGGCCTGGGCAGCGGCCGCGCGCCGGCGAGCACCTATACCACCGATCCCAACCTGCCGCTCGGCGTGGGCGGTGCGGTGCAGGGCTATACGATCGATCCGGTCACCGGATCGGTCGTGCAAAAGGCCGGCACGACGATCACGCCCGGCAGCCAGCGCACCACGGTCGGCGGCCTTACCAAGCTGCTCGGCCTCAACATCCTGGGCGCGCTCGATCTCGGTGAAACCGTCGGCCAGGTGTCGACGCTCGCCAACCCCAATCTCACCGCCTTGTCGGGCGAGACGGGCACGTTCCTTGCCGGTGGCGAAGTGCCGATCCCGATCGCGGGCGGCCTCGGCACCGTGTCGGTCGAATACAAGCAATATGGCATCAGCCTGTCCTATACGCCCACGGTGCTGGCCGACGGCCGCATCTCGCTGCGCGTACGCCCCGAAGTATCGCAGCTCGATTATTCAAATGCGGTGACGATCAGCGGCACCCGCGTGCCGGGGCTCAGCACGCGCCGGGCCGAAACCACGCTGGAACTGGGCTCGGGCCAGTCGATGATGATCGGCGGCCTGCTCCAGAACAGCCACAACAACAGCTTCGACAAGACGCCGGGCCTTGGCGACGTGCCGATCCTCGGCGCGCTGTTCCGGTCCAATGGCTGGCAGCGCAACGAGACCGAGCTGGTGATCGTCATCACCCCGTATTTGGTGAAGCCGGTCAACAACCTCGCCGATATAAAGCTGCCGACCGACGGCTATCGGGCGCCGACCGATCTCGGCCGCGTATTCATGGGTGAACTCGGCTCCGGCGTCAGCGGCGGGCAGCGGCCCGTGCCGACGATGGCGCCGGGCGCCGTCGCGGCGCCCACGCCGACGATCGGCGCGACCGCGCCGGCTCCGGTGCTGCCGCTATCCGACCGGCGGCGCAGCGAGGCCGACGCCCGTCAGCAGCGCAAGAAGGGTGCGGCTCCCGCCCCCGGCTTCTCCAACTGATCCTGTGCGAGGACTGAACCGATGACCAAGCGTACGATCCTCCTCGCGAGCATGGCGCCCGCCCTGCTGCTCGGCGGCTGCATGGGCACGCAGAACCGCGGCGTCGAATCGGTGCACCAGCCGGTCGTGCACCGGCAGGATTATGCACTCGACCTCGCCACCGCCAACGACCGGCTGGCCGCCGGCGAATCGCGGCGGCTCGCCGGATGGCTGAACTCGATGCGGCTCGGCTACGGCGATCGCGTCTCGATCGACGATCCCGCCGGCCAGGGCGCCGGCGCCCGCGAGGACGTGGCGAGCATCGTCGCCAGCTACGGCCTGCTCCTGTCGGACGATGCGCCGGTGACCAACGCGCCGGTGGCGGCGCATGCCGTGCGCGTCGTCGTCAGCCGCTCGCGCGCCGAAGTGCCGGGCTGCCCGGACTGGTCGCGCGATGCCAGCCACGAATTCGAAAGCAATACGTCGTCCAACTACGGCTGCTCGGTGAACAGCAACCTTGCCGCGATGATCGCGCAGCCGGAGGACCTGATCCGCGGCCGCAGCGGCACCGGCACGATCGATACCGCCACGTCGGCCAAGGCGATCGAGGCGTATCGCAAGGCCGGTCCGACCGGCAACGGCAACACCGTGAAGGCCGAGAGCGCCCGCGGGGGAGGCAATTGATATGAACGCGCCATGGAAGCCGGCTGGCGTCGGCCATCGCGAACCCTTCGCCGCCTATGTCTGCGACGAAACCACCGCAGAGACGCTGCGGCCGATCGCCTCCGAACTCGGCTGGTCGGTCGACAAGGTCAGCAAGGGCGGCCTGCGCAATGCGGTGCAGTCGCTGTCTGTGTCGGCCAGCCCGCAGATCCTGTTCGTCGACCTGGCCGAATCGGGCGATCCGCTGAACGACATCAACGCGCTCGCCGAAGTGTGCGAGCCCGGCACGGTGGTGATCGCCGCCGGGCAGGTCAACGACGTGCGGCTGTACCGCGATCTTGTGGCGAGCGGCATCCAGGATTACCTGCTGAAGCCGCTGCACCCCGATGCGCTGCGCGATGCCTTCGGCCATGCCCAGGCGATGCTCAACGCGCCCAAGGCGGCCGAGGCGGCCGTCGACCGGCCGCATTGCGCAATCGCGGTGATCGGCACGCGCGGCGGCGTCGGTGCATCCACCGTCGCCACCTCGCTCGCCTGGCTGCTCAGCGAGCGCGAGAAGCGCTCCACCGCGCTGCTCGACCTCGACGTGCATTTCGGCACCGGTGCGCTGACGCTCGACCTGGAGCCCGGCCGCGGCCTCACCGACGCGATCGAGAATCCCAGCCGCATCGACGGCCTGTTCATCGAGCGTGCGATGGTGAAGGCGACCGAAAAGCTCGCCGTCCTCTCCGCCGAGGCGCCGATCAACGCGCCGCTGATGACCGATGGCGCCGCCTTCTACCAGTTGCAGGAAGAGATGCGCGCCGCCTTCGAGGCGACCGTCGTCGACCTGCCGCGCGGCATGCTGGTCCAGCATCCCCATCTCATCAGCGACATCCAGGCCGCCGTGGTGGTAACCGAGCTGACGCTCGCCGCCGCGCGCGACACGATCCGCATCCTCTCCTGGCTGAAGAGCAACGCGCCGCAGACGCACGTCACCGTCGTCGCCAACCGCCTTCACGCCTCGGGCCAGCTGGAGATCAGCCGCAAGGATTTCGAGGGCTCGATCGAGCGTCGCATCGACTGCGTCATCCCGTTCGACCAGAAGCTGGCGGCGCAGGCGGCAAAGCTCGGCAAGCCCTTCGCCGAAGCGGGCAAGAATTCGAGGACGGTCGCCCCGATCCTCGACCTTGCCCGCCATGTCCTCAGCGCTGGCGAGGAACTGGTCGCGGGCAAGGACGGCAAGGGCGGCGGCAAGGGTGCCGGCGGCGGCAAGTCGCTGATCGGCGGCCTGTCCGCGCTGCTGCCCAAGCGCGCCAAGAAGTAAACGTCGCCGCCCCCGGGCGGCCCACCAACCGGAGGCGAGAAACGCCGCGATGGACCTGTTGCCCCTCCTGATGCTCTCGATCGGTGCCACGGTCGCGCTCGGCCTGGTGCTGTTCGCGTTTGCGGGGCCGTCGCCGCAGCGTGCGCAGAGCCGCCGCCTCGCCGCGATGCGCGAGCGGCATGGCGACAGCGCCACCGTCGCCGAGGCCCAGATGCGCCGCATCACCGCCGGGCGCGCGCAAACCAAGACCGACGTCGCCTTCGGCCGGCTGCTGCCCAATCCCGCCGAACTCGCCAAACGCCTGGCGATGACCGGGCGCGACTGGACGGTCGGGCAATATGGCATGGCCAGCGCCGGGTTGATCGTCGTCGTTGCCGGGCTGATGTGGCTGAAGGGCGCACCGATCCTGCTTGCACTGCTGTTCGGCCTCGCCGTCGGCGCCGGCCTGCCGCATTGGCTGGTCGGTCATTTCATCAAGCGCCGCGTGGCCAAGTTCACCGCCAAATTCCCGGACGCCATCGAATTGCTCGTCCGCGGCCTGCGGTCGGGCCTGCCCGTCACCGAGACGATCGGCGTCGTCGGCAACGAGGTGGAAGGCCCGGTCGGCGAGGAATTCCGCATGGTGTCCGACAAGATGAAGATCGGCAAGTCGATGGACGCGGCGTTGCAGGACACCGCCGACCGGCTCGGCACGCCCGAATTTCAGTTCTTCGTCATCACCATCGCCATCCAGCGTGAAACCGGCGGCAACCTTGCCGAAACGCTCGCCAATCTTGCCACGGTGCTGCGCCAACGCGGCCAGATGAAGCTCAAGATCAAGGCGATGTCGTCGGAATCCAAGGCGTCCGCCTATATCGTCGGCGCCCTGCCCTTCATCGTCTTCGGCATGATCTGGGTCATCAACCAGAACTACATGCAGAACTTCTTCGTCGACCCGCGCCTCATCATCACCGGCATCGGTGGCCTGGTATGGATGGGCATCGGCGTGTTCATCATGGCCAAGATGGTCAGCTTCGAGATCTGACGGAAAGACTGGGACAACCGACATGCAGGCTTCCGGACCGACGCTGATGGGCATCGACGTTTTGTGGGTTGCGACGATCCTGTCGGGCGTCGCCGCCTTTGCGGTGATGCTCGCGATCTACGCCGTCACCACCGTCAGCGATCCCATGACCAAGCGCGTCAAGGCGCTGAACGACCGCCGCGAACAGCTGAAGGCCGGCATCACCGCCTCCACCAAGCGGCGCGCCAAACTGGTCCAGCGCAACGACACCACCGACCGCATGCGCAGCCTGCTCTCCTCGCTGAAGGTGCTGCAGGACAGCCAGGTCAAGGAAGCGCAGGTCAAGCTGATGCAGGCCGGCATCCGCTCCAAGGAATGGGCGGTCGGCGTGATCTTCGGCCGGCTGGCGCTGCCGATCGTGTTCGGCGGCCTTGCCGTGCTGATCGTCTATGTCCTCGATTATTTCCCCGCCTGGTCGCCGCTGAAGCGCTACGGCCTCGTCGCGGTGACCACGGTCCTCGCCTACAAGGCGCCCGACATCTTCCTCAAGAACAAGATCACCAAGCGCAGCGATGCGATCCGCAAGGGCCTGCCCGATGCGCTCGACCTGCTGGTGATCTGCGCCGAAGCCGGCCTCACCGTCGATGCCGCCTTCCACCGCGTCGCCAAGGAACTGGGCCGCGCCTATCCCGAACTGGGCGACGAATTCACCCTGACCGCGATCGAGCTGGGCTTCCTCACCGAACGGCGCCAGGCGTTCGAGAACCTCGCGACCCGCGTCGACCTGGATGCGGTGAAGGGCGTCGTCACCACGATGATCCAGACCGAGAAATACGGCACCCCGCTCGCCAGCGCGCTGCGCGTCCTGTCCGGCGAATTCCGCAACGAACGCATGATGCGCGCCGAGGAAAAGGCCGCGCGCCTCCCCGCCATCATGACGATCCCGCTGATCCTCTTCATCCTGCCGACGCTGTTCATCGTCATCCTCGGCCCCGCCGCCTGCTCGATCAGCGACGCCTTCTGACGAAGATCATAACCGGTACGAAAGGCACGCGGGGGCGAATAGGAGCGGTCGCGCTCAAATCTGCCTCGCGGCTACCAATTGGATGAGCGCGGCATTCACGCGGGTCTGCCATCCGGGTCCGCTGCCGCGTAGATGCTCGACCGTCGCCGCATCCAGGCGGATTTTGATCTCCACCTTCGGCGCTTCCAGTCTCGGACCGCGTCGGGACGGCATCATGCCGGCCATGAACGCCGCGTCCAGAGACGGATTGTCGTCGTCGATTTCGATCTCCATGAATCATTGTGCACCCATTCAATTTCGTCGCCAACCGACTTGGCGGTCGAAAGCCGGTCGTCGTCCGCATTGAGGATCAATTGGGACCGGCAGCATGCCCTCCGATGAACCAACCCTCACCGCCGTCGTTATGCCCCCGTAACAGGGAGGCACCGGCATGCTCTTCACCACCACCACGCAACTCGCCGCACTGGCGCTGTGCCTGATCGCAGGCTGGTTCTTCGGGCTCGCCAGCAGCGGCGGCGGCAAGAAGTGGAAGGCGCGCTATGCCGCCGAGCGCGAGGCGCATGCCGGCTATCGCAAGCAGGGCGATACCAGCCTGTCCGCCGCCAACGCCCGCATCGCCGAGTTGGAGCGCGAGAACGCCCGCCTCGCCCGCGCCGCCGAGACGGCGCCCGTCGCCGCCCCCGTCGCACCCGCGCCGACGCTGGCGGAGCGGGTCACCGGCCGCCGGCAGACCGCCGCCCGCCCCGCCTATCCCGCCGGGCAGCGGCCGGGCTGGTTCGACTTCGGCGGCCGTTCGCGCCTCTGATCCGGCTCGACACCGCCGCCCGGCCCGGCGATAGTCGCGGGATGGAGAGACAGACCCGTACCGGCGGCCGCATCCTGGTCGATCAATTGCTCGCGCAAGGGTGTGAGCGCATCTTCACCGTGCCCGGCGAAAGCTTCCTCGCGGTGCTCGACGCGCTGCACGATACGCCGGCAATCGAAACCGTCGTCTGTCGGCAGGAAGGCGGCGCGGCGTTCATGGCCTGCGCCGACGGTACGCTGACCCATCGGCCCGGCATCGCCTTCGTCACCCGCGGCCCCGGCGCCACCAACGCGGCGATCGGCGTGCACGTCGCCCGCCAGGATTCGCAGCCGATGATCCTGTTCATCGGCGACGTCGACCGCGGCACCCGCGACCGCGAGGCGTTTCAGGAAGTGAATTTCCAGGCGATGTTCGCGCCGCTCGCCAAATGGGCGGCGCGGATCGACGATGCCGCCCGTATCCCCGAATATGTCGCCCGTGCCTATGCGGTGGCGATCAACGGTCGGCCGGGGCCGGTGGTGCTCGCCCTGCCCGAGGACATGCTGCTCGACACCGTCGAGGCGATCGACCGGCCGCGCGTCGAGCGGCTGGCGCAGGGCTGCGACGAGGATGCGCTGGCGCAGCTCGCCGATCTGCTCGCCACCGCGGAACGTCCGCTCGCGATCGTCGGCGGCGCCGGCTGGGACGGGGTCGCCGCACAGGATTTCGCCGCCTGGGCCGATCGCACCGGGGTGCCCGTCGCCGCCGCCTTCCGCCGGCAGGATGCGATCCCCAACGCCTGCCCCAGCTATGCCGGCAACCTGGGCTACGGCCCCAATCCGAAGCTCGTCGCGCGGGTCAAGGCGGCGGACCTGCTGATCGTCGCTGGCCCGCGCCTGGGCGAGGCGACGACGGACGGCTATACGCTCGTCACCCCCGATCACCCCGGCCAGCGCCTCGTCCACGTCCACCCGGATGCGGGCGAGCTCGGCATGACCTATCGCACCGACCTTTCGATCCCGGCGACCATGGCGGAATTCGCCGAGGCGCTCGCCGGCATCGACGGACCGCCGCACCCCGGCGGGTCGGAGGCGCATGCCGAATGGCGCGCCTGGTCGACACCCGCACCGCGCGATGGCGTGGCGCTCGACCTTGGCCCCTGCGTCGCGGCGATGCGCGAGGCGCTGCCCGCCGATACGATCATCTGCAACGGCGCCGGCAATTACAGCGGCTGGTGGCACCGCTACTGGCCCTATGCCGCGCCCGGCACGCAGCTGGCACCGACCTCCGGCGCGATGGGCTATGGCCTGCCGGCCGCGGTCGCCGCCGCCTTGCGTCACCCCGAGCGGCAGGTGGTCGCGCTCGCCGGCGACGGCTGCTTCCTGATGAACGGGCAGGAGCTCGCCACCGCGGTTCAGCATGACGCATCCTTGCTGGTGCTGGTCATCGACAATGGCGGTTACGGCACGATCCGCATGCACCAGGAGCGCGAATTTCCCGGTCGCGTCTCCGCCACCCGCCTCGCCAACCCCGATTTCGCGGCGCTCGCCCGCGCCTATGGCTGCTGGGCGGAGACGGTGGAGCGCACCGCGGACTTCGCCGATGCGCTCGCCCGCGCGCAGGCGCAGCGCGGCGTACGCCTGCTGCACCTCAAGACCGATATCGAGATCATCACCGCCGGCACCACCCTGTCCGCCATCGCCGGCCGGGGCTAGCGGCAGACGGCATAAGCCCGCATTGTCCGCCGGGCTTTGCAGCTGATCCGTACCGTTTTCCGCGATTCAGTCGGGGCAGCCTACGAAGGCCCTACGCGCCGGACTTGCCGACCCGTGCACCGGCAGCGCGCCCCGGCAACGGCGCCGCCAGATCCCCCGGACTGCCCGCACCGGCGATCGCGATCACGTCATCCGCTTCGGCCACCTCGAAGCCGACGTCTTCCAGCGCGAGCTTCAGGTGGATGCGGGTCAAATGGTCGGCCTCTTCGAACGCGAAGGCCCAGTCTTCCGGCTTACTCATGCGAACGTTAACTCAAGATAGAATCAGCCGTTCCGCCATTAACCACCAAAGTGGTTCGGTCGTGAGACGACCTGAATCGCTGCGCCGACGAACCGTCAGCGGCGGCATGGCCGCAGCCGGTTCGCGGTCGTAGCTTGCTAGGCGCGATCGACATTCGAGATGAGGGGTCTCTTCATCCTCCCCCGCCAGGGGGAGGATGGCTGCCGGCTTCGGGTGAAGGCGCATGCCAACCCAGTATCCTTCGTCACCCCGGACTCGTTCCGGGGTCCACCGCGCCGCAAAATCAAGAGCGTATGGTGTGCGGGACGGTGGATGCCGGACCAAGCCCGGCATGACGGAGGATTGAAGATCGCGGATCGGACAGCCCATATGCGATAGCTCTTCCCGCAAAGGACTAGGCCCGATCGACGTTAAAGATGAGGAATGCTTTTCAGCCCTCCCCCGCCAAGGCGCATCGGGTTGAATGGCCCCTGCCATTCAACCCGATGCGGTGGCGCCGAAGGCGACGGAGGGGGGACGCACAAGGCTGGTGGTCGGCTACCTCCCCCTCCGTCAGGCTGCGCCTGCCACCTCCCCCTGGCGGGGGAGGATTGAAGGTCGACTGGTCCTAGTTCGGCACCGCTGACGAAGCCTTGCCGGGGGACGAACCGGTCGGTCGCAACGCGTTTCGCCTGCGCCGGGTTCCAGAGTGGACAGGCCTCCCCCGCCGTGGCTCGCATGCGGTGCCGATCCCCGCCTGCCGATATCGGCGCGCACGACGATATGCGCCCGTCGCGGGTCCTCGATCCGGCCGCCAACTCTGCCAGTGAGGGCAGGCTGTACCCACTGGCCCCTGCTCGGGTAATCGGCCTTGGCCGGCTTGAGGTGTCCCGCAGCGATCAGGGCCGAGGCCAGCGGCATCGATACGGCGGCGCGTCCTTTGGCGACAAAGGAAAGGGCCGCTCCGCTTCCCGGAACGGCCCTTCATGGCGTGTTCGTCGATCCGATCAGATGTCGTCGCCGAGCGCGCCCTTGACCTTGCCCTTGAACTGCTCGCCCTTGCCTTCGACCTGTTGGGCCTTGCCCTCGGCGGCCATGTCGCCGTCGTTGTTGTGCTTGCCGATGGCTTCCTTCACGTTGCCGATGGCTTCGTTGATGTTGCCTTTGATCTTGTCGGTGAGTTCGCCCATGAGAACCTCCTGCGGTGACGTGCCCCGCCAGCCGGGCCACTTGATCTACAGCAGGACAACGGGTCTGGGTTGGACCGGTTCCGTGACAAATGCTTCAGGGTCGGCGGCGACGTCTTTTGCCTCAGATCAACCCGGCGAGCGGGCTTGAGGGGTCGGCATAGCGCCGCTGCCCCATCCGCCCGGCGCGATAGGCGAGCCGCCCCGCCTCTACCGCGCGTGCCATCGCCGCCGCCATCATCACCGGATCCTTCGCCTCGGCGATCGCGGTGTTCATCAGCACGCCGTCGCAGCCCAGCTCCATCGCCACCGCCGCGTCCGACGCGGTGCCGACACCGGCATCGACCAGCACCGGCACGCCCGCGCCCTCGACGATCAGGCGGATGGTGATGCGGTTCTGGATGCCCAGCCCCGATCCGATCGGCGCGCCCAGCGGCATGATCGCGACCGCACCGGCATTCTCCAGCCGCTTCGCCGCGATCGGATCGTCGACGCAGTAGACCATCGGCTTGAAGCCTTCGTTGGCCAGGATCTCGGTCGCGCGCAGCGTCTCGTGCATGTCGGGATACAGCGTCTTCGCCTCGCCCAGCACCTCCAGCTTCACGAGGTCCCAGCCACCCGCCTCGCGCGCCAGCCGCAGCGTGCGTATCGCGCTTTCCGCATCGAAGCAGCCCGCGGTATTGGGCAGGTAGGTGACCCGCTTGGGATCGATGAAGTCGGTCAGCATCGGCGCGTTGCGGTCGCTGACGTTGACGCGCCGCACCGCGACGGTGACGATCTCCGCACCCGAGGCCTCCAGCGCGGCGGCATTCTGCGCGAAGTCCTTGTACTTGCCGGTGCCGACGATCAGGCGCGACCGGAACGTCTTGCCGGCGACGGTCCACGTGTCGTCCGCGATTTGCGTCTGGTGGTCGCCGCCGCCCACAAAGTGGACGATCTCGATGTCGTCGCCATCCTCGACGCGCACATCAGCCAGCGTCGAGCGCGGCACCACCTCCAGGTTGCGCTCCACCGCGACCTTTTCGGGCACCAGCCCCAGCTCGGTGGCCAGATCGGCGAGGCTGAGGCCTGCTGTGACGCGCTTGTGCTCGCCGTTCACGGTGATCGATACGGTGCCGTCGCTATGGGCCATGACGCTTGGAACTCCTTGCTGCGCTCCATCTAGGCGCGCGATTCCGGCTGTCCACCCTCACGCACCCTGTGCATCGACGGAGAAGCCAGCTTTGCGCCCCCGCAAAACGACGATACACCCGCCGCCATGACCGACACGATCTTCGTCCTCAACGGCCCAAACCTCAACCTGCTCGGCACCCGCGAGCCGGAGATCTACGGATCGGACACGCTCGACGATATCGCCGGCCAGCTGGAGGATCGCGCCCGCGACCTCGGACTGGAGATCGACATGCGCCAGTCCAACCACGAAGGGCATCTCGTCGACTGGCTGCACGAGGCGCAGGCGACCGGCGCCAAAGCGGTGATCCTCAACGCCGGCGCCTTCACCCACACCTCGGTCGCGGTGCACGATGCGATCAAGGGCATCCGCACACCGGTGATCGAGGTGCACCTGTCCAACCCGCACACCCGCGAAGCCTTCCGCCACCTGAGCTACGTCGGCCGTGCCGCAAAAGGCACGATCGCCGGCTTTGGCGCGTTGTCCTATGTGCTTGCGCTTGAAGCGGCGGCGCGGTTCTGACAGGAGGCCTCCCCATGACCGACCAGACCCAGAAAACTGACGGCGCAGGTGCCATGCAGGTCGACGTAGACCTCGTGCGCCAGCTCGCCGAGCTGCTCGACGCGACGCACCTCACCGAGATCGAGGTGGAAGAGGGCGACCGCAAGATCCGCGTCGCGCGCAAGGCCGCGGCGCAGGCCGCGCCCGTCTACGCCGCGCCGCCACCCGCCGCGCCCGCGCCCGTCGCAGCAGCACCGGTCGCCGCCGAAGCCGGCGCGATGGCCCCCACCGTGGCGTCCGCCAATGCGGTCAAGTCGCCGATGGTCGGCACCGCCTATCTCGCCGCCGAGCCCGGCGCCAAGCCGTTCATCGCGGTCGGCCAGAGCGTCGCTGCGGGCGACACTCTGCTGATCGTCGAGGCGATGAAGGTGATGAACCCGATCACCGCGCCGACCGCCGGCGTCGTCCGCCAGGTGCTGATCGAGAACGGCCAGCCGGTCGAATTCGACCAGCCGCTCGTGGTGGTCGAGTAAGTCTGTTGCGTCCGATCAAGAAACTGCTGATCGCCAACCGCGGCGAGATCGCGCTGCGCATCCACCGCGCCTGCCACGAGATGGGGATCAAGACGGTGGCGGTGCACTCCACCGCCGATGCCGACGCGATGCACGTCCGCCTCGCCGACGAGGCGATCTGCATCGGACCGCCGGCGGCGATCGACAGCTATCTCAACATCCCCAACATCATCTCGGCGGCAGAGATCAGCGGCGCCGACGCGATCCACCCCGGCTACGGCTTTCTCAGCGAGAACGCGCGCTTCGCCGAGATTGTCGAGCTGCACAACCTGCTGTTCGTCGGCCCCAAGCCCGAACATATCCGCACCATGGGCGACAAGGTGGAGGCCAAGCGCACC
This sequence comes from Sphingomonas sp. SP5, assembly GCF_058313455.1. Taxonomy (NCBI): domain Bacteria; kingdom Pseudomonadati; phylum Pseudomonadota; class Alphaproteobacteria; order Sphingomonadales; family Sphingomonadaceae; genus Sphingomonas; species Sphingomonas sp. SP5. Next base: position 201,092 of record NZ_JBZFLF010000002.1, on the reverse strand, counting down.
GCCGGCGCGCTCGGCCTGCCGCTCGTCCCCGGTTCGGACGGCGCGATCACCGACGTCGCCGAGGCGAAGGCGCTCGCCGAGCGGATCGGCTACCCCGTCATCATCAAGGCGGCATCGGGCGGCGGCGGCCGCGGCATGAAGGTCTGCACCGGCCCCGACACGCTCGAAACGCTGATGCAGCAGGCCGGCACCGAGGCGAAGGCCGCGTTCGGCGACGCCACCGTCTACATGGAAAAATACCTCGGCAACCCGAGGCATATCGAATTCCAGGTCTTCGGCGACGGCAACGGCAACGCCATCCACCTGGGCGAACGCGACTGTTCGCTCCAGCGCCGCCACCAGAAGGTGCTGGAGGAAGCGCCCTCCCCCGTCATCAGCGCCGCCGAGCGCGAACGGATGGGCGGCATTGTCGCCAAGGCGATGGCCGACATGGGCTATCGCGGCGCCGGCACCATCGAATTCCTGTGGGAAGACGGCGAATTCTACTTCATCGAGATGAACACCCGCCTGCAGGTGGAGCATCCGGTGACCGAGATGATCACCGGCCTCGACCTGGTGCGCGAACAGATCCGCATCGCCGAGGGGCATCCGCTGACCCTGCGTCAGCAGGACGTGCAGTTCCGCGGCCATGCGATCGAATGCCGCATCAACGCCGAGGATCCGCGCACCTTCGCCCCCTCGCCCGGCCTCGTGAAGCAATATCACGCGCCCGGCGGCATGCACGTCCGCGTCGATAGCGGCCTGTACGCGGGCTACAAGGTGCCGCCTTATTACGATTCGATGATCGCCAAGCTGATCGTCTACGGCACCACCCGCGAAGGCTGCCTGCGCCGCCTGCGCCGGGCGCTGGAGGAATTCGTCATCGAGGGTCCGACGACCACGATCCCGCTGCACCAGGCGCTGCTCGACGATCCCGAATTCCAGAACGGCCAATATACGATCAAGTGGCTGGAGGAATGGCTGGCCCAGCAGGGCTGACCGTTCACAAGACCACATCGACGCCTGCACATCGCCCCTCTCCTCTCGCCAGGGAGAGGGCGTTGCGCCACGCAGGCCTGCGCCTCGCTCCCCCAACCCCACACCGGCAAGCCTCGTAGAAGTCCCCGTCCGAGGCGGGGCTATCGCATATCGCGAGGACGACCGCCGGCTTCAGGTAAAGGGGCATGCCATCCCGATAGTCTCCGTCACCCCGGACTCGTTCCGGGGTCCACCGTGCCGCAAAACCCATAGCGTCTGGGTATGCGGCACGGTGGATGCCGGAACACGTCCGGCATGACGGAGGATAGAAGAACACCACCGCGGATCAGACAGCGCAATGCGATGACCCTGCCGGTCGGGAGAGGAAGCATACGCGCCAATACTCCAGATTCTTCAACAACCTGCCCTCACTATACTGTTCTTGCTGCTGAACAACCAACATGACGCTTGCATGAAATCACTTTCAGCAAGAAACCGCTCGCCACGATCTGCATTATACCCGCTGCCTATAACACGGGAGTAAGTCAGATGATGAAGACTCGGGTTTTTGCAACGATCGCCGTCGGCGCCATGCTCGCCGTATCTTCGGCCAGCATCGCCGCTCCATTGCAAGTCAAGGAAAAGGCTCAGGTTCCCGGCAGGAACGGGTCGATGACCAACATCGAACTGCTCAAGACCGGCAAGCATCTCGAAACCGTCAGTTGCCGCGACTTCGGCCTGCTCGACGAAAGCTTCCGTCCGCAAGCGGTTGTGTATGCGGCCAATTACGGCCCCAAGGGCAAGGCGCATCCGACCGTGACGCTCGATGGCGTCGAGAATGTCGTCCCCCTCGTCGTCCAGCAGTGCAAGGCGCAGCCGGGCAACCGCTTCATGAGCGCCGTGAAGATGGCGATGAAGAACGCACGCAAGTAGGCCGATGCCGGCCGCTCCGGCCAACGGCAGCGGCCTGAGTGAAGCATGGTGGAGGGATCGCGGCACCGCAGGCATGCGCGACGCCGTCCCTCCACCATCGCTTTGCGCCATCTCCCCTCGCACAAGCGGGGATGGTAAGCCCGGATATGCACGCCACCATCTATCACAATCCCCGCTGCTCGAAATCGCGCGAAGCCCTTGCCCTGCTCACCGAAGCCGGCGCGGACGTGACCATCGTCGAGTATCTGAAGCACCCGCCTACCGTCGCGACGCTGTCGCGACTCTACGCGCTGGCCGGCCTGTCCCCCCGCGAAGGGCTGCGCATGGCGGAACCCGCCGCCAAGGGGCTCGCGGCCCGCGATGATGCGGCGATCCTCGAAGCCATGGCGATCGATCCGATCCTCATCGAACGCCCGCTGGTCGAAACCGACAAGGGCGTCGTCCTCGCCCGCCCGCCGGAACGGGTCCGCTCCATTCTCTGAACTGCGGCGCTCTGTCGATCAGGGCCGGGCTGCGATCCGCGACCCTACAGCTGCGCCATCAGTCATTCCGCTTGGATGTCGAGCGTTGTCCCTGACCCGTTTGCCCTGAGCTCGTCGAAGGGCAGGCTTCGACAAACGGTACGCATGCGGCGAGAGGCCCTGTATCGCCGGCGCTGTCCTACACGCCGCCGAACCGCTATCCTGCCGCCATGCCCAGCTCGCCCCTCCGCGTCCGCCAGTCCCCCGCGGGACCGCGCGGGGAGCGATTCCGAGGGGGACGTGTCGTAAACTTCGCCAACTTCCGCGGGTGCGACTCGGTATGCGGCGGCGCCCTGCCCGATGATCGGGCATCCCCTGCGACCCTGCCCGTTTTGCAGGCAGCAGACGGCGCCGAATCCGCATTGCCCCGAGGGGCGCCGGCTGGCACGTTTGGTGCAATACCCGCGCTCGGGGCGAGGGTTCAGTCGAGGGGCGTGTTCCGGTGAAGAAGGTCGAAGCCATCATCAAGCCGTTCAAGCTGGATGAGGTGAAGGAAGCGCTGCACGAGATCGGGGTCAGCGGCATCACCGTGACCGAGGCCAAGGGCTTCGGCCGGCAGAAGGGCCACACCGAATTGTACCGGGGCGCCGAATATGTCGTCGATTTCCTGCCCAAGGTGAAGCTGGAGGTGGTCGTCGACGATGCGCTCACCGAACGCGTCGTGGAGGCGATCGCCGCCGCCGCCCAGACCGGGCGGATCGGCGACGGCAAGATCTTCGTCATCCCGGTCGAAACCGCGCTGCGCATCCGCACCGGCGAACGCGATGAAGCGGCGATCTGACCATTCTCCCCTCCCGCCTGCGGGAGGGGTCGGGGGAGGGCCTGTCCACCCCTTCGTATCTTTAACATGCCCTCCCCTAGCCCCTCCCGCGGGGCGGGAGGGGAACACGAGGAAGACGACCACATGGCTGCGACTGCCAACGACATCCTGAACAAGATCAAGGACGAAGAGATCGAGTGGGTCGATCTGCGCTTCACCGACCCCAAGGGCAAGTGGCAGCACCTGACCATGGTCGCCTCGGTCATGGGCGAAGACGAATGGACCGACGGGCTGATGTTCGACGGCTCCTCGATCGAGGGGTGGAAGGCGATCAACGAATCGGACATGGTGCTGAAGCCCGATCTCGACGCGATCTACACCGATCCCTTCTCGGCGACGCCGATGCTGATCGTGTTCTGCGACGTGGTCGAGCCTTCGACCGGTGAGCTGTATGCCCGCGATCCGCGCTCGACCGCCAAGCGCGCCGAGGCGTATCTCAAGACCACCGGCATCGGCGACACCGTCTATGTCGGTCCGGAAGCCGAATTTTTCATGTTCGACAACGTGCAGTTCGACACGAACTATGCCGGCTCCTACTTCAAGATCGACGACATCGAGCTGCCGACCAACACCGGTCGCGAATATGAAGGCGGCAATCTCGGCCACCGTCCGCGCGCCAAGGGCGGCTATTTCCCGGTCGCGCCGGTCGACTCCGCCGTCGACATCCGCGGCGAGATGGTGTCGACCATGCTCGAGATGGGCCTGCCCTGCGACAAGCACCACCACGAGGTGGCCGCCGCGCAGCACGAGCTCGGCCTCACCTTCGGCACGCTGACCACCACCGCCGACCGCATGCAGATCTACAAGTACGTCGTGCACCAGGTCGCGCATGCCTATGGCAAGTCGGCGACCTTCATGCCCAAGCCGATCAAGGAAGATAACGGCTCGGGCATGCACACCCACTTCTCGATCTGGAACGGCAGCAAGCCGCTGTTCGCGGGCGAGGGTTATGCCGGCCTCAGCGAGATGTGCCTGTATTTCATCGGCGGCATCATCCGTCACGCCAAGGCGGTGAACGCCTTCACCAACCCGACGACCAACAGCTACAAGCGCCTGGTGCCGGGTTACGAGGCGCCGGTGCTCCTCGCCTATTCGGCGCGCAACCGCTCGGCCTCGTGCCGCATCCCCTACGGCACCGGCCCCAAGGCGAAGCGCGTCGAAGTGCGCTTCCCGGACGCGATGGCCAACCCCTATCTCGCCTATGCGGCGCTGATGATGGCGGGCATGGACGGCATCCAGAACAAGATCCATCCGGGCGAAGCGATGGACAAGAACCTGTACGACCTGCCGCCGGCAGAGCTCGCCCAGGTTCCGACCGTGTGCAGCTCGCTGCGCGAAGCGCTGGAGAGCCTGACCGCAGACCACGACTTCCTGCTCAAGGGCGACGTCTTCTCCAAGGACCAGATCGAAGCCTATGTCGAGGTCAAGTGGGCCGAGGTCGCACGCTGGGAAATGACGCCCAGCCCGGTCGAGTATGACATGTACTACAGCGCCTGAGCGTGCCGAGCCGGCACGCGGTGCGGCTCGCCGCACAGGCGCTGTCGGCCAGCCTCGCGGCACGCGAGGACTGACGGCGTGGCTCCGCCACGCCGCCGCCCGAAGGAGGGGGCGCCCGCCAACAGCGTGCGCCCCTTCTTATTGACCGAGCCCTCAGGAACGGGCTGTCCTACACCGCACAAGCCCGCTATCGGCCGCCCATCCCGAGCAGATGCGGCCCTGCCGCCCTCTCGCGCACTGGAGGACGACGACCATGGCCAAGCGATTCTGGGCTCAGCTAATCGAGATGGACGAGGCGATCGAGCCGGCCAGCATTCCCGGCGTGGCCGATCACGAGAGCGCGGCGGACGCGCTGGTCACCGACTTCGTCGGCGCGATGGGTGGCGAGATCACCAGCGGCGCGGTGCGCGTCTGGGTGGAGGGCGGCGCCGAGAAGATCTACGACTGGCGCGCCGAGTTCGAGATGCCCGACACCTCGGACCTCGATGATGACGAGGATATCGAGGTGGAGGGCGAGATCGTCCTCACCGAACGGGTGCAGCGCCCCAGCTGACCGGGGCGCCGCACCGCCTTCAGGTCATTTCTGGCAGGCGACGACCGCGGCGATCACCGACAGCGTCTCCTCCGGATCGCGCACGCGCACGGTGTCGAGGCCCAGTTCCTTCGCCGGATAATCGTTGCCGCCGGGGAAGATGGCATCGCCGATGAACATCATCGCATCGAGCGCGATGCCGCTTTCGTCGCGCAGCTTCTTGAGCCCATAGGCCTTGTCGACACCCTCACGCGTGATGTCGATCGAGGTCGCGCCGCCCATGTTGATCGACAGGCCCGGCAGGCGCTGCTTGAGATCGGCCTGGATGACCTTGCGCTTCTCGAACTTGGGGTCCCAATGCTCCTTCTCGGCGACCGGCGCCTGCTGGCCGAGCGCGGAAAAGGTGATCTGGCTGCCGCGATCCTCGATCCGCTCGCCCCAGGTCCGCTCGGGCACGAAGCCGGTCGCCTCCAGCGATTCATCGAACGCCTTGAGGATCTTCGCCTTCGTGTCCTCGTCGAACAGCTCGGCATAGACCGACCCCCATTCGCCGTCGCGATGGGTGTAGAGCTTGGTGCCGGTGGTCGGCATCAGCCACAGCTTCGACAGGTCGGCGCGTGCCGGCAGGCGGCTCGCTACCTGCTTCTGGAACTGCGGCCAGTCGCCGCCGGAGATCACCGCCACATTCGCAACGCCGAGCAGGTCGGCCAGCGCCTCCCCCATCGGCTCCTGCAAGGGCTGCTTGCTCTCGGCCAGCGTTCCGTCGAGGTCGAAGGCAACCAGCTGCTTCATGAAGATACTCCGATGCGGGGAAAGATGATCGTGTCGATCGCGTGCGCGACACCGTCGGCGTCGTTGCCGGCCGTGACGTGATCGGCGAGCGCTTTGACCGGATCGGGGGCATTGCCCATCGCGATCGCGAGGCCGGCGCGCTCCAGCATCGGCACGTCGTTATATTGGTCGCCGAGCACCGCCACCGCATCGAGCGGCTGGTCGAAGGTCGCGGCGAGCGCCACCAGCCCGTCGCCCTTGTTGGCGGCGAGCGCGGTGACATCGAGATAATAGGGCTGGCTCTGTACGATCGTCGCGTCCGCGCCATGCGCCGCCTTGCAGCGCTCAGCGAGATCGGCGAGCATCGCATGATCGTCGCTGACGAAGGTCACCTTGTCGGCGCGGTCGACCAATGCGGAAAAGTCGGTGGTAACGACCGGTTCCTGGTTGGATGCCACCCGTTCGTGCTGGACATGCTCGCCTGCGTCCGTCGAGGCATACCAGCGATCGTCGGCGAAGACCCAGGTGTCGACCGTGCTGTCGGCGGCGATCTCGAGCACGCCGCGGACCGCCGCGGCATCGATGACGTGATGTTCGGCGATGCTGCCGTCGCGGCGGAAGATGATGCCGCCGTTGAAGGCCGCCATCGGTTCGTCGATCCCCAGCGTGTCGGCGATCGGCATGATCCCCGACATGGGCCGCGCGCTGATGACGGTGAAGCCGATGCCGGCCTCCTCCAGCCGCCGGACGGCGTCGGTCGTCGCGGGGGTCAGTTGCTTCTGCTTGTCGACGAGGGTGCCGTCGATGTCCGATACGACCAGCCGGATGCCTGCGCTCACTGCGGCATCTCGACATGGCCGCCGAACCCGAAGCGCATGGCGGAAAGCACCTTGTCGCCATAGGTGTGCTCGATGCGGCTGCGGTAGCGGGCGAAGAGCGATGCGGTGAGGACGTTGGCGGGCACCTTCTCCTCCATCGCGGCATCGATCGTCCATTGACCCTCGCCCGAATCGGCGACGCTGCCCGAGAAGCTTTCCAGTTGCTCGTCCTTGGCGAGCGCGATCGCGGTGAGGTCGAGCAGCCAGGAGGAGATGACGCTGCCGCGGCGCCATACCTCGGCGATATCGGTCATGTTGAGGTCGAAGCGTTCATCCTCGGGCAGCTTGTCGCTGTTCTTCGATTTCAGGATGTCGAAGCCCTCGGCATAGGCCTGCATCAGGCCGTATTCGATGCCGTTGTGGACCATCTTGACGAAATGGCCGGAGCCGGCCGGCCCGGCGTGGATATAGCCCTTTTCGGCGCGTGGGTCGACGGCATCGGCGACGCGGCCGGGGGTGCGGGTGATCGAGCCGAGGCCGGGAGCGAGCGCGTCGAACACCGGATCGAGCAGTTCTACCGTCTCGGTGTCGCCGCCGATCATCATGCAATAGCCGCGCTCCAGCCCCCACACGCCGCCGGAGGTGCCGACGTCGACGTAATGCACGCCCTTCTCGCTGAGCGCCTTGGCGCGGCGGATATCGTCCTTGTAGAAGGTGTTGCCGCCGTCGATGATGATGTCGCCGTCGGTCGCGCCCTCGCCGATCGCCGCGATCGTATCTTCGGTCGGGCCGCCGGCAGGCAGCATCACCCACCAGATCGCCGGGCTGTCGAGCCTGGCGCGGACGTCGTCGAGCGAACTGGCGGCCTCCGCCCCGTCCTTGGCGAGGGCCTGCACCGCTTCGGCGCTGCGGTCATAGGCGACGACCTGATGGCCTGCCTTCATGAGCCGGCGCGCGATGTTGCCGCCCATGCGGCCGAGGCCGATCAGTCCGATCTTCATGTCTGCTATCCTGCGGATGAGTGGATGGAGGGTAGAACCCGGCGGGCGCGAAGTTGTTGCGACCCCGGCCCAGGTTCGGCCGAAGGTCACAAAAGTCGCGCCCGGAGGGTCTGGAAGGTCACAAAAGTCGCACCGAAGAGGGTGTTTCCGCCCCCCAGCTCCTTTTACGCCTCCGCCGGCTGTTTTGCGGCGATGGAACCCAGCAGGTCGTCAAAGGCCTTGGCGAAGGAGGCGACGCCCTCCGCCACCAGCGTGTCGGTGACGCCGGTGAGGTTGAGGCCGAGCCGGTCGGCTTCCGCCAGGACTCGGCGCGCCTCCTCGACGTCCTGCTCCAGCGTCGGTGCGACCGTGCCGCGTTCGCGGAACGCGTCCATGGTCGCCGGCGGCATGGTGTTCACCGTGTCGCGGCCGATCAGCGTGTCGACGTAGAGCGTGTCGGGATAGGCCTTGTCCTTCACCCCGGTCGATGCCCACAGCAGCCGCTGCGGCTGCGCGCCCTTAGCGGCAAGTGCTTGCCATCGTTCGGATTTCTCGAAATCGAGGAACCATTGATACGCCATCTTGGCATTGGCGATCGCCACCTTGCCGCGCAGGCCCTTCAGCGTCTCCGCCTCGGGATCGTTCTCGGCCACGCGGCGATCGATCTCCTTGTCGATCATCGTGTCGATCCGGCTGACGAAGAAGCTCGCGACGCTGGCGATCCGATCGATCGGCTGACCGTTCTTCACGCGCTCCTCAAGGCCTGCGGCATAGGCCTCGGCGACGCGGATGTAGGCGTCGAGGGCGAACAGCAACGTGACGTTGACGTTGATCCCCTTGGCGATCGTCGCGCTGATCGCGGGGCCGCCGGCAAGCGTGCCGGGGATCTTGATCATCAGATTGGGGCGGTCGACGGCATGCCACAGCTTCTCCGCCTCGGCGATCGTCGCATCGGTATCGTCGGCGATATAGGGCGACACCTCCAGGCTGACATAGCCGTCCTTGGCATCGAGCCGGTCGTAGACCGGCCGCAACGTCTCGGCCGCCGCCTTGATGTCCTGGATCGCCAGCGCTTCGTAGCGGTCGATCGTCGCCGCGCCGGCATGCGCCTTGTCGAATTCGGCGAGGCTGCCGTCATAGGCATCGCCATGACCCATCGCCTTTTCGAAGATCGACGGGTTGGAGGTGACGCCGGTCAACCCGTCCTCGGCGACCAGCTTGTCGAGGCCCTTCGCCTCGAGGAACTTGCGGTCGACGAAGTCGAGCCACACCGCGGTGCCCGCGGCGGAAAGGTCGCTCAGCTTACCCATTGGTCTTCTCCAGCATCGCGCGCGCCACCTTGACGACATTGTCGACGGTGAAGCCGTATTTGTCCTGCAGCTTGGATATGGGGGCGGAGGCGCCGAACGTCGACATGGTGATCGTGCGGCCGTCGAGACCGACGAAGCGGTGCCAGCCGATCTCGCCCGCCTGCTCCACGGCGAGGCGTGCGGTGACGGCCTTGGGCAGCACGCTTTCCTTGTACTCGTCGGACTGGAGCTCGTAGCGATACCAGCTCGGCAGGGACACGACGCGGCTCTTGACCCCGTCTGCCTTGAGCTGTTCGTGCGCCTTGACGACCAATGCCAGTTCGCTGCCCGTAGCGATCAGGATGACATCCGGCGTGCCGTCACAGTCGGCAAGGACGTAGCCGCCCTTCATCACGCCTTCCGCGGGTGCATATTTGCTGCGGTCGAGCGTCGGCAGCGCCTGGCGCGAGAAGATCAGCGCGGTCGGGCGACTGGCGTCCTCCAGCGCGGCGCGCCACGCATAGGCGACCTCGTTGGCGTCGCCGGGGCGGATCGTGTCGAGGCCGGGGATCGCGCGCAGCGTCGCGAGATGCTCGATCGGCTGGTGGGTCGGACCATCTTCGCCGACGCCGATTGAATCATGGGTGAACACCCAGATGCTGGCGAGTTCCATGATCGCCGACAGGCGGATCGGCGGGCGCATATAGTCGGCGAAGACGAGGAAGGTGGAGCCATAGCTGCGCAGGTGCGACAGCGTCATGCCGTTGACGACGCCGCCCATGCCGTGTTCGCGGACGCCGAAGTGGAAGTTCTGGCCACCGTAATTGTCGGCCTCGAACGAGGGCTTGCCCTTGATGTCCGTCTTGGTCGACGGCGCGAGGTCGGCGGAGCCGCCGATCAGCCACGGCACCTTGGCAGAGAGCGCGTTCAGCACCTTGCCACCGGAGTCGCGGCTGGCGAGGCCCTTTTCATCCGCCGGGAATTCCGGGATGTCCGCATCCCAGCCGTCCGGCAGCTTGTCCTTGAGCATCAGGTCGAGTTCGGCGGCGAGCGCCGGCTCGGCTTCGCGATATTTGGCGAAGGTCTGCTCCCACGCCTCGCGCAATGCGGTGCCGCGGTCGGCGAGCGCGCCGTGGAAATGCTCCGCCACACCTTCGGGGACGTAGAAGCTCTTGTCCTCGGGCCAGCCATAGGCCTTTTTGGTGGCGCGGACATTGTCCTCGCCGAGCGGCTCGCCGTGTGCCTTCTCGCTGCCGGCCTTGGGGCTGCCCCAGCCGATCACCGAATGGACGACGATGAAGGTCGGGCGGTCGCTGGTCGCCTTGAACGTCTCGATCGCCTTGGCGAAGGCCTGGGTGTCGTTGGCGTCGTCGAGATGGATGACGTTCCAGCCATAGGCCTGGAAGCGCAGGCCGACATCCTCGTCGAAGGCAAGGTCGGTGCCGCCCTCGATCGAGATGTGGTTGCTGTCGTAGATCCAGCAGAGATTGGAAAGCTTGAGGTGGCCGGCGAGGCTCGCCGCCTCGGCCGCGACGCCTTCCATCATGTCGCCGTCGCCGCACAGCGCGTAGACGTCATGGTCGAACAGCGTGAATTCGGGGCGGTTGTAGCGCGCGGCGAGCCAGCGTTCGGCGATCGCCATGCCGACCGAGTTGGAGCAACCCGCGCCGAGCGGGCCGGTGGTCGTCTCGACACCGGTGGTGTGGCGATATTCGGGATGGCCGGGCGTCTTGGAGGACAGCTGGCGGAAGCCCTCGATATCCTCGAGGCTGACGGCGGGCTTGCCGGTCTTGTTGCCGTCGGCATCGATCTCTTCGATCCCGGCGAGATGGATCAGGCTGTAGAGCAGCATCGAGGCATGGCCGACCGACAGCACGAAGCGGTCGCGATTGGGCCAGTCGGGCCGCGAGGGATCGTAGCGCAGGAACTGCGACCACAGCGTGTAGCCGACCGGCGCCAGCGCCATCGGCGTGCCGGGGTGGCCCGAATTGGCCTTTTGCACCGCGTCCATCGACAGCGTGCGGATGGTGTCGATCGTGAGGCGTTCCAGCGAGCCGTCTTCGTGGATCGCGTTGGTGGTATCGGTCATGGGAATGAAAGCCCTCGCTCTAGCCCTGCGTCGAACGCCTGCACGCCCGATCCGTTGCGGATGCCGCCGCCTTTAGCGAGGCGGATCGCCCCGTTCCAGCCGCGAAACGACCTCGCCCGTTGCGATATAGGCGGCGTCGACCTCGGCAAGGAACAGGCCGTGGCCGAGCACGCCGGGGATCGCATCCAGCCAAGCCGCTGTCTTTGCAGGATTATCCAGGTCGAGGCGGCAATCGGCGATCCAATTGCCATTGTCGGTGGCATAGGGCGTATCGCCGCGCATCCGCAGCGCCGCCCCCTCCCCCAACACCGCCAGCAGCGAGGCGCGGGCGAAGGGCAGGATCTCCACCGGTACCGCCGCGGCGCCGATCGCCGCCACCCGCTTGGACGCATCGGCGATCACCACCATCCGGTCCGAAGCGGCGGCGACGACCTTCTCGCGCAGCATCGCGCCGCCCGCCCCCTTCACCGCATACAGCCGCGCATCGATCTCGTCGGCGCCGTCGATGGTGAGGTCGACCCGCGGCACGTCGGCGAAGTCGAGCATCGGGATACCGAGGTCGCGCGCCAGCGTCGCGCTGGCCTGCGAGGTGGCGACGGCACGGACCGCCAGCCCTTCGCCGACGCGCGCGGCAAGCGCCCGGATCGCATGCGTCGCGGTGGACCCCGTACCCAGCCCGACGAGCATGCCGGCCTGCACCTCGGCCACTGCCGCGAGGGCCGCAGCCGCCTTTTCCGCCTCGATCGTCATGGCCGCTTCCTTTCCGCACTGCGACAATTTGCGACATTAATAACGCGGGGCTCGGGTTGCATTTCCGCGCCGTTCGTCGCCATTGGGCCAGCACGAGCAACCTTTCGCCGCCCTTGCGCATTATCGCGCGGGTCGCGGCTGCGCGAGCCGAGACACGACCCCGGGTGACCCATTTGACCACAGCATCGATTCGCACCCGCGGGCGCCTCGCCGCGGCCACCCCCGCCGTGATCGGCGCGCTCGCCCTGACGCTTGCCGCGTGCAGCGGCGGCGGATCGCAGGAAAAGGGCGCGGGCAAGGGCGGTGCCGGCGGTGCCAACCGGGGACCGACGACGGTCGGCTATGTCGTCGTCCAGCCGACCAGCGCCGCGATGGTCACCGAACTCGCCGCGCGCACCAATGCTTACGAAAGCTCGGACGTGCGGCCGCAGGTGAACGGCGTGATCCGCCGGCGCTTCTTCACCGAAGGATCGCTGGTGCAGCGCGGGCAGCCGCTCTACGAGATCGACCCGCGCCTGTATCGCGCCGCGGTCAACCAGGCGCAGGCCAATCTGGCGAGCGCACGCGCCAACGAAGAGGCGCAGCGGATCCAGGCGGAGCGCTACAAGCCGCTCGCCGCGATCGAGGCGGTGTCCAAGCAGGAATATACCAACGCCATCGCCACCGCGCGCCAGGCGACCGCCTCCGTCGCGCAGACGCAGGCGGCGCTGGAGACGGCGCGGGTCAATCTGCAATTCACCACCGTGCCCGCGCCGATCTCCGGCCGGATCGGGCGATCGCTGTTCACCGTCGGCGCGCTCGTGTCGGCGAGCCAGACCGATCCGCTGGCGCAGATCCAGCGGCTGGACCCGATGTTCGTCGATATCCAGCAATCGGCCGCCGACCTGCTCGCGCTGCGCCGCAGCCTCAGCCAGAACGGCGTGGTGCCGACGCGCGCGGTGGTGCACCTGCTGCTGGAGGATGGCAGCGACTATGGCCTGACCGGCACCGTCGAATTCGCCGAGGCGCTGGTGAATACCGAAACCGGCACGGTGACGATGCGCGCGCGCTTCCCCAATCCCAAGGGGCTGCTGCTGCCGGGCATGTTCGTGCGCGCGCGCTTCGCGCAGGCGATCAACCAGAATGCCTTCCTGGTGCCGCAGCAGGCGCTGAGCCGCGATGCCAAGGGCAATGCGACGGTGATGCTGGTCGGCCCCAACAACAAGACGGTGCAGCGGCAGGTCACCGCCTCGCGCACGCAGGGCGAGAACTGGGTGGTCACCGCCGGCCTGAAGGCGGGCGACAAGATCATCACGCAGGGCCTCAACAACCTGCGCCCCGGCGCGCAGGTGAAGGCGGTGCCGGCGAACAGCGCACAGAATGTCGCGCCGCCCAAGCAGGGTGAGGACAAGCAACAGGGTGCCGCCCAAAGCAAGGCGGGCTGATCGTGCAGGACAGCAGAACAGCCTCCGTTTGCCCTGAGCCTGTCGAAGGGCTTGGGACTCACCGTGATTCGAGAAGCTCAGCACAAGCGGCGTGTTTGTCGGCAGCAGACAGGCTAACGATTGTCGCCTCGGCGGGACAAAATATCAGATGATCTCCCGGATCTTCATCGACCGCCCGATCTTCGCCTGGGTGCTCGCGATCATCGTGATGCTGGCGGGCGTCGGCGCGATCCTGAGCCTGCCGATCGCGCAATATCCCGACGTGGCGCCGCCGCAGGTGTCGATCCGCGCGACCTTCCCGGGTGCGAACGCGCAGACGTTGCAGAATTCGGTGACGCAGGTCATCGAACAGCAGCTGACCGGCATCGACGGGCTGCTCTATTTCAGCTCGTCCTCGTCCAGCCGCGGTGCGGTGACGATCACCGCGACGTTCGAGAAGGGCACCGACCCCGACATCGCGCAGGTGCAGGTGCAGAACCAGGTGCAGCAGGGCGTCGCGCGCCTGCCGCAGCAGGTGCAGCAGCAGGGCCTCGTCGTCCGCAAGTCCAACCCGGACAACCTGCTGATCGTCGGCGTCTATGACGAGACGAACGCCAAGACCAACCAGGACGTCAGCGACTATCTCGTTTCCAATTTGCAGGACCCGTTAGGGCGCGTGCAGGGCGTCGGCGACGTCAACGTCTTCGGATCGCAATATGCGATGCGCATCTGGCTCAACCCGGCGCGCCTCGCGAGCTATCAGCTGATCCCGTCGGATATCACCACGGCGATCCAGAACCAGAATACCGAGGTCGCGGCGGGCGAAGTGGGCGGCCTGCCCTCGGGTCCCGAACAGATGCTCAACGCGACGGTGACCGCACAGTCGCGATTGCAGACGCCCGAGCAATTCCGGCAGATCATCGTCAAGACGCTGCCGACCGGCGCCACCGTGCGCCTGTCCGACGTCGCGCGGATCGAGCTGGGCGCGGAAAGCTATGCCGCGGTCAGCCGCATCAACCGCCATCCGGGCGCCGGCATCGCCGTGCTGCTCGCCCCCGGCGCCGACGCGCTGAAGACGGCCGAGCTGGTGAAGGCGGAGGTCGCACGCGTCGCCAAGGGCTTCCCGCCGGGCCTCAAGGTCGCCTACGCCAACGACACCACCGCCTTCATCAAGCTGTCGATCGATGAGGTCGTCAAGACGCTGATCGAGGCGGTGATCCTCGTCGTCATCGTCATGTTCGTGTTCCTGCAAAGCTGGCGCGCGACGCTGGTGCCGACGATCGCCGTGCCCGTGGTGCTGCTCGGCACCTTTGCGGTCTTCTACCTTGCCGGGTTCTCGATCAACACGCTGACGTTGTTCGGCCTCGTCCTCGCCATCGGCCTGCTCGTCGACGACGCGATCGTCGTCGTCGAGAACGTCGAGCGGCTGATGGAGGAAAACCCCGACATGGGGCCGCGCGAGGCGACGATCGAATCGATGAACGAGATCAGCGTCGCGCTGATCGCGATCGCGCTGGTGCTGTCGGCGGTGTTCCTGCCGATGGCCTTCTTCGGCGGGTCGACGGGCGTCATCTATCGCCAGTTCTCGCTGACCATCGTCTCGGCGATGGTGCTGTCGGTGCTGGTCGCGCTGATCCTCAGCCCGGCGCTCACCGCCTCGCTGCTCAAGCAGAAATCGAAGGAGGCCGAGGAGAGCCAGGGGTTCAAGCGCCGCTTCCCGCGCGTCGCCGGCTGGGGCACCAAGGCGTCGGGCTGGTTCAACCGCAATTTCGACCGCGGCGTGCAGAAATACACCGGTGCAGTGCAGGCGCTGATCGCCCGCAAATGGCTGTTCCTGCTGATCTACGTCGGCCTCGTCGCCTTGCTCGCCATCCTGTTCCTGCGCCTCCCCACGGGCTTCCTGCCGACCGAGGATCAGGGCGCGGCGATCGTGCAGTTCCGCCTGCCCGCCGGCGCCACCCAGGCGCGCACGCTCCAGGTGCAGCGGCAGGTCGAGAATTACTTCGCGCAATATGAGCCCAAGAACAGCTCGGTCCTGTTCACCGTCGCCGGCGGCGGTGGCGGCGGCGTCAGCGGCCAGAACACCGGACAGGGCTTCCTCAACTTCGTCGACTGGAAGGATCGCAAGGGCAAGGAGAATACCGCCGACGCGATCACCGCACGTGCCTCCGCCGCGTTCCGGGGCTTGCGCGATGCGCAGGTGTTCGCCCTCGTACCGCCGGCGGTGCGCGGCCTCGGTTCGTCGGACGGCTTCACCATGGAGTTGCAGAACACCGGCGGCCTGACGCAGGACCAGTTCAATGCGGCGCGCGACAAGCTGCTCGGCCTCGCCAATGCCGATCCGATGCTGGCATCGGTGCGCCTTACCGAATTGCCCGACATCGCGACGCTGCGCGTCGATACCGATGCGCAGAAGCTCGCGGCGCTCGGCCTTTCGCAGAACAACGTCAATGCGACGCTGACCACCGCCTGGGGCGGCCAGTACGTCAACGACTTCATCGATCGCGGCCGCGTCAAGCGCGTCTACGTGCAGGGCGATGCACAATTCCGCTCTGCGCCCGACGACCTGAAGCAATGGTTCGTGCGCGGGTCGAGCGGGCAGATGGTGCCCTTCTCCTCCTTCTCGTCGACCGGTTGGGCGACCGCGCCGACGACGCTGTCGCGCTTCAACGGCATCTCCTCGTTTGAATTCCAGGGGTCCGCCGCGTCGGGCAAGAGCTCGGGCGATGCGATGACGCGGATGGCGGAACTGGCGGCGCAGATTCCCGGCACCTCGGTCGCCTGGGCAGGCCTGTCCTATCAGGAGCGCTTGTCGTCGGGGCAGGCGCCGCTGCTCTACGGCCTGTCGATCCTGGTCGTCTTCCTGTGCCTTGCCGCGCTGTACGAAAGCTGGTCGATCCCGTTCGCGGTGCTGCTCATCATCCCGCTGGGGCTGATCGGCGCCATCGCCTTCGTGACGCTGCGCGGGCTCACCAACGACGTCTATCTGCAGATCGGACTGCTGACGACGATGGGGCTCGCCGCCAAGAATGCGATCCTGATGATCGAATTCGCCGAACAGGCCGAGCGCAAGGGCGCGCGCGTCATCGACGCGGCGCTGGAGGCGGCCAAGATCCGTCTGCGCCCGATCCTGATGACCAGCTTCGCCTTCATCTTCGGCGTGCTGCCGCTCGCCATCTCGACCGGTGCGGGCGCGAACAGCCGCATCGCGATCGGCACGGCGGTGATCGGCGGCATGCTGTCGGCGACGTTCCTCGCGATCTTCTACATCCCGCTGTTCTTCGTGCTGGTACGCCGCGGCGTGCGCGACGGCCTTGCCAAGCTGCGCGGCCGGCCGACCGGCCATCAGGGCGGGCATGACAAGGATCCCCCCGCTCCCCCCATGCCGCCAGCCGCGCCGGAGCCTGCATGATGCGCCGCCTGATCCTCGCCCTTTCGATGGCCGCGACCGCGCTCGGCGGCTGTTCGATGGAGCCCAAATACGTGCGGCCGGCGGCGCCGGTGCCGGCATCCTGGCCGGTGGGCGATGCCTATCTGCGCCAGAGCGAGGCGGCGCTGCCGGCGATCACCTATCGCGACGTGTTCAAGGATCGGCGGCTCCAGGCGCTGATCGACCAGGCGCTGGCGAACAACCGCGACCTGCGCGTCGCCGCCGCCAACATCGCCGCCGCGCGGGCGCAATACCGCATCCAGCGGGCCGACCTGTTCCCCGCCGTCGACGCGTCGGGCCGCTACACGCGGTCGGGCGGCGGCAACGGCGCGCGCAGCACCGCTGGCAGCGGCGGCACCGGCAATACGGGTACGGGGACGGGAACCGGCACGGGGACTGGAACCGGGACGGACACGGGAACCGGTGTCGGCACGGGAACGGGATCGACCGGTACGATCACCACCACCAGCAACGGCAACAGCGCCTTTTCCGCGCAGGTCGGCGTCACCGCCTTCGAACTCGACCTGTTCGGACGCATCCGCTCGCTGTCGCGTGCGGCGCTCGACCGCTATTTCGCCACCGAGGCGGGGGCGCGGGCGACCCGGCTGACGCTGGTCGGCGATGTCGCCACCGCCTGGCTGACCTATGCCGCCGACCGCAGCCTGCTGAAGGTCGCACAGGATACCGCGACCAGCGCGCAGCAGAGCGTCCGCCTGACCCGTGCCCGGCTGCAGGGCGGGATCGCTGCACGCACCGACGTGCGCCAGGCCGAACAGATCCTGGAAACGGCCAACGCCGATCTCGCCGAACAGACGACCTTGGTGGCGCAGGACGTCAACGCGCTGCAATTGCTGGTCGGCGCGCCGATCGACGCGACGTTGCTGCCCGCCTCGATCGACGAGGCGCAGGCGACGATCGCCAGCCTGCCCGCCGGCCTCGACAGCGGGGTGCTGCTGCGCCGCCCGGACGTGGTGCAGGCCGAATATGAGCTGCGCGCCTATAACGCCGAGATCGGCGCCGCGCGTGCCGCGCTGTTCCCGCGCATCTCGCTGACCGGGCTGGTCGGCTTTGCGAGCACGGCGCTGTCGTCGCTGTTCTCGGGCGGTGCCTTCACCTATTCGGTGGCGCCGTCGGTCAGCTATCCGATCTTCCAGGCCGGTGCCGCGCGCAACAACGTGCGCTACACCGAGGCGCAGCGCGATGCGGCGCTCGCCACCTACGAAAAGGCGATCCAGACCGCGTTCCAGGAAACTGCCGACGCGCTGGCGCGTCAGGGCACGCTCGCCGCACAGCTGCGCGCGCAGACGAATTTCCAGGCGGCGGCGGCCGACACGTTGCAGCTGGTCAACGCGCGCTACCAGGGGGGAATCGATACCTTCCTCTCCAGCCTCGACGCGCAGCGCTCGCTGTATACGGCGCAGCGTTCGCTGATCGCGACGACGCTGGTCGGCGCGACCAACCGGGTGAACCTGTACCGGGTGCTCGGAGGCGATTCGTCGCTGGAGGCGACGGCCGACGGGCCGCGCCCGGTGACGCCGAGCGGCGCGCCGCGCAGCGATTGAGGGTCAGCGGCGAGCTTGGATCAGCCTGGCATCATAACCCGTTAAGGTTCGACTCGCACGATCGCGCGTGTAGGATGACGGCCTTGTCGGTCGGCTTCGATCGTCGCAGGAGCCGCCGCCGATGAGCCATACGATCCGCCGCTTCCGCCCCGCCGACGATGCCGGCATGCTGGCCTTTGCCGCCGGTCTGCCCGAGCATGACCTGCTGTTCCTCGGCCGCGACCTGCGCCATCCGCGGGTGATCGAGGCATGGCAGCAGGCGATCGGCGAAGGCTGGATCGACAGCCTGATCGCGGAAGATGACGGCCGCATCGTCGCCACCGCCGCGCTGGTGCGCGACCCGCTGGGGTGGAGCGGGCATGTCGGCGAACTGCGCCTGCTGGTGGCGAAGGATCGCCGCGGGGCCGGAATGGGGCGGGACCTGCTGGAGGCGCTGCTCGCCATCGCCGGCGCGCATGGGCTGGCCAAGCTGACCGCGACGATGACGCCCGATCAGGTTGGTTCGATCGCGCTGTTCGAGGGGCTGGGCTTCACCCGCGAGGCGTGCCTTGCCGGCCATGTCCGGGCCAGCGACGGGAACGCGCACGACCACATCGTGCTGGCACGGACGATGCCTGGGGGATGACGCTCAGCCGTCGCTGACGCCGGTGCCGCCGGGACGCAGCGGTGCTACCGCGTCGCGGCCGAAGCGGGCGATCAGATCGCCGATCTCGCGTGCCTGGGCGAGCGAGCGCTGGCCCTGTTCGCGCAGATATTCGCCCTGGATGCGCATCACGTCCGATAGATCCTTGGCCTGCGCCGCCTCGCGCATCGCCTGGAATGCCTCGTGCGAATTCTGCTCGGCCTGTTCGATGATCTTCAGTCCGATGGTGGCGCTGCCGTCCGCGACCTTCTGGCCGGAGGCGCGCATCGCCTCGCCCGCGCGACGGGCGGGATCGAGGACATGTTCCGAAAAGCTGTCGCGGGCGCGGTTCGCCGCGTCGCGCATCGCATCGCCTGCCGCCGCGCCATTGCCGTCATCGCCGGTGCCATCCGCCATCGTCGCTCTCCTGCTGTGTCTCGGGCGACGGTTACGTTTCCGCAACGGCCGCTGTGCGGCTCAACGTACGATCGCGGCATTCGGTCCGTTGCAGGACGTTGCGTCCGGCCTGCGTCCCGGTACAACCGCCGCATGGAGACGCCGGACGACGCCACCCATCGCAGGATTCGCGGCGAGCTGCTGCACCGTGCCGTCGCGCTCGGCCAGGAGCTGATCCGGCTCGCCGACGACCTGGATCTGGCGATCGCGGGGCTGCATATCTGCCAGGGCATCGAATTGATGCGCGAGGAGGCCGAGCGGCTGACCGGGCCGGAGGACTGACCAACGGGTTCTTTGCGCGGTCAGACGCTGCCCAGGCAGCGCAGCACCAGCGCGGTGCCGCTATCGGTCAGGGACAAGGTGGACGCCGCGTCGGGGTCGGCCGCGATCGCGCGGATGAGGCCGCGATCGGTCAGCACGTCGATCCAGCGTGCCAGCACCGCCGGCCTCAGGCCGATCGCATCGGCCACCACCTGCGGCCGCATCGCCTCCCCCGCTTCGAAGGCGATGAACAGGTTGAGCAGGATATCCCAGCCGGGTTCGCCGAACATCTCCGCCAGCGGTCCGGCGGCGGCATCGCGGGCGCGACGCTGGGCCAGTAGGACGCGGGCACGATCGACGTCCTCGGGCTCCTCGGGGCCGGTCGGGACCGGCGCGACGATCTCGCCCCGCCCCCGCGCGGCGGCGGCGCGGACGCGTTCCAGCGCGGCGGCGAGCCGTTCGTAATCCTCCCGGTCGCGGTGGTGCCAGCGGAGCAGGCGGATGTCGGCGCTCATGATCGTTCGAATTCCGGTTGGCGCAGCGGCGACCAGTCACGATCGCTGCCGAAGCTGGCGAGGCGGCGGCGATGGCGCAGCGCCCCCACCGCCAGCATCATCAGCATGGGATAGGCGATCTTGCTGCTGGCGCCGGCGTACATCCACGGCACGAGGCTGGGCTGGAACGCCTTCACGCCATGGATCGCGATGGTGATGAGGTGCAACGACGTGACGTACAGCGGCCAGTAGCGATTGGCGCGCAACGCGATGCCGAACAACCCGATCAGCATCGCACCATCGACGGCGAGCAGCAGCCAGAACACCGAATGATAGCTGCGATACTGGACGAACGGCAGGTTCGACGTCGCGAGCGCCCCCAGCACGAACACCAGCGCCGTCCAGCGCTCCGGCGCGCCGCCCGCCCAGGCGGCATAGCCGCAACAGGCGAGCAGCAGCGCGTTGAAGAAGATCACGTGGGTCATGGCCTGGCCGAGCACACCGGACCGGTCAAAGAAGCAGTCTGTCGGCCAAGCCATGACACCTAGGCGGCGACGCGCAGATGACTGACGTCGGCGCCCGTCGGGGCGAACTCGGGCTTCGGCAGTTCGTCGCCGAAACTCGTTTCATACCCGATCTGCCTGCCCAGCTTTTCGATCACGCGGTGGCCGGCGACGGTATGGCCGCGCGCCGTGCCAATCGCCATGATCGCCTGGCCGAGCACTTCGAAGGCCTGCTGCCCGGCGATCGCCGGCAGGTTCGCGGCGCTGCGGGCACGCGGCAATGCGGCGAGCAGCTCGCCACCGGTCGCGAACGCTTCGTCGAGCTGCGTTTCCAGTCGCCACAGCAGCTGCGCGACCGCCTCGGCCGCCGCGCGGGTATCCGCATATCCGGTGTTCGCATCGGATTTCGCGTTGAACATCAGGCCCACCTTTCCACCCGCTCCGGGTGCTCGCGCTGGAGGTCAGGAAAGGCGCTGGGCGACGGTTTCGATCAGGCCGGTAAGGACCTGGAGGCCGGTCATGAGCATGCCGAATGCGATGGCGATGCCCAACGTTATGGCCTGTATCCAGATCAACCGGTCGCCGACCGAAAGGTCGTTGTCCCTTTGTCCTTTCCGCCGGAAGGGCAGCCGTATCCCCGAAGAGCGCTGCCTCGAAGGCGGCTCCTCGGGGACCCCCGGTGCCCCGACGATCAACTCGTCCGGCGACACCGGCAATGGCGAAACGGCAGCGGGTTCGGATAGCCGTGCAGAATGCCCCCCGATTTTATCGGGGGCGGCCTCTACTGGGATAACCGTTGTTTGCGAAGTACTTAGCCGCGCGTTTTCGGCCTCGTGGCGAGCCCATTGCAGCGCCGCATCGCGGCGGTTGCGCGCGCCGATCAGCTTCACCGCCTCGGTCAGATAGCTGTCGACGGTGGATTTCTCGATGCCGAGATCCTCGGCGATCTCCTTGGATCCCTTGAGGTCGCGCACGCCCCGCAGACATTCGCGGTGGCGCCGGGTCAGTCGGTCGAATCGGCTGGAATCGTTCACGATATCGCTGTCACGCCTGCGGCGCGCGCGCGCAAGAGGCGGCGCACGGCGTTCCCGCCGGCACCGCCGCTACGATCGATCGCCTGCTGTCCAGACCCGCTCAAGATCGTCATGCCCCCCGGTTCGGAAGGCGCATGTTTACCACGATCCGGCGGTTAAGCCACGCAAAGCACCATTTCGGGCACGACAACCAGGCGGCACCGCCGGGCCGCCCAGCGACGGGTCAGCCGTGCGATGCCTTGCCCGACTTGCCCTTGCGTACCGTCGCCTTGCGGCCGCGACGTGTCGCGACGGGTGCCGATCGCCGGGCGCGCAGCAACGGCACCGCGATCGCCGCCGCCGCGCCGGCCAGCAGGGTGCCGCCGATCGCGACCCATCCCCCGATGCCGAGGCCGCCATCCTCCTGCCCTGCGCGCGACGCTGCCGGTGGCGTTGCGGCGGCCTCATCCTCCTCGTGATGGACGGGGCCGGCATGCTTCATGGCCGAGCTGGGGATATGCGACATAATTGCGTTCCTTTCCGGCCGTCCAACCGCACACCACATGGCAATGTTCCGGATCGGGGTTCCGGACCGGGGTTCCGGACGGGCGCAATCCGGGGCTCAACCCTGCCAGCGGCGCATGGCGGCATCATAAGCGTCGGCCGCCGTCTGCCGATCGGCTTCCAGCCGGTCGTGCTCCTCGCGCTGGTCGCGCTCCAGCGTGCGCCGCCGCTTGGCGAGCGCCGCCTCTTCGGCACGGAGCGCCCGCTCGTCGCTGCGGTGGCGCGCCTCCGCCTGCGACAGTGCCGCCTCCGCCTCGGCAAGCGGACGGCGGCTCGGTTTCGGCACCGGCGGGGGCGGCGCAGGACGTGCCCGCTTGGCGGCAGGCGGCGCGTCCGCATCGTCCGTGGCCGCCGGCTTGCGACGCGTCCGTGCCCGATCGGGCGGCAGTGCGGCGATCTGCTCGGCGGCGCTGCCGCGCGACCGCTTGATGACCGTGCCCGGTTTGGCGAGCGGCTCGGCGGTGAGGGCGGGATCGGTCACCACCTCCGCGACGCCGCGCGCGAACAGGTCGCGGGCGCTGCCCCAAGCCTGCAGCGCCGCCTTCTGGCTGGGCGCGGCGACATAGGCGTCGTGGAAGCCGATCGGCGTGCGAAAGACTTTCAGCTTCGCCATGGAGCGGCCCGGATGCGGGAGGATGCCGTACGCATGGGCCGTTAACGAGCGGCAGCGGCAAAGGTTGACGCATCCCGCCGGTGTCCCGCAGCGGCACGCGCGATTCCGGCGGGTGGCCAGCGGGCGGGTTTGCGCGCATTCTGCCCAGCGTCTCGATCATCCGGAGCGTTCCTTGGCCGCACGTCGCCAGGCCCTAGCGGCCAAGCTGATCCTCGCCGTCGCCGCGCTCGGCATCGCGGCCGCCGCGACCGTGTCCTCAAACCGCCCTGCCCGTTCCAACGTACGGCCCGCCACGGCACGCGCCGCGGCTACGCAGCCTGTCGCCGCGGTGGCGAGCGTCGCGCCCGCAAGGCCGTCGCCCGCGCCCGCACCGACGCCAGCCCCCACGGCCACGCCCGCTTCGATGCAGGTGAAGCGCGTTCTCGACATCGGGCCGATCAAGTTCGGGGATTACGCCTGGGACGACAAAGGCGTGCCGGACGGCCCCCTCATCATCACCGTGGACCTGGCGGCGCAGACGCTGTCGGTGTTTCGCGACGGCTATGAGATCGGTGCCGCCGCCATCCTTTATGGCGCGGACGACAAGCCGACGCCGCTCGGCACCTTTCCGATCCTGATGAAGGATGCGCATCACGTCTCGCGCACCTATGGCAATGCGCCCATGCCCTACACGCTGCGGCTGACGCGCGACGGCGTCGCGGTACATGGGACGGAGGTCGCCTGGGGCTATGCGACGCACGGCTGCATCGGCGTGCCGACCGCCTTCGCCCGCCTGCTGTTCGCGCAGGCAAAGGTCGGCGACCGTGTCATCATCACCCGTGGCAAGACGCTGGCGACGGGCGAACCGCTGGTGGCGACTGCCGGCATATAGACGCGGATCAAGCGCAAAGTCTGGTTAACGGCGAAGAAACCTCTTGGCCAAGTGTCAGGAACACTGATACATTTTCGGGCCTATATAGGGGTGGGGCCTGCGGCATGACGGATGAGGAAGAGCGGCTGGCGACGTTGGCGGATTACGGCCTGCTGGATACCGATCCGGAGCGCCAATATGATGCACTGGTCGAAGAGGCGGCGCGACAGACCGACGCCCCCATCGCCACCATCTCGCTGATCGATGCGCGGCGCCAGTGGTTCAAGGCGCGGATCGGCCTCGACACCGCCGAGGGGCCGATCGCCGAATCCTTTTGCGCCAAGGCGATCGAGCAGGACGGCGTGTTCGTGGTGCCCGACGCCAGCCGTGACGAGCGGTTCCGCGACTATCCCAACGTCACCGACGGCACCCGCATCCGCTTCTATGCCGGGGCGCCGCTCAAGATGCGCAACGGCGCCCGGATCGGCACGATCTGCGTCGTCGACGTCGAGCCGCGCGAGGGGTTGGAAGAGGAAGAGCGCGTGGTGCTGGAGGACCTCGCCCGCCGTACCGTCGCCGCGTTCGAACTGCGCCGCGACCTGCGCGAGAAGGGCAGCGATCCGGTCGCCGCCGATGCCGCACCGCAGTGGCTGGAACAGGCGAGCGACCATCTGGTCAAGGCCTGGGCGGCGCTCGACGTGATCGGCGCGACCGCGGAACTCGCCCGGCTGGAACAGGTGATCGTAGAGGTCGATGCGCTGAGGCTGGCGCAGCGATAGGCGGCGGATCGACGTTCGGACGTCGTTTTCCCCTCTCCGCGAGACAGGCAGGGCTATCGCCTATGGGTCGTCCGATCCCGGGCGGTGTTCTTCGCTCCTCCGTCATGCCCCGGACAAGTCCGGGGTGACGGAGGATTACAGAACATTGCCGCGAATTAGACAGCCCATAGGCGATAGCGGCGCATGCAGCACCCCGCGATCACGCATGCGCAGCATAGGCGCTTCCCCCGTCGGAAACCCCTTGCTAAGGCCCCCTGCAACATACGCTTTCGCGAAGCGCTCCCGCGCGCCCGATCGGCCGTACCCGGCCGCTCCCCCGAGCGCCCTCGAGCCAAATTGAAGGGACCATGATGACCGCCATCGGCCAGGACAGCCTGAACACCCGCACGACGCTGACCGTCGGCGGCAAGACCTACGATTATTTCAGCCTCGCCAAGGCGGCCGAGAAGTTCGGCGACATCAGCCGCCTGCCCTTTTCGATGAAGGTGCTGCTCGAGAACATGCTGCGCTTCGAGGACGGCAAGACCGTGACCGAGGCGGACGTGAAGGCGATCGTCGACTGGCAGCAGGAGCGCCGCTCCGATCGCGAGATCCAGTATCGCCCGGCGCGCGTGCTGATGCAGGATTTCACCGGCGTGCCCTGCGTCGTCGATCTCGCCGCAATGCGCGATGCGATCACCAAGCTGGGCGGCGACGCCGCCAAGATCAATCCGCAGGTGCCCGTGCACCTCGTCATCGACCATAGCGTCATGGTCGACGAATTCGGCACGCCCCAGGCGTTCGAGGACAACGTCGACCTGGAATATCAGCGCAACGGCGAGCGCTACGAGTTCCTCAAGTGGGGTTCGGCCGCACTCGACAATTTCAAGGTGGTGCCGCCGGGCACGGGCATCTGCCATCAGGTGAACCTCGAGTATATCGGCCAGGCGGTCTGGTCTTCGGAAAGCACCGGCGACCATGGCGACGGCACGGCGATCGCCTATCCCGACACGTTGGTCGGCACCGACAGCCATACGACGATGATCAACGGCCTGGGCGTGCTCGGCTGGGGCGTCGGCGGCATCGAGGCGGAAGCGGCGATGCTCGGCCAGCCGGTCAGCATGCTGATCCCCGAGGTGGTCGGCTTCAAGCTGACCGGCGCGCTGAAGGAAGGCATCACCGCTACCGACCTGGTGCTGACCGTCACGCAGATGCTGCGCGCCAAGGGCGTCGTCGGCCGCTTCGTCGAGTTCTACGGCCCGGGCCTGTCGTCGATGACGCTCGCCGATCGTGCGACCATCGCCAACATGGCGCCGGAATATGGCGCGACCTGCGGCTTCTTCCCAATTGACGACAAGACGATGGACTATATGCGCCTCACCGCGCGGTCCGAGGAGAATATCGCGCTGGTCGAGGCCTATGCCAAGGCGAACGGCTTCTGGCGCCACGACGATGCCGCCGATCCCGTGTTCACCGACACGCTGGAACTCGACATGGGGACGGTCACCGCCAGCCTCGCCGGGCCGAAGCGCCCGCAGGATCGCGTCAGCCTGGGCAAGGTGGACGAGGTGTTCAACGGCGACCTGTTCAAGATCTACCACAAGGAGCGTCCGAGCCGCGTCGCGGTGGAAGAGCGTGGCCATGACATCGGCGACGGCGACGTGGTGATCGCGGCGATCACCAGCTGCACCAACACCTCCAACCCGAGCGTGCTGGTCGCCGCCGGCCTGGTCGCGCGCAAGGCGAACGCGCTCGGCCTCAAGCCCAAGCCTTGGGTCAAGACCTCGCTGGCGCCGGGCAGCCAGGTGGTCACCGACTATCTCAACAAGGCGGGGCTGACCCAGGACCTCGACGCGATCGGCTTCAACCTGGTCGGCTATGGCTGCACCACCTGCATCGGCAATTCCGGCCCGCTGCCCGGCCCGATCTCAACCGCGATCAACGAGAACGACCTCGTCGCCGCATCAGTGCTGTCGGGCAACCGCAACTTCGAAGGCCGCGTGTCGCCCGACGTGCGCGCCAACTTCCTCGCCAGCCCGCCGCTGGTCGTCGCCTATGCGCTGAAGGGCACGGTGACGCAGGACATGAGCGAAACGCCGCTCGGCCAGGGCAAGGACGGGCAGGACGTCTTTCTGAAGGACGTGTGGCCGACCAACCAGGAGGTCGCCGACGTGATGGCGGCCAACATCGACGATGCGATGTTCCGCAGCCGCTACGGCAACGTCTATGCGGGCGACGAGAAGTGGCGCAGCATCGACGTGACCGGTTCGGCGACTTACAGCTGGCCGGCGGCGTCGACCTATGTCGCCAACCCGCCGTACTTCGAGGGCATGGAGATGACCCCGAAGCCGGTCACCGACATCATCGAGGCAAAGCCGCTCGCGATCCTGGGCGATTCGATCACCACCGATCACATCTCGCCCGCCGGATCGATCAAGGCGGACAGCCCGGCCGGCCAGTGGCTGACCGAGCGCCAGGTCGCGCGCAAGGACTTCAACAGCTATGGCGCGCGTCGCGGCAACGACCATGTCATGGTCCGCGGCACCTTCGCCAACATCCGTATCCGCAACGAGATGGTGCCGGGCATTGAAGGCGGCATGACCCAGTATCAGGGCGAGACGATGCCGATCTACGACGCGGCGATGCGTCACAAGGACGACGGCACGCCGCTGGTGATCGTCGCGGGCAAGGAATATGGCACGGGCTCCAGCCGGGACTGGGCGGCGAAGGGCACCAACCTGCTCGGCGTGCGGGCGGTCATCACCGAGAGCTTCGAGCGTATCCACCGTTCGAACCTGGTCGGCATGGGCGTGCTGCCGCTGCAGTTCGCCGACGGCGTGACGCGCCAGACGCTGAAGCTGGACGGTACCGAGACGTTCACGATCACCGGCGTCGCCAACCTGCGGCCGCGCCAGACCGTGGAGGTCAAGCTGACCCGTGCCGACGGATCGAGCGAGACGTTCGAGACGCGCTGCCGGATCGATACCGTCAACGAGCTGGAATATTTCCTCAACGGCGGCATCCTCCAGTACGTGCTGCGCAACCTGGCGGCATAAGCGGCCACAGCGATGGATGAGAGGGGGAGGTGCCGCGGGGCGCCTCCCCTTTTTTTGTCCGGCCGTCGTCCCGGTGCAGGAAACGGCGACCGCCACGGCGTCGACATACCCTCGCCACATCCTTCGTTATAACAGCGGCTTATGCTTCGCTTCGTACCCCTGTTGCTGCTCGCCCTCGCCTCCCCCGTATTCGCCCAGCACAGCACCGCAGGCTGTACCGCCGGCACCCCTCACCGGGTGCTGGTGAGCATCCGCGGCCTGCGCGCGTCCAGCGGCGGCGTGCGGGTGCAGTTGTACGAGGAGAGCGGCTTCCTCGACAAAGGGCGCTGGCTGGCGCGGGTGGAGGCGCCGGCGGCGGGGAAGCGCAACGTCGAGGTGTGCGTGCCGGTGCCGCGGCCGGGCACCTATGGCATCGCGGTACGGCACGATGCCAATGCCAACGGCAAGTCGGACGGCGGCGACGGCGGCGCCTTCTCGCGCGATCCCAAGCTGTCGATCCTGCGACTGAAGCCCGCCTTCGCCCAGGTCGCGGTGCCGCTGGGCGCCGGCACCAGCCGGGTGAGCGTGACGATGAACTATCGCCACGGGCTCAGCATCGGGCCGGAGGGCTGACGCCTCAGCCGGTCACCACCGCGCGGCTGCGGGCGTAGAGGAAATAGACCAGCAGGCCGAAGGCGTTCCAGCCGACGAAGGCGATCTGCGTCACCGCCTGCAGGCTGGTGAAGAGGTAGCAGCAGCCGGCAATCGCGAGCGGTGCCACCACCCAGGCGAGCGGGGTGCGGAACGGTCGCCGCGCAGCGGGATCGCGGCGGCGCAGCACCAGCACGCAGGCCGCGACCGCTACGAACGCGCACAGCGTACCGGCATTGGCGAGGCTGGCGATGACGTCGAGCGGCGCGAGGCCGGCGATGATCGCGACGAACACCGCGGTCATCGCGGTGATGCGCGCCGGGGTGCCGCGCCGGCTCACTTTGGCGAGGCTGGCGGGCAGGAAGCCGTCACGGGCCATGACCAGAAAGATGCGGCTCTGCCCATACAGGAAGGCGAGCAGCACCGTCGGCAACGCGATCGCCGCCGCGGCGGCGACCACGGTGGCGATGCCGCCCTGGTTCAACTCGCGCAGGATGAGGGCGAGCGGTTCCGGGCTCTTGCCGAAGCTGGCGTAGCTGACCGCGCCGACTGCGGTGGCGGCGACGATCATATAGATCGCGGTACAGGCGAGCATCGATCCGACGATACCGATGGCGAGGTCGCGCTCGGGCTTCTTCGCCTCTTCCGCCGCGGTGGAGATCGCATCGAAGCCGTAGAAGGCGAAGAAGATGATCGCGGCCGCACCCATCACGCCATATTTGACGCCCCCTGCCCCCTCAGGGCTGCCGTAGCCGTAGGGGGCGAAGGGGTGGAGGTTGGCGGCATCGAAATGCGGCAAGGCGACGCCGACGAACAGCGCCAGGGTCACGATCTTCAGCACCACCAGCGCGGTGTTGATCCGCGCGCTTTCGCGGGTGCCGAGCATCAGCAGCCCGGCGACGACGGCGATGATCGCGACCGCGGGCAGATTGACCACCCCGCCCAGACCGGGGCCGTTGGCGAGCGCCGCGGGCACGACGATGCCCAGTCCCTTGAGAAAGCCCACGGCATAGCCCGACCAGCCGACCGCGACGGTGGAGACGACCAGCGAATATTCGAGGATCAGGCTCCAGCCGACGACCCAGGCGATCACCTCGCCCAGCACAGCATAGCTGTAGGTATAGGCCGAGCCGGAGGCGGGGATCATCGTCGCCATCTCGGCATAGCAGAGCGCCGCGCAGGCGCAGATCGCGCCGGCGACGACAAAGGCCAGGATCACCGCCGGACCGGCCCGTTCGGCGCCGACGCCGATCAGCGTCAGGATGCCGGTGCCGACGATCGCGCCGACGCCGAGCGCGACGAGATGCGGCCAGCCGAGCGTGCGCGCGAGCTGCTGCCCCGGCGGCTGCGGTTGAATAATCTTGCGGCGGAACAGGCTCATGGAATCCCCTCGTCTTTACCGGGGGCTATAGGCCGTCTGCGGGAACGTGGGTAGCGGTGCGTTCAGAACCGCCGGGCGATGCCGGCGGACAGTTCCAGATCGGGCGTGTCACGGTTCAGCCCGGCGATGCCGAACAGGTCGAGCTGCCAATCGTCCTGCGGCTGCCATGCGACCGACAGCGCGGTACGCGCGCGGGTGGTGTGGTCGCCGGGCTCTGCGTCGCGGACCACCTGCGCCTCGGCGGACAGCGATACCGCCTTCATCACCTTGACCGTGACGCCGGCGGCGCTGCCGTAGCGCAGGTGATGGCCGGGCGCCTCGTCATTCGGCAGGCCGCGCACCGAGGGCGTGGCATCGATCCGCACCGTATCGCTGAGGTCGTAGGATACGGGCAACAGCAGGCTGTAGCCGACGCCGCCTGCACCGATCGGCACCCGGCCGATGGGCAGGCTGACTGAGGGCAGCACGGCAATGGCGAGGCCCTGGCCGTCGGGATGCAGGAGCGACGCCTTCAGCCCGAGCACGGCATCGCCGACGCGGTCCGCGCGGTCGATCGCGCCGCTCGCCACGTCGCGCACCCGCTCATGTCCGAACGGCTCCCAGCTCGCGCGCACCTCCAGCCGGTCGGTGACACCGAGCCGGACGAGCGTCTGTGCGATCGTGATCGTGTCGGTGCGGCTGTCCGGCTGGCGATCGAGCGTCCAGTCGGCGACTCCCGTTTCCAGCGACACATGCCCCTTGTCGACGATGCACGCCGGCGTATCGAGCCCGGGCCGTTCCGGGCAATATTCGCGCAGCTGGGCCGCAGCAGAGACAGCGGCGACGGCGAACGCCGGCCGCCTCACCGCAGGCGTACCCAGGTCGGCGCGTGATCGCTCGCCTTTTCGCGACCGCGATACGCCTTGTCGACGCCGGCATCGACCAGCCGGTCGGCAGCCTGCGGGCTGAGCAGCAGATGGTCGATGCGGAAGCCGGCATCGCGCTGCCATGCGCCGGCCTGATAATCCCAGAAGGTCCAGACGCCGCCGGTCGGCTGGCGGGTGCGCAGGGCGTCGGTCCAGCCCTGCGCCAGCAGGCGGCGGTAGGCGGCGCGGCTTTCGGGCTGCATCAGCGCATCGTCGGCCATCGCGCGCACCGAAAAGGTATCGTCGTCGTTGGGGATGACGTTGTAATCGCCCATCAGCACCGTCGGCACCTCGGCATCGAGCAGCACGCGGGCGCGCGCCGCCAGCCGTTCCATCCAGCGCAGCTTGTAGTCGAACTTGGGGCCGGGCTGCGGATTGCCGTTGGGCAGGTAGATGGAGGCGACGACCAGCCCGTCGACCTCGCATTCGAGGTAGCGGCTATGCTCGTCCTCCGGCTCGCCCTCCAGCCCGCGCTGGCGCTCGACGGGTGTCTGCCCCCTGGCGAGCACGGCGACGCCGTTGAACCCCTTTTGCCCATGCCAGACCGCGCCGTAGCCGGCGGCCTCGATATCGGCGATCGGGAAGGTATCGTCGCTGGACTTCAGCTCCTGAAGGCAGACGACGTCTGCCTGCTCCTCGGCGAGATATTCCAGCAGGCGCGGCAGGCGCGCCTTGATGCCGTTGACGTTGTAGGTGACGAGCTTCACGGCAGCTAGATCGCGAAGCTGGAGCCGCAGCCGCAACCGGAGGCGGCGTTGGGATTTTCGACGCGGAAGGCGGCACCGCCCAGCGATTCGACGTAATCGACCTGGCAGCCGCGGACGAGATCGAGGCTGACGCTATCCACCACCAGCCGGACGCCGTCCGTCTCCGCCACGGTATCGTCACCCTCCGGGGCGTCGGCGAAGCCGAAGCGGTACTGGAAGCCCGAGCAGCCGCCGCCGTCGACGGACAGGCGCAGGATGGCGGGTTTGTTCTGCTTGCCCGCGATCGCGGCGACGCGCGCGGCGGCGGCAGGGGTGAGCATGATGTCGGGAGCGAGGCTGGCCATGCGGGGGAGATAGGCGCGAGCGGGGATCGGGGCAACGGGGGCGTTGGCGCTGCCGGTAATCCCGGCGGAAGCCGGGATGACGAAGGCGAATGGGGATGCAGAGTAAAGGCGGCGTCGCAGCCGCCTAGCGCGATCAGTCCTGGGCGGCGGGGCCGTCGGTCGAAACCGGGATCGCGTGAACGGCGCGGTCCTGCGCGGCGAGCAGATAGTCGGCGGTGGTGAGGAACGGGATCGGGTTCACCGCATGGCCGTCGATGCGGACTTCGTAATGGAGGTGCGGGCCGGTGGAGCGGCCGGTCGAGCCCATCAGCGCGATCAGCTGGCCGCGCGTCACGCGGGCACCGTCGGCGACGAGGATCTTGGACAGGTGGCCGTAGCGGGTGGCGATGCCCTTGCCATGGTTGATCTCCACCATGTTGCCATAGCCGCCCTGGCGGCCGGCGTGGCCGACGATGCCGTCGGCGGTGGCGTAGATCGGCGTACCGACCGGACCGGGGATGTCGACGCCGGCGTGCATCGCGGCAGTCCCGCGGAACGGGTCGGAACGGATGCCGAAGTTGCTGGTGAATTGCAGATGCTGCACCGGCTGCACCGACGGGATGGCGATGGCGCCCTGTTGCAGCGTATCGAGCTTCTTCCAGCTCTGGAACAGGGTGCGGAACTGGGCGTCGGCCTTGAGGTCCGCCTGCGCCTCGGCACCGTTGGCGTCGAGCATCGGGCCACCCATGCCGCCGGTCGTCGTCCGGGCGACCTTCAGGCGGCCGGCGACGCCCAGCGTCTTGAGCGTCGCATCGGTTTGGGCGAGGCGGCGATCGAGCACCTTCTGCGCGGCGGCGGCGAGTTCGCTCTGGCGCCCTTCCACCTTGACCAGCGGTTCGACGACATCGGCGGCGAGGCGATCGGCGGCGGGATCGATCGCCAGCTGCGCGAGCGCGAGCTTGGCCTCGTCGCCCTTGCCGGTCAGCGCGGCGGCGATCAGCGCCTGGCGCTGGTCGAGCCGCTCGGCATGTTCGCGCGCGACCTGGCGGATGGTAGAGACGCGCGCCTGCATCGCGTCGAGGCGATGCTCCATGTGCACGATGCGGGTATCGGCCGGCTGGGTGGCGAGCTGCGCCGCCTGCGCCGCGCCATAGCCCGAAAAGCCGATCATCAGCGTGCCGGCGACCGCCGCCACCGCCTGCGACCGGCCGGTGATGCTGACCCGGCGCAGGCCGCGGCCATCGTGGAACAGGACATCGCGGGTGGCGAACAGCGCGCGAACGCGCGAACCGAAGGCAGCAGCAGTACGGGCGAAGGTGTTCATCGTACCCCAACACGAGTGCGCCGTTCCCGCCCTGACCGGGACCGGCTGTTTGACATCGTCCTGACCCGCAGCCCCACCGCGCCCCAGACCGGGACGGTGAGACACCATCCGATCCACGGCCACAAGACCGCGGATACCGCTACCGCGATCAAGCGGCTGGGGCGTGCGCCGAACGGATGATATGGGGTTACATGGGTTCGTGCTGCTGACGCTTTCGCACGATCGGTACGGGAATCACCCCGCCGAAACCCCCGGCGGGCGAAGTTGCGCATGACGCATCGGCAGGCGCGGGGTATAACTGCCGCTTCATCAAACGGATGGCTCTTATGCTCGACACCCCCTCGACCGCGCAGGTCCCCACCCTCAGCCTCGCCGACCAGGCAAGCGATCCCGACGGCTTCGCCGCCGCGTTCGGCGAATCGTTCGAACGGTTCGGCTTTGCGATCGTCGCCGACCATGGCGTGCCGCAGGAGCTGATCGCGCGCGCCTGGCGCGAGACGGAGGCGCTGTTCGCGCTGCCCGAGGCGGAGAAGCGCGGCTATTTCGTCGAAGGCGGCGGCGGTGCGCGCGGCTACACCCCGTTCAAGACGGAGATCGCCAAGGATGCGAAGCACGTCGACCTGAAGGAATTCTGGCACATCGGCCGCGAGTTGCCGGCCGGGCATCGTTATGCCGATACGATGTCGCCCAATATCTGGCCCGAGCGGCCGGAGGGGTTCAAGCAGACCTTCCTCGAACTCTTCACCGCCTTCGACCGGGCCGGCGACCGGCTGCTGTCGGCGATCGCGCGGCACCTGGGGCTGGCGCCCGACTGGTTCGACCCGGCGGTGAAGGACGGCAATTCGGTGCTGCGCCTGCTGCACTATCCGCCGATCCCCGCCGATGCCGAGGGCGTACGCGCCGGCGCGCATGAGGACATCAACCTCATCACGCTGCTGCTGGGCGCGGAGGAAGCGGGCCTCGAACTGCTCGACCGGCACAGCGGGCAATGGCTGGCGATCAAGCCGCCGGAAGGCGCGATGGTGGTCAACGTCGGCGACATGCTGCAGCGGCTGACCAACCATGTCCTGCCGTCGACCACGCATCGCGTCGTCAATCCGCCGCCCGAGCGCCGCGGCCATTCGCGCTATTCGATGCCCTTCTTCCTCCACCCGGCGCCCGATTTCCTGATCGAGACGCTGCCGCAGACGGTGACCGCCGAGAACCCGAACCGCTACCCCACGCCGATCACCGCGCACGATTACCTGTACGAACGGCTGGTCGAGATCGGCCTCATCAAGGCGTGAGGAGCAGGCATCCCTCCCCTGCCTGGGGAGGGATCGACTCTCAGTCGAAGCCGCGTTCGAGGTAGCGCGTCGCCACGGCGCAGTGCAGCGCGACGCCCTGCGCCATGACCGATTCCTCGATCGTCATGCGGGTGTTGTGCAGCGGCGGGTTGGTGGCCGGATCGCTGCCCGCTGGCGCGACGCCCAGGAAGGCGAAGGCGCCGGGGATCTCGCGCAGCACGTAGGAGAAATCCTCCGCGCCCATCATCGGCTGCGGCATGGGCGCGAAGCGGGCGCCGAGATCGCCCGCCACCGCCTCGACCAGCGCGGCGCCGCGGGGATCGTTGACGGTCACCGGATAGCCGCTGTCGATCGTCACCTCCGCGCTGGCGCCGTGGGCGATGGCGACATGCTCCGCCACCCGCCGGATCGCGGCGTGCATCGTCTCGCGCGTCGCCTCCGACAAGGTGCGCAGCGTGCCGAGCATCGCCACGGCATCGGGAATGATGTTGTGCGCCGAGCCCGCTTCGATCTTGGTGATCGACAGCACCGCGGGATCGGTGACGGCGATCCGGCGCGCGACGAAGGTCTGGAGTGCGGTGACGATCTCGCAGGCGACCGGCACCGGATCGATGCAATCCTGCGGCATGGCCGCATGGCCGCCGGCACCGCGCACGCTGATACGCACCGTGTCGGCCGAGGCCATGATCGACCCCGACCGGGTGATGACGACCCCGGCCGGCGCATTGGGCGTAATGTGCAGCGCGAAGGCCGCGTCCGGCGCGGCGATGCGCAGCAGGCCGTCGTCGATCATGAAGCGGGCGCCGTGATGCCCCTCCTCCCCCGGCTGGAACATGAAGACGACGGTGCCTGGCAGCGTGTCGACCCGCGCGCACAAGGCCTTGGCGGCACCGACCAGCATCGCGGTGTGCGAATCATGGCCGCAGGCGTGCATGCGGCCGGGAATGGTGCTGGCGAAGGGCAGCCCCGTCTCCTCCTGCATCGGCAGCGCGTCCATGTCGCCGCGCAGCAGCACGGTGCGGCCGTTGCCCCCCTGCTGCCCGCGCAGGATCGCGACAAGGCCGGTGGTGGAGGCGCCTTCGTGAAATTCGAGCGGCAGGCCGGCGAGCGCTGCCTTGATCTTGGCCGTGGTGCCGGGACAGTGGAGGCCGATCTCCGGCTCGGCGTGGATCGCGCGGCGCAGCGCGACGACGCCGTCCAGTTCGGCCTCACCGGCCGCGGTCCAATCGATCATGCTGTGGTCGTCGAGGGACATGCAATGGCTCCAATCAGGATGCCATGGTGCGCCGGTGTGCCGCGATTGTCGAGCAGATGCCCGCAATCACCGCCGCATCAGGCCGCCGAGTACGTTCCGCAGCACCGTGCCGACCAGGCCGCCGCCGGACGATGCGCGTCGCGAGCCGGTGCCGAACACCTGCTTGCCGATCTCGTTCGCCACCTGCCGTCCGATCGACGAGCTGGCGGCGCGGGTGGCGGAGGTCATCGCCTTGGCCCAAGGTGAATTCGCCGCCTCGCGATCCGCCGCGGCCTTCGCCTTGGCCTCGGCGGCGGCGGCGCGGGCTGCCTCCTTTGCAGTCCGGGCGTCATCCTTCGCCTGGATCGCCGCCGCCTTTTCGGCATCATCGGCGGCGCGGGCGGCTGCGGCGGAGGCGGCGGCCTCCTGCGTCTTGGCGGCGAGGATCTCCTCGGCCGATTCCCGGTCGATGGCGGTGTCGTACTTGGCGCCGACCGCGTCGGTGTCGATCATCACCGCGCGTTCCTGCGGGGTGATCGGGCCGACGCGGCTGGCGGGCGGCTTGATGAGCGTGCGCTCGACCGGGGACGGCGATCCGTCCGCCTGGAGTAGCGACACCAGCGCCTCGCCGACCTTCAACTCGGTGATCGCGGTCGCGACGTCGACGCCGGGATTGGCGCGGAACGTCTCCGCCGCCGAGCGCACCGCCGCCTGGTCGCGCGGCGTGAAGGCGCGCAGCGCATGCTGGACCCGGTTGCCGAGCTGTCCCGCCACCGTATCGGGCACGTCGATCGGGTTCTGGGTGATGAAATAGATGCCGACGCCCCTCGAACGGATCAGCCGCACGACCTGCTCGATCTTGTCGAGCAACGCCTTGGGAGCGTCGTCGAAGAGGAGGTGCGCTTCGTCGAAGAAGAAGACGAGCCTGGGTTTGTCGGGATCGCCGACTTCGGGCAGATGCTCGAACAATTCGCTCATCAGCCAGAGGAGGAAGGTGCTGTAGAGCTTGGGCGCTGCCATCAGCTTGTCGGCGGCAAGCAGGTTGACAATGCCGCGGCCGCGATCGTCGGTGCGGATGAGGTCGTCGATCTCCAGCGCGGGCTCGCCGAAGAAATGATCGCCGCCCTGCGTGCGCAGCTGGAGCAGCGCGCGCTGGATGGCGCCGATCGATTGTTTGGAGACGTTGCCGTAGGTGGTCGTCAGCTCGTCGGCACGCGTCGCGCAATGCGCGAGCATCGCCTGCAGGTCATCGAGGTCGAGCAGCAGCAGCCCGTCCTTGTCGGCGACGTGGAAGGCGATGGTCATCACCCCTTCCTGCACCTCGTTGAGATCCATCAGCCGGCTGAGCAGCAACGGCCCCATTTCGCTCACCGTGGTGCGGATGGGATGGCCCTGTTCGCCGTACAGGTCCCAGAATTGCACCGGATTGTCGGCATAGGCCCAGTCGGTGTCGCCGATCTCGGCGGCGCGCGCGGCGAAGCCCGCGTGCGTCTTGGCCTGGGGCGAGCCCGCCATGGCGAGGCCGGACAGGTCGCCCTTCACGTCGGCGACGAAACTCGGCACGCCGGCGCGGCTGAAGCCTTCGATGATCCCCTGCAAGGTCACGGTCTTGCCGGTGCCGGTGGCGCCGGCGATCAGGCCGTGGCGATTGGCGCGGCGCAGGTCGAGCAACTGGGGCTTGCCGCCATCCTGCCCCGTGCTCGCGCCGATGAAGATGCCGTCCAACGATCGCTCCTCCTTTCTATCGACCCCGGCTTGGTACTGATCCACAATGGATATAGATAATCCAATACAGTAGACAACGATCTACTCTCCGAGCATCATCGTCAAGCCAAAGTCAGGCAACATGGAGTCATTCTGATGAAAACGTTCAAGCGCTTCTCGCTCGCCCTGCTTACGTTACTAACGATGACGACATCATCCGCGGCGGTATATGCACAGACTCAAGGTCCTGTGATCGTATGTGCGCCAGGCTGCTGGCCGGACATGTTCGGCCAATTCTGTCAATGTGGCGCCTAAATTAATAGGCCGGGAGAAATCTCTCCCGGCCTCCATCATTTACTTAATTTTCACGGCCAAGAACCGTGGAATATCACGGCCACGCTGAACTAACAGTAGCACCTGGGGCCGCCCCGCAGCCTTTGCCTGTGCCACGACGCGCGCGAAGTCGGCCGCGGTGCGGACGGGCACGCCATTGACCGCCTGGATCACGTCCGTGCGCCGCAGCTTGCCATTCGCATCGCTCGACTGATCGACCGTCGCGATGACGACACCCTGCACCGACGTATCGACACCGATCGCGCGGGCGATACCGGGGGTCAGTGCCTGCACGGTAATGCCGAGCGGTGCGGTCGATCCTTGCGTGACGCCATCGCCGTCGTCGCTGCCGTCGTCCTGGCCATCGTTCGGGCCGAAGCCGCCCGAATCCTCGCCGCCGTTGGCCAGCGCGCGGAGCTGGTCGTTCGACGGACGCGTCGCCACCTGCACGGTGAGCGACACAGGCTGCCCGTTACGCAGCACCTCGAACCGCGCCGTCGTTGCCGGTTGCAGGTTGGAGACGAGGCGCGTCAGCGTCTGGTCGGGGGTAACCTGCTGACCGTTGATCTTCGTCACCACGTCGCCGGCGCGCAGGCCACCCTTTGCGGCCGGACCGTTGGGCTCGACCCGCGCGATCAGTTCACCCTGGTTCTTGGGGATACCGAGTGCCGCCGCGGCATCGTCGTTGACGCCGCCGCCGATCGACACGCCGATATAGCCGCGGGTGATCTTGCCGCCCTTCATGAACGTCTCGATGATCGGCTTGGCGGTCGCCGCGGGAATGGCGAAGCCGATGCCGATGTTGCCGCCCGACTGGCTGAAGATCTGCGAATTGACGCCGATCACATTGCCGTTGAGGTCGAACATCGGGCCGCCCGAATTGCCTTGGTTGATCGAGGCATCGGTCTGGATGAACTGGTCGTAGGCGCCGCCCTGACCGGTGACGCGGTTGATCGCCGAGATGATGCCCGCGGTGACGGTACCGCCGAGGCCGAAGGGTTCGCCGATCGCCAGCACCCAATCGCCGACGCGTGCGCGGCTCGAATCGCCCCACTTCACGAAGGGCAGGCCGGCAGCATCGATCTTGAGCAGCGCAAGGTCCGAATCCTGGTCCTTGCCGATGACCTTGGCGGTATATTCCTTGTTGTTGGACAGGGTGACGGTGATCGAGTTGACCGTCGCCCCTTCCGCACCCGGCGCGATCACGTGGTTGTTGGTCACCACATAGCCGTCCGGGGAAATGAGGAAGCCCGAACCCAGCGACTGGCCCTCGCGCTTCACCGGCGCGCCGCCCTGGCCGCCCATGCCGCCGAACAGCTCGCCGAACGGCGTGCCGGAGAAGGGGTTGGCGGGCTGGCGCTGCACGATGGTCTGCTTGGTCGAAATGTTGACCACCGCCGGCTGCAGCTTGGCCACCATGTCGGCAAAGCTCATCGGTGCGCCGGCGCGCGGTGCGCTCGCCTGGATCGCGCCCGGTTCGTTCTGCGCCTGCTGTGCGGCGCTCGGCTGGAGGGCCAGCGTGGCGGTCGCGCCGCCCAGAAGGAGCGCACTGGTGATGGCGTAGGCGTAGCGCACTAGGGGAGATTCCTCTCGTTGGTGACGTTCAATATTGGTGCATTACTGGCCCCAAACGCCTGAACGCCGCTTGAATGTTCATGAACGGGAAAACTGGGGGCGGTGCTGCCCCCGATCAACGCCCCCGCCCTTCGAACTCGCGCAAGTAACTGTTGTTGGGCGACAGAATGATCGACGTCGATCCGGTCGGCGGCGTGCCGCCATCCGCACCGAAGGTGTGACGATACGACTGCATCGCGCGATAGAAGTCGTAAAAATCGGCATCCTTGGTGAAGCTGGCCGCATAGATGCGCGCCGCCTGGGCGTCGGCCTCGCCGCGGATGATCTGCGCGTCCTTCTGCCCCTGCGCGCGGATGGTGATCGCCTGCTGCTGGCGCGCGGTGGCCATGCGGGCGAGCGCACGGTCGAGCGGGCTGCCGTCGGGCAGGTCGGCGTGCTTGATGCGCACGTCGACGATCTGCACGCCATATTGGCTGGCGAGCCGCTGCAGGCGTGCCTGGATATTGTCCATCACCTGGTCGCGTTCCGGGCTGAGCAGCGTCGCGAACGGCTGGTTGCCCAGCTCGTTGCGGATCGAGCTGCCGAGCAGCGGGCGCAATTGCTCGGTGATCCGCGCCTCGGTCTGCGAGGTGCTGCCGGTGGCGTTCACCGCCTTCAGGGGATCGACGATGCGGAAGCGGGCATAGGCATCCACCTCGAGGCGCAGCTGGTCGGACGAGAGGACCTGCTGGTTGTCGTAATCGACGTCGAGCACGCGCTTGTTGAGCCACACCAGCCGGTCGATGAACGGGATGCGCAGGATCGGCCCCGCGCCCGTGTCGCCGAAGCGCTGGTTCGGCTTCCACGCGTTCACCGTGCGCACCGGCTGTTCGAAGCGCAGGATCACCACCTGCTGCGTCTCCGGCACGATCGTCACCGTCGCGGCGAGCAGGATGACGAAGATCAGTGCCGCCATCCCGATCGCGATCGGGTGCTTCCAGAGCCCCTTCACTGGCCGCCTCCCTGTACCGGGGCAGACTGGGCGGGGGCAGATTGGGCGGACTGGGCCGGCTCCGGCTGGGCGGACTGAGCGGTGGCCGCATCGGGCAGGCGCCGCGTCGGCCCCATCGGCAGGTAGGGCACCACGCCGGTCGGCTCGACGATGGTCTTGTCGGACTTGGCCAGCACGGCCTCCATGGTTTCGTAATACATGCGGCGGCGCGTCACTTCGGGGGCAAGCCTGTACTGTTCGTACACCTTGTCGAACTGCGACGCCTCGCCCTCGGCGCGGGCGATCACCTGCTTGGCGTAGGATTGCGCCTGGTTGCGGGCGCCCTGCGCGTCCTGCTGGGCGGCGGTGACGTCCTTGAACGCATCGTTGACGCGGGCGGGCGGATCGGCCTGCTTGATGCCGACGCCGACGATGACGATGCCCGACTTGTAATCGTCCAGCACCTTCTGCATCCGCTCCTGCGCCTGGTTCTCGATCTCCGCGCGGCCCGGCCCCAGGGCGGAATCGAGCGTGACGTTGGCCACGACCTCGCGCATCACGCTCTCGGCCGTCGCGCGCACGGTGTCGCGCGGCTTGTCGATCTGGAAGACGTAGTTCTGGGGGCTCGAGATCTTCCAGCGCACCGCATAAGCGAGATCGATGATGTTCTGATCGCGCGTCAGCATCAGGTTTTCGCTGCCGCTTTCAGGAAAATTCTCGATGCGGATGTTCTGCACGTCGACCTTCACCACGCGTGCGATCGGCGCCGGCAGCGTCATCGCGATGCCCGGGTCGAGCGTGCCGGAATAGCGGCCGAGATAGGTCACCACCCCGCGCTCCTGCGGCGCGATCGGGTGGATCGAGGTGTAGAGGATCCAGACGAGCAGGATGATGCCCGCGCCGATCAGCCACAGCGCCCGTGCGTTGGGCGCGCCGGGCAGGCCGTTGAAGCCGCCTCCGCCGCCGCCGCCACCACCCCGCGCCTTGCGCAGGAAATCATCGAGCGCCGTGGGCTTCGCACCGGGCTTGCGACCGCCGGGCGGCAGCGACCAGGGATTGCGCGGGCCGCCGCCCGAGCCGCCGGCGTCGTCGCCCTGCCCCCACGGGCTCTTCGGTGGTTCGGCTGCGAGGATGGGAGGGCGCGCCTTGCGGCCCGGCAGGATGCTCATGCCTCCCCTTATAGGAAGGCGTCCGCGGAAAAACAGTGGCAAGCCGCGGCCGTGCGCCTATCTGCCTCGCCATGACACAAGACGTTACGATCGCGCGCATCCGCGCCGCCGCCGGAACCCGCGCGACGGTGCGCTTCGAGGGCCAGCGCGCCGGCATCGTGCTGGACGCCACCGGGCTTGGCGGGGCGGAGCGCGATGCACTGGAAGCAGCGGTGCGCGCCGCCGCGGCGGAGAGCTGGCCGGGCGAGGTCCGCGTGGTCGTCACCGCCGAGCGGGTCCAGCGCCGGCTGATCGCGGTGGCGAGCGGCAAGGGCGGGGTCGGCAAGTCGACGCTCGCCGCCAATCTCGCCATCGCGTTGAAGGCGCGCGGGCGGCGGGTCGGGCTGGTCGATGCCGACATCTACGGCCCGTCGCAGCCACGGCTGATGGCGGCGGAGGACCAGCGGCCGACCGCGAAGGACAAGGTGCTCGATCCGGTCGCTACCCCCTATGGCGTGCCGATGCTGTCGATGGGGCAGCTGGTGGCGGACGGCCGCGCGCTCGCCTGGCGCGGGCCGATGGTGGCGGGCGCGCTCACCCAGCTGGTCGAGGCGGATTGGGGGGCGACGGACACGCTGGTGCTGGACCTGCCGCCGGGCACCGGCGACGTGCAGCTGACCATTGTGCAGAAGCACAAGCCAGCCGGCGCGGTGATCGTGTCGACGCCGCAGGACCTGGCGCTGATCGACGCGACGCGTGCGATCGACCTGTTCGACAAGGCGGGCATCCCCGTGATCGGGCTGGTCGAGAATATGGCGGGCTATGCCTGCCCGCATTGCGGCATCGTATCCGACCCGTTCGGCCAGGGCGGTGCGGAGGCGACGGCGATGCGGCTCGGCCTGCCCTTCCTCGGCCGGGTGCCGCTGGCGATCGGCATCCGCACCGCCTCCGATGCCGGGCGGCCGCCGGCGGCGGGGAACGGCGCCGACGGGGCCGCGTTCCACTCCATTGCCGCGCAGGTCGACGACTGGCTGCGCGCGAACGGATAGACGCAAGGGAGACACGCATGCCGCTGACCGCCGATGCCGATATCAAGGCGCTGCTGGAAGGCGCGCGGACGATCGCGCTGGTCGGCGCATCCGACCGGCCGGACCGGCCCTCCTATGGCGTGATGGCGCGGCTGCAACGGCACGGCTATCGCGTGATCCCGGTCAATCCGCAGATCACCGGCGAGCACGCCCATGGCGAATTCGTCTTCCGCGAACTCGACCAGCTGGGCGATCCGATCGATATCGTCGACATCTTCCGCCGATCGGAGGCGGCAGGCGCCGTGGTCGACCAGGCGATCGCAATCGGCGCCAAGGCGGTCTGGATGCAATTGGGCGTAATCGATCAGGCCGCTGCCGCACGGGCGGAAGCCGCCGGCCTGAAAGTGGTCATGGATCGCTGTCCCGCGATCGAGATTCCGCGGCTGGGGGTCGCACCGATCGCCGCTTGATCTTCGGGGGGAATTGGCGGACACCGGAGCATCACCGGCCATCCGGAGTCCGTTCCGATGCTCGCCCTGCTGCTGTTGCTTGCCGCGCCTGCCGAAGATGCCGCCACGCTGGTGGCGCGCTCCTCCGCCGTGATCGCGGGCGAGCGTTGCCATTCCAATCCCAACGCGACCGACATCACCGTCTGCGGGCGGCGACAGGCGGACAAGTTCCGCGTGCCGTTCATCGTCCATGACGAAGGCGACCCGCGCTACGAGGCGGTGATCGTGGAGCGCGACCGCCTGCTAAACCGCACCAACCCGGTGAAGGAGCTCAGCCCCTTCCTGGTCGGCGGCGGCATGGCGGGCGCGACGATGAGCACCAGGAGCGGCCTCACCGGCGTCACCAAGCGGCCGCTGGCGCCGTGATTCTCTTTGCCCTGGCCCTGCAAGCTGCGACGGCGGCGGCCGAACCGGCTGCTGCCAAGCCCGAACCGGTGCAGACCCGCCCCGACGGCAGCCAGAGCTGGTCGATCATGTCGTGCGAGACGCGCGCGGCGAGTGGCGAGATCGTCGTCTGCGGCCGCAGGGACCAGAACCAGTTCGACGGCCCGCCCGTCGGCCGCGGTGCCAATCGCGACCTGTCCGCGGGCACGGCGCTGGCGCTCCAGGCGCCGCCGTGCGCGGCGCGGGTCGGCGGCTGCCAGGTCGGCTTCAACATCCTCGGTCCGCCGACGATGCTGGTGCGGGTGGTGCAGAAACTGGTCAACCCCAACAGCGAGTGTTGCGAAGGCAGCGACGCGACCAACCCGCTGTCGCTCGTCCGCGATGCCGCCCGCGCGATGAAGAAGGGATCGGCCAAAGCCGTCGACACCGCGGGGCGCGTGCCGATCGCGCTCGACGAGCCGGGGCCGGCCGGCCGGATCGTGCCAGCGACGACGGAGCCGGCAGCCGTCACCGCGCCGGAGCCCGCAGCGAAGCCCTGAGCGGCGGCATGGCTGGCGCTACCCTGCCGCCGTTCCTCAGGCCGGCCGTGACGACATGACCGTGCATGGTTCGCACCGAGCCTGTCCAAGCGCCTGAGTCTCACCTGTGCTTCGACAGGCCCAGCACAAACGGGGCTCCGCCGTCATGCCCTCTGGCTCCCGCTTCCGCAGGAGCACCGGCCCTCACCCAAGACCAACGGGCGTCACCCCAGGATGTGCATCCATAGCGGCTGGCCGGCGAGGCTCTGCGAGCCGCGCAGCTTCTCCAGCGCCCGGGCGACGCAGCGTTCGGGGCCTTCGTGCGTGACGATCGCGACGATCGCGCTGCCGTCGTCGGTGACGCCGCGCTGGATGAGGCTTTCGATCGACACGCCGGCATCGCGCATCGCCGCTGCGATCTCGGCCAGCACGCCGACCTTGTCCTCGACGGTGAAGCGCAGATAGGCGCGGCCCCGCCGTTCGCCGCTGTCCGCCTTGGGCTCGGCGGCAAGCGCGGCGGCCGGCATCGCATAGGGCGGCCCGAATTCGCCGCGCGCGATGTCGATGAGGTCGGCGACCACCGCGCTGGCGGTCGGGCCGTCGCCCGCGCCTGCGCCCTGGAAGAACAGGCGCCCGACGAAATTGCCCTCGGCGACGACGGCGTTGAGCGATCCGGTGACGTGCGCCAGCGGATGGTCGATCGGGACGAGGTGCGGATGCACGCGCTGGAACAGCCCGCCCGTCCCCGCTTCCGCGACGCCGACCAGCCGCACCTTGTATCCCAGCGCCGCCGCCTCCGCGATATCGGCGGCGATGACGTGGCGCACGCCGGTGGCCGACACATCGGCGAACGCGGGCTGC
Source organism: Sphingomonas sp. SP5 (assembly GCF_058313455.1). Classification (NCBI taxonomy): domain Bacteria; kingdom Pseudomonadati; phylum Pseudomonadota; class Alphaproteobacteria; order Sphingomonadales; family Sphingomonadaceae; genus Sphingomonas; species Sphingomonas sp. SP5. The sequence continues at coordinate 156,730 of NZ_JBZFLF010000002.1, read as the reverse complement.
GTGCCGAAGGCGATGCTCGCGAGGATCGACAGCTTGTGCGCGGCATCGACGCCGTCGATATCGAAGCTGGGGTCCGCCTCGGCATAGCCGAGCGCCTGCGCCTCGGCGAGCACCTCGGCGAAATCGCGGCCTTCGGCTTCCATCTTGGAGAGGATGAAATTGCAGGTGCCGTTGAGGATGCCGTAGACGCGGCCGATCGCATTGGCGGCGGCACCTTCGCGCAGTCCCTTGATGACCGGAATGCCGCCGGCGACCGCCGCTTCGAACTTGAGCGGCACGCCGGCCGCCTCCGCCGCCTGCGCCAGGGCGAGGCCGTGATGCGCCAGCATCGCCTTGTTGGCGGTGACGAAGCCCTTGCCCGCCGCCAGCGTCGCGCGGGCCAGCGTCAGGGCGGGTCCGTCGGAGCCGCCGATCAGCTCCACCACCACGTCCGCGCCGTCGTGGCCGGCGAGTTCGCGCGTGTCGTCCACCCAGGCGAAGCGGGACAGATCGATGCCTCGATCCTTGGAGCGATCGCGCGCCGAAACCGCGACGACCTCGATCGGGCGCCCCGCGCGCCGGGTGATGAGGTCGCGGTTCGCATCGAGCAGACGGATGACGCCGCCGCCGACCGTACCAAGGCCGGCCAGGGCAACGCGCAATGGAATGGTGTCGTTCATCCCCGCCGCCTAGCGGAAAGGCGCCTTGCCTGTCGACCCGGCGCAGCTTTGTTTCGTCGATGACCGCGGCCATTGCCCGCGGGCGATGCGGCGTGCACAACCCCGCGGCAGTTCCTTCGCCCGAAAGTTTCCCACGTCATGGCCACCGCCCCCCGTTCGCCGATCGCACCCGTCGCCGAACTGACCGTCCGGGGTGTATTGCTCGGCGGGCTCATCACGTTGCTGTTCACCGCCGCCAATGTCTATCTGGGGCTGAAGGTCGGGCTGACCTTCGCCACGTCGATCCCGGCGGCGGTCATATCGATGGCGATCCTGCGCTACCTGCCGGGCGCGACGATCCTTGAAAACAACATCGTGCAGACCGTGGCATCGGCGGCGGGCACGCTGGCGGCGATCATCTTCGTGCTGCCCGGCCTGGTCATGATCGGCTGGTGGCAGGGCTTTCCCTATCTGCTCACCGCCGGCATCACGATGACCGGCGGCATCCTGGGCGTGATGTTCTCCGTGCCGCTGCGCCGGGCGCTGGTGGTCGATACCGCCCTGCCCTATCCCGAAGGGCGTGCCGCCGCCGAGGTGCTGATGGTCGGTGCGGGTAGCCGCGCGGGCGAGGCGGAAAGCGGCAAGGGGCTGCGGCTGATCGTCGTCAATGCCCTGGTGTCTGCGGGCTTCGCGGTGTTCACCCAGACCAAATTGGTCGTGGCGGAGGCGGCGCAGTTCTTTCGCGTCGGCGCGGGCGCGACCGGTATTTCGGGCGGGCTGTCCTTTGCGTTGATCGGCGCGGGGCATCTCGTCGGCCTGTCAGTGGGCTTGGCCATGTTCGCCGGCGTCATCATCGGCTGGTGGATCGCGTTGCCGTTGCTGACCGGCCTCTCCCCCGCCGCCGCAGGTGTCGGCATCGAAGATTGGGCAGGCGGCGTGTTTCGCACCGACGTGCGCTTCCTCGGCGCCGGCGTGATCGGCGTTGCGGCGATCTGGACGCTCATCAAGATCATCGGGCCGGTGCTGGCCGGCATCCGCTCGTCGATCGCGGCGAGCCGGGCGAAGCGCGGCGGCGCGGTGCTGGAACTGGGCGAACGCGACCTGTCGATCGGCATCGTGCTGGTCGTTAGCCTGCTGACGCTGGTGCCGATCGCCGGGCTGCTCTGGTCAGTGATCGCCGGCGGGCCGCTGGCGGGATCGGCGGTGGTGCTGATCCTGGGCGCGCTCGTGTTCGTCCTGGTCCTCGGCCTCGTGATCGCGGCGGTGTGCGGCTATATGGCCGGGCTGATCGGCGCGTCGAACAGCCCCGTGTCCGGGATCGGCATCCTGTCCGTGCTGGCTGCCAGCCTGATGCTGGTCGGGTTGTTCGGGCGCGGCGCGGGGCCTGATACCACGCAGGCGCTGGTCGCCTATGCGCTGATCGTGACCGGCATCGTCTTTGGCGTCGCCACCATCTCCAACGACAATCTCCAGGACCTCAAGACCGGCCAGCTGGTCGGTGCGACGCCGTGGAAGCAGCAGTTGGCGCTGATCTTCGGCGTGATCTTCGGCAGCCTGGTCGTGCCGCCGGTGCTGGAACTGCTGGCGACGACGTTGGGGTTCCAGGGCGCGCCGGGCGCCGGGCCGAACGCGCTCGCCGCGCCGCAGGCGGCGCTGATCTCCGCGCTGGCCAAGGGCGTGCTGGGCGGCGACCTCAACTGGGCGATGATCGGTTACGGGGCGCTGATCGGCATCGTGGTGATCGCGATCGACGAAACGCTCGGCCGGCTGGGCCGGCTGCGCCTGCCGCCGCTGGGCATCGGCCTCGGCGTCTACCTGCCGATGGCGGTGACGCTGCCGGTGGTGATCGGCGCGGTGATCGGCGCGGTGTACGATCGCTGGGCGGAGCGGCAGCGCGACGTGGAGTTTGCCAAGCGCATGGGCGTGCTGACCGCGACCGGCATGATCGTCGGCGAGAGCCTGTGGGGCGTCGCCTTCGCGGTGATCGTCTATGTCACCAATTCGGACGCGCCGCTGGCGATCGCACCGGCGGGGTTCGAGCGGTTCGCGCTGATCGGGGGCACCATCGCGTTCCTCGCCCTCGTCGCTGCCCTGTATCGCTACACGCGGCGTTCGGTGGCCGCCTGAAACGCGACCAACCGTTCATCGCAGGCGGAACACGCAGGGCCGTCCGCCGTTCTGCAACACGAACCCGGTAGTCATCCCGCCATCCCCCCCCGGCCGGTGACTGCCGGGTTTGCCGTAAGCGTAAGGGTTCCCTCGTGACAGCGTCCGCACCACACCAGCACGACCGGCTGGCCGCCGTCAGCAACGCCCTCAGGGCGAGCCTCTCGGTGCCCACCGATACCTTCATCACCGAAGACATTCCCCTGCTGCTGACCCGTTTGTCGCAGATCCCGCCAGTATCAGCCAAGGACACGACGTCGCCGCCGCAGATACGGAATTGACCGCATCACGTCGAAGCACATGACGAGACGCCCATCGGGTTTGAGTTACGCGACACGCGGCCATTGGCCGACAAAGGGATACTGCCGGTTCGGATGATCCGGTAACGCTTTGGCAACGGCGCCATCGATACGCAGGCGGCAGATGACGGACGTCATCTATCCCGATCTCGAATCGAAAGATCATCGTGACCATCATTGCGGCGCATCCTACCACCCTCGTCGACTTCATCCGCCAAGTGTCCGACTATGCGGCAAGCGAACCCTTGTTCAATTGCTATCGTGGACAGCGGGATGCTTCCTGGGCCAATATTCCCGGATTGTTCCGGCCGGATCGTAGCCGATTGGAGGAGCATGAGAACCGGGCGACGCGCGACCTCATCAGCGTGCATCCGACCGAATTCGCAAATGACGCGACGATGTTCGACCGGCTGGTGCGCATGCAGCATTTCGGACTGCCGACGCGGTTGATGGATGTGTCGCGCAATCCACTGGTCGCGCTCTTCTTCGCGACCCATCCGGGGGCAGAAGACCATCTCACCGATGGCGTCGTCACTGCCTTTGCCATTCCTGCCGATCGCGAGAAATATTACGACAGCGATTCCGTCAGCTGCGTGGCGAACCTCGCCAACCTCACCAAAGCCGAAAAGCAGGAGATCATCGATCTTCGCGCCGTCCGCGTTCCCGGCACGCATCGGAACGACGAGATCGCGCGGGTCAACCAAGAGCGTGTCTACCATCGGCTGCAGCAGTTCGTGCGCGTCGAGAAGCCGCATTTCGAACCTGCGATCCATCCGATCGACCTGTTCAAGCCATTCTACGTCCACCCCAAGATGAGCAACCGCCGCATCCTGTCACAGGCCGGCGGCTTCATTATCCATGGGCTGATCCCGCCGAGTGACATCAAGTTCGGATGGACGATCAAGGAAACCCGCTTCGTCATCCCCGCCGACTGCAAGGAACCGCTCCGTCAGGCCCTGGACTTGCTCGGCATCAACGAGAGCACGTTGTTCCCCGAAATCGACAAAGCGGCGCAACGGATCGAGGCACGGTATTCCAATTGAGCGACGCGCCGGGGGATCATCAGCGATCCACCCGCCGCTCGGTCTTTCGATCACACCATCGCGGCCAGCAGGTCCCTGATCCTGACGAACGCGAAGCCGACCGAACTGTCCGCGATGCCATAGGGCAGGAACAACGTGTCGCCGTGGCGGATCGCGCCGCAGCTGTAGACGACGTTGGGCACATAGCCTTCGCGGTCTTGGTCCTTGGCGGCCAGGATCGGTTCGCGCGTGCGGCCGATCACCCTGGAGGGATCGTCCTTGTCGAGCAGCGCGGCGCCGATCGAATATTTGCGCATCGCGCCGACGCCGTGGGTCAGCAGCAGCCAGCCTTCCTCCAGCTCGATGGGCGGGCCGCAATTGCCGATCTGCACCAATTCCCACGGGAAGACCGGGGTGAGGATCTTCTCGCCCTCGTCCCAATGCTCGAGGCTGTCCGATTTCAGCAGGAACAGGTTTTCGCCGTCCTGCCGGCCGATCATCATATACTGCCCGGCGACCTTGCGCGGGAACAGCGCCATGCCCTTGTTGCGGGCGGCGGGACCGGACATCGGCACGAGGTCGAAGGCGCGGAAGTCGCGGGTGCGCATCAGCTCCGACTGGATCACCGAGCCGTTATAGGCGGTATAGGTGCCGATCCATTCGTAGCTGCCGTCGTCATGGCGGAAGTGGACGATGCGCAGATCCTCCAGCCCCTTGGACTGGGCCTGGGTGATCGGGAAGATGACGGTACCCGACAGCGTCGAATCGCGATGCCGCCACACGGTGACCGGCCCTTCCGGGATCTCCTCGCCCTCGCCGATCACGTCGGTCGCGGTGGCGAAGGGCGGCTCGGGCGCGAGCTTCAACTCGTTGCCCTGCGTGATGATGCCTTCGCGGAAAGCGACGGACGAGATGTGCCCCTCACCCACCGATCGCAGGCTCATCAGGATGCGCATCGATCCTTCGGGCATGCCGGTCTGGTCGAAATGCGGCACCGCGCTGGGGTTCATCAGCGCCGCGGCGGCATAGCTGTATTCGTGGCAGAAATAGGCGCCGATCAGCTGCCGCTTCTCATCGCCGATATCGCGCCCGTCAAGGCCGAGCAGTTCCTCGATCTCTTCGTAGCGGGTCATGAAGACGCGGCGCGTCTGCCAGTGCCGCGCCTCGAAATCCTTGAGCACGATCTCCAGCTGGTCGCGCGCCTCTACGGCGGACATCTCCAGCACTTCGCCCACCAGGCGTTCGGTGCGATTGGGTGCGCCGCCCTTACCGCCCCACGCGATGTGGAACGGCCGGACGACGACGCGGGACGGATCGGCATGAAGCCGCAAGCGGTGGTTGAACAGGTCCATCGCGGTTGAAGCCTCGTCGGTCGGTCGTCTACGAGGCCGTCGCTGCTGCAATCAGGCGACGGCGCGCGATGTCCCTGCCACGCCTTGGGCAGACTTTGAAAGCCCCGAAATCGCACATGAGGCGAGTTGCAGCGCCAAAATCGACTCGGCGCCCTGATTGCGGTTGAGGCCGGTCGGCATCAGGCCGTCGAAACAGCCGCCATCGGCCGGGCTGGCGAGCGGCAGGTCGAGATCGTTCTGGCCGAGATACCAGGCATAGGCGCGCTCCGCCTCCGCCACCCAGCGTGCCTCGCCCGTCGCGTGATAGGCGGCGATGCAGGCATCGACGGTCGCCTGCGCCTCCAACGGCTGCTGGTCGAACTGCAGGGGCTCGGCATAGGGACGGTGGAAGCTTTCGGTGCCGACCGCGCGGAACCGCCCCTCAGGCGAAGTCTGCTTGGCGACGATCCAGTCGAGCGTCTGGAGGCCGCAATCGATCAGGTCCTTGCGCCCCAGCGCGCTGCCGGCGACGATCAGCGCCTGCGGCAGGCGCGCGTTGTCATAGGCGAGCACGATCTCGAACCACTGCCATTCCGGGCGCCGCGCCTCGGCGAGCAGCGCCAGCTGGTCGTCGGGGAACCGCTCCAGGATCGAACGCGCAAGGTCGTGGCCGGGCGAGGCCTGCAACATGGCAGCCGCACCGAGCATCGCGAAGGATTGCGCGCGCAGCGAGCCGAGGTCCAGCGCCATGCTGGCGGTGGCGTCGAACATCGCGCGTGCCCAGTCGCGGTGCTTGGGGTCCTTGCCGTCACGCGCGGTGACGCCGAGCGCCCAGATCGCGCGGCCGTTCGAATCCTCCGACCCCACGTCTTCGCACCACGTCCGGTCGAAGTTCATGAAGTTGCGGAAACGCCGCGCATCCGGGTTCCAGGCATATTGCATGAACGAGGCGTAGATGGTCGTCCACTTGTCCCGCTCGACGGGATCGAGATCGTCCATCGCACTCATCAGCATCAGCGCACGAGCATTGTCGTCGATGCAATAGCCGTGACGACGATCGGGCACCGAATAGATCGAATGCTGGAGCATGCCGGTGGCATCGCTCATCCGCTCGACTGCGGCAAAATTGGGTTTCAATGCGCGAACCGCCTGTTGATTCTGGGTAATCCGCCTGGGGCGGGCGGCCACGGCGACCTCGGTTTCATGGAGCGCCGCCTCGGCGAGGCGCGGCCAGATCATCGTGCGGCCGCGGTCATAGGCCCGCTGTGCCAGCCGCGAACGATCACGCGCGCTCGACAGCAGCCGGTCGATCTCACGACTGAACGCGGCGACATCGCGGAAATCGACGAGCACGCCATGGCCATCGGCCAGGATCTCGGTCGCATGCACATAGGGGGTGGAGATGACTGCCTTGCCGACGCCGACCGCGTAAGACAGCGTGCCCGACGTGATCTGCGCCGGGTTGAGATACGGCGTCGCATAGATATCCGCCGCCTGGAGATAGTCGAGCAGCTCGTCATGCTCGACGAACCCGTCGATGAAGGCGACGTTGCCGCCGACGCCCAGCGTCTCGGCCAGCGCCTTCAACCGGTCGCGATATGCCTCGCCCTCGTGCGCGACGAGATTGGGATGGGTCGCGCCCAGCACGACGTAGAGCATATCCGGATGGCGATCGACGACGGCGGGCAGCGCCTCGATGATCGTCTCGATCCCCTTGCCGGGAGCGAGCAGGCCGAAGGTCAGCACGACGTCGCGCCCCTGCCAGCCGAAGCGCGGCTTCAGCGTCTCGGGATCGACGAAGGGACGGTCGGGGACGCCGTGCGGGATCATCGCGATCTGGCGCGGATTGGCGCCATAGACGCGGCGCAGGATATCGCGACCGCGTTCGGCCATCACCACCACCTTGGCGGCGCGGCGCAGCAGCCCTTCGAGCACGCGGCGCTCGTCGGCGTTCGGCTTTTCGAGCACGGTGTGGAGCGTCACGATCACCGGCAGCGTGGTGCGATCGAGCAGCGCCAGCAGGTGTTCGCCCGCCGGCCCTCCGTAGATGCCATATTCGTGCTGCACCCAGATCGCCTGCGCGCCGCTCGCCTCGATCGCGCGGGCCGTCGACAGGTATCCCGCCAGTTCGTGCTGGGGGATGCTGCCGGTCACCGCGGGTGGATAGGCATAGCGGCCGGGATGATCGTCCATCGCATAGACGTCGACCTGCACATCCGGAAAGCGATCGCGCATCGCCTGCCATACGTCGGTCGTGAACGTCGCGAGGCCGCACTGGCGCGGCAGGAAGTTACCGATCATCGCGAGATGTTCGATGCTACCGCCGTTTACCGCCGTCGTACCCATGCCGTTGTCCTTCGCTGGTGCAACATTGCGGCAGGGCCACAATCTTACCAGCGGATGAACAGCCCATCGGACAAAAGGTTGCATTGATGTTGCACCGCAACCGGCGCGATCGGGCTGATCTGGATCAACCGCGGCCGCGGTATGGTGCAACGCCCTGATCGGGCAACCACAGGTCCGCGGGCGGTATGCCCGATTGCCAGAAGACGTCGATCGGAATGCCGCCGCGGGGATACCAATAGCCACCGATGCGCAGCCAGCGCGGCTTCATCTCGTCGAACAGGCGCTGGCCGATGCCGACCGTACAATCCTCGTGGAAGGCGGCATGGTTGCGGAACGCGCCGAGGAACAGCTTCAGCGACTTCGATTCGACGATCGTCTCGCCCGGCACATAGTCGAGGACGAGGTGCGCGAAATCGGGCTGGCCGGTGACGGGGCAGAGCGAGGTGAATTCCGGCACCGCGAAGCGCACCAGATAGGTGGTGCCGATGCGGGGGTTGGGAACATAATCGAGCACCGCCTCTTCGGGAGAGGCGGGCAGCTGGCTGGTCTGGCCGAGGTGCTTGGGGGTCATGCCCGGCCATGTAGGACGTCGCACACCGGATGAAAACGCTCGTTCCCGTTCTGGGCGATCAGCTCAGCCTGTCGCTGTCGTCGCTGCGCGATGCCGATCCCGCCGAAACGATGGTGCTGATGATGGAGGTCGCCGAGGAGACGACCTATGTCCGCCATCACAAGCAGAAGATCGCCTATATCCTGTCGGCGATGCGCCATCATGCCGAGGCGCTGGCGCAGGCCGGCTGGAGCGTGGACTATGTCCGGCTCGACGATCCCGACAACAGCGGCAGCTTCACCGGAGAGATCGCCCGCGCCGTGCAGCGCCATGCGCCGGGTCGCATCGTCGTCACCGAAGCAGGCGAATGGCGCGTCGCGGCGATGCTGGAGGGCTGGGAAACGCTGTTCGGCATCCCCGTCGATATCCGCGCCGACGACCGCTTCCTTGCCAGCCATGCCGAGTTCGAAGCCTGGGCCGATGGCCGCAAGCAGCTGACGATGGAGTATTTCTATCGCGAGATGCGGCGCAAGACCGGCCTGCTGATGGACGGCGCCAAGCCGGTCGGCGATCGCTGGAACTTCGACAAGGAAAACCGAAAACCGGCGAAGAACGACCTGTTCATGCCGCGCCCGCATGCCTTCCCACCCGATGCCACGACGCTTGAGGTGCTGGCGCTGGTCGCGACCCGCTTCGCCGATCATCCCGGCAGCCTCGACGGGTTCGCCTATGCGGTCACCGCCGCGGATGCGGAGAAACAGGCGGCGTATTTCCTCGCCAAGGCGCTGCCGCAGTTCGGCGATTACGAAGATGCGATGCTAACCGGCGAACGCTTCCTGTGGCATTCGATCCTGTCGCCGTACATCAATTCGGGGCTGCTCGATCCGGTCGACCTGTGCCGGCGGGCGGAGGCGGAATATCGTGCCGGCCGCGCGCCGCTCAATTCCGTCGAAGGCTATATCCGCCAGATCATCGGCTGGCGCGAATATATGCGCGGCATCTATTGGCGCGAAGGGCCGGACTATGTGACCCGCAACTTCCTGCGCCACGACCGCAAGCTACCCGGCTGGTACTGGACCGGCGATACCGACATGCATTGCCTGAAGGAATCGATCGGCCAGACGCTCGCCACCGCGCATGCGCACCACATCCAGCGGCTGATGGTAACCGGGAACTTCGCCTTGCTGATCGGCGCCGACCCCGCCGAGGTGCACCGCTGGTATCTGGAGGTGTACGTCGATGCCTATGAATGGGTGGAATTGCCCAACACATTGGGCATGAGCCAGTTCGGCGACGGGGGGTTGCTGGGATCGAAGCCGTACGTGTCCTCCGGCGCCTATATCGACCGCATGAGCGATTATTGCAGCCATTGCCGATACGACGTGAAGCAGCGCATCGGCGAGAATGCCTGCCCGTTCAACGCGCTCTATTGGGACTTCCTCGCTCGCCACGAGAGCAAGCTGGGCGACAACATGCGGTTGCGCATGCCATATCGTACGTGGTCGCGTCAAACCGCGCAATCTCGCAAGCAAACGCGGGCGCAAGCCGCAACTTTCTTGCGGGGGCTCGACAGCGTAGCAAAAGATGGCTATTGAGGCTTCGGGCACTCCTCCCCAGTCGTAGCCCGGCTAACACGTGTAAACGTATGGAGAGAGTGATGGACGCGTTGGTGACGACCGAATGGCTGGCCGAACAACACGGCGCAAGCGATCTCAGGATCGTCGATGCCACCTATTTCGCCAATTTTCCCGGTGAGGCACCGCGCGATGCCGCCGCCGAATATGAGGCGGCGCATATCCCCGGCGCGGTGTTCATGAACCTTGGCGACTTGCGCGACACGGACAGCGACCTGCCGATGATGCTGCCGAGCGCGGAAAAGTTCGCCAGCCGCATGCAGAGCCTGGGCCTGGGCGACGGCAGCCGCATCGTCCTCTACGACAATTCGCCGCACCATACCGCCGCGCGGGCATGGTGGATGCTGCGGACTTTCGGCGCGCACGATGTCGCGATCCTCGACGGTGGCCTCGCCAAATGGCAGGCGGAGGGGCGCGAGACGGTGAGCGGCAAGGAAAGCCTGCGCCACCGCCACTTCACGGTGTGGGCGGATACCAAGAATGTCCGCACGCTTGACCAGATGAAGGCGAACGTCGACAGCAAGGCCGAACAGGTGGTCGATGCCCGTTCGAAGGCGCGCTTCGACGGCGAAGAGCCCGATCCACGTCCGGCGACGCATGCCGGCCATATTCCGGGGTCGCGCAACCTGCCGCAGGGCGCGCTGTTCAACGCCGACGGCACGTGGAAGACGGGCGATGCGCTGCGCCGCGCCTTTGCAGATGCGGGCGTCGACCTCGACCGGCCGATGGTCGCCACCTGCGGGTCGGGGATCACCGCCGCGGTGCTCGCCTTCGGCGCGCATCTGGTCGGCAAGGCGATGCCGATCTATGACGGCAGCTGGTCGGAATGGGGAGCGGATCGCTCGACGCCCAAGGCCATGGGAGCGCGCGAAACCGTTGACGCATGACACCAAGCCCGACCGGCCGCTGGCCGACGCCACCCGCGTCGTCCAGGCCGGTCGCCGCCCCGAATGGACCGGCGGGATCGTCAACCCGCCGGTCTGGCGCGCCTCGACGATCCTCTACGACAGCATCGCCGACCTGCGTGCCAACGCCCGCCCCGACACGCACCACCGCCTCTATTACGGACGCCGCGGCACGCCGACGCAGTGGAGCCTCGCCGACGCGCTGACCAGCCTGGAGCCGGGGGCCGAGGCGACCTTCCTCTATCCCTCCGGCGTCGCGGCGATCGCGGCGGCGCTGCTCTCCGTCCTGTCGCCGGGCGACGAACTGCTGCTGGTCGACAGCGCCTACGACCCGACGCGGGGGCAGGCAATGCAGCTGTTGAAGCGGTTCGGCATCACCACGCGCTTCTACGATCCGCTGATCGGCGCCGGCATCGCCGACCTGATCGGGCCGGCGACCAAGGCGATCTTCCTCGAAAGCCCCGGCAGCCTCACCTTCGAGGTGCAGGACGTGCCCGCCATCGTCGCGGTCGCCAAGGCGCATGGGCTGACGACGCTGCTCGACAATACCTGGGCGACGCCGCTGTTCTTTCCGGCGATCGAGAAGGGCATCGACCTCACCATCCTTGCCGCGACCAAATATGTCGTCGGCCATTCGGACGTGATGCTGGGATCGGTCACCGCCGCGCCGGGCCATTTCGCGCCCTTGCGCGACGTGAGCTTCCAGCTCGGGCAGGTCGCCTCGCCCGACGACAGCTGGCTGGGCAGCCGCGGCCTCAGGACCATGGCGATCCGGCTGGACCAGCACCAGCGCAGCGCGCTCGCCATCGCACGCTGGTTGCAGGATCGGCCGGAGGTGGCGCAGGTGCTGCATCCAGCACTCCCCTCCTGCCCCGGCCACGAACATTGGGCGCGCGATTTCAAGGGGTCGAGCGGGCTCTTCTCCTTCGTCCTGAACGGCGGCGGCGAGGCGGCGCGGGCGGCACTGATCGACGCGCTCGACCTGTTCGGCATCGGCTATAGCTGGGGCGGGTTCGAAAGCCTCGCCATCCCCGCCGATCCGGCGCGGATCAGAACGGCGACGAAGCGCGACTATGCCGGGCCGATGGTGCGATTGCAGATCGGGCTGGAGGACACCGGCGACCTGATCGCCGATCTGGAGCAGGGGCTGGCGGCGTTCCGCGCCGCCTGATTCCTCCCCCGCCAGGGGGAGGTGGCCGCCGCAGGCGGTCGGAGGGGGAGGTCAGCGACAAACGTCGTGCTTGTGGCGACGCCCCCTCCACCACGGCCCCCCTCCCCCGGCTGTGCCGAGGGAGGACTTTATTACTTCGTCGCCGAAGCCTTGGCGTCCTGCCCATCGCTCTCCGGCGCGGCGACGATGTCGCGGGTGGTGGCGCCCTTGTCGACGACATTGGTGTCGGGATCGCCGACCGCGGAGCGGATGCCGGCATCGGCGTTGTCGCCGCCGGCCTGGTTGAGCACGCCGTTCTCCGCCGCCGAACGCTGCGTGTTGCTGCCGAACAGCGCGTCGAGCGTCTGCGCGGTGGTGGCATTGTCCTGCGGGCGGGCGGCGCCGGGCTGCGGCGGCACCAGCGCGTAATCGGGCGGGATCACCAGCGGCGCCTGGCGCGCGACGGCGAATTCATCGGGGCGCGCCCGGTCGAACCCACGCTTGCCGCAACCGGAGAGCAGGACGACGCAGGCGAGGCCGGCGAGAATCGGAACTGACTTACGCATGGGGATTCTCCGTGGGAACGTCGCGCTTGTCGCGCATCAGGAGCGCGCGGACAAGCAGCACCAGCACGCCGAGGGTGATCGCCGCATCGGCGACGTTGAAGACGAGGAACGGGCGCCAGTCGCCGAAATGCAGGTCGGCGAAATCGACCACATAGCCGAAGCGCACGCGGTCGACGATGTTGCCGAGCGCGCCGCCCAGGATCGCGCCCAGCGCGATACGGTCGGCGCGGTTGCTCTCCCGCGTCATCCATACCGCAACCGCCACCGCGATGGCACCGGTCATCGCCACCAATGCCCAGCGCATGGTATTGCTGTCGGCGTGGAGCAGCCCCAGCGAGATGCCGTGGTTGGCGACGAAGCGCAGGTTGAAGAACGGCGTGATCGTCCGCTCGGCGGTCAGTTCGTTCAGTTGCAGCACGTCGGTGACCGCGAACTTGGACAATTGATCGGCGAGGAAGAGCAAGGCGGCAGTAGCCAGCCCCGCGACGGGAAGCTTACGCATGGCCCACCACGCCTTCACCCACCACGCCTTCACCCACCACGCCTTCACATCGCGCGCACAGGTCGCCGTCGACACTCACCTCGGGCAGATGCCGCCAGCAGCGGCCGCATTTGCGATAGTCGGTGCGGGTCACCGCCACCTCCTCGCCCTTGGCCACGCGCGCGACGATGAACGTCTCGGCCAGCGCATCGGCGGACAGCGGCATCGCCGGCACGCTCACCTCCGCCTCCAGGCTGGAGCGCACCGTCTTGGCGCGGCGCAGCGGCTCGATCGCCTCGGTCACGCTCGCACGCAGGCGGCGCACGTCGGCCCAGTCGGTGCCGACCGGATCGTCGCCGGGCAGCGCGGGCAGGTCCGGCCATTCGAGGAAGTGCACCGACCCGTCCTCGCTCGGGAAGCGCGCCTGCCACACCTCTTCCGCGGTGAAGCAGAGGATCGGTGCGGCATAGCGGACGAGCGCGTGGAACAGCACGTCGAGCACGGTGCGATAGGCGCGCCGCTTGGGATCGTCCGCGGCATCGCAATAGAGCGAATCCTTGCGGATATCGAAGAAGAAGGCCGACAGGTCCTCGTTGGCGAAATCGGTCAGGCGGCGCAGGTAGCGGTTGAGTTCATAGGCGTCCGCCGCCTCGCGCAGGTCGACGTCGAGCTGGCCGAGCAGCGTCAGCACATAGCGTTCGAGTTCGGGCATCGCCTCCACCTCGACCCGCTCCGCATCGGTGAAGCCGTCGAGCGCGCCGAGCAGGTAGCGGAAGGTGTTGCGGAGCTTGCGATAGCCGTCGCTGGCGGTGCCGAGCACCTCCTTGCCGATGCGCACATCGTCGAAATAGTCGGTGGAGGCGACCCACATCCTGAGGATGTCGGCGCCGCTTTCGCCGATCACCTTCAACGGATCGACGACGTTGCCGAGGCTCTTCGACATCTTACGGCCCTGGCCGTCGAGCGCGAAGCCGTGGGTCAGCACCGCGTCATAGGGCGCGCGGCCGCGCGTGCCGCAGCTTTCGAGCAAGGACGACTGGAACCAGCCGCGATGCTGGTCGCTGCCTTCGAGATACAGGTTGGCACGCACGTCCTCGCCGTACCGCGCCTCGACGGTGAAGACGTGGGTCGAGCCGCTGTCGAACCACACGTCGAGGATGTCGTTCTGCGGCTCGTAGTCGGCGAGCGCGTGATCGGCGCCGAGCAGCGCCTGATGATCGGCGGTGAACCAGGCATCCGCCCCGCCCTGGCGAAAGGCGTCGACGATGCGCGCGTTGACCGCGGGATCGCTCAGATATTCGCCCGTCTCGCGATGCACGTAGAGCGCGATCGGCACGCCCCAGGCGCGCTGGCGGCTGATGACCCAGTCGGGTCGCCCCTCCACCATCGAGCGGATGCGGTTGCGGCTGCGCTCCGGCACCCAGCGGGTGTGCTCGATCGCGTCCAATGCCGTCTCGCGCAGCGTCGCGCCGTTCGACTGGCCTTCGCCCTCGGGCAGGATCGGTCGGTCCATCGGGATGAACCATTGCGGCGTCGCGCGGAAGATCACCTTCGCCTTCGACCGCCAGGAATGGGGATAGCTGTGCGCGAAATCGTCCGATGCCGACAGCAATGCGCCGACACCCCGCAGATCGGTGCAGATCGGCCCGTCGGCGGCGGTGAACTTCTTGTTGATGACGCTGCCCTGCCCGCCGAGCCAGCCCCAGTCGGCGCGGTAGAAACCGGCGCCATCGACCGCGAACACCGGTTCGAGGCCGTGCGCCTTGCACAGCAGGAAGTCGTCCTCGCCGTGGTCGGGCGCCATGTGGACGAGGCCGGTGCCGGCATCGCGGGTGACGAACTCGCCGGGGAGGAACGGACGCGGCCGGGCGAAGAAGCCGCCAAGGCCATGCATCGGGTGACGCGCGGTCGCGCCCTCCAGTGCGGCGCCCTTCACCAGCGCGACGAATTCCTCCATCTTGAGGCCGGTCCGCCTGGTGAAGGCTGGGAGCAGATTCTCCTCGACCAGGAAGCGCCGGCCACCGCTCGCGAACAGCACGTAATCGAGCGCCGGATTGTAGGCGAGCGCCTGGTTGACCGGGATCGTCCAGGGCGTCGTCGTCCAGATCACCGCAGTCGCGCCGACCAGAATCTCCGCCTCCGGCGCGGTCGCGACCTCGAAGCCGACGTCGATCTGGGTCGAGACGATGTCCTCATACTCAACCTCCGCCTCGGCGAGCGCGGTCTTCTCGACCGGTGACCACATCACCGGCTTGGCGCCGCGATAGAGCTGGCCGGACTCGGCGAACTTGAGCAATTCGCCGACGATCGTCGCCTCGGCGTCGTAGTTCATCGTCAGGTAGGGATCGGCCCAGTCGCCCATCACGCCCAGCCGCTGGAACTGTTCGCGCTGCACGCCGACCCAGCGATCGGCATAGGCGCGGCATTCGGCGCGGAACTGCGCGACCGGCACCTCGTCCTTGTTCTGCTTCTTGGCGCGATAGGCCTCCTCGACCTTCCATTCGATCGGCAGGCCGTGGCAGTCCCAGCCGGGGACGTAGGGCGCATCCTTGCCGATCAGCGACTGGGTGCGGACGATGATGTCCTTCAGCACCTTGTTCATCGCATGGCCCATGTGGATGTCGCCATTGGCATACGGCGGCCCATCATGGAGGATGAAGAGCTCGCGCCCGCGCCGCTGCTCGCGCAACCGGTCGTAGATGCCGATCCGCGCCCAGCGCTCCAGAATCGCCGGCTCCTTGGCGGCAAGGCCCGCCTTCATCGGGAAGTCGGTCTTCGGCAGGAAGACGGTGTCGCGCCAGTCCTTGGCGGTATCGGAAGCGTCGGTCATAGGTCGGGCGGGCTTAGCGTGCATGCGTGTCGCTTACAACGCACCCAGCACGTCCCTCGCGCGGTCACAATCGAGGGCCATCTGCGCCGTCAGCGCATCGAGGCTGTCGAACTTCGCCTCGGGCCGCAGATAGTCGATCAGCGCCACCTCGAGCGGCTGGCCGTACAGGTCGCCCGTGAAGTCGAAGAAATAGGGTTCGAGCAATTCCTTGGGCGGATCGAACGTGGGGCGGATGCCGAGGTTTGCCGCACCGTGCAGCATGCGGCCATCCGCCAGCCGCCCGGTGACGGCATAGATGCCGTAGGCGGGGCGCAGATATTGGCCCATGTCGAGATTGGCGGTGGGATAGCCGATCGTACGGCCCAGCTTGTCGCCATGCTGAACGACGCCCTGCACCGCGAACGGGCGGGTGAGCAGCCGCGCCGCGGTGCGCGGGTCGCCGCGGCGCAGCGCATCGCGGATGCGGGTGGAGGACACCGGCTCGCCATCCAGCGTCACCGGCGCCACCGTTTCGGCAGTAAAGCCGTGCGCCGCGCCACGCGCCGCGAGCAGGCGGACGTCGCCGCTCTTGCCGTGGCCGAAGGTGAAATCCTCGCCGGTCACCACGCCGGCGGCTGACAGGTTGGCGTGCAGCCGCTCGGCGATGAACCGCTCCGCCGACAGCCGGGCAAGGTCGCCGTCGAACTGGAAGACGACCATCGCATCCACGCCGGCGGCGGCGAACAGCGCCGCCCGCTGATCGAGCGTGGTCAGCCGGAACGGCGCGGCATCGGGGCGGAAATGCCGGACGGGATGCGGATCGAAGGTCGCGACCAGCGCCGGCCGCCCCGCGGCACGCGCACGCGCCACCGCATGCCCGACCACCGCTTGGTGCCCGAGGTGGAATCCATCGAAATTGCCGAGCGCGACGATCCCGCCGGCGAGATCGCGCGGCACCGCCGAGCCGCCGTCCAGCCGCTCCATCGCCCTGCGCCTTAGGGCTGGCGCAGCGCCGGAGCAACAGCGGGCTGGAGCCCGGCGCGCAGCACCCGCAGCACGTTGCCGCCCATCACCTTGGCGACGTCCGCATCGGAAAAGCCCCGGTCGAGCAGCGCCTGGGTGATCCCCGCCAGCTGGCTGGTATCGAAACCGGTGGTCACCGCGCCATCGAAGTCGGAGCCCAGGCCGACATGGTCGATGCCGGCGACATCGCGGACATGCGCGATCGCGCGGGCCACTGCCGCCGGCGTGGTCGAGCAGATCGCGGCATCCCAATAACCGATGCCGATCACCCCGCCGGTGCGCCCGATGCCGCGGATCTCGCCATCGGTCAGGTTGCGGTTGACCCGGCACGTCGCCTGCACGCCGCCGTGGCTGGAGACGACCGGGCGACGCGCGACGCGCAGGACATCGGCAACGGCGGCGTGGCTGGCATGCGCCACGTCGACGATCATGCCCTTGGCCTCCATCCGCGCGATCACCTGCCGCCCGAGCGGGGTCAGGCCGCCCTTGGCGAGGCCGTGCATCGATCCGGCCACATCTGTGTCGAAGAAATGGGCCATGCCCGCCATGCGGAAACCGGCGGCGTAGAGCCGGTCGAGATTGCCGATATCGCCTTCGAGATCCTGCAACCCCTCGACCGACAGCATCGCACCGACCGGCCGCGCCGGGCGACGCGCGCGGTCGGCAAGCAGGCGGTCGAGGTCGCCGGCACTGGCGACGACACGCAAGCGGCCGGACGAATCGGCAGCAGCGCGGTGCAGCTTCTCGGCATGCCAGAGCGAACGCTGGAGCAGCGAGGTCCAGGTCCCCGGCGGTTGCAGCTGGGCGATGGTCAGCAACGTGATATTGTCGGTGTCGCCACCGTTGGCGTCGTAATTCTGGTGCTTGGGCGTCTTGGTGACCGAAGAGAAGACCTGGAGCGCGACGTTGCCCGTCTCCAGCCGCGGCAGGTCGACCTGGCCACGCGTGCCGGCGGCGAGCAGGTCGCGCCGCCACAGCAGGGTGTCGGCGTGCATGTCGGCGATGGCGAGGCGGCGGTGCAGCGCCGCGGCGCGCGGGGTGACCCGGATGGACACCGGCACGACGCGGTTCATCGATCGCTCGACGAGGATCGGGGCGATGCCGAAGAAGCCGATGCCGGCGAGGACGAGCGCCGCGGTGAGGATCAGGAGCCAGCGCCGCACCTTCATGCCTCCCCCGCCAGGGGGAGGTGGCAGCGCGCCAGCGCTGACGGAGGGGGAGGTAAGCGATGTCCTTCGCAACGATGCTCCACCCTGTCCTCCCCTCCGTCACGGCTTCGCCGCGCCACCTCCCCTCGCAGGGGAGGAATTTAGATCCTCACCAACGTCACGAAACTATACGCCGGCCGCTCTCCCTCTGCGGGATGATCCTCCCGCGTGATCTCGCGATAGCCGGTGAAGGGCGGGACGATCGCGTCGCCCTGATAGTCGCCATGCACCTCGGTCAGCTCGATCCGGTCGGCCCTGAACAGCGCGAACACCTCCGCGCCGCCGATCACCGCAACGTCGTCTCCCGCCAGCGCCAGCGCCTGTTCGGGGGTGTGCGCCACCTCCGCACCCGCCGCCGACCAGCCGGCATCGCGGGTCAGCACGATGTGGCGGCGGCCCGGCAGCGGCGCGGGAAAGCTGTCGAAGGTCTTGCGGCCCATCACCATCGGCCGGCCCATCGTCTGCGCCTTGAAGCGCTTGAGATCGGCGGGCAGCCGCCACGGCAGCTGCCCATCCCGGCCGATGACGCCATTGGCGGCGCGGGCGAGATGGAAGCTGATCATATCGCCACGGCGGCCTTGATATGCGGCTGCGCCTCGTAATCGTGGAGGACGAAATCCTCATATTCATAGGCGTCGATCGCCGGCGGTTGGCGGAGGATCTCCAGTCGCGGCAGCGGCCCCGGCTGGCGCATCAGCTGCATCCGCGCCTGGTCGAGATGGTTGCTGTAGAGGTGGCAATCGCCGCCGGTCCAGACGAACTCGCCGACCTCCAGCCCGCATTGCTGCGCCAGCATGTGGGTCAGCAGCGCATAGCTGGCGATGTTGAACGGCACGCCCAGGAAGATATCGGCCGACCGCTGGTAGAGTTGCAGCGACAGCCGGCCGTTCGCGACATGCGTCTGGAACAGGCAATGGCATGGCGCCAGCGCCATCGCGTGGAGGTCGCCGGGGTTCCAGGCGGACACGATCTGGCGGCGCGAGGCGGGCTGCGTGCGGATCTGTTCGATCAGTTCCTTGATCTGGTCGATATGGCGCCCGTCGGCGGTTTCCCAGTCCCGCCACTGCTTGCCGTAGACGGGGCCGAGGTCGCCGCCCTCGTCCGCCCATTCGTCCCAGATGCTCACCCGCCGGTCCTGCAACCAGCCCACATTGGTGTCGCCGCGCAGGAACCACAGCAATTCGATGATGATCGAGCGCAGATGCAGCTTCTTGGTGGTGAGCACCGGAAAGCCCTGAGCAAGATCGAATCGCATCTGCGCGCCGAAAACGGACAGCGTGCCGGTGCCGGTACGGTCCATCTGCTCGGCACCGCTGGTCAGCACGCGGTCCATGAGGTCGAGATATTGACGCATCCGTGACGGCCTAGCCGCTCGCATGCGCCGCGCCAAGCGTCGCTCCGAAACGGCGGCGATCGTGCGTGCCCCCGGTCCTGCGGCCGGCGACAACGGGACGTGACCGCATCCCCCGCCCTTCCCCGCATCACCGGCCCGCGCGAGGCGGCGGCGATGTTCGCCGATCTGGCGCACGATGGAGTGGAGCGGGCACGCGTGCTCTATCTCGATCCGGAATGGAGCTATCTCGGCCGCTCCGATTTCGCCGGCAGCGCCACCGCGGTCGCACCGCCGCTGCGCACGATCATCGGCGAGGCGTTGCGGCTGGACGCGGCGGCGCTGGTGCTGGGGCATGGCCACCCGAGCGGTTTGCCCGAACCCAGCGCCGCCGACCTTGCCTATACCCGCGCGCTGACCCGCGTCGCGGAGGCGGTCGGACTGACGCTGGTCGACCATCTGATCGTCGCGGGCGACGGGTTCGTCAGCCTGCGCGATACAGGCTGGATGTGAGGAACGCGCGCCCTACCCCGCCCGCGCCGCCGTGATCGCGCTTTCTATCTCCTCGATCGGCAGCGCGCCCGACAGCACGCGATCGCCGACCACCCAGCTGGGCGTGCCGTTCATCCCCAGCTTCGCCGCGACCGCCATGTTCTTGGCGATCTCGGCATCGAGCTTGGCAACGTCGATCGTGGCGAGCGAGACGCCGGCCTTCGCGGCGGCGGCGGCGATCGATGCCTCGCTTACCGGCCCGCCGGCATAAAGCGCATCGTGGAACGCCTGGAATTTGCCTTGCTGCGCCGCCGCCAGACTGGCGCGGGCGGCGATGCGGCTTTCATCCGATAGGATCGGCAGGTCGCGATAGACGATGCGCAGCTTGGGATCGCGTTTCAGCAGGTCGGCGATCAGCGGCAGCGACGCACGACAATAGCCGCAATTGTAATCGAAATATTCGACCAGCGTGACGTCGCCCTTGGGATTGCCCGCCCAGGCGCTGCCGAACGGCGTTTCGATCGCCTGCCGATTGGCCGCTACCGCCTGCCCGGACTGCTGCTCCTGCAGGCGCTGCATCGCCTGCGGCAGGATTTCGGGATGGGCGAGCATATAGTCGTGGACCACCCGCTCGATCCTGACGCGATCGGCGCCAGCGGGTGCGGCGAAGCGGTCGTAGCTCCAGACGGCGCCGGCGCCGATCACGGCGCCCAGCGCCGCGATCAGCGGCAGGGTGAGGCGGCTCACCGTTTCTTGTACTTCTTGGGATTGTCTTCCATGTCGTTCTGCGCGGCCATGACGATATCCTGTGCGCGGATCCAGTCCGGCGTGTTGGCGGGAATGTTGGCGAGCGCATAGCGGGCGCTCTGTGCCGCCGTACGCTGGTCGCCCTGCATGCTCGCGCGTTCGGCGGTGGCGAGCGCGGCGCGTGCGGTATCGCCGGTCAGTTCATAGGCGGTGCCGAGCTGATACCAGGCGAAGGGATTGTCGTCGTCGCGCCCGGTGGCGACGCGCAGCACGCGGATCGCCTCGGGATAATTGGCCTTGTCCTCCGTCGCGATCAGCGCGTGGCCGAAGGTGGTGGCGATCAGCGGATTGTTGCGCGATCCCTCGGTCGCGGCACGCAGGGGGCCAAGCGCATCCGTCGGCCGCCCGGCTTCCAGCAGGATCTGGCCGCGGATTTCCTGGAAATAGGGATCGTCCGGCTTCGCCTTGATGAGCGCCAGCGATTCGGCATCCGCCTTGGCCGGATAGCCCGCCTTGTGGAAGGCGTAGGCGCGCGCATAATGGCCGTAGAGGCTGGTGTCGGTTTCCGGATAATCCTTCAGCGTGCGCTCCGGGCTCATCACATAACCCTCCAGCTTCGCCTTCACCCGGCGGAAACGCTCCTCCAGTGCCGGGTCGGACGGCTTGTTCCACGCCGGCGATTCCTGCAGCACCGCGGACAGGTGCTGGATGCGCTCGCCCGACAGCGGGTGCGTCTGCATGAACGGATCGATATTCTCGACGCCGTAGCGATATTCCTGCTGCTGCAACACGCGAAAGAAGCTCAGCATCCCCTTGCCGGTGATGCCGGCGGTGTTGAGGAAGCGCGCGCCCGCCGCGTCGGCGGAGGATTCCTGGGTGCGGCTGAACGCCAGATACTTGCCCATGCCGGCGGATTGGCCGAGCGCCATCAGCCCCGCCCCCGCCTCGCCCGCCCCCGCCGCCACGGCGGCAAGCCCCAGCACCATCGACAGCAGGGTGATGTTCATCGCCGGCTTGATGCCCGCATCGGCCAGCACGACGTGACCGTCGGCGACGTGGCCCAGTTCGTGCGCGATGACGCCCTGCACCTGGTTGGCGTTCGCCGCCGCCTGGAGCAGCCCCGAATGGACGTACACCGTCTGCCCGCCGGCGACGAAGGCGTTGATCGAATCGTCGTTGATCAGCACGACCTTGACGTCGCGCGGCGACAGCCCCGCCGCCTTCACCAGCGGCACCGACATGTCGGAGAACATCGCCTCCGTTTCCGCATCGCGCAGGATCGACTGCGCCTGCGCCGGCTGCGCGGCGAGCAGGATCGAGGCGGCGGCAACGACGAGGAGGCGCTTCATGGCAGGCACCGGGGGATCATAGGGGCGGGACGGGAGAAGGTCACGGGCAAACGAGCGCACATGCGCCCGGCGGTAGGGCGCGGCGGGTGAACGGCGATTGAACCCGCAATTCCTCCCCGGCACGGGGAGGGGGACCAGCGGAGCTGGTGGAGGGGGCTTTCCACGAGCGAGTCCCGTGCCGAAGCCCGCCTCCGTCGCCGCTGCGCGGCGCCACCTCCCCGTGCCGGGGAGGATTTTGCCGGTCGCGATCGGGGGCTGAGGCTGGCAACCGCGCCCGAACCTGCTACACGCAGCCCCCAGTATCATGGCGTCCGAAGCACCCCGCACCACCCGTTTCACCGTCTTCCGCGAGCGCGGTGGCGTCCGCGGCCTTGCCCGGCGCGCGTGGGGGCGGTGGTGGGTGAAGGGGCTGGCGATCCTCGCCGTGCTCGCCGCCATCGCCTATGCGGTTCTGTGGCTGACGATCCTGCGCGGCCTCCCCTCGGTCGATCAACTGCGTACCTACGAACCGCCGCTGCCGACCAACGTGCGCGGCGCCGACGGCACGCCGATCCAGTCCTATGCCCGCGAGCGGCGCGTCGAGCTGTCCTTCTCCGAATATCCGCCGCTGCTGGTCCGCGCCTTCCTGGCGGCCGAGGACAAGACCTTCTTCGAGCACCACGGCGTCGACTATCCGGGCCTCGGCGGCGCGGTGATCGATTACGTTCGCAAGTTCGGCAGTGGCCGCCGCGCCAAGGGCGGATCGACCATCACCCAGCAGGTCGCCAAGAACCTGCTGATCGGCAACGAATATTCGCCGACGCGCAAATTGAAGGAGGCGATCCTCGCCTATAAGATCGAGGATACGCTGACCAAGCCGCAGATCCTGGAGCTGTACCTCAACCAGATCGCGCTCGGCCGCAACGCGTTCGGCGTCGAGGCGGCGAGCCACGCCTATTTCGACAAGGAACTGGACGAGCTCGATCTTGCCCAGCTCGCCTATCTCGCCATCCTGCCCAAGGGGCCGTCGAACTACGATCCCGTCCGCCATGCCGATCGCGCGATGACGCGGCGCAACTATGTGCTCGGCGAGATGCTGCGCAACGGCTTCATCACGCAAGCGCAGCACGATCAGGCGGTCGCGGAACCGCTCGGCACGATCCTGCGGCGGACGCCCAAGTTCGAGCGGGTCGGCGGCTATTTCGTCGAAGAGGTGCGCCGCCAGCTGATCGACAAGTTCGGCGAAACCGATCGCGACGGGCCGTACAGCGTCTATGCCGGCGGGCTTTGGGTACGGACCAGCCTTGACACGCGATTGCAGGACCTCGCGGCGCA
Organism: Sphingomonas sp. SP5; assembly: GCF_058313455.1. Taxonomy (NCBI): domain Bacteria; kingdom Pseudomonadati; phylum Pseudomonadota; class Alphaproteobacteria; order Sphingomonadales; family Sphingomonadaceae; genus Sphingomonas; species Sphingomonas sp. SP5. Next base: position 133,370 of record NZ_JBZFLF010000002.1, on the reverse strand, counting down.
GGCGCTGCGCGATGGCCTGTTGCGCTACGATCGCGGCCGTGGCTGGTCCGGCCCGTTGCGCCGCGTCGACCTAGGTGCCGATTCTACTGGTAACGGCAATTGGCTGCAGCCGCTGCTCAACACCAACATCGGGCTCGACTACAGCGACTGGCGTGCCGCCATCGTCATCGGGCGCGACGGCAGCGCCTGGAGCCTGGGCTTCGCCGACGGCAAGACCGGCACGCTGCCGCGCTGGGGCGCGCAGATGCCGGTGCGGGGCAAGGGCGGCACCGCCTTTGCGGCGATCAAGCCGGGCGACGTCATCGCGGTCGCGCCCGAGGGCGATGCCTATGCGCTGCGTTCGGTGCCCAAGATCTCCGGCGGCTTCGTCGTCGAGGAGCCGGCGACCGGGCGCATCCTGGCGATGCAGGGCGGCTTCGACAGCCGGTTGCAGGCGTTCAACCGTGCGACGCAGGCACTGCGCCAGCCGGGGTCGACGATCAAGCCGATCGTCTATTCCGCCGCGCTTGAAAACGGCATGTCGCCCGCCTCGATCATCATCGACGGTCCGTTCTGCGTCTATCAGGGCGCTCGCCTGGGCAACAAATGCTTCCGCAATTTCGGCGGCTCGCGCGGCGCCGGGCCGCATACGATGCGCTGGGGGATCGAACAGTCGCGCAACCTGATGACCGTCCGCGCCGCCGCCACCACCGGCATGCCCAAGGTGGTCGACGTGATGAAGCGCATGGGCGTCGGCGACTATCAGCCCTATCTCGCCAATGCGCTCGGCGCCGGCGTCACCACCGTCACCCGCATGGTCAACGCCTATGCGACGCTCGCCAACCAGGGCCGTGCCCATGCGCCGACGCTGATCGACTTCGTGCAGGACCGCCACGGCAAGGTTATCCTGCCGGAGAACTGGCGCGCTTGCGACGGCTGCAACGCGCGCGACTGGAACGGTAAGGCGATGCCCCGCCCCGGCGACCGCACCCGCCAGGCGATCGACGCGATGACCGCCTACCAGATGGTGCACATCACCGAAGGCGTCATCCAGCGCGGCACCGCCACCGTGCTGCGCGATCTCGACCGGCCGATGATGGGCAAGACGGGCACCACCACCGGCCCGACCGACGTGTGGTTCATCGGCGGCACGCCGCAGTTCATCGGCGGCCTCTACGTCGGTTACGACACGCCCTCGAACCTCGGCGGCTATGCGCAGGGCGGCACCTTCGCGGCGCCGATCTTCAAGGAATTCGCGGTCAAGGCCTATGAGGGGCTGGAGAAGGTGCCGTTCCGCGCGCCCGCCGGCATCCGCATGGTGCGGATCGATCGCGGCAGCGGACGGCCGGTCTACGGCACCTTCCCCACGGATACCGATCCCAAGGCCGCGGTGATCTGGGAAGCGTTCAAGCCGCAGAGCGAGCCGCGCCGCGCGATCCGCCGCGGCCCGGCGCCGGCCGCCGCGCCCACCACTGCCGCCAAGCCGACGCAGGCACCGCGCGACAGCGACTTCTTGCAAAGGGAAGGCGGAATCTACTAGCGCCGTCCCTACATACGTCATGCCAGCGCCAAGCTGGCATCTTTCGCCGCCAAGCCCGCCCTTGCGGCTCGAGATGCCGGCCTTCGCCGGCATGACGGACACTTTGGAGAATATACGATGCGCGCCGAAGCGCAGTCCCACGTCGACAGCATCAAAGAGGCGCTGGCGCTGCTGCGCCGGTTCCTCGATTGGGACCGTGCGCTCCGCCGTCTCGACGAGCTCAACGCCCGGGTCGAGGACCAGGCGCTGTGGAACGATCCCAAGGCCGCGCAGGAGGTCATGCGCGAGCGTCGTCGCCTGGATGAGGCGATCACCGCGACCCGCGCGATCCAGTCGGAACTCGACGACACCGTCGAACTGATCGAGATGGCCGAGGCCGAAGGCGACACCGCGATGGAGGCGGAGGGCGTCGAGGCGCTCGCCGCGCTCGCGCAAAAGGCCGATCACGACAAGATCCAGGCGCTGCTCGCCGGCGAGGCCGACGCCAACGACACCTATATCGAGATCAACTCCGGCGCCGGCGGCACCGAGAGCCAGGACTGGGCGGGCATGCTGCAGCGCATGTACACGCGCTGGGCGGAGCGCCGCGGCATGAAGGTCGAACTGATCGACTATCACGCCGGCGAACAGGCCGGGATCAAGTCGGCGACGCTGCTGGTTAAGGGCGAGAACGCCTATGGCTATGCCAAGACCGAAAGCGGCGTCCACCGGCTGGTCCGCATCAGCCCCTACGACAGCGCCGCCCGCCGCCACACCAGCTTCTCGAGCGTGTGGGTCTATCCGGTGATCGACGACAATATCGAGGTCGAATATAACGAGAGCGACCTGCGCATCGATACCTATCGTGCGTCGGGCGCCGGCGGGCAGCACATCAACACCACCGATTCGGCCGTTCGCATCACCCACATACCGACCGGCATCGTCGTGCAGTGCCAGAACCAGCGGTCGCAGCACAAGAACAAGGCGGAGGCGTACAACCAGCTGCGCGCACGCCTGTACGAGCGCGAACTCGCGATTCGCGAACAGGCCGCCAACGCCGAGAACGCGACCAAGACCGATATCGGTTGGGGCCACCAGATCCGCTCCTACGTCCTCCAGCCGTATCAGCTGGTGAAGGACCTGCGCACCGGCACGACCTCGACGGCGCCCGGCGACGTGCTCGACGGCGCGCTCGATCCGTTCATGGCGGCGGCGCTGTCGCAGCGGGTGACCGGCGAAAAGGTCGAGGTGGAGGACGTCGATTGAGACTCGTCCGGGCCCTCTCCCTTGCCGCCTGCGCCGGGCTGACGCTCGGGGCGAGCGCGTGCGACGGGTCCAAGCCGCTCATCAAGCGCGACGAGAAGCCGCCGCAGTTTCCCGCCGCCGATCGCCCGGTCGCGCATATCGTCTCGTCGCGCTGGTCTAACGAAGAGGCGCGCGACCGGCTCAACGAAGCGTCGGAGGTGATGAACAAGGCGGGCATCGCCAAGGGGATGACCGTCGCCGACATCGGGGCGGGCGAAGGCTATTATACCATCCGTCTCGCCCAGCGCGTCGGCAAGACCGGCCGGGTGCTGGCGGAGGACATCGTCGCCGGAGTCCGCGACACGCTGGCCGAACGCGTCGCGCGCGAGGACCTGGAGAACGTCTCGGTACGCCTTGGCGCGCCGGCCGATCCCAAGCTGCCGCCGGCAAGCTTCGACCGGGTGCTGATGGTGCATATGTACCACGAGATCGCGCAGCCCTACGAATTCCTCTGGCGGATGCGCCCCTCGCTGAAGCCCGACGGACTGGTGGTCGTGGTCGACGCCAACCGGCAGACGCAGAACCACGGCACGCCGCCAGCCCTGCTGCGCTGCGAGTTCGAGGCGGTAGGGTATCGCCAGGTCGCGATGACCGACATGCCCTCGGCCGGCGGCTATATGGCAACCTTCCAGGCCGTCGGCCCGCGGCCGGAGCCGGAGGCGATCAAGCCCTGCGTGCTGAAGGACTGACGTCTACGGGCGAATGACGCGCGTGCCGTTCATGCTGCATGGGGCGGAGGGCCGCGTTTCGACGGGCGGTCCGCTGGTGGCGAGGTGCCCTTCGACAAGCTCAGGGCAAACGGGTCACGGGTAACTGCTCGATGCTCCAAAGCGGGTCAAGTGTCATCGCTCGAGACTCCAAAGCGGATCAAGTGTGATCGCATGAGGCTCTAAAATCGGCCCAGTGTGGTCGCTCGGCACTCCAAGACGGGCGGACTGAGTGCGCGCGACACTCCAACGACGACAGCACCCTAACCCGCTCGTGCTGAGCCTGTCGAAGCACAGGTGAGACTCAGGCGCTTCGACACGCTCTCGCCGAACCATGAATCGCGTGCGGTCCTACAGGCCGCGCCTTTTGCCATAGCAAAGAGGCCAGCCACCGCGGCGCCAGCCCCCTCCCCGTCAGACGCGCATCGGCATCAGCACGTACAGCGCCGGCGCCTTGTCGTTCTCGCGGATCAGGGTTGGCGCGGCGGCGTCGTTGAGGTGGACCTCCACCACGTCGCCGTCGATCTGGCCGAGGATGTCGAGCAGGTAGCGGCTGTTGAAGCCGATTTCGAACGGCATGGCGGCATAATCGCCCGGCACCTCTTCGGCGGCGGTGCCGTTTTCGGGGCTGGTCACCGACAGCGTGATCTTGTCGCGATCCAGTGCCATCTTCACCGCGCGGGTCTTTTCCGTCGCGATCGTCGACACGCGGTCGACGCCCTCTTCGAAGCTGCGCGGATCGAGCTTCAGGATCTTGTCGTTTGCGGTCGGGATGACGCGCGAATAATCGGGGAAGGTGCCGTCGATCAGCTTGCTGGTGAGGATCGCCTGGCCCAGGTCGAAGCGGATCTTGGTGCCCGACAGCGACACGCCGACCGATCCGTCGACCTCGTCGAGCAGCTTGCGCAATTCGCCGACGCATTTGCGCGGCACGATCACATCGGGCATCCCCGCCGCGCCTTCCGGCCGCGGCAGCGTGACGCGGGCGAGGCGGTGGCCGTCGGTCGCCGCCGCCTTCAGCGTCGGTTCGCTGGCGTCGTCCTGCACGTGGAGGAAGATGCCGTTGAGGTAATAGCGGGTTTCCTCGGTCGAAATGGCGAAACGCGTCTTGTCGATGATCTGCTTCAGCGTGTCGGCCGGGATCTCGAACTGCGTCGGCAGCTCGCCCTCGGCAATGACCGGGAAGTCGTCACGCGGCAGCGTGCCGAGGCTGAAGCGCGCGCGCCCGGCGACGATGGTCATCCGCCCTTCCGCCGCGGTCAGCTGCACCTGGCTGCCGTCGGGCAGTTTCCTCGCGATGTCGAACAGCGTGTGCGCCGACACGGTGGTGGAGCCCGGCTGATCGACCGCCGCCGCGACCGATTCGTTGATCTGCAGGTCGAGGTCCGTCGCCATCAGCCGCAGCTGCCCCTCGGCGGTCGCCTCCAGCAACACGTTCGACAGGATCGGAATGGTATTGCGCCGCTCCACCACGGACTGGACATGGCTCAGCCCCTTGAGGAGCGTTGCGCGTTCGATCGTCGCCTTCATGGATTCTAACCCCCGTCCCCCGAGTCCGGGGCGTGTTCACCGACAGTCCTACCCACGAAAAAGGGGTCGGAGCAAGCACCCCGACCCCTCGGACGACTCCGGTTAACAGCTGGTTAGGATCAGAAGCGCATTCCGACGCCTGCCACCAGCTGGTGGCGGTCGGCATCGATATCGTAGCTGCTCACCGAACCGTTGGCACGGCCGTAGTTCGAATAGCGGTATTCACCCTTGATGTAGGTGCTCGCACCGATCTGGTGCTCCAGGCCGGCACCGAGACGGAAACCGTCGAGATCGGTGTGATCGCGCGTGCTGGTGGTGCCGATGTCGTAACGCGTCTCGACGCGGGCGTTGGTGTAGCCGCCCTTGGCATAGGCCATGGTGGTCGGGTTGAGCGGGAAGCCGACGCGCGCGCCGACATACAGGTCGCGGCCCATGCCGACGCGGAAGCGGTCGCCCGACGTGATGAGATTGTTGGTGTTTGTGTCGGCGGTCGAGCCGGTCAGCTCGCCTTCGGCGCCGACGACCAGGTTGTTGAGCTGCACGTCATAGCCGACCGCGCCGCCGTAGACGAAGCCGTCGGTCTTGTCGTGGCCGTCGCGCAGCGCGTCGTAGCCGGCGACGCCTTCGATGCGCAGGCCGGTGAAGGGCGCGCCGGCGGTCTGCGCGAGGGCGGGCGTGGCGAGCGTGCCGGCGGCGAGCGCGGCGAGAATGAGGGTACGCATAAGCAACTCCGTAACTGACACCCCGACGGCAGGGCGTGCGGCTCCAATGGTCGATGCGCGCCGGCGTTGCATGAACCTCAGCTAAACACGGAAAACCGTTGCTTTTGCGCCACAGCGCCCCGACACCGGCCGGATGACGCCGCCCCCCGCCCCGCCCGCCCCGCCCCTCCGCAAGGGCCGCGACTTCATCGCCCGGCATGGCGAGACGGTGTTCAACGCCGCCGCGCGGCTACAGGGCGACCATCCGCACACCCCGCTCACCCGCGCCGGCTTCGCCCAGGCCGAGGAGATGGGGTGGGCGCTGCGCACGACCCTGGGGCCGGCACCGGCGCTGACGCTCTGGGCCTCGCCGACCGGGCGGGCGCTCCAGACGCTGGCGGTGATCGCCGAACATCTCGAACGCGACTGGCACGGCACGCAGACCGACCCGCGGCTCGTCGAGATCGGCATGGGCAGCTGGGGCGGGCGCTATTATGCCGAGGTGATCGACGCGGTCGGCCCCGTGGTGACGCCGGAGGGGCTGCTCCGCCCCGCCCCGGATGGCGAGGATTATCGCGCCATCGCCAGCCGCGTGTCGGGCTGGCTGGCGGACACCGCGGACGATGACGGCGATCGCCTCGTCATCATGCACGGCATCTCCAGCCGGGTGTTGCGCGGCGTGATGACGGGCACGCCTCCCCATCCTGAATGGGGCGCGCCGATCGCCGCCGGGCTGCCGCAAGGGTCGCTGGTGATGATCGAGCGCGGCGTGGAGACGGTGATCCACCGCGGCACCGGCGGCGGGCCGGCGTGACGGCGTGGCTGGCCGCGGCACTGGCGCTGGCCGCGCCTGCGCCGGCGGCACCCGGCGCGCGCGCGACGCTCGGCGTCTTCAAGAGCTGGGGCGCATTTCGTGATGCGAGCCCGCGCCGCTGCTATGCCATCGCCCGGCCGGTCATGGCCGGCGGGCGCCGCTCCGGCTGGGCCAGCGTCGCGACCTGGCCGGGCCGCGGCCTCGCCGCCTCGCTGCACATCCGCCTCTCACGCCCGCGCGACCGCGCCGCGCCGGTGACGCTGACCGTGGGCGAACGGCGCTTCGAACTGGTCGCCAACGGCCTCGACGCCTGGGCCGCCGACGCCCCCAGCGACCGCGCCATCGTTGCCGCGCTGCGCTCCGCCCGCAGCATGAGCGTCGAGGCCGTCGCCGCAGGAGGCCGCCCCTTCGCCGACGTCTACCCCCTCCCCGGCGCCGCCACCGCAATCGACGCGGCGACGCTGGCGTGTGCCAGGGTCGGTGCTGGAGCCAGCGAGGCGGGATAGAAATACGGCCGGTTTGCCGCTATATGCGCGCGATGCTCGACAGCGTTGCCCCGCCCATGCCCATTCCGGGCCATATCGATCCCGTGCCCGTTCCCCGCGTGCCGTCGCTGCGTGCCGATGGGCGGATCGACCTCATCGGCCTCGGCAAGGACGCCCTGCGCGAGACGTTGCTGGAGGCCGGCATGGAGCCGCGCCAAGCGAAGCTACGCGCCAAGCAGATCTGGCACTGGCTCTACAACCGCGGCGCGACCGAATTCGCGCAGATGACCGATATCGCCAAGGCGCAGCACCCGTGGCTGGAGCAGCGCTTCGTCATCGGCCGGCCGGAGGTGGTCGAGGCGCAGGTGTCGACCGACGGCACGCGCAAATGGCTGCTCCGCTCGCCCGACGGGCAGGATTACGAGGCGGTGTTCATCCCCGACGCCGATCGCGGCACGCTGTGCGTGTCGAGCCAGGTCGGCTGCACGCTCAACTGCCGCTTCTGCCACACCGGCACGATGCGCCTCGTCCGCAACCTGACCGCGGGCGAGATCGTCGGCCAGGTGATGCTGGCGCGCGATGCCCTGGGCGAATGGCCGAGCCAGCCGGAGGGGCGCATGCTCACCAATATCGTGATGATGGGCATGGGCGAACCGCTCTACAATTTCGACCATGTCCGCGATGCGTTGAAGCTGGTGATGGACGGCGATGGCCTGGCGCTCTCCAAGCGGCGCATCACGCTGTCGACCAGCGGCGTCGTGCCGATGATGGCGCGCGCGGGCGAAGAGATCGGCGTCAACCTCGCGGTATCGCTGCACGCCGTCACCAAGGAGGTGCGCGACGAAATCGTGCCGCTGAACAAAAAATACGGCATCGAGGAGCTGTTGCAGGCCTGCGCCGACTATCCGGGCGCCAACAACGCGCGGCGCATCACGTTCGAATATGTGATGCTGAAGGACAAGAACGATTCGGACGAGGAGGCGCATGAGCTCGTCCGGCTGCTGCGCAAGTACAAGCTGCCCGCCAAGGTCAATCTGATCCCGTTCAACCCCTGGCCAGGCGCGCCCTATGACACCTCGACGCCGGAGCGGGTGCGGCGGTTCAGCGACATCATCTTCGAAGGCGGCATCTCGGCGCCGGTGCGCACCCCGCGCGGCCGCGATATCGACGCCGCCTGCGGGCAGCTCAAGACCGCTGCCGAAAAGAAGAGCCGGGCGCAGATGGATCGCGAAGCTGCCGAAAAGATGGCCGCGCTTGGCTGATCGCGTCTTGTGACGGACTGGGCGGCGCTCGCGCTCGCCGCGGGCGCGGGCGTGCTCGGCGGGGGGATGAATGCGCTGGCGGGCGGCGGATCGTTCGCGACAATGCCGACGCTGATCGCATTGGGCCTGCCCTCCACCGTCGCCAATGCGACCAGCAACGTCGCGGTGCAGCCCGGCGCGGTGGCGAGCGCCTGGGCTTATCGCGGCGGGCTCGCCCCGATCGGCGGCGTCTCGGTGCGGGCGCTGTCGGCGATCACCTTCACCGGCGGGCTGGCCGGCAGCCTGCTGCTGGCGTGGACGCCGGCGCGTGCGTTCGACGTGATCGTCCCCTGGCTGCTGCTCGCCGCGACGATCGCCATCGCGCTCGGCCGGCATGCGTCGGACTGGCTGAGCACGCGCTTTGCCGCCGGACCGCGCTCGATCGCGGCGGGCCAGGCGCTGCTCGGCATCTACGGCGGCTATTTCGGTGGCGGCATCGGCATGATGCTGACCGCCTTGTGGGGCTTGCTGACCGGCGCCTCTCCGGCGTCGCTCGCCGCGCCGCGGACGCTGATGCTGGCGGTGGCGAACAGCGCGGCGACGATCGTGTTCGTCATGTCGGGCATGGTCGCCTGGGCGCTGTGCCTGCCGATGATGGCGGGATCGATCGTCGGCGGCTGGCTCGGCGCGCTGGTCGGGCGGCGGCTGCCCGCCGGGGTCATCCGCGGGTGGACGCTGCTGGTGACGGTGGTGACGACGATCGTGTTCTTCTGGCGGGCGTACGGGTGACACGCCGCACAACCACCGTTCGTGCTCAGCCTGTCGAAGCACGGTGAGACCCACGCCCTTCGACAAGCTCAAGGCAAACGGAGGGAAACCCCTTACCCCGGCCGCCGCATCCGAAACAGGTCGCCCTCGCCAACCTCGAAATAATCCGCCGGGCCGCCGCCGCGCAGGATCGGGCGGGCGCGGGCGGTCTGGTAGACGCCGCCGTCCAGCATGGCGGTGTCGATGTGGATGCCGACCGCCTCGCCGATCACCAGCCATTGGTCGAGGTCGCGCCCCTCGCGGGTCTTGAGGCGGATCAGCTGGGTCAGCTTGCATTCGAACGCCGCCGGGCTCGCCGCGACCCGCTCGGGCCGGACCAGCCGCGAGGGCGCCGTCGCGAGGCCGGCGAGGTCGAATTCATCGACCTCGGCGCCCACCGTGGCGGAGGTCGCGTTCATCGCCTCGGCCAGGTCGCGCGTCGCGAGGTTCCAGACGAACTCACCCGTCGCGGCGATATTGGCGACGCTGTCCTTCCACCCCATCGACGAAAAGCCGATCAGGGGCGGCGTGTAGTTGAGCAGGTTGAAGAAGCTGTAGGGCGCGATGTTGCGCACGCCCGTCGCCGATACGCTGCTGATCCAGCCGATCGGCCGCGGCGCGACCATCGCGTTGAGTGGATCGTGCGGCAGGCGATGGCCGGCGTGCGGTTCGTAGAAATGCCATTCGGTCATGGCCATGTTCCTGCTACATCCGCGGCATGAACCCAAGCCCCGGCACCTCCGTCTACCGTCACGCGCTGGCGACGCGCCTGTGGCATTGGGTCAATGCCGTCGCGGTGTTCGTGCTGATCGGCAGCGGGCTCGGCATCTCCAACGCGCATCCGCGCCTCTATTGGGGGCGCTACGGCGCGAACTTCGATCATGCCTGGGCGCAGCTGCCGCGGTTTCCGGCGTGGATCACAATTCCCGCGAACTACAATCTGGCGCTGTCGCGACGCTGGCACCTGTTCTTCGCCCTGGTGCTCGCCTTCGGCCTGCTCGCCTTTCTGGTCGCGAGCCTCGTCAATCGCCACGTCAGGCGGCTGCGGCTGACCCGCGCCGACGTCAGCGCCCGCCATCTGGCGGAGGACGTGCGCGATCACTGGAACTTCCGCTTCCACGACCCCGACGATCCCGGCGCCTACAACAGCTTGCAGAAATGGAGCTACATCCTCGTCCTGTTCGTCATGCTGCCGGTGATGATCTTCACCGGCCTTGCGCTGTCGCCCGGTATGGATGCGGCATGGCCGTGGCTGCTGGAAATCTTCGGCGGGCGGCAATCGGCGCGGTCGATCCACTTCATCACCTGCGCCGCATTGGGCGGCTTCGTGGTGATCCATCTCGCGCTCGTCATCCTGGCGGGTGCGGTTAACGAGGTCCGCTCGATGCTGACCGGCCACTGGCGGGAGCCGCGCGCATGATCCTGCCCCGCCGCTCCCTGCTCGCCGGCGGCGCCGGCCTGCTGCTCGCCGGCTGCGACAAGGTGGTCGCCAACCCGCAGGCACGCAAGATCCTGTTCGCGGGCGAGGATATGCACATGGGGCTCCAGCGCGCGCTGCTCGACCGCGGCGCGCTCGCCCCCGAATTCACTCGCGAGCAGATGTCGCCGATCTTCCGCGCCAACGGCACGCGCGATCCCGGCACGCCCGCCTATGCCGCGATGGTGGCGGACGGCTTCGCCAGCTATCGCCTGACGGTCGACGGCCTCGTCGACCGGCCGCTGTCGCTGAGCCTTGCCCAACTTGCCGGGATGCCGGCGCGCTCACAGATCACCCGCCACGACTGCGTCGAGGGGTGGAGCGCGATCGGCCAGTGGCAGGGGCCGATGCTGGGCACGGTGCTGCATGCGGCGGGCATGCGGCGTTCGGCGCGCTACGTCGTCTTCACCTGCGCCGACCTCTACAATGGCCAGCCCTATTATGAATCGATCGATACGGTCGACGCCTTCCACCCGCAGACCATCCTGGCGCTCAAGATGAACGGCGCCCGCCTCACCGTGCCGCATGGTGCGCCGGTGCGGCTGCGCGTCGAGCGCCAGCTGGGCTACAAACATGCCAAATACGTCACCGGCATCCGCGCCGTCGCCGATCTTGCCGCCATCGGCCGGGGGAAAGGCGGCTATTGGGAAGACGTTGTCGATTACGATTGGTATGCCGGCATCTAGGTGATTAGAGCGTCGCCATGGCGCTGATCGATATGTTCCTCAGCCGCGCCGTGAAGCGTGGCCAACTCACCCTCCACCGTCCCGGCAAGCCGCCCGCGACCTTCGGCACGCCCGATCCCGCATACGGCCATATCACCATCCGCTTCGCCGACCGCGGCGTCGCCGCACGCATCGTCCGCAACCCGGCACTGGCGGCGGGCGAGATGTACATGGACGGGCGGCTGACCGTCGATGGCGACGACATCATGGGCCTCGTGCGCCTGATGAAGCGCAACAACGCGTTCGAGCGCGGCCAGAATGCGCTCAAGCCCTCCGCCTTCGTGCGCGGCCTCGGCGCGGTGAAGCACCGGCTCGATCGGATCAACATGGAGCGCCGTTCGAAGAAGAACGTCGCGCACCATTACGATCTGTCGGCGCGGCTCTACGATCTGTTCCTCGACGCCGACAAGCAATACAGCTGCGCTTACTATACCGATCCCGACAATGCGCTCGAACAGGCGCAGTCGGACAAGCTTGCGCATATCGCCGCCAAGCTGGCGATCCGGCCGGGGATGCGCATCCTCGACATCGGCTGCGGCTGGGGCGGGATGGCGCTATACCTCAACAAGCATTTCGGCTGCGAGGTGCTGGGCGTCACGCTGTCGGAAGAACAGCTGAAGATCGCACGCGAACGCGCCGCCGCGGCGGGCGTCGCCGACCGGGTGAGGTTCGAGCTGATCGACTATCGCCGGGTGGAGGGCCGCTTCGACCGCATCGTCTCGGTCGGCATGTTCGAGCATGTCGGGCCGCCGCAATACCGCACCTTCTTCCGCAAATGCCGCGACCTGCTGACCGACGACGGCGTGATGCTGCTACACACGATCGGCCGGTTGGGACCGCCGAGCGTCACCGACGACTGGACGACCAAATATATCTTCCCCGGCGGCTACAATCCCGCGCTGTCGGAAGTGATTGCGGCCTTCGAGGGCCTGCGCCTGTTCCTCACCGACGTCGAGGTGCTGCGGCTCCACTACGCCTATACGTTGCACGAATGGTATCGCCGCACGCTGGCCGCGAAGGATGCGATCATCGCGCTCTACGACGAGCGCTTCTACCGGATGTGGACCTTCTACCTCGCCGGCGCCGCCAACGCCTTCGAGAATGGTGGGCTGGTCAATTTCCAGATCCAGTTCAGCCGCAGCCGCACCGAACTGCCGATCACCCGCGATTACATGATCGACGGCGAGCGGGCGCTCAGGGGGCGGTAGGGCGTCGCTCTCCGTCCCCTTCAACCGTCATCCCCGCGCAGGCGGGGATCCATAATCACGACGGCTGGAGATGGAGCCGATAGTCCTGCGACTATGGATCCCCGCCTGCGCGGGGATGACTACGGTTAGGGTCAGGACCGTAACAACCGGCACTTACCGCCCCTTCGGCGCTCCGGCACCTGCCGGCGGCCCGACCACGGCGGCACGCGCGGCGGCGCGTTCCTCCAGGCTGACGACGCCGTCATGGTTGGTATCGTAGCGCGAGGCGAGCGCACGGAAGAGGCCCTGCATCTCGATCGGCGAGACCTTGCCGTCGTGATTGGCGTCGGCGGTGTTGAAGAAGGCGCCGGCGATCGCCTTGGCCTTGCCCGGCGCCATCTTCTGCTTGCCGACGTCCATCCGGTCGACGCGCGCCTCCACCTCCGCACGGCTGAGGAAACCGTCGTGATTGAGATCGGATTTGTCGAATTCCGCGCGCAGCTTGGGGTCCACCTTGTCCGCGGCGAGGGCGGGCGTGGCGAGCAGGAACAGCGGCAACAGGGCAAGCGAGGGGCGGACCATGACGTCTCCGATGGATCGATGTGCGGGTGGTGGTAAAGCCGCCCCCCTAAACCCGCGGTGAACGCAGACGTTGCGCCTCGGGCCGCAGCGGCCTAGTGGCGCGGCCATTCTCCCTTGTTCAAGGATGCTGCCGTGGCCGATCAGATCAACCGTGTCGTTCTCGCCTATTCGGGCGGGCTGGATACGAGCGTGATCCTGAAATGGCTGCAACAGACGTACAATTGCGAGGTCGTGACCTTCACCGCCGACCTGGGCCAGGGCGAGGAGCTGGAGCCCGCGCGCAAGAAGGCGGAGATGGCGGGCGTCAAGCCGGAGCATATCTTCATCGACGACCTGCGCGAGGAATTCGTGCGCGATTACGTCTTCCCGATGATGCGCTCCAACGCGCTGTACGAGGGGCTGTACCTGCTCGGCACCTCGATCGCGCGGCCTCTGATCGCCAAGCGTCAGATCGAGATCGCCAAAATGGTCGGCGCCGACGCGGTCAGCCACGGCGCGACCGGCAAGGGCAACGACCAGGTCCGTTTCGAGCTCGGCTATTACGCGCTGAACCCGGACATCAAGGTCATCGCCCCGTGGCGCGAATGGGACCTCACTAGTCGCACCCGGCTGATCGAGTTCGCGGAACAGCACCAGATCCCGGTCGCCAAGGACAAGCGGGGCGAATCGCCCTTCTCGACCGATGCCAACCTTCTCCACACCTCGTCGGAGGGCAAGGTGCTGGAGGACCCGTGGCAGGAGGTGCCGGATTACGTCTACAGCCGCACCGTCAACCCGGAGGATGCGCCCGACCAGCCGGAATATATCACGATCGATTTCGAACGTGGCGACGGCGTCGCGCTGAACGGCGAGGCGACCAGCCCGGCGACGCTGCTGACCAAGCTCAACGAACTCGGCCGTCGCCACGGCATCGGCCGGCTCGACCTCGTCGAGAACCGCTTCGTCGGCATGAAGAGCCGCGGCATGTATGAAACGCCGGGCGGCACCATCTATCACCTCGCGCATCGCGGCATCGAGCAGATCACGCTCGACCGCGGCGCCGCGCACCTCAAGGACGAGCTGGCACCGCGCTATGCCGAGCTGATCTACAACGGCTTCTGGTTCAGCCCCGAGCGCGAAATGCTGCAGGCGGCGATCGACCACAGTCAGGCGAACGTGTCCGGCACCGTCCGCCTCAAGCTCTACAAGGGCGGCGTGTACGTGGTCGGTCGCAAGTCGCCCAACAGCCTGTACTCGGAAAAGGTCGTGACCTTCGAGGACGATCAGGGCGCCTACGACCAGCGCGACGCGGCGGGCTTCATCAAGTTGAACGCGTTGCGCCTGCGCCTGCTCGGCCGGCGCGACTGACGCGACGTTCCACTCTGTTTCTTTCCTCGCCTCTCGTAGAGGAACGAGGGAAAAAGGGCCGAGCGGCATGTCGCCGCGCCCTAACGGCGCCTTAATCACGATCGGGTAGGAGGCGGGCGATGACCGCCCGCCTCCGCCACGATGCGCTCGCAGCGCTGATGCTCGCGCTGGTGCTGAGCGTCGTCTGGACGTGGCGCGACTGGACGCAGCTGTCGCTGCTGCATCTGCCCGATACCGACGATGCGATGCGGCTCCAGCAGATCCGCGACTGGCTGGGTAGCCAGCGCTGGAGCGACCTGACCCAGCATCGGCTCGGGCCACCGCCGGGACTGCCCATGCATTGGAGCCGGCTGGTCGATCTGGGGCCGGGGGCGATCATCGCGCTGCTGACGCCCGTTGTGGGCACATCGGCGGCGGAACTGACCGCGGTGCTGCTCTGGCCGGCTTTGCTCTTTGCCGTCGCGCTGCTGCTGGTCGCGCGGATCACGCGTCGGCTTGCCGCGCCCGAGGCGGCACGCACCGCGATGATCGTCGCGGCCCTCGCCTATCCGGCGACGAGCGTGTTCCTGCCGGGGCGGATCGATCATCACAACGTGCAGGTCGTGCTGCTGCTCGCCGCGACGCTGGCCGTGCTGCGCGGCGGTGGCCGCGGCATGGCGCTGGCGGGCGCGTGCGTCGGCACCAGCCTGATCGTCGGGCTGGAGACGATGCCCGCGCTGGCGATCCTGAGCGCGATGGTCGCCGCGCAATGGATCGCGAGCGGCGAGCGACACACCCTACCCGCCTTCGCCGCCGGCCTTGCCGTCATGCTGGGGATCGGACGGGCGGCCTTTGCGAGCGCGGGGTTCGACTATCCCGCCTGCGACGGATTCACGTCCGCCGCCTTCGGCACGGCAGCGGCAGCGGCAGCGGCGGCAGGCGCGATCGGGCTTGCCGGCTATCGCGTCACCGGGCGGGCAGCGCGCGGCATCCTTGCCGCCGCGGTCGGCGTGCCGGTCGTGACGGCGGCCTTGCTGCATGCGTCGCAATGCCTGTCGCCTTACGGGGCGGTCACGCCGGTACTCGACGCACTCTGGCTGTCGCATGTCGAGGAAGCGCAATCGGTCCTGACCGCGGCACCGGCGACGGCGATCGGCTACCTCGGCCTTGCCGTCATCGGCTTGCCGGCGACGCTGTACCGGGTGCGACGGCGGCCCGGTGCCGGCTGGGGGATCGTCGCCCTGCTGCTCGCCGCGACGCTGGCCATCGCCCTCGTCCAACTGCGCGGCGCCTATGCCGCGGCGATGCTGGCGGCGCCGGGCCTGGCCACGATGATTGGAGAGGCGCGAAGGCATGGCGGCTGGCAGGTGGCGGGTGCATGGCTGGCCTCGGCCGGCATGCTCTACCCGCTGGCGGCGGACGCATTGGCGCCGCGGGGCGGCACCACCGTTTTTGGCGACGCCATCCGCGGCGATTGCGCGTCGGCGGCGGCGATGCGCGCGCTGCGGACGCTGGCGCCGGGAACGGTGCTGGCGCCGATCGACGCGGGATCGTGGGTGCTGGCGGCAACGCCGCACCGCGTCGTCGCCGCGCCCTACCACCGCAACACCGCCGGCAATCTCGTCCCCTTCCGCTTCTACGCCGCATCGCCTGCCACAGCGGCGGGGATCGCGGACCGATGGCACGTCGATTACGTGGTGGCCTGCGCCGGCCTGCCCGGCGCCGCCGATCCGCGCAGCATCGCGGCCTCGCTCGGCCGCACCCCGCGCGACGGCGCACCGGCGGGCTTCGTCGCGGTCGCGGTTGCGACGGACGGAGCGACAATCTTTGCGCGAGACCGCTTGTCGTCGGGCGCCCCCAGCCCCTAAGGCAAGGGGATGCAGGGGCATAAGCTGCACTGGTGGCAAACACGGTGGTTCGTGGTCGCGGTGGTGATCGCGACGATGATCCCGTTGCTGTGGCCGGACATCCCGCCGCTGGTCGACCTGCCGGGTCACATGGGGCGCTATCGCGTCCAGCTGGATGGCGCGGCCTATCCCTGGCTTGCCGACTGGTACGATTTCCGCTGGCAGATGATCGGCAACCTCGGTGTCGACCTGTTGATCGAGCCGCTGGCGCCGATCTTCGGCCTGGAACTGGCGGTCAAGCTGATCGTGATGGCGATCCCCGCCCTCATCGTGTCGGGGCTGCTGTGGATCGCGCGTGAGGTGCATGGCCGCATCCCGGCGACCGCGCTCTTCGCGCTGCCGCTCGCCTATAGCTATCCGTTTCAGTTCGGTTTCGTGAACTTCGCGCTGTCGATGGCGCTGGCGCTCAACCTGTTCGCATTGTGGCTGCGGATGGGGCGGCTCGGCAGCGTCCGGCTGCGCGCCGTGCTGTTCGTGCCGCTGTCCTGCGCCCTGTGGATCTGCCACACCTTCGGCTGGGGCGTGCTCGGCATCCTCGCCTTTTCCGCCGAGATGATCCGCCAGCACGACCTCAGGAAGGACCGCAAGAGCGGCCACTGGCTGGAAAGCTGGGTGCGCGCCGGCATCGGCTGCCTGCCGCTCGCCCTGCCCTTCGCCATGATGGTCCTGTGGCGCTCGGGCGACCATGTCACCGGCAACACGATGGACTGGTTCAACTGGCGCGCCAAGGTTGGCTGGGTCATCATGGTGCTGCGCGATCGCTGGATGGCGTTCGACCTCGCGTCCGTCACCGTGCTGTTCGTCATCCTGCTGAAGGGCGTGCGCGACGATCGCGTCGAATATTCGCGCAATCTGCTGCTGTCCGCGCTCTTCCTCACCGCCATCTACCTCCTCCTGCCCAGGATTGTCTTCGGTTCGGCCTATGCCGACATGCGGCTCGCGCCCTTCGCGCTCGCCATCGCGCTGATCGCGCTGCGGCCGAAGCGGGGGCTGTCGTTCCGCGGCGCCTCGACGCTGGCGGCGCTGGGCCTCGCCTTTTTCGGCGTACGGCTGGCGGCGACCACGGTCAGCTATCGGCAGTTCGATCGCGATTACGACCGCGCGCTCACCGCGCTCGACCATGTGCCGCGGGGCGCGCGGCTGCTGACGATGGTCGGCCGCACCTGCCAGGACGCATGGCTCTATTCGCGGCTGGAGCATGCCGCCGGCCTCGCGCTCGAACGCCGCATCGCTTATGCCAACGACCAATGGTCGATGGCCGGCGGGCAGTTGCTGACGGTGCGCTACACCCCCGCCGGCCGCTTCGCGCACGATCCCTCGCAGCTGGTCACCGACCGGCGCTGCCGTGGCGAATGGTGGCGGCCGCTCAGGGTGTCGCTCGCCTATCTGCCGCGCCAGGCGTTCGATTACGTGTGGCTCATCAACCCGCCGCCGGTCGGCGCGGAGTTCCTGACCGGCCTGACGCCGATCTGGCGCAGCGGCGACGACGTGCTTTACCGCATCGACGACCGGACGCCGCCGGCGGTGACGCTGGACCCGTCGCTGCTGCCGCCGCGGCGGGTGCCTATTCGCCTGCCCCGCTTTTCCTGAATGGCGCCAGTTCAGCGAGATAGGCGTGTTCCTCGCTGACCGCCTCGCGCTCGCGCACCAGGAAGTCGGCGACGGCGCGGCGGAAGCCGGCATCG
Source organism: Sphingomonas sp. SP5 (assembly GCF_058313455.1). NCBI lineage: Bacteria > Pseudomonadati > Pseudomonadota > Alphaproteobacteria > Sphingomonadales > Sphingomonadaceae > Sphingomonas > Sphingomonas sp. SP5. Next base: position 115,393 of record NZ_JBZFLF010000002.1, on the reverse strand, counting down.
GGCAGGTAATGCGCCGACCAGGTCGGCACCGGAACATAGCCGCGCGCCAGCTTGTGCTCACCCTGCGCGCCGGCCTCCACCGTCTTGAGACCGCGCGCGATGGCGGCGTCGATCGCCTGGTAATAGCAGAGCTCGAAATGGAGGAACGGCACCTCCTCGGTGCAGCCCCAATAGCGCCCGTAGAGCGTCTCCGCGCCGATCAGGTTGAGCGCCCCCGCGATCGGCCGCCCGTCACGCTCGGCGAGGATCAGCAGCACCTTGTCCCCCATCGCCTCACCCAGCAGCGGGAAGAAGCGTCGCGTCAGATACGGCCGGCCCCATTTACGGCTGCCGGTATCCTGGTAAAAGGTCCAGAAGGCATCCCAATGCTCATCGCAGATCTCGGCGCCCGACAGGTGCCGGATGGTCAGCCCTTCGACGGCGGCGGCGCGTTCCTTGCGGATCGCCTTGCGCTTGCGGCTGGCGAGCGCGCCGAGGAAATCGTCGAAGCTCGCATAGCCCTGGTTGGCCCAATGGAATTGTGTCCCCTCGCGAATCAGCCAGCCCGCCTGTTCGAACAGCGGCACCTGATCGGGCTTGACAAAGGTCGCATGCGCGGAGGACAGGCCATGCTGATCGGTCACCGCCTCCAGCGCCGCGATCAGCGCCGGCGCGGCGGCTGGGTCGCGCAGCAGCAGCCGCGGCCCCGGCACCGGGCTGAACGGCGCGGCCACCTGAAGCTTGGGATAATAAGCGCCGCCGGCCCGCTCCCACGCGTCCGCCCAGGCATGGTCGAAGACGTATTCGCCCTGGCTGTGGCTCTTGGCATAGGCCGGCGCGATGGCGGCCGGACGGCCATCGGCGCCATCGACGACGATCGGAATCGGCTGCCAACCGGAGCGCCCGCCGGTGCTGCCCGATTCCTCCAGCGCGGCGAGGAAGGCGTGGCTGACGAAGGGATTGGCGGTGCCGGCGCAGGCATCCCATTGGTCGGCGGGAATGGCACGAACGCCATCGACGAGGCGGGCGGCGACGGGGGTAGAGGTCATCGCCGCCGATATAGGCACACCGCGGGCGTTTGCGGAGGGCTCAAGACGGGGTTCGCGCAGAGGCGCTCAGCGCGTCTCAGGCGAGTTCGATGATCGCATCGACCTCCACCGCCGCGCCGAGCGGCAGCACCGGCACGCCGACGGCGCTGCGCGCATGCTTGCCGGCATCGCCGAACAGCGCGACCATCAGTTCGGACGCGCCGTTGGCGACCTTCGGCTGGTCGGTGAAGTCGCCGTGGCTGTTGACGAACACGCCCAGCTTCACGATCCGCTTGATCCGCGACAGGTCGCCGCCGAGATGCTTCTTGACCTGCGCGACGATCATCAGGCCGCACAGCCGCGCGGCCTCCTGCCCGTCTTCCAGCGACACGCCGTCGCCCACCCGCCCGGTGACCAGCTGGCCGTCCTTGAACGGCAGCTGCCCTGACAGGTGCAGCATCCCGCCCGCCTCGACCACCGGCACATAGGCCGCGACGGGCGCCGCCGCCTCCGGCAGGGTCAGGCCGAGTTCCTCGAGCTTGCGGTCGACATGCGTGGTCATGGACAGTCCTTCTGGATGATGACGGCGCTGTAGAGCATCCCCCGCCCCGCGCAAACCGGGTGCAATGCTTATCCCGCCGCGGCGACGCCGCCCGCGAAGCGCGCCTCGATCCAGTCCGACGCCTCGCGCCAGTTGTCGATCCGCGCATGCGCGTGCGGAGCCTTGGGCACGCTCGGCGCCAGCGAGGGTTCGGACACCATGTGCAGGCGATGGACGCCGGGTGCATGGCGCGCGACCGATTCGTGGTGAACGGCCAGATCGTCGACGAACACCGTCACCGGATCGCCGTGCTCCGCCACCAGCCGGGCGACCGGTTCGCCTTTGCCGCCCTGGTTGCACTCGACGCGATGCCGGATGCCGAAGCGGGCCAATTGCTCGATGCGGGCGGTCCGGCATGCGTCGGTCAGGTTGGTAAGGATCACGATGTCGGCCCGTTCGGCGAGTCGCGCCAGCGCCTCGGCGGCGTGCGGCACCAGCGTCTGCCGGTGCATCTCGCCCGGGAAGAAGCCGCCGAGCATCGCCCACATCTGTTCGCGCGTCGGCACCTCGCCGGTATCGCGGTGGCGCATGGAATTGGCGAAATCGGCGCCGTCGGGGGTGAAATCGATCGCGTGCGTCTCACCCAGCCAGGCGCCGAAATGCGTCACCATGTGCAGCAGCACTTCATCGCAATCGGAAATCAGCAGCGGCTTCATCGGGCCTCCAGGGTCTGGCGGGCGCGCGGCAGCGCCTCGGGGGGAACGCCCAGCGCATCGGCGCAGGCGATAAGATCGGGTTCGTACGATTCGAGATAGCCGATCACTGCGGCCAGCACCGCCGGTTCGGCGGCGCGGGCGCGCAGGTCGTCGGGGTAGAGGCCGGTGACGGCGACCAGCCGGTCGGCCCGCGCCGGCTCGGCCAGCGTCCACACCAGCGCATGCAGCGCCAGCGTTTCCGGGTCGGGGATGTTTGTATCGCGCGCGCGCATTGCCTATCGTCCCTGCAATCGGAAAAGGATCGGTGACGCACGTGGCGAAACGGGTGCTCGTTGTCGAGGACAACGAACTCAATCTGAAGCTGTTCTGCGACCTGCTGCGCGCCCACGATTTCGTGGCGGAGCCGGTGCGCGACGGGCGCGAGGCGGTGGCACGGGCGCGTGAATTCCGCCCCGACCTCATCATCATGGACATCCAGATGCCGCACGTCACCGGCTATGAGCTGATCCTCGAACTGATGGCGGACGACGACTTGCGGACCATCCCGGTCATGGCGGTGACCGCCTATGCCGGCCGCGACGACGAGGAGCGCATCCGCGCGGCGGGCGCGCGATCCTATGTGTCGAAGCCGATCAGCCTCGCCCGCTTCATGGACGCGGTGACCGCGCTGCTCTGACCCGGAAAACGAAAGACGCCCTGCCGAGCGATGAAGCTCCGACAGGGCGCCGCGCGCTCCCAGACCCCTGCCCCCCGAGAGAGGCTGAGTGCTGCAAGCGGAATTCATAACGCAGGTTGGCCGCGGCTGGTTCCGGACGACCGGCACCACCGGTCGCCAGCGACGCGCGTCCGGTGGATCACGATGGGTCGCGATGCGTCCGAACGCACCGTTCGACGCCACAAAAACCAAGGGCGGCATCCTCCGCGAGGAGGATACCGCCCTTGATCCGTAGTGACGCGATACAGGGCGACCGGGGGAATCCGGCCGCCGAAATCTGCTATGACGCGCGAACATGAACGCAATATGGCCGAACCTAGCCCGGCCCAAGGCAGATCACCCAGTGCCTTGCGATGTCACGCGCGCACGCGAAGAGCCGCCGGCGCGGAGTGCACCAGCGGCTCTGCGTGAAGCCGTGCAGACGCGGCGCTGGTCGCGCCGCAGCCCTGCTTACTTGATCTTGGCTTCCTTGAACTCGACGTGCTTGCGCACGACCGGGTCGTACTTGCTGAAGCTCAGCTTCTCGGTCTTCGTGCGCGGGTTCTTCTTGGTGACGTAGAAGAAGCCGGTGTCGGCGGTGCTGACGAGCTTGATCTTGACGGTAGTCGGCTTGGCCATGAGCCCTAATCCTGAAAACAAGGAGAGCGGCAGCACCAACGCCGCCGCTCGATCAGTCGCGGCGCATGGGGCAGCATCGCCGGAAAGTCAACCGCGCGTTGCCCCAGCGCGGGTTCTTAACCGCCCCCTTACCACTGTCGGCGCACGCTGAACCTCGGAAAAACACATGGAGGGGGTAATGACAGGCAGTCTGGAGGGAGACGGTGAAGGGCTGGCGGCAGTACGCGCCGACCTGGCGGCGCGAATCGCGGCGATCGACGTGCGGGCGCCCTATGCCTTTGCCCGCGACCTCAAGCCCGACATCAACCAGATCCGCCTGATCGCGCATCGCGCCGGCCTGAACCCGGCGGTCACCGTCACGCACTTCGTCGATTCGGCGCTGTCGCGCGGCGAACATGGCGCGCTGGTGCATGGCTGGCTGCGGGTGCTCGGCGATGCGGTGGCGTGCGAGCGGCAGGACGTGCGCGCCTGCGACGCCTTCGCCGCCGCCTGTTCGGTACGGCTGTCCGGCTGATGGTGCCCGGCTGATGGATGCCCTGATGGCGGCGCTGCTCGCCGCTGCGCTGGCGCAGATCGGCGATCGACCCGCATGGCTCGCCGCGATCCTGGCCGACCGCTACCGGGCGCCGGGCGTGGTGATCGCGGGCGCTGCCGTCGCCATCCTCGGTGCAGGCTTGGCCGCGGCCGCAGCCGGGGCCCTGCTCGCGCCGCGCATGACGCCTGAGGCCAAGCAGCTGTTCCTCGCGCTGGCGCTGCTGTTCCAGGGCGGCGGCGCCTGGTTTCCGGTGAAGGCACCCGACCGGCTCGATCGCTGGCGCATCGGCGCCCTGCTGACCAGCCTTGTCGGCCTCTTCATCCTCGCGTTCGGTGACGGCGTGCAGTTCATCGTGATGGCGCTCGCCGCACGCGCGACGTTGCCGTGGCTCGCCGCCGTGGGTGCGATGCTGGGATCGCTCGCGGTGATCGTCCCCGCCGCCGTGCTGGGCGAGGCAAGCTGGACCGCGCTGCCGCTCGCCGTCGCGCGGCGCATCATCGGCACGCTGTTCGTCATCGCCGCACTGTGGCTGGGCCTCGGCGCGATCGGCCTCGTCTGAGCGTCGTCCGATCAGTGTGATCCGCAAATTGCCCGCTGGAAATGGAGCGATTCCATCATCGGATCGTTCCCGCAACGAACCTATTCCAGGAGCAAACCCATGCCCGACCCCAATCCGGCGCTCAGCACGCCGACCGACCTCAGCAACACGCGTTCGGTAGCGGACGCACTCAATGCGTCGCTGGCGGATTGCTATGCGCTGTACCTCAAGACCAAGAACTTCCACTGGCACGTCTCCGGCCCGCATTTCCGCGATTACCACCTGTTGCTCGACGATCAGGCGGCGCAGATCCTCGGCGTGACGGACGCGATCGCGGAGCGGGTGCGCAAGACCGGCAACACGACGTTGCGCTCGATCGGCGACATCAGCCGCCGTCAGTCGATCGCCGACAACGATCAGGATTTCGTCGACGCGCACGCGATGCTCGCAGAGCTGCGCGAGGACAATCTCAAGCTGGTCGAAGGCTTCCGCGTAGTAAAGGACGCGGCCGAAGAGGCCAAAGACAATGCCACCAGCGGCATCGTCGATGAATGGACCGATCAGGCCGAGGAACGCGCCTGGTTCCTGTTCGAGGCCAGCCGCAAGGGCTGACCGCTCTCCGCGGCGGTCAACCCACTGGGGCCGCCGCCCATCGTCTCATCCGCCAGAAAGGACCCGCCATGCTCAAGCTTGCCCTCACTTTCCTCATCATCGGCGTCGTGCTGGGCCTGCTCGGCTTCGGCGGCATCGGCGGCGCCTTCGTCGGCATCGCCAAGATCCTGTTCTTCATCGCGATCGCGCTGTTCCTGCTGTTCCTCGTCATCAGCCTGGTGGCCGGCAAGGCGGTCAAGGACGCGGTCGACTGACGTTTTACCGTGCCGGCGGCCGCATCAGGCCGCCGACGCGCACCAGCCAGATGTCCGGCGGCGCACCGACGCGCACCGGAAGCTCGCTGGTGCCGAGGCCGGCGGTGACGATCGTCACCCGGCCGGGATCGTGGACGATGCCGCAGCGGTAATGCGAATCGGTCACCTCCACGGGTGCGCCGATCAGCGGCAACACCACCTGTCCGCAATGGGTATGCCCCGCGAGCAACAACCGGGTGCGCGGCGGCAGCCGCATGGCGATATCCGGCGAATGCGCGACCATCACGCCGGCGCCATCCAGCATCGCCAGTGCAGCGCTGGTCGGGGCGATCCGCTCGCGATGCGTCGCCGGATCGTCCAGCCCGCCGACGGCGAGTGGCCCGATCGCCTGGGCTTGGTTGACCAGCACCACGACACCGATCCGCCGCAGCATCGCGGCGAGCGGCGCAGGGTCCGTCCAATGGTCGTGGTTGCCGAGCACCGCCACCACGCCCAGCGGCGCCCTCAGCCGCGCCAGAGGCCACTCCAGCAGCGGGATCGCGCGCTCCGCCTCGGCCACGCCTTCCCCCTCGACGAAGTCGCCGGCGATCACCACCAGATCGGGATGCAGCGCATTCACCCTAGCCACGATCCGGGCGAGCCGACCTTCGTCCATCGCCGCGCTTTCCATGTGGATGTCGCTCATCAGCGCGATGGTGATCGGCGGTTTTCCAGCGGGCCAGCCGGGCAGGTTCACCGCCGTACGGCGGATCACCGGATCGGCACGGGCGCCGGCATAGCCCGTCAGCAGCGCGGCACAGAGCAGCAGGACGAGCCCCAGCGCGACGAAAAGGAGACGGCGGATCACGCCGCCGCCCGTAGCGGGAGCGGAACGATCGCGCCATGCGTTTGGCAGCCATGCACGCCTTCGCCGCGCTTCTCGATTCGCTCATCTACACCCGCGGGCGTAACGCCAAGCTGAAGCTGATCGTCGACTACCTGCATGCGACGCCCGATCCCGACCGCGGCTGGGCGATGGCGGCGCTGACCGGGGATCTCGACCTGCCCGGCGTCAAGCCGGCCCAGATCCGCGCGCTGATCGAGGCGCGGGTAGATCCGGTGCTGTTCCGGATGAGCCGCGATTATGTCGGCGATACCGCGGAAACGGTGGCGCTGCTCTGGCCGGAGCTGGTCCCCGCGGCCGATGGCGGTCCGCTGTCGATCACCGCCGCGGTGGATGCCCTGCGCCACCTGTCGCGCTCGGATGCGCCGGCGGTGCTCGCCGGCATGCTCGACCGGCTGGATGCCGAGGAGCGATTCGCCCTGCTCAAGATGGCGACGGGCGCATTGCGCATCGGCGTCTCCGCGCGCCTCGCCAAGACGGCGCTCGCACAGGCCTTCGGCCTCGACGTCGATGCTGTGGAGGAGGTGTGGCACGGCCTTACCCCGCCCTATGCCAGCCTGTTCGCCTGGGCACAGGGCAAGGGCGAACAGCCGACGTCGGCTGACGTCCCCGTCTTCCGCCCGTTCATGCTCGCGCACGGACTGGAGGATGCGCAGGTTGATCTTGCCGACTATGCCGCCGAATGGAAGTGGGACGGCATCCGCGTCCAGATCGTTCACGTCAACGGCCAGACGCGGCTCTACAGCCGCACCGGCGACGACGTGACCGCCAGCTTCCCCGACGTCGCCGCCGCCTTCGCCGAGGCCGGCACGGTGGATGGCGAATTGCTGGTCAAGGGTGAGTTCCAGGGCGGCGCCCTGGACGAAGGCGGCGGTGCGGCGAGCTTCAACGCGCTCCAGCAGCGGCTGGGCCGCAAGGTGGTGAGCCAGAAGATGCTCGCCGATTATCCCGCCTTCGTCCGGCTCTACGATATCCTGTTCGACGGAACGGAAGACCTGCGCGCGCTGCCGTGGAGCGAGCGGCGGGCGCGACTGGAGGCATTCGTTCCGCGGCTCGATCCCGACCGGTTTGATATCAGCCAGGTGATCGAGGCCGCCAGTTTCACCGAACTGGAGGCGATCCGTGCCGGCGCCCGCGACGCCGCGATCGAAGGCGTGATGCTCAAGCGGCGTGACAGCCCCTATGTCGGCGGTCGCCGTGCCGGCCTGTGGTACAAATGGAAGCGCGACCCGCTGACCGCCGATTGCGTGATGATGTATGCCCAGCGCGGCAACGGCCGCCGCTCGTCCTATTACAGCGACTATACCTTCGGCTGCTGGACCGAGGACGGCGAGCTGCTGCCCGTCGGCAAGGCCTATTTGGGGATCACCGACGAGGAATTGCGTATGCTCGATTCGTTCGTGCGCCGCCACACCCTCAACCGCTTCGGGCCGGTGCGCGAGGTGGAGAAGACGCTGGTGCTGGAGGTCGCCTTCGATTCGATCCACGCCTCCACCCGCCACAAATCCGGCGTCGCGATGCGCTTTCCGCGGATCGCCCGGATCAGGACGGACAAACCCGCCGCGGAGGCGGACCGGGTGGACACGTTGCGGCGGCTGGTGACGTAGACGGGCACCTGCCGGCTACGTGCCAACCGGGCCGATCATCGCGCGCCGCAGTTACCGGGCCTTCACTCTGTCTCCGGTCGCCGCCACCGCGCGCAGGATGAGCGACACGGTGCCTGCTCCCTCCGGCTCGGTTGGGTTGATGATGCGGAAATGCGAGGGGCGCTGCGTGCGATAGACGTCGACGGGGTCGCCGGCCGCACGGGCACGTCGCACATATGGATCCATCAGGTCAGCGAACGCCCCCTCGGCCATATATTGCGGTATGCCCAGGGGAAGGTGATCTCGCGCGGAGGCGTCACGGTAGCGTTGCGGCACACGCGCGGGCGTGCCGCCCATCAACGGCATGATCACCGGCTTGTCGCAGACCTCCTTGTCCTTGCCGATGAACTCGGCGAGGCTGCTGGGGCCGTCGATCGCGACAACCGCGGCAGGCCTCACCGGATCGGCAGCGTAGATGTCGCTTGTCGGCGCCAGCCTGGGGCGCACCGCCGCCCAGCTTGCAAGCAACGCGCCCGCCGAATGACCAACTACGATCACGCGATCCAGGTTCAACGGATAGCGCGACGCCAGCGGGCGTAGCGAATCGATCGCGGTACCGGCATCGTGAAATGTGCCAGGCCAACCCCCGCCAACCTGCCCCAGCTGCCGATATTCGACGTTCAGCGTCGCGACGCCACGCCGGGTCAGGGCGTCGGCCAGCGGTGCGACACTGCGGGCCGTACCGCCGATCGAAGCATCCCAGCAGCCGCCATGCAACACGACGGCGACGGGAAACGGGCCTCTTCCGGGCGGCAGCCGTAGCTCCTCGATCTGCTCGGCGGCCGGGCCGTAGCGCAGGACGGCGGCAGGCTTGCTGACCGGAAGCCGTTCGAGCGCCGGTGGACCATGCCAATAGACCAGCCAGAGCATGTGCACGAAGGGGGCCACGAACCATGCCACGACGATCGCCGATACCGTGCCGACACCGATCAGCCACCGTCGTTTCGTCATGTTCGCCTACTCCCCCAGGCAGGCGATCGGTCTACGACGGATCGACAATCCTGTCGAGTATAGGCCGGGTCGGACCTGTCGTCTTCCGGCGCACCGTGGCACGGACCGCCATCGCGTCGCCACCGCAGCCGGTCACCGCGCCCGGCCGACCTCGGCACCAAGCTTGATCTCGAACAGCGTCGGCCAGTATTTGCCCGTCACATACAGCCGATCATGCGCCGCATCATAGGCGATGCCGTTGGCGACCGCATCGGGATCGGGGTTGCCGATCTCGGCAAGGAGCGGCCGTACGTCGATCAGGCCGTCGACCTTGCCGGTCGCGGGGTCGATCCGTGCGATGAAGCCGCTCATCCATACGTTGGCGAGGATGCGACCGCGGACATATTCCAGTTCGTTGAGCTGCCGGAGCGGCCGACCGTTCATCGTTACCGCGATCCTGCCACGCTCCGCGAAGGTCGCCGGATCCATCACCCGCAGCGTCGGCGTGCCGTCGGACAGGATGATCCGGTCGCCATCGGTCGTCATCCCCCAGCCCTCGCCCGCGTACCGGAACGGCTTGCCGGTTCGGCTCAAAGCGGGGAGCGCCCAGCGAAAGCCGATTCCCGTCTTCCACGTCACGCTGAGCAACTGGTTCTTCCAGCAGGCGATGCCCTCGCCGAACAGGTCGGGGGCGATTCGCGCTCGCGCGGCGACCTTGCCATCGGCCAGCGTCACGCGGCGGATGTCCGATGCGCCCTCCTTGCCCGTGCTTTCGTACAAGCCGCCGCCGCAGAATAGCAGCCCTTCGGTAAAGGCGCCCTTGTCGTGTGGTAGCCGGGCGACCACCGTCGCCGCATAGACCGGCACGCCCGCCATCGGCGCTTGCGCTGGCGTCGCGGCGCGCTGTCCCGCGGAGGCGGGCGCCTGCGGCAGGTCGGCCGTCACCGTGATCGCCGCCATCGCCATCGCCAGTCTCAACATGCCTGCGCCTCCTGTACCCGCCGTTCGATCGCACGGCCGCGGATGAAACGCAAAAGGCCCGGCGCCGCTGCTGCGGAACCGGGCCCTTCGACTTAGCGAATCGGGATGATTACGATGCCGGCGACAGGTTCACCGCGGCATATTTGCCACGACGGTCGACCTCGATCTCGAACGACAGGCGGTCGCCTTCGTTCAGCGTCGGCATGCCGGCGCGCTCGACGGCCGAGATGTGCACAAACGCATCGGGCTGCCCGTCGTCACGCTGGATGAAGCCGAAGCCCTTCATGGCGTTGAAGAACTTGACCACGCCGGTCGCCTTTTCGCCGGTCAGCTGACGCTGCGGGCCACCGGCACCGCCGGCGCCGCCACGCGGGCCACGATCGCCGAAGCCACCTTCGCGCGGCTCACGCGGCGCACGCTCGGTAACGGCCATCGGCTCGCCATCGATCTTGAGCTCGGTGGCCGAGATACGGCCGCCGCGATCGACGAGCGTGAAGCCGAGCGGCTGCCCTTCGGCCAGCGCGCTGAGGCCGGCCTGCTCGACCGCCGAGATGTGCACGAACACGTCTTCGCCGCCGTCGTCGCGGACGACGAAGCCGAAGCCCTTCTGCGCGTTGAAAAACTTGACCACGCCGGTGCCTTCGCCGACCACCTGCGGGGGCATGCCGCGGCCGCCGCCGAAGCCGCCGCCACCACCGCCGCCGCGGAAGCCACCACCACCGCCGCCGCCACCGAAGCCGCCGCGGTCACCGCCGCCGCCGAAGCCGCCGCCACCGAAACCACCACCGCCGAAGCCGCCACGGTCACCGCCGCCAAAGCCGCCGCCGCCGAAACCGCCGCCGCCGTAGCTGCTGCCGCCACCGAAATCGTCGCCGCCGAAACCGTCGCGCTTATCGCGACCACGTCCGCCACGGTTGCCGCGGCCACCTTTGTCGTAACTCATAACCCTGTTCGTCTTCCCGGTTCGCCCGCATCCAATCCGTTCGAAGAACCCGTGCGCCGGACGACGAACGCGAGCCCTCGGGCGCCAAACCTATTGCGCCTTGGGAGTCGTCATAGCGCACAAAACAAGTCCCCGCGAACAAATTCGTCGCAATCGAGTGTCGCTTCGCACCAATACATCCCCGACCGTGGCCGTAACGGCACAACCCATGTGTCTGTGCGCGCGCCGAGGCACATCGAATCCCGCCGGATAGCGAAGCCGGGCGCAGGGATGCGCGCTTGCCCATTGAGCGCCGGGCGGTTGCGGCGTAGGGCCACGCCATGACCGTTCACTTCCATGAGGAAGACCTCCCCGCAGACGTCTTCGCCCCCGGCGCCTCGATCGCCGTGGATACCGAAACCATGGGCCTCATCACGCCCCGCGACCGCCTGTGCGTCGTGCAATTGTCGGACGGCGGCGCGGACGAGCACCTCGTCCGGTTCGGCCCCGACAGCGACTATGCCGCGCCGAACCTCAAGGCGGTGCTCGCGGATCCGGCGCGGGTGAAGCTCTATCACTACGGCCGGTTCGATATCGCGGCGCTTCAGCATTATCTGGGGATCATCGCGGCGCCGGCCTATGATACCAAGATCGCCTCGCGGCTGGTGCGCACCTACACCGATCGGCACGGCCTCAAGGAGCTGGTGCGCGAACTCCTCGGACAGGAATTGTCCAAGCAGCAGCAATCCTCCGACTGGGGTGCGCCCGAACTCAGCGACGCGCAGAAGGATTATGCCGCCAGCGACGTCCGCTTCCTCCACCGCCTGCAGGCCGAGCTCGACCGGCGGCTGGCACGCGAGGGCCGCACCGCGCTGGCGCAGGCGTGCTTCGATTTCCTGCCGACCCGCGCGGCGCTCGATCTCGCCGGCTGGCCCGAGATCGATATCTTCGCGCACGCCTGACGTGGGCGCGGTCATCGTCCCTCCCCGATCGGCGCGACAGCGCTGGGCGGCGCCCGGCAGCCGGCACGACCGGCTGATCGCGCTGCTCAACAGCGGCCTGCCGATCGCGATCGGCGTGCTGTTCGCCTTTCTGGTGATGGCGCCGCTGACCGCGGGCAGCGAAGTGTCCTTCGTCCTCGACAAGAACAAGGTCGAGGTCGCCAAGGAGCGGATGAAGCTGCAATCGGCCACCTATCGTGGCCAGGACGACAAGGGGCAGGCGTTTGCGCTCAACGCCGGATCGGCGGTGCAGCAGAGCAGCAGCGTGCCGATCGTCCAGATCAACGGCATGTCCGCCGACCTGCAATTGCAGGATGGGCCGGCGGTGCTGCGCGCGCGGCAGGGGCGCTACGATCTCAACAGCGAACAGATGACCGTGCCGGGATCGATCACCTTCCGCGGCCCGGACGGCTACAGCCTCGACACCAGCAACGCCACCATCGACCTCAAGTCGAAGACGATGGACAGCCGCGGCAAGGTGACCGGCACCGTGACGCAGGGGACGTTCAGCGCCAACCGGCTCAGCGCCAATCTCGACGACCGCACCGTGCGCCTCAGCGGCAATGCCCGCTTGCGGATCGTGCCGCGAGGGGCGAAATAGCGCGCCATGCGTGCCCTTCCCGCTCCCATCCTGACCGTAGCCCTGCTGCTCGCCGCCGCGCCCCTCGCGGCGCAGACCGCCCACAATTCGAACGCACCGATCGATTTCGGCGCGGACAATATCGAATTGCAGGACAAGGCGAACCGCGCCGTGCTGTCCGGCAACGTGTCGGTGAAGCAGGCGGAGATGACGCTCAACGCCGCCCGGATGACCGTGACCTACACCGGCCAGGTCGTCGGCGGCAATCCGCAGGTGTCGCGCCTGGACGCGAGTGGCGGCGTCACCGTGCGCCGTCCGGATCAGACCGCGAAGAGCCAATATGCGATCTACGATCTCAACCGCCGGGTCATCACCATGCTCGGCGCGGTGACGCTGACGCAGGGCGGCAATACGGTGAACGGCGGCCGGCTGACCATCAACCTCGACACCGGTCGCGCCGTGATCGACGGATCGTCGGTGCGCGGCGGCGGCGGCAGCACGCCCGGCGGCAGCGTCAGCACCGCACCCAGCGGCCGCGTAACCGGCACCTTCTCGGTACCCAAGCGCAACTGACGCTCACGCGCCTTCCCGCCCAAGGCAGGGCTATCGCATATGGCTGGGACGGCTGTCGCCTTCGGATGAAGGCGTATGCCATCCCGATATTCTTCGTCACCCCGGACTCGGTCCGGGGTCCACCGTGCCCAAATTAACAACGGATTGGTGCGCGGCACGGTGGATGCCGGACCAAGTGCGGCATGACGGAGGAGCGAAGAACACCATTCCCGGATCAGACGGCCCCTATGCGACAGCCCTGCCCCGACGGGGATGATGATCGCATCGCGCCACCCTTTCGCCGAAAAGGGGTTTCCTCCCGCGTCATCCCGCGCCATGACGCGGCCATGCACGAAGCCTGCCAAGGCTTTTCTCATCCGAAGCAAGGCCTCGCCCGATGGACGCCGTGACCGACCTCCAGACCGCCGAAGCGATCCACGAAGACCCGGTGAACCGCGGCCTGCAGGCGATCTCGATCGCCAAGTCCTACGACAAGCGCGTCGTCCTCACCGACGTGTCGGTGTCGGTCGACCGTGGCGAGGTGGTGGGGCTGCTCGGCCCCAACGGCGCAGGCAAGACGACCTGCTTCTATTCGGTGATGGGCCTGGTGAAGCCCGATTCGGGCCGGATCATGCTCGACGGCGAGGATATCACCAAGCTGCCGATGTACCGGCGCGCCATCCTCGGCCTCGGCTATTTGCCGCAGGAAACCAGCATCTTCCGCGGCCTGTCGATCGAGAAGAACATCGGCGCAGTGCTCGAACTCTCCGAGCCCGACCCTGCCGAGCGCGTGCGCAAGCTCGACAAACTGCTCGACGAATTCGGCCTCACCCGGCTGCGTGCCTCCCCCGCGATGGCGCTGTCGGGCGGCGAGCGCCGCCGCGCCGAGATTGCTCGCGCACTCGCCGCCGATCCGTCGATCATGCTGCTCGACGAACCGTTCGCCGGCATCGATCCGATCTCGATCGCCGACATCCGCGATCTGGTGAAGGACCTGAAGCGCCGCGACATCGGTGTGCTCATCACCGACCACAACGTCCGCGAAACGCTCGACATCGTCGATCGCGCCTACATCATCTACGACGGACGCGTGCTGTTCGCCGGATCGCCGGAGGAACTGGTCGCCGACGCCAATGTCCGCCGCCTGTACCTGGGCGAGGGCTTCTCGCTGTAGGGATATGAAGCCGGCGGTCCCCCCAACCGTCATCCCAGCGCAGGCTGGGATCTCGTGCGGCCGGTGCGTCCGCTCGAAAAAGACCCCAGCTTGCGCTGGGGTGACGGGCTAGCCGCATGAGCCTCGCCCCCCGCCTCGACATCCGGCAGACGCAGTCGCTGGTGATGACGCCGCAGCTCCAACAGGCGATCAAGCTGCTGGCGCTATCCAACCTCGAGATCGAAAGCTTCATCGCCGAAGAGGTCGAGAAGAACCCGCTGCTCGAGGCGCAACAGACCGACGAGGTCGTCCGCCCCGAACGTCCCGAGCGCGACGAGCCCGCCGGCGCCGACGAACTGGTCAGCGGTGCCGCCAAGGCCGATCCGCTCGACGTGGATTACGCCACCGAAAGCCATCAGCAGGACAGCGTCGCCGATGGCGGCGGCGGCTTCGACGGCGCGCTGTCGATGACCGGCGGCAGCACGGGTGGCGGCCTCGGCGGCGAGGATGGGCTCGACTTCGATTCGTTCGCGGACACCGACACCAGCCTCGCCGACCATCTGCTCGCTCAGGCGGGGGCGGTGGTGGATGGCACCGACTGGTTCATCGCCCAGCATCTGATCGACCAGCTGGACGAGGCGGGCTACCTCACCGTGCCGTTGCTCGATATCGCCAATCGCCTCGGCATCGCGCTCGCGCGGGTCGAGCGGGTCCTGACGCTGATCCAGACGCTCGACCCGACCGGCGTCGGCGCGCGCGATCTCGCCGAATGCATCGCACTCCAGGCGCGCGAGGCGGATCGCTACGATCCCTGCATGGCGCGGCTGATCGACAATCTAGACCTGCTCGCGCGCGGCGACCTCGCTCGCCTGAAGCGCATGTGCGGCGTCGACGACGAGGACATGGCGGACATGATCCGCGAACTGCGCGGCTACGATCCCAAGCCCGGCTGCCGCTATGGCGGGGAACCTGCGCTCGCCGTTACGCCCGATCTGTTCGTGATGAAGACCAAGGCCGGCTGGGGCATCGAACTCAACGCCGCGACACTGCCGCGCGTGCTGGTCAACCGCCGCTATTATCACGAACTCAGCCACGGGCCGCAGGGCAAGGCATCCAGGGCCTGGCTGTCCGACGCCCTCGCCTCCGCCAACTGGCTCATCAAGGCGCTCGACCAGCGCCAGCGCACGATCATCAAGGTCGCCGCCGAGATCGTGAAGCAGCAGGAGGCGTTCTTCCTGAAGGGCGTCGCGCACCTCAAGCCGATGACGCTCGCGCGGGTCGCCGAGGCGATCGAGATGCACGAATCGACCGTCAGCCGCGTCACCAGCAACAAATATCTCAGCTGCGCACGCGGCGTGTTCGAGCTCAAATATTTCTTCACCTCGGCGATCCAGGCCGCCGACGGCGGCGACGCGGTTTCGGCGGAGGCGGTCAAGTCCGCGATCCGCACGCTGATCGCGGGCGAGGGCGCCAAGATCCTCTCCGACGACACGCTCGTCGAGCTGCTGCAAGCCAAGGGCTTCGACATCGCTCGCCGTACCGTCGCCAAATATCGCGAGGCGATGGGCATCGGCAGCTCCGTCCAGCGCCGCCGCGCGCGGGCGCTGGAAGGGTAACGTCACGCCGGCGGAGCGGACGGCGCCTCAGTCATCCTCGTCCTCGAAACCGAGCAGTGCCAGCGCGCGCGCCTTGATCTGGCGGGTCATGCACCAGTGCACCAGCGCCTCTTCGCGTCCGTGCGTCACCCAGACTTCTTTGGGCGCGATCTCGCTCAACGTCGTCGTCAGTTCGTCCCAATCGGCATGGTCGGAGAGGATCAGCGGCAATTCGACGTTCTTCTGCCGCGCACGCTGGCGCACACGCATCCAGCCCGATGCCATCGCCGTGATCGGATCGGGCAGCCGCCGCGACCAGCGATCGTTGAGCGCGCCGGGCTGGCACATCACGACATGGCCCGCCATGTCCGCCTTCTTCGCATCGGCCACCGGCAGCAATTCGCCGAGGCGCACGCCCTGTTCCTGATACAGGTCGCACAATCTCTGCAGCGCGCCGTGGATGTAGATCGGCGCGTCGTGTCCACGGGCGCGCAACTCGGCGATCACCCGTTGCGCCTTGCCGAGCGCATAGGCGCCGACCAGCACGCAGCGATCGGGGTTGGCGTGCAACCGTTCGATCAGCTTGTCGATCTCGTCGCCGGTGTCGGGATGGCGGAAGACGGGCAGCGCAAAGGTCGCCTCGGTGACGAAGACGTCGCACTTCACCAGTTCGAAGGGCGTGCAGGTCGGGTCGGCACGACGCTTGTAGTCGCCCGACACCACCACCCGCTCGCCGCGGAAATCGAGCACGATCTGCGCCGATCCCAGCACGTGTCCGGCGGGGACGAAGCCGACCTCCACCTCCCCCATGCGGATCGTCTCGCCATATGCGACGGGATGGCCCGCCTGTTCGCCGTAGCGCGCGCCCATGATCGCCAGCGTCTCGGGCGTCGCCCATACCGCGCCATGGCCGCCGCGCGCATGATCCGCGTGGCCGTGGGTCACCAGCGCGCGCGGTTCGGGCTCGGACGGGTCGATCCAGGCGTCGGCAGGCTTCACGTAGATCCCGTGCGGATGCGGTTCCAGCCAGTCGCCCAAGCGTGCCATGCCTGTCATTACGCGCGAGAGGCGCGCCGGTGCCGCCGGATCGAAAGCACGCCCCCAGCCGTTGCAACCCCAGCGATCCGTCGTGGGAGAGATTCGATGGTTATCAGCACATTCTGGGGCCTCGTCGTGTTCGTCGGCGCAATGGTGCTGCTCGGCGTGCTCATCTGGGCGAAGTTCAACAACCGTGTGTCAAAGGACCAGCATCGCCGCACGGAACAGGCGACGCACGACCTGTACCAGGGTGACGCGGTGGATCACGACGCGCGCTGACGCCCCGCCGCAATCCTCGCGCAGGCGCGGATCCATCATCACGGCGGCGGGCGATCGATCCGCGACGTCAGCCAGTATGGATTTCCGCCGTCGCGGGGACGCATGGCCATGGCGGACAGTTGGCCCATTTCCCCGCCCTCGCCGCCTACCTACATAGGTGAGAATGGACCTCCCGCAGCCGCTATCCGACTGGTTCGCCTCCCGCGGCTGGCGTCCCCGCCGTCACCAGCTCGACATGCTGCGCGAAGGCCGCGCCGGACGCCACGCGCTGCTCGTCGCCACCACCGGTGCGGGCAAGACGCTCGCCGGCTTCCTGCCGACGCTCGCCGAGCTGATCGAGGCGCCGACCACCGGCCTGCACACGCTCTACGTCTCGCCGCTGAAAGCCCTTGCCGTCGATATCCAGCGCAATCTCGTCACGCCGATCGACGAGATGGGCGTCGACATCCGCGTCGAGACGCGCACCGGCGACACGCCGTCCGACCGCAAGGCGCGCCAGCGGGTCAAGCCGCCCCAGATCCTGCTCACCACCCCTGAATCGCTGTCGCTGCTGCTGAGCTACCCCGACAGCATCACGATGTTCGAAGGGCTGAAGACGATCGTCATCGACGAGGTCCACGCCTTCGCCACCGGCAAGCGCGGCGACCTCCTTTCGCTGTGCATGGCGCGGTTGCAGCGGATCAGCCCCGGCCTGCGCCGTGTCGCGCTGTCGGCGACGGTGGCGGATACCGACGGCTATCGCGCCTGGCTCGCGCCAGATGGCGACATCGACCAGGTGGCGATGGTGCAGGGCGAGCCCGGCGCCGATCCCGACATCGCCATCCTGCTGCCGCAGGACCGCGTGCCTTGGTCGGGCCATTCGGGCCGCTACGCCGCCGAACAGGTGATGGCGGAGATCGAGACGCACCGAACCTCGATCATCTTCTGCAATACGCGCAGCCTCGCCGAACTGATCTTCCAGGATTTGTGGAAGGTCAACACGATGAGCCTGCCGATCGGCGTCCACCACGGCAGTCTCGCGCTGGAGGCGCGGCGCAAGGTGGAAGGTGCGATGGCGTCCGGGCGGCTGCGCGCCCTGGTCGCGACCGCCAGCCTCGACCTCGGCGTCGACTGGGGCGACGTGGATTGCGTGATCCAGATGGGCGCGCCCAAGGGCTCCAGCCGCCTGCTCCAGCGCCTCGGCCGCTCCAACCACCGGCTCGACGAGGCATCGGAAGGCATCCTCGTCCCCGGCAACCGCTTCGAATATCTCGAAGCGCGCGCGGCGCTCGATGCCGTGGAGGCGGGCGAACTCGACCCCGACCTGTTCCGCCCCGGTGCGCTGGACGTGCTGGCGCAGCACGTCATGGCGCTCGCCTGCGCCGCGCCGTTCGACCAGGCGGCGCTGCTCGACGAGGTTCGCTCCGCTCTGCCCTATTCGGCGTTGACCGACGAGACGTTCGACCGCGTGCTCGGCTTCATCCGCGACGGCGGCTACAGCCTCAAGGCCTATGACCGGTTCAAGCGGCTGACGCAGGATCCCGACGGCCTGTGGCGGGTCAGCCATCCCAAGTTCGTGGCGCAGCATCGCCTCAACGCCGGGATCATCGTTGAGGCGACGATGCTCAACGTCCGCTTCAAGAACGGCCGCAATCTCGGCAAGGTGGAGGAAGGCTTCGCCGCGCAGCTCAGCCCCGGCGACACCTTCTTCTTCGCCGGCCTGTCGTGCGAGGTCGAGCGGATCGATACCGAGGATTTGATCGTCCGCGCCTCGTCCAAGCCGGCGCGCATCCCGACCTATGGCGGCAGCCGCATGCCGCTGTCGACCAACCTCGCGACGCGGGTGCGCGGGTTCCTGGCCGACCCCGACGCATGGCAGCGCTTTCCCGACGACGTGCGCGAATGGCTGCAATTCCAGCAGAAGCGCTCCGCTTTGCCCCGCCCCGGCCAGCTGCTCGTCGAAACCTTCCCGCGTGAAGGGCGCCATTACATGGTCGCCTACAGCTTCGAAGGGTGGAACGCGCACCAGTCGCTCGGCATGCTCGTCACCCGCCGCATGGAGGCGGAGGGGCTGAAACCCCTGGGCTTCGTCTCCAACGATTATGCGCTCGCCGTCTACGGCCTCGAACAGATCACCGACCCTGCCCGCCTGTTCAGCCCCGACATCCTCGAACACGAATTCGTCGACTGGGTGCAGCAATCGCATCTGCTCAAACGTGCGTTCCGTGAGGTGGCGGTGATCGGCGGCCTGGTCGAGCGCCAGCATCCCGGCAAGCGCAAGACCGGGCGACAGGTGACCTTTTCCACCGACCTCATCTACGACGTGCTGCGCAAGTATGAGCCGACGCATCTCCTCTTGCAGGCGGCCTGGGACGATGCACGCGCCCGAATGACCGACGTCGGTCGCCTCGCCGGGCTGCTCGATCGCGCCGCGGACACGATGCTGCATGTCGATCTCGACCGGGTGACGCCGCTCGCAGTCCCGGTACTGACGCTGATCGGGCGCGAAAAGGTGTCGACGGGCAGCGCCGACGATGCGCTGCTGGTCGAGGCGGAGGCGCTGGCCGCCGAAGCGATGCGGGTGGATTGATCCTGGACGCTGCCCACTACTCTCCGTCATCCCCGCGCAGGCGGGGATCCATAATCACGACGCTATGGGCAGGGACCGATGGGTCAGCCAGTATGGATCCCCGCCTGCGCGGGGATGACAATGGAAAGGCCGACGGCGGGACCTGAAACGCCTACACCGTCACCTGTTCGCCCAGTTCCAGCACCTTGCCCGGCGGGATCTTCAGGAAATCCGTCGGGTCGCTCGCGTTGCGCTGCATGAACATGAAGATGCGATCCTGCCACAAGGGCATGCCGACATCCGCCTCCGGCTTCAGCGTATTGCGGCCGATGAAGAAGCTGGTCTTCATCGCATCTAGGCTGCGCATCTCGGCCTTGCCGCCGACGCCCAGGTCGGCAGGCACGTCGGGCGCTTCCATGAAGCCGTAGTTCAGCACCACCACCTCGAAATTGTCGTCGAGCCGCTCCACCGTCGCGCGCAGGGTCGGGTCGACGACCGGGCGGTCGGTGGTGCGGATGCTGACCACCAGGTTGCGCTCGTGCAGCACCTTGTTGTGCTTGAGGTTGTGGAGCAGCGCTCCGGGTGCCGAACGCGGGTTGGCGGTGAGGAACACCGCGGTCCCCGGCACGCGTTCCGGCGGCCGCTTGGCAAGCGCGGCGGCGAGATCGGCGAGCGGGATGCTCTGCCGCGCCTCGAACGCGCGCACGATGCCCTTGCCGCGCACCCAGGTGTAGATGAGCAGGCCGATCGCCGCGGCGATGACGAGCGGCACCCAGCCGCCCTCGATCACCCGCAGGATGTTGGCGCCGAAGAAGATGAGGTCGAGGCACAGGAACGGCAGGATCGCGGCCAGCGCCACCGGCCTGCGCCAGTGCCACACATGCCGCGCGACGAGATAGCCGAGCAGGGTCGTCACCACCATCGTGCCGGTGACCGCGATGCCATAGGCCGCGGCCATCGCCGACGAGGTCTTGAACTGCACGATCAGCACCAGCACGCCGACCAGCAGCAGCCAGTTGATCGCCGGCAGATAGATCTGCCCGGCGAACGCCGCAGACGTCTGCCGGAGCTTCATCCGCGGCAGCAGCCCCAGCTGCACCGCCTGCTGCGTCAGTGAAAAGGCGCCGGTGATGACCGCCTGGCTGGCGATCACCGTGGCGAAGCCCGCCAGCACGATCAGCGGCCCGCGCAGCGACTCGGGCGCCATGAGGAAGAACCAGTCCTGGTTCGTGAAGGGCGTGCTGGCCGCCTGCGCCGCCTCCAGGTGCGACAATGCAAAGGCGCCCTGCCCCAGATAGTTCAGCATCAACGCGGGAAAAACGAGGAACAGCCAGGCGATACGGATCGGCTTCTTGCCGAAATGCCCCATGTCGGCGGTCAGCGCCTCCGCACCGGTCACCGTCAGGAACACCGCGCCCAGAACGAACAGGCCGACCGTGCCGTGAGTCGCCAGGAAATGGATGCCGTAGCTCGGGATCAACACGCGAAAGATCGAAAGCTCGTCGGCGATATGCCAGATGCCGAGCCCGCCGATGGTCAGGAACCAGACGATGCACACCGGACCGAACAGCTTGGCGACCATCGCAGTGCCGCGCCGCTGAATCAGGAACAGCGCGATCAGGATCCCGATCGTCAGCGCCCGGATGGTGCCTTCGTCGAACAATCTGGCCGCGCTCGGGATCGTCCGCAGCCCCTCCATCGCGGACAGGACGGAAAGCGACGGCGTGATGATCGCATCACCGTAAAACAGCGCCGCACCCGCTGCGCCGAGTACCAGCGCGATGCGGCTGCGCATGCCGATCGAGCGGCGCGCCAGTGCGGCGAGCGCCAGCACCCCGCCCTCGCCGTGATTGTCGGCACGCATCAGGAACAGCACGTATTTGACGGTGACGATCAGCGTCAGCGTCCACAGCGCCAGGCTGAGCACGCCCAGGATCTCGCTGGGGTCGATCCCGTCCGCCGCGGACTGGCCCAGCGCCTCGCGAAACGCATAGAGCGGGCTGGTGCCGATATCGCCGAACACGACGCCGATCGCGCCAATGGTCAGGCCGATCATGGCGGGATGCGGATGGGACGATGAACCGGCTGCGTCGTCGGCAAGCGACATGGTGCGCACTTACCCCCTGATGATGCCTTCTCGAGCGGAAGGACGGCGCGCTGTACGCCGATTCCGCCCCCGCGCAAGCGGATTTACATATGTGTGGATAACGTCTTGATCGGACCGGCCGTTGCGGGCAAAGGCGCGGCGATGGTTCCCTTTTCGTTCGGTGGTCACGCGCTGCTCGCGCTGGCGGAGGGCGCGTTGCTCTGGCCGGCGCGGCGCGCGCTGCTGGTCGCCGACCTGCACTTCGAAAAGGCGAGCTGGTTCGCCGCGCGCGGGCAAATGCTGCCGCCCTATGATTCGCTGGCGACGCTCGCCGACCTGACCCGGCTGGTGCAGGCGACCGGCGCGGAGGAGCTGTGGTGCCTTGGCGACAGCTTCCACGACAGTGCCGGTTGCGACCGCCTGCCGCAGGAGGCGCAGGACCGGCTGCGCGCGCTGACCGGTGGACTGCGCTGGACGTGGATCACCGGCAACCACGATGCCGCTTTGCTCGATCGCTGCGGCGGACGGGTGGTCGACGAGGCGGAGGTCGATGGCCTGGTGCTGCGTCACGAGGCCGATCCGCACGAGACGCGGCCGGAACTCTCCGGCCACTTCCACCCCAAATTACGCGTGCAGGTGCGCGGCAAGCTGGTCGCCCGCCGCTGCTTCGTCGCGACGGCGCGCAAGATCGTGCTGCCGGCGTTCGGTGCGCTGACCGGCGGGCTGGACGTCGATCACCCCGCCCTCACCAAGGCGATCGGCCACGGCGCCGAGGCGCTGGTGCCGGTGGAGCAGCGACTGCTACGCTTCCCGATCGCGGCTTGACGGCGGGGCATCCACATCGCCCGTCATCACGACACGCCGGGATGACGGAAGCTATCGCGCCAGCGTCGGAAACCCGGCCTTGAACGCGGCAACCTTCGGTTTGTCCCAACGTACGATGTACGGATAGGTTGGGTTTCGGTCGTAGAAGTTTTGGTGATAGGCTTCGGCCGGGTAGAAACCGCCGTTTTCGATCCGGGTTACGATCGGTTTGGGGAAGCTCTTCGCCGCGGTCAGCTGGGCGATATAGGCGCGTGCGACCGCCGCCTGCCGCGCATCCTGCGGAAAGATCGCGGACCGGTAGCTCGTGCCGCTATCCGGCCCTTGCCGGTTGAGCTGCGTCGGGTCGTGCGCGATCGAAAAATAGACGCGCAGCAGCGTCGCATAGCTGACGACGCGCGGATCGTAGACCACCCGCACCGCCTCGGCATGCCGCGTCGTCTCGGTCGACACCTGATCGTAGGTCGCGGTGCCGGGCGTGCCGCCGGCATAGCCCGCCGTGACCGAGCGGACGCCCTTCACCCGCTCGAACACCGCCTCCATGCCCCAGAAGCAGCCGCCGGCGAACACCGCGGTCTGCGTCGCGCCGGTGGCCGGCACATCGGCCTTGGCCGCCGGGATCGGCACGGCACGCTCGGCCTCGGCGAAGCCGGTGGAGGCAAGCACGGCAGCCACGGTGCCGGCGACGGGCAACAGGATTTTCAGCATGATCGACAAATGGTGGCGATCATGACCGGCGCCAAGGGTCAGCGGACTGCGACGATCGGCGAGACGGCCGGTGCCGGCTGCACGGCCTGGGCACTGGCCGGCTGCAGCGTCACGACGCCGACGGCACCGATCGCGAAGCCGCCGACGAACTGCCAGAAGAAGCCGGTCTTGAAGATCTTGCGCATGACGCACCTTTATCGTTGTTCGCGCGCCGCCCGCCGGGCTGCACGCCATTCGGGTGCGAGATCGTCCCTCCCGCACCCAGGCTCAATGCCGTTTATAGAAACGCTGCATTAACGCCGCGTGGCGGCGGCGTTCATGCCTCAGCAGGGTTTGGCCGGAGCGGGATTACCGCAGGTCGGCGCAGGCCTGCTGGATGCGGGTGCACGCCTCGCGGAGCAGCGCGTCGGAGGTCGCGTAGCTGATCCGCATCGCCGGCGACAGGCCGAACGCCGCACCCTGTACCGCCGCCACCTTGGCATCGTCGAGCAGATAGGCGACGAAATCCTCGTCGCTGTCGATACGGCGGCCGTTCGGCGTGGTCTTGCCGATCAGCTCGGCGAACGAGGGATAGACGTAGAAGGCGCCTTCCGGCGTCGGGCAGTGCATGCCGGGGATCGCGTTCAGCATGCCGACCACCAGGTCGCGCCGCCCCTGGAACGCGGCGGCACGCTCCTTCAAGAAGTCCTGCGGGCCGTTCAGCGCCGCCACCGCCGCCGCCTGCGCGATCGAGCAGGGGTTGCTGGTCGATTGCGACTGCAACTTGGCCATCGCCTTGATGAGCCAGGGCGCGCCGGCCGCGAAGCCGATCCGCCAGCCGGTCATCGCATAGGCCTTGGAACAACCGTTGACGGTCAGCGTCCGCTCGTACAGCTCCGGGCAGACCTCGGCGATCGTCGCGAAGCGGAAGTCGTCATAGACGATATGCTCGTACATATCGTCGGCGAATATCCACACGTGCGGGTGCCGCGCCAGCACCGCGCCCAGCGCCTTCAGCTCGTCCACCGTATAGGCCGCGCCCGTCGGGTTGGACGGCGAATTGAGGATCACCCACTTGGTGCGCGGGGTGATCGCCGCCTCCAGCGCCTCCGGCGACAGCTTGTAATCCTGCTCCGGCCCGGCGATCGCGAAGACGGGCGTGCCGCCGGCGAACTGCACCACGTCGGGGTAGCTCACCCAGTAAGGCGCGGGGATCACCACCTCGTCGCCCGCATCGACGCTGGCGACGATGGCGTTGAACAGGGTGTGCTTGCCGCCGACGTTCACCGTCACTTGGTCGGTGGTGTAGGTGAGGCTGTTGTCGCGCGCGAACTTGGCGACGATCGCCTGCTTCAGCTCGATCGTACCATCGACGTTGGTGTATTTGGTCTTGCCGTCGCGGATCGCCTGGATCGCCGCGTCCTTGACGAAATCGGGCGTGTCGAAGTCGGGCTCGCCCGCACCCAGGCCGATCACGTCGACGCCGGCCCGCTTCAGCTCCAGCACGCGGCTGGTGATGGCAAGCGTGGGGGACGGGCTGATACGGCCGAGGGCGGCGGAGGGCTTCATGGGTCAGGGCCTTGTGGCGACGAGAAAGAACGCGCGGGCCTATAGCGGCAGCGATGGCTCTTTCGCAATCGCAACAACCGCCGGTATCAACCCGCGCAGCGCATTTCCGACAAAAAATTGCTCGCCGAGGTCGGCAGGCGACAGATTTCGTTCGACGGCACGGCCACTTGCGAGCAATTCCGATCGCAGCACGCCGGGCAGCAGGCCAAGGTCGGCGGACGGCGTGAGCAGCATGCCGTCGCTGTGCGCCGCGAACAGCGAGGTGAAGCTACCCTCGGTCAGCAGGCCGTCCGGCCGGACGAACAGCACCTCGTGCGTTCCCGCCGCGCGCCGCGCCGCATCGTAGAAGCCGCGATCGCTGGTCTTGTGGCGCAGCCGGAAATCGGCCGGATCGACCGGCAACGGCACCAGCGCCACCCGCAGCGGCTCGTCGACCGGCGCAGGCATCGGCGCCGATTCGATCGCGATCGCGCCGCTCTGCGCGAGCAGCAGGCGGATGCGGCAAGGTTCGCGCAGGCGAAAGGTCGCCGCCTGCAATTCGTTGCGCGCCGCATGCCGGTTGAACCGAAAGCCGAGCGCCGCCGCGCTGGCCGTCATCCGCGCCAGATGGCTTTCGAGCAGCGGCAGCCCTTCCTCGGGATCGAAGGCCATCGTCTCGATGAGGTCGAGCGGCGGCTGGCCCGCGGTGACGAAGGCGCCCTTGGCCAGCACCTCCGCCCATTCGTCGTCGGCGCGACTGTCGGCAACGATGCCCGACCCCAGGCCGAGTTCCGCCACCGCCCCCCCGACGGGGATCGCCAGCGTGCGGATCGCCACGTTGAAGGCGGCGTCCCCGCCCGCATCGATCCGGCCGATCGCGCCGGTGTAGACGCCCCGCCCCTGGTCCTCGACCGTGCCGATCACCTCCAGGCTGCGCAGCTTGGGCGCGCCGGTGATCGATCCGCAGGGGAATAGCGCGGCGAGGACATCCACCGCATCCCGTCCCTCGGCCAGCCGCGCCGTGATGGTGGAGGTCATCTGATGCACCGTCGGATAGCTTTCGACGGTGAACAGCGCCGGCACCGCGACGCTGCCGGGTGCCGCGACGCGCGACAGGTCGTTGCGCATCAGGTCGACGATCATCAGGTTTTCGGCGCGCTGCTTGGCATCGGCACCGAGCGTCGCGATCCGCGTCGCATCCTCGTCGGCGGTGTCGGCGCGCGGGGCCGTCCCCTTCATCGGCCGGCAGGTGAGCGCATCCCCCTCCAGCACGAAGAACAGCTCGGGCGACAGCGACAGCAGGTGCCGCGTGCCCGTCGCGACCAGCGCGCCATGGCCGGCCGCCGACGTACCCCGCAGCCGCGCGTACAGCGCCAGCGGATCGCCCGCCACCGCCACATCGGCGCGCAGCGTCAGATTGGCCTGGTAGATATCGCCGGCGCGAATCCATTCCAGCACCCGCGCCAGCGCCTCGTCATAGGCCGCCCGGCCGACACGCGGCACCGGTGCCGTCGCCCAGGCACCGGCGGGGTCGGGCAGCAGCGCCGCAACCTCTGCCGCCTCCATCGCGCGATGATCGCGGAACAGCCCGAACCACAGCAACGGCCCCTCGACCGCCGGCCCCGCCGGCGCCCGCGGCATCAGCGCCGCACCCGCCTCATAGGTCAGATATCCGGCGGCATGCAGCCCGCGCCGCCCGGCCTCGCGCACCCTCTCCAGCGCCGGCACGACATCCTCGATCCGTTCCGCCGTCACGATCTCGGCCGGATCGACATAAAGCCGCGCTCCCGCCCCGCCGGGACGGGCATCGTCGAGCAGCACGAAGGGCGCGGTCAGCATCGTCCGCCAGATGCACGCAGCGCCGGCACCGGCGCAAGCGGCGATTGCCCGAGCGTACGCTCGCCCCTATCTCCCGCGGCATGACCAGCACGACCTTGCGCGCCGCTATCGTCCAGGTGACGCCCTTCCAGCAGAATTGCACCCTGATCTGGTGCACGGAGACGATGAAGGCGGCGATCGTCGATCCGGGCGGCGACCTGCCGCGCATCAAGGCGGCGGTGGCGCAGGCCGGCGTGACGGTGGAAAAGATCCTGCTGACCCACGGCCATATCGATCACGCCGGCGAGGCGAAGCCGCTCGCCGAAGACTTGGGCGTGCCGATCGAAGGGCCGCATGAGGCGGACCGTTTCTGGCTGGCGCGGCTGGACGACGACGGTCGCAACTACGGCATGCCCGGCACCGTGTTCGAACCCGATCGCTGGCTGGTCGAGGGCGATACGGTGACGGTCGGCAACCTGCGGCTCGACGTCTACGAAACGCCCGGTCACACCCAGGGCCATGTCATCTTCCATCACGCGCCCTCGAAGTTCGCGCAGGTCGGCGACGTGCTGTTCCAGGGGTCGGTCGGCCGATCGGACATGCCGGGCGGCAACCACAAGCAGCTGATCGAGACGATCGTCACCAAGCTGTGGCCGCTGGGCGACGACACCGCCTTCATCCCTGGCCACGGCAACCCCAGCACCTTCGCCCACGAACGCGCGCACAACATGTTCGTCAGCGATCGCGCGCTGGCGGAGTAGGCGCGCCCGGGCGGGCGGGCCTACTCCAGCCGCTCACGCGCCGACCGGCAGCAGCTTGCCCGTCTCCCGGTCCAGCCCGCGCGCGGTGATCACGTCGAGCGCGGTCGCCGCGATCACGAACAGCAGCGATCCCCAGACCGCCGTGTTGCGGGGATGTGCCCTGGCCGCCAGACCCAGCGCGCCGAGGTCCATCGCATCGCCCGCCACGCGGTTCCACACGTTGGTCGACACCGCCGGCGCCGCGAGCAGGTTGACGCCCGCCAGCATCTCGCGCGCGCCGAAGCCCTTGATGAGGCCTTCGTGGCCTTCTGCCTCCAGCGCACGGGCGATGCGCCGCGATCCAAACAGTTCGGTCACGCCCAGCGCGATCGAGAACACCCCGAGGCCCAAACCTAAAGCTTTGAAATTCATGACAACTCTCCGTTCAACCGCCGATGGCCTGAACGGCAGGGCACGCGCGGTGTTCCGCTATTCGCAAGGCCTTGCGCACGGATCGCGACGGGCTTCGGCTTGCAACCGCTCGGAATATCGCTATAGGCCCGCGCTTCGCGATGCGTCCGGTTGTCGGTGGCGTCCAGCAGTCGGTGCCTTGCCGATCGCCGGCACGTGCCGTAGGGCGCATCTCAATTCCGTAAGCCGATCAGACACAAGGTGCCGAAATGGCCGTCCCCAAGCGAAAGACCTCCCCCTCCAAGCGCGGCATGCGTCGCGGCCACGATTCGCTGAGCATCGAATCGTTCCAGGAGTGCCCGAACTGCGGCGAGCTGAAGCGCCCGCACAACCTGTGCACCGCCTGCGGCCATTACAACGGCCGCGAGATCGTCTCGGTCGAGGGCTGACGCCCTCCCCTTACTCGGATAAGCGCTGAACCATGCCCGACAACTCCTGGATCGCCGTCGATGCGATGGGCGGCGACGAGGGGCTGGAGGTCATGCTCGCCGGCGTCGCGGTTGCGCGGCGGCGGTTCGAGGGCATGCGCTTCCTGCTGGTGGGCGACGAGGCGGCGGTGGCGGAGGGGCTGAAAGGCCATCCCAACCTCGCCCATGCGAGCGAGATCGTCCACGCGCCCGAGACCGTCGGGTCGAGCGACAAGCCGAGCCAGGCGATCCGCCGTGCCAAGACCACCTCGATGGGCATCGCCATCGATCTGGTCAAGCAGGGCCGCGCCGGCGCGGCCGTGTCGTCGGGCAACACCGGCGCCTTGATGGCAATGGCCAAGCTCGCGCTGCGCACGCTGCCCGGTATCGACCGGCCGGCGCTCGCGGCGCCGCTGCCGACGCTCGGCGACAATGACGTGGTGATGCTCGACCTGGGTGCGAATACCGAGGTGGATGCGCGCAACCTCGTCCAGTTCGCGGTGATGGGCGCCGCCTATGCCCGCACCATCCTCGACCTCGATTCGCCGCGCGTCGCGCTGCTCAACATCGGCAGCGAGGACCAGAAGGGTACGGACGAGATCCGCGACGCCGCCGCCGTGCTGCGCGGGCAGAGCCACCTCCCCCTCACCTTCACCGGCTTCGTCGAGGGCAACCAGCTTGCCCGCGGCAATCACGACGTGATCGTGTGCGACGGCTTTGCCGGCAATATCGCGCTGAAGACGGCAGAGGGCACGGCGCGCTTCGTCGCCGACCTGCTGAAGCGCGCGTTCCGATCGTCGGTCCGCTCCAAGGTCGGCTTCCTGATCTCCCGCCCGGCGACCGAATTGCTGCGCGACCACCTCGACCCCAACAACCACAATGGCGCGGTCTTCCTCGGCCTCAACGGCATCGTCGTGAAGAGCCATGGCAGCGCCAACGAGCGCGGCGTCGCCACCGCGATCGGCAATGCCGCCAAGATGGTGCGCGCCGACCTCACCCGCCGCATCGCCGACGACCTCGGCAATTTCGAGAAGAGAGCCGCATGATCCGCTCGGTCGTCCTCGGCACCGGATCGGCGCTTCCGGCGCAGCGCGTCGCCAATGCCGATCTCGAGCAGCGACTCGACACCAGCGATGCCTGGATCGTCGAGCGCACCGGCATCCGCTTCCGCCACATCGCCGCCGCGCACGAGACGACGGCGACGCTCGCCGCCGACGCCTGCCGCGCCGCGCTGGAGGCGGCCGATATGCGCGCGCAGGACATCGACCTGATCGTGCTGGCGACCGCCACCCCCGACCAGACCTTTCCGTCGAGCGCCACCAAGGTGCAGGCGATGCTCGGCATCGACGATTGCGTCGCGTTCGACGTGGCGGCGGTGTGTTCCGGCTTCCTCTACGCGGTGCAGGTCGCCGACGCGATGCTGCGCACCGGCATTCACCGCCGCGCATTGGTGATCGGCGCGGAGACGTTCAGCCGCCTGCTCGACTGGGAGGACCGCACCACCGCGGTGCTGTTCGGCGACGGCGCCGGTGCGATCGTGCTGGAAGGGCAGGAGAGCGATTCGGATACCGGCCGCGGCATCCTTGCCACCAAGCTGCATGCCGACGGCCGCCATAACGAGCTGCTCTACGTCGACGGTGGCCCCTCGACGACCGGCACGGTCGGCAAGCTGCGCATGAAGGGTCGCGAAGTCTTCCGCCACGCGGTGGTCAATCTGGCCGCGGTGATGGAAGAAACGCTGGTGATCGCCGGGCTGAGTGCCGCCGACGTCGACTGGGTCGTCCCGCATCAGGCCAACGCCCGCATCCTTGATGCCACCAGCCGCAAGCTTGGCCTGCCGCCGGAAAAGGTGGTGGTGACCGTCGATCGCCACGCCAACACCTCGGCCGCGTCGGTGCCGCTGGCGCTTGATACGGCGGTCCGCGACGGGCGTATCCGCGAAAATCAGATCGTCGTGCTGGAGGCGATGGGCGGCGGCTTCACCTGGGGCGCAGCCGTCCTGCGCTTCTAGGCGCGACGCAACCCGGCACGCTGACGGTATGCGTGTCCCGATCAGGGGCACGCCGCCCTTCCCATATCAGCCGTCAAGACGATGTTCGGACAGGAGCGGGGTGAAAGCCGCTTGAAATCGCTGCAAATCGGCTCGTTCGTCGGCGTCTTGACCGCCGCTAAAGCCCATTTTGAGCATGGTAACGGAAAAGTCACTTTCTGACACGTTTCATCTGGTGTATCCTGTGCACGGGCTTTTTAGCGAGTGGAGTGGGGCAAGCGTGTTGATGACTACCGCCGGCACGTTGACGCGGGCCGATCTTTCAGAGGCTTTGCACCGGCAAATCGGGCTGTCGCGCAGCGACTCGGCCAAGATCGTCGAACAGATTCTGGGCGAAATGTGCGATGCACTGGCGCGCGGCGAGAACGTCAAGATCTCCGGATTCGGCACGTTCGTGCTGCGCGACAAGGGCGAGCGGATCGGACGCAATCCCAAGACGGGCATCGAAGTACCGATCGCACCGCGCCGCGTGCTGACGTTCCGCGCCAGCCAGATGATGCGCGAACGCATCGTCGCCCCTAGCTGAGCCGCATGCCGCCTGGCACGGTGAAGGCGGACGGCGCGTTCCGGACGATCGGGGAGGTGTCGGCGGAAACCGGCCTACCCCAGCACATCCTGCGCTATTGGGAAACGCGCTTTCCCCAGCTGCGACCCGTGACCCGCGCCGGCAACCGGCGCTATTACCGGCCGGAGGATGTCGCGCTCGTCCGCCGCATCGACGACCTGCTGAACCGCAAGGGCTATACCGTGCGCGGCGTGCAGCAATTGCTGCTCACCGAAACCGCCGCTCCCGATGACGGCGACGCAGGCACCGCCGCGCTGATCGCCATCCGCAACCGCCTGGCGCAAGCCCTGCGCACGGACGAACGCGCCGACTGACGGCGGCATGGCGGCTTGCCGGCGTTGGCACTGGCGGCCCGACGTTTCGCGCAAGTCGCGTCACGCGCGATGCGGATCGTCCTCCTGAAACCTAATCGGGCGGATGATTGTCTCTAAAATCCGTTCGTGCTGAGCCTGTCGAAGCACGGTGAGACTCACGCCGTCCGCCGCCTCGATCACCGCCCGCCGTCGGCGCCATCGCGCCCGCGCGGCGCCAAGCCGTCGCGCAACAGGCTCGCCGCGCTGTCGGCGACGTCATCCACGCCGCGATCCTCATCCCACACGCCGTAGCGCAGGCCGAGGAACACGTTCATGCCCATGATCGCCCAGGCATGCACGTCCGATACGTCGCCGCGGACCTCGCCGCGCGCCGCGGCCGCGGTCAGCCGCGCCTCGATCCGCTCCGCGGTCGAGGCATAATGGCGGCGGAAGCTTTCGACATCGACGAATTCGGCCTCATCGATGATACGATAGATCTCCTTGTGCCGCCGCACGAAGCCGATGAACTGGGCAAGGCCCGCCCGCTCGGCCGCGATGCCGTCGTCTGCCGCCTGGATCGCCGGCGCAACATGATCGCGCACCTGGGCGGAAAGATCGGTGACGAGCGCGCGGAACACCGCGTCCTTCGAATCGAAATAGGTGTAGAAGCTGCCCAGCGCCACGCCGGCGCGCCGCGTGATCGCGCTGATCGACGCATCGTGAAAGCCGCGCTCGCCGAATTCCAGTGCCGCCGCGTCGAGCAGCGCGCGCAGCGTCTTGCGGCCGCGCGCCGTCCGCGGCGCCTTTGCGGCCATCGCGTCGTCGCTCCCGGTCGCGTCCTGCCCCTGTGCGCCCGTCATCGCCGCCTCCCCTCACATCCCAAGTTGAATCCTGGTTCAGGTTTCACTATAGCCTTCCCGACAGGCGTACAACCCGGGTCTACCGGACGGCGCCGTGACAGAGGGGATGAAGTCCATGAAGGCGCGCACGTCCACGTTCCTGATGCTCGGTGCGGCCGCGGCGGCGCTGCTCGCCATGCCGGCCGCCGCGCAGGTCGCACCCACCGATACCGCGAGCGACAGCCGCGATGGCGCTGCGGCGGCGCAGACCACGCCCAACACCAGCGACACGCCGGTCGAGGATAGCGGCGATATCGTCGTCACCGCGCGCCGCCGCGCAGAGACGCTGCTGAGCGTGCCGATCGCGGTCACCGCCTTTTCCGCGGACAAGCTGGACAAGATCGGCGCGGTGGACCTCACCGACCTGCAGAACGTCACGCCCAACACGACGCTGAAGGCGGCGCGCGGCACCAATTCGACGCTCGCCGCCTTCATCCGCGGCGTCGGCCAGCAGGATCCGGTGCCGGGCTTCGAATCGGGTGTCGGCATCTATCTCGACGATGTCTACCTCAACCGTCCGCAGGCAGCCGCCCTGGATATCTACGATGTCGACCGGATCGAGGTGCTGCGCGGGCCGCAGGGCACGCTCTACGGCCGCAACACGATCGGCGGCGCGGTGAAATATGTCACCAAGCGGCTGCCCGACGATCCCGAGGTGCGGGTAAAGGCCAATTACGGCTCGTACGACCAGGCCGACGGCATCGTCGCTCTGTCGGCGCCGATCGGCGACCTCATCAAGCTGGGCGTCGCCGGCGCGCGGCTCAGCCGCGGCGGCTTCGGGCGCAACACCAACCTCAACATCGACAATTACAACAAGGATATCTGGGCGGCACGCGGCACGGTGGAATTCGAATCGCCCGACACGCGGCTGTTCGTGCGCATCACCGGCGATTACACCCACGACCGGAGCAACCCGCGCAACGGCCATCGGTTGATCCCCGGCCTCCTGTCGGGCGCGCCGGTGCTCACCGACGTGTTCGACACGCGCGCCGGGCTGACCTTCCCCAGGCAGGACATCAAGGCCGGCGGCCTGTCGATGACCGCCAATGCGCAGCTGAGCGACCACCTGACGCTGCGCAGCATCAGCGCGTGGCGCAAGGACGACAGCTTCACGCCGATCGATTTCGATGCCCTGCCCGCGGTCGACGTCGACGTGCCCGCGATCTACCGCAACGAACAGACCAGTCAGGAATTCCAGCTGCTCTACAGCTCGGACAGGCTGAACGGCCTCGTCGGCTATTATTATCTGGGCGCCAAGGCATTGACCGGCTTCGGCGTGCTGCTGTCCACCACCCTGCCCGGCTTCGATGCCTATACCGCGGGCGACGTGCGCACCGAAACCTCGTCGGTCTATGGCGACTTCACCTTCGACTTCACGTCGCAGTTCAGCCTGTCGCTCGGCGGCCGCTATACGTGGGATGAGCGCCAGTCCTACGTGTTCAAGGCGAACTACATCGGCCTCACTTCTGAATTCGGCGGCACCCCGGTGCCGTTCGGCGCACCGGCGACCGACTTCCGCGGCAAGGCGAACTTCAAGCGCTTCACCCCGCGTGCGTCGCTGAGCTTCAAGCCGGCGGAGGATCACCTGCTGTATGTGTCCTATGCCGAAGGGTTCAAGGGCGGCGGCTTCGATCCGCGCGGCTCGGGCACCTCGGCCCCGATCAGCAATCCTGCCGCGGGTCGCACTTATCAGGACATCTACAATTACCTGCTGTTCCGCCCGGAGACGGTGACCAGCTACGAAGCCGGCTACAAGGGCGCCGCGTTCGACCATCGGCTGACCTGGGCACTGGCCGGCTTCTACTCGAACTATACCGACGTACAGGTACCGGGGTCGGTCGGCTGCCTGCAGAACGGCGTCCAAAGCTTCTGCGGCATCACCACCAACGCGGCCAAGGCGCGGATCAAGGGCGTCGAGCTGGAGAGCACCGCCATCCTGGCGCGCGATTTCGCCGGGGCGGGTTCGTCGGTCGCGCTCAACGGCACGCTCGGCTATATCGATGCGCGCTACCGCCGCTTCATCGGCCCGACCGGGGTGGACGTCGCCAACGTCCGCGTCTTCCAGAACACGCCGAAATGGACCGCGTCCGGCACGCTGACCGGGAACGTGCCGGTCGCCGGCGGGCTCGTCACCGCCAATTCCACCGTCTCCTACCGCAGCCTCACGCACCAGTTCGAGACGGCGAGCCCCTTCCTCGACCAGCCGGGCTATACCCTGCTCGACGCCGGCATCACCTATGCCTTTGGCGAGGGGCGGCGCTATTCGATCGGCGTGTACGGCAAGAACCTGACCGACAAGCATTACAAGACCAGCGGCTACCAGTATATCAACAGCACGATCGCGGGCGTGCCGATCCTGACCGCGGCAGGCGGCTACACGCCGACGCTGGGCAGGGAAGGCGTCGCTACCGCCTTCTACGGCAATCCGCGGCAGGTGTTCCTCAGCCTCGGGGCGAAGTTCTAGCGTATCGATCGGTAAACCGGCCCACCCTGTTCCGTTTGCCCGGAGCCTGTCGAAGGGCTGCCACAGGCCGTACGTTTGCGGCACGGTGCCCTTCGACAGGCTCGGGGCGAACGGATGAGGTTGAAGCGCGCCACACCAAGGACGCGAAGAACCAGATGATCGTCATCCTGCGCAGGGGGGATGACGGTATGGGGCCGGTGGCACACAGTGATGGCCGCACCTGGCAAGCGAAAGGCAAGAGCGACGTGACCACTCCCGCCCCCTCCCCCCGCTACCGCGCGCTCGTGCTGGCGATGCTGCTCGTCGTCTACACGTTCAACTTCCTCGACCGGCAGATCCTCGGCATCCTCGCCCAGCCGATCAAGGCGGAGCTGCACCTCAGCGATACGCAGCTGGGCCTGCTCGGCGGCCTCGCCTTCGCGCTGCTCTATTCGACGTTGGCCATTCCCCTGGCGCTGATCGCCGACCGCACCAGCCGCAGCTGGGTCATCACCATCAGCCTGGGCATCTGGAGCGCCTTTACCGCCTTGTGCGGGCTCGCCACCGGCTTCTGGCAATTCTTCCTGTTCCGGCTCGGCGTGGGCGTTGGCGAAGCGGGCGGCGTGGCGCCGTCCTATGCGATGATCGCCGACTATTTCCCGCCGCAGCAGCGCGGCCGGGCGCTGTCGATCTATTCGCTCGGCATCCCCGTCGGCTTGGCGGCCGGGGCGCTGCTCGGCGGGCTGCTGGCGAGCGCGGTCGACTGGCGCTGGGCGTTCACCGCGGTCGGCCTTGCCGGCGTGGTGCTGGCGCCGATATTCCGCCTGATCGTGAAGGAGCCGCCGCGCGGGCTGTTCGACCCTGCCGCGGTGGCAAAGGCCGAACGGGTGTCGGTGTGGGCGGTGTTCGGCATCCTCGCTGCCAAGCGCAGCTTCTGGCTGATGAGCTTCGCCGCATCGTTCAGTTCGCTGTGTGGCTATGGCCTCGCCTTCTGGATACCGTCGGTGCTGATCCGTTCGTTCGGCTTCACGCTGCTCACCGCCTCGCAATATGTCGGATCGCTGCTGCTGATCGGCGGCACGATCGGCGTGTTCGCCGGCGGCTGGCTCGCCGACAGGCTCGGCGCGGCGGATCGCGGCGTCTATGCCCGGCTGCCGGCGATCGCCTGGCTGGTGACGGTGCCGCTGTTCGCCGCCGGCCTCACCAGCGGATCGGCGACGCTGTCTTGGTTCCTGTTCCTGATCCCCAACGGGCTCAACATCCTGTGGCTGGGGCCGGTGACGACCGCGGTCCAGCATCTGGTGCCGCCGCCGATGCGCGCCACCGCCTCGGCGAGCTTCCTGTTCATCAACAATCTGATCGGCCTTGGGCTGGGATCGCTGGTGATGGGCCGGCTGTCGGACGCGATGACCGCGGTGCATGGCGACGACGCGCTGCGCTATGCGACGACCTATGCGCTGGGCTTCTACCTGGTCGCGGCGGCGCTGATGCTGCTCGCGGTGCGGCCGCTGAGGCGCGATTGGGTGGGCTGAGAAAGAGCGGACTTATTAGCATCTCCACACCGTCATCCCGGCGCACGCCGGGATCCATGGACAGCGCGCCATCGGCGTCGACGCGCCACCGCCAGCCACTCGCCACCATGGATCCCGGCGTTCGCCGGGATGACGGTGGAGGCTGCCGCTACCGCTCGCGCGTCGCGGCGAAGCGAACCTTGCTGTAGCGATCGGCGATATAGCCGACCTCCCACGCGCTCTTCGCCAGGAACACCGGGTTGCCGTCGCGGTCCTTGGCCATCGCCGCGCGGTTGAGGTCGGCGAAGTCCTTGAGGTCGGACGGGTTCTCCGCCGAGATCCAGCGCGCCGTCTCGAACGGCGCCGGCTCCAGCCCGGCGGCGACCTTGTATTCCACCTCCAGCCGGCTGAGCAGCACCTCGAGTTGCAGCTGGCCGACGACGCCGATGATCCAGTTGGAGCCGATCTCCGGGTAGAAGACCTGCGTCACCCCCTCCTCGGCCATGTCGTCGAGCGCCTTGCGCAGCTGCTTGGTCTTGGTCGGGTCCTTGAGCGCCACACGGCGCAGGATCTCGGGCGCGAAATTGGGCAGGCCGGTGAAGCGCACGTCGGCGCGCTCCGACAGCGTGTCGCCGACGCGCAGCGTGCCGTGGTTGGGGATGCCGATGATGTCGCCGGGAAACGCCTCGTCCGCCACTTCGCGGTTCTGCGCGAAGAACAGGATCGGCGAATGCACCGCGATCGGCTTGCCGTGGCCCGTGGGGGTCAGCTTCATGCC
Organism: Sphingomonas sp. SP5; assembly: GCF_058313455.1. NCBI lineage: Bacteria > Pseudomonadati > Pseudomonadota > Alphaproteobacteria > Sphingomonadales > Sphingomonadaceae > Sphingomonas > Sphingomonas sp. SP5. The sequence continues at coordinate 78,631 of NZ_JBZFLF010000002.1, read as the reverse complement.
GCGCTTGAACGTCCCCGAACACAGCCGCATGAAGGCGATGCGGTCGCGGTGGTTGGGATCCATGTTCGCCTGCACCTTGAAGACGAAGCCGGTGACCTCGTCGTTCTCGGGCGCGACCGGCGCCGGCTCGGCGGGCTGCGGGCGCGGCGGCGGCGCATGCTCGGCGAGCGCACCGATCAGCTCGGCGACGCCGAAGTCCTTCAATGCGGAGCCGAAATACACCGGCGTCAGGTCGCCGTTGCGATACGCCTCGGCATCGAACGCGGCATAGCCGGCCTGCGCCAGCTCGATCTCTTCGGCCCAGCGGTCCGACAGCTGCGGGTCCGCCTCCGTCTTGCCGTGGAAGGCGCGGCTGTCGCCCTCCGGCCGGCTGATGCGGTTGGTGGTGAGGTCGAGCACGCCTTCGAATTCGCCGCCCATGCCGACCGGCCAGCTCATCGGCGCGACGTCCAGCGCCAGCATGTCGGCGATCTCGTCGAGCAGCTCGAACACCGGGCGGCCTTCGCGATCGACCTTGTTGACGAAGGTGATGATCGGCACGGAGCGCAGGCGGCAGACCTCGAACAATTTGCGCGTCTGCGGCTCGATGCCCTTGGCGGCGTCGATCACCATCACCGCCGAATCGACCGCGGTCAGCGTGCGGTAGGTGTCTTCCGAAAAGTCCTCGTGGCCCGGCGTGTCGAGCAGGTTGAAGGTGATGCCGTCCCGTTCGAACGTCATCACCGACGAGGTGACGGAGATGCCGCGCTGCTGCTCGATCTTCATCCAGTCGGATCGCGCGCGCCGGTTCGCCCCGCGCGCCTTCACCTCGCCGGCGAGGTGGATCGCGCCGCCGAAATACAGCAGCTTCTCGGTCAGCGTCGTCTTGCCGGCGTCGGGGTGGGAGATGATCGCGAAAGTGCGGCGGGGCGAGGTCACGGGCGGCGATATCCAAAAGGCGCGCGACTCGGGCGAGCGGCGCGGAAGTTGGCGAAGTTGACACTACGTCGGGGCTGGAATCGCCCGCCGCGGTTCGCCCGCCGGATGAGCGACGAGGTGCAGCGGACGTTGGTCATGCGCGCCCATTGGCAGATTTGCGCGCCGTAGGACAGATGTTTGCGGACCGCGCACAGGAACCGCACCGTCATCCCCGCGCAGGCGGGGATCCATAGTGGATACCCCTTCGGCTCCTGCGGCACCCGGCGTGATTATGGATCCCCGCCTGCGCGGGGATGACGGCATAGGGAAGCGTCGGCATAGAGGCTCAAGCCTCCAGCGTCACTTGCAGCGCGATGCGCTTTTCACCGCCGGCCGGCACCTCGAAGATGCCGGGCTTGTCGCGGAACGCGCCGGTATAGCCCTCCGGATCGGCGATGCCGTGCCAGGGCTCGATACAGATGAAGGCCGCGCCCGGCTTGGTCCACACGCCGAGCTTGGGCGTATCGGGAAAGGTGATGCGCAGTTGCGGCCCGGTGGCCGCGCCATAGGTGACGCCCTGCGACCGGACGTGATCCCACACCAGCGCGTCCGCGGTGAACAGGTCGTCGCGCAACGCGAGTTCGCGCCCCTGCAACGGCGAGGGCCGTTCCGCCGCCGCGATCGTGCCGTCGGCGGCGATGGTGCGCAGCGCATCGGGCTCTTCGGCGTCGAACAGGATGCGGTGCGCGGTGCGATCCTCGCCATAGGGCAGCGGCCAGGCGAAGGCGGGATGGAAGCCGAAGCTCGCCGGCAACGATACGTCCGCAGGATTCTCGATCCGCGCCTCGACCCGCAGCGTCGCGTCCTCCAGCGTATAGGTGAGCGACAGCCGGAAGGCGAAGGGATAGGAGGCCCGCGTCTCCTCGCTGTCGGTGAGGACGAAGGTGACGCTGTCGTCCGCCACGGCGGCGACGTCGAAGCGGCTGTGGCGGGCGAAACCATGCTTCTTCATCGGGTAGCGTTCGCCATCCACCCGGATCGTCTCGCCATAGGTCATGCCGATCACCGGAAAGAGGATCGGCGCATGCCCGGTCCAGAAGGCGGGATCGGCATCGGTCATCAGCTCGCGGCCATCGGCATCGCGCAGATGCGTCAGCTCCGCGCCGAACGGGTTGATCGCCGCCGAAAGGCCGGCGGAGCGGATGGTTACGAGATCGGTCATGACGGCCCTTGTGCTGTGCCGAAGGAAGTACCGCAAGCGGCATGCGGATGAGTGCGCTACGCCCGCATCACCGCGACGCCGTCTCCAGCGCCTGCGCGTTGGCATCGGCGGTTTCGACCTGCATCGCCTGCGCGTCATAGGGCGTCGGCGGCACCCAGCCCTCGGCTGCCGACGCATCGGTGACCAGCACCGGCGTGCCCTTGCTCGTCACGCCGAACAGCTTCCTGGCGAACTCGGTCGGCACGCGGATGCAGCCGTGCGAGGCGGGAAAACCGGGGTTCATGCCCGCATGGATCGCGACGCCGTCCCAGGTCAGCCGCTGCATGAACGGCATGGGCGCGCTGTCGTAAAGGTTGCTTTTGTGCTTTTCGGATTTCTGCAGGATGGTGAACGTGCCGAGCGGCGTGTCCTTGCCGTCCTTGCCCGTCGACACGGTGGAGGCGGCGATCAGCGTCGGACCGCGGTAGACATAGGCCTTTTGATCCGGGATCGAGATGACGATGCTGACCGGTTCCAGCGAGGCATCGTCCTTCCACAGATAGCGGTTGGGCGCGAGCGTCGTGACCTCGGGTGCCAGCGCATCGGTGGCGGCCAGCGCGGGCGCCGGCGCGATGGCGAGACCCGCGGCACCGGCGATGAGGAAAGCCAGGTTCAGTGCCCGATTGAACCGTCGCGTCATGTCGTCATCGTCCTTCTCGTCCGTCCGTCCCCTTCACCTGCGTTAACGCGCGACTCCGCGGTTCGTGCCCTCGCGGCAGAGCGACCGGCCGGGCGCGAGTCGCGGCCAACCGTGCAACCGGAACGCCAGTCGGCGGGCGTCCTTAAGGAAATTTATGTCCGAAGCTGCTATATGGTGTGCAGCGGGAAACTTCGGGGCTGATGAAATTTCGATGCAAATTGAGCACGATAGCGTACGTGACCGGCGCGCATTGCTGAAGAATGGCCTGGTGCTGGCGGCAACGCTGGCGGTGCCGGGCGCGGTGTCGGCGGCCACCCGCCGGCTGACCCAGCAGGATCTGCGGCCGATCGCCGAGCCACCGCTGCCTGCTCCCCGCCCGATGGTCGCCGCGCGGCCGATCACCTCGCCGCGGGTCGTCCGCCCCGACCTGATGCGCCAGGCGCTCGCCGCGTTGCAGGGCCATGGCAGCCGCGTCGCCCAGCGCGACCGGATCGCGATCGCCGACATGGCGGCGCCGTCCTCCGAAGCGCGCTTCCACCTCATCGACCTGGTGTCGGGCAAGAGCCGCTCGTTCCTGGTCGCGCACGGCAGCGGATCGGACCCCGCGCACACCGGATTCCTGAAGCGCTTCTCCAACGAGCCCAATTCCAACGCATCGTCGGAAGGCTCGTTCGTCACCGCGGATTATTACGTCGGCAAGCACGGCCGCTCGCAGCGGCTGGTCGGCCTCGACCCGACCAACGACAATGCGCTGGCGCGGGCGATCGTGGTCCATTCGGCGTGGTACGCGAACCGCGACATGCTGCGCAGCCACGGCATGCTCGGCCGCAGCCAGGGCTGCTTCGCGGTCGGCGAAGGCGACCTGTCGGACGTCTTCGCGCTGCTCGGGCCGGGCCGGATGATCTATTCGGCGAAGGTGTAACTACGGCCTTTCCCCCTTCCCTCTGACGCGAAGGAGGACTTGCCCGCTCCTTCTCCGCCAGGGGGAGGTGGCGCCGCGTAGCGGTGACGGAGGGGGAGGTAAGCTGCGAACGGCGTGCTTGCGGAAGCGCCCCCTCCACCACGGCCTTCGGCCGCGGTCCCCCTCCCCCGCTGCGCGAGGGAGGACTGCCTCGTTCCTCCCCCGCCAGGGGGAGGTGGCGCCGCGTAGCGGTGACGGAGGGGGAGGTCAGCTTCGAACGGCGCGCTTGCGGAAACGCCCCCTCCACCACGGCCTTCGGCCGCGGTCCCCCTCCCCCGCTGCGCGAGGGAGGACTGCCTCGCTCCTCCCCCGCCAGGGGGAGGTGGCGCCGCGTAGCGGTGACGGAGGGGGAGGTAAGCTGCGAACGGCGTGCTTGCGGAGACGCCCCTTCCACCACGGCCTTCGGCCGCGGTCCCCCTCCCCCGCTGCGCGAGGGAGGACTAGCGCGTTCCCATCCCCCGCTCACGCGAGGGAGGATTTTCAGCGCGGACGACGTCAGCCCCGCAGCACCGCGCCTTGCTTGGCCGCCGCGGCGACCACCTTGTCGGCGATCGCCTTCAGCATCTCGTCGGTGAAGCTCTTGTCGGCGGGTTGCAGCGTCACCTCGACGGCGACCGACTTGTGGCCGTCCTCCACGCCCGCGCCGGTGAACACGTCGAACACGCGGGCGCCGACGATCGCCGCCTTGTCGGCGCTGCGCACCGCGCGGACCAGCGCGTCGGCGCCGAGCGTGACGGGCACCAGGAAGGCGAAGTCGCGCCGCACCGATTGCAGCGCCGGCGGCGCGAAGGCGGCGCGCATGAAGCCGCCGCCGGCCTTCGATCCCCGTTTGGCCGGCAGCGCATCCAGATACACCTCCACCGCCGCCACGGCGCCATCCAGGTCGAACGCCTTGAGCAAGGTCGGATGCAGCATGCCGAAGCGTGCGAGGATCGTCTTCGGCCCCAGCCGCAACGTGCCGCTCTGGCCGGGGTGCCAGGCGTCTCCGGCCTCGCCCATCACCTGCAGATTGTCGACCGGCGCGCCCGCCGCGGCGAGCAGCGCCAGCGCCTCCGCCTTGGCATCATAGGCGTCGAAGCCCGCCGCCTTGCCCTCGCGCCAGCCGCGGTCGCGGCGGTTGCCGGCGAGGACGAGGCCGAGCGTCGGATGCTCGCCATCGGCGAGGTAGCGGCGGCCGATCTCGAACAGCCGCACCGCGGTGACGCCGCGCTTCAGATTGCGCGCGGTCGCCGCGAGCAGGCCGGCGAGCAGCGACGGGCGCATGACCTTCAGGTCTTCGCTGATCGGATTGGCGAGGCTCCAGGCGCCGCCGCCGAAGGGCGCGGCCTGCGCCTCGGAGACGAAGCTCCACGTCACCGCTTCGTCGAGCCCGCGGGCGGCGGCGGCGCGACGGACGCGGCGTTCCAGCATCTGGTCCGGCGTCGCGGTCGGGCGGGCGACGCCGGGCGCGCGCGGCAGGGGCACCGGCGCGACCTTGTCGATCCCCTCGATACGGATCACTTCCTCGACGAGGTCGGCGGCGCCGTCCACGTCGCGGCGCCACGTCGGCACGGTGACCGTCCAGTCATCGGCGACGCCGAAGCCCAGCGATTCGAGGATGGCGCGCTGGCGGTCAGCCGGCACGGCGAGCCCGCCCAGCGTCTCCGCCTTGGCGGGATCGTAGGCATAGCAGCGTGGCGCCAGCGGCGGCTCGCCGGCGCGGGTGACGCCGCTGGCGGTGCCGCCGCAATAATGCTGGACGAGGAAGGTCGCGATGGCGAGCCCGTCGTCAAGGAAGGCGGGATCGACGCCGCGCTCGAATCGCTGGCGCGCGTCGCTGGTCAGGCTGAGCGCCTGGCCGGTGCGGGCGATCGCGTCCGGATCGAAATAGGCGCATTCGATGACCACGTCGGTCGTCCCGGCGGTGACGCCCGAATGTTCGCCGCCCATGATGCCGCCGATGTCGTGGACGCGGGCATCGTCGGCGATGACGGTCATGCCGTCGCGCAGCGTGTAGGTCCTGCCGTTCAGCGCCGCGATCGTCTCCCCCTCGCGCGCGCCGCGGGCGACGAGCGCGCCGGACAGCGTGGCGCGGTCGTAGACGTGCAGCGGTCGGCCGAGATCGACGGTCATGTAATTGGTGATGTCGACCAGGGTCGAGATCGGCTTCTGCCCGATCGCGGTCAGCCGCTGCCGCATCCAGTCCGGCGCCTCGCCGTTGGTGAGGCCGGATACCGCCTGCGCGTAGAAGGCGGGGCAGCCCGCCGCATCCTCGATCCGCACGTCGGGGCCGGCGCCCTCGCCCGCCACCTCGGGCACCGTCAGCGGCACGAGCGTGCCGAGGCCGGCCGCGGCGAGATCGCGCGCGATGCCGCGCACGCCCATGCAATCCTGGCGATTGGGGGTGATGCTGACGTCGATCACCGCATCGTCGAGCCCGGCATAGTCCGGGAAAGGCGTGCCGACCGGCGCATCGGCGGGCAGTTCGATGATCCCGTCGTGATCCTCGCCCAGCTCCAGCTCGCGCGTCGAGCACATCATGCCGTTCGATTCGGCGCCGCGGATGCTCGCCACCTTCAGCGTCACGTCGAGCCCCGGCACATAGGCGCCCGGCGGCCCGAACACGCCGACGAGGCCGGCGCGCGCATTGGGCGCGCCGCAGACGACCTGCAACGGGCCCCCATTTCCGATACCGGCGCCCGCATCGACGCTCAGTACCTGCAGCTTGTCCGCCTGCGGGTGACGCTCCGCGGTCAGCACGCGGGCGACGCGGAAGGCGCGCAGGGCGTCGCCGGGATTGTGCACGCCCTCCACCTCCAGCCCGATGCGGGTCAGCGCATCGAGGATCGCATCGAGGCCGGCATCGGTGTCGAGATGCTCGCGGAGCCAGGAGAGGGTGAATTTCATGCGCTCATTCCACTGTCATCGTCATCCCGGCGAAGGCCGGGACCCATGGACACGGGCCGCTATCGGGCGGGCGGTACGTGTCCTCATCACCTGCACCCCTATCCGTGGATCCCGGCGTGCGCCGGGATGACGGATGGAGGCACGGGTCAGCCCATCGCCCCGACGCCGCCCGACAGCGTCGGCACGTCCAGCGCGGAGAAGCCGTAATGCTTCAACCAGCGGATATCGCCGTCGAAGAAGGCGCGCAGATCGTCCATGCCGTATTTCAGCATGGCGAGCCGGTCGATGCCGCAGCCGAAGGCGAAGCCCTGCCATTCCTCGGGATCGAGGCCGCAGGCGGCGATCACCTTGGGATGGACCATGCCGGACCCCAGCACCTCCATCCAGCCACCGCCTGACCCGCCGATCACGCGCTTGCCCTTCTCGATCGTATAGCCGACGTCGACCTCCGCCGACGGCTCGGTGAACGGGAAATAGCTCGGGCGCAGGCGCAGCACGATGTCGTCGCGCTCGAAGAACGCCTTCAGGAACGTCTCCAGCGTCCATTTGAGGTGGCCGAGCGTGATCCCCTTGTCGATCACCAGCCCCTCGACCTGATGGAACATCGGCGTGTGGGTGGCGTCGCTGTCCGATCGATAGGTGCGGCCCGGGGCGATGATGCGGATCGGCGGCTTCGCCTCCAGCATCGTGCGGATCTGCACCGGCGAGGTATGGGTGCGCAGCAAGGAGAAGGTGGCGCGCTCGTCCGCCTCGCCCGCCGCCTTCGCATCGATGCCCTGCTGGAGGTAAAAGGTGTCGTGCATCGCGCGCGCCGGATGCGTCGCCGGGATATTGAGCGCGGTGAAATTGTGCCAGTCAGTCTCGATCTCCGGCCCGGTCGCGACGGCGAAGCCCAGGTCGGCGAAGATCTCGGCGAGTTCGTCCATCACCTGGGCGACCGGATGGACGGTGCCGGCGAGCGGCGCCTCGGCCGGCAGCGTCATGTCCAGCGTCTCACCGGCCAGACGCGCATCGAGCGCGGCGCGTTCGAGGTCGGCTTTGCGCGCCGCGATGCCCGCGGCGACCGCCTCGCGCAGCCCGTTGATCCGCGGTCCTTGCGCCTGGCGTTCGTCGGGCGTCATCTTGCCCAGCGTCTTGAGCAGCGCGGTGACGCTGCCCTGCTTGCCCAGCGCCTCGACCCGCACCGCTTCGAGTGCGTCGAGCCCGTCGGCGGATCGGATCGCGCCGAGCAGGCGGTCGCTGAGGGTGTCGAGGTCTTCGGTCACGTGTCGCTCTTCCGTTACGGCGCCAGGCCGAGGCCCGTCGCCAGATCATCCCAACCGGGGTTGGCGTCTTCGATCAGGCGCAGCTTCCAGTCGCGGTTCCACTTCTTGAGCTGCTTCTCCCGCCGGATCGCAGCCTCCATGGTATCCGCCACGTCATACCAGACCAGACGGTGGATGCCGTAGCGGGAGGTGAACCCCGGGATCAATCCTTCGCGATGCTGAATCAGACGGCCGATGAGGTTGGACGTGACGCCGACGTAGAGCGTTCCGTGCCGGCCGCTCGCAAGGATGTAGACGCACGGCTGCCGTTCCAATCGCGCTCCCCTCCACATCCCCACCCCGTCATCCCCGCGCAGGCGGGGATCCATAGTCGCCGGATGTGCGGTTCTATCATGAACGGCAGTGCTTATGGATCCCCGCCTGCGCGGGGATGACGGGGTGGTGGCAAGAAACGATGGTGCCCCGATACCTCGTCATCCAAGCCCGCGCGGGGATGAGGAAGGGACGGGCCGCGAACACGAAAAAGGGCGCCGGTGTCTCCACCGGCGCCCCCATTCCAGCACTCGCGCAGGCGCTTACGCGGCCTGGGGCAGTGCCGCCTTCGCCTGGACGACGATCGCGGAGAATGCCGCGGCCTCGTGCATCGCGATGTCGGCCAGGACCTTCCGGTCGAGGTCGACGCCGGCGAGCTTCAGGCCGTGCATGAACTGCGAATAGGTCAGGCCCTCGGCGCGGACGCCGGCGTTGATGCGCTGGATCCACAGGCCGCGGAAGGTCCGCTTCTTCACCTTGCGGTCGCGGTAGGCATACTGGCCGGCCTTTTCGACGGCCTGGCGGGCGATGCGGATCGTGTTCTTGCGACGGCCGTAATAGCCCTTCGCCTGAGACAGGATGTTCTTGTGCTTGGCGCGGGTGGTTACGCCCCGCTTGACGCGTGCCATGTCCTGATCTCCTTACTTGAGGCCGTACGGCGCCCAGGCCTTCACCGTCGCGGTGTCGGCCTTCGACAGCACCTTGGTGCCGCGGTTCTGGCGGATGTACTTGCTGTTGTGCGAAATCAGGCGGTGGCGCTTGCCGGCGACGCCGTGCTTCAACAGGCCGCTGGCAGTGAGCTTGAAGCGCTTCTTGACGCCGCTCTTGGTCTTGAGCTTGGGCATTTTGGTCCTTTCGCTTGAGCAGGGCAAAAACGGCCGCGGCAGCCCTTGATGGCCGGGCCGTCCATAAGCACCTCGCTCGGGAAGCGCGCCCCTTAGCGCCGTGCCGCGCGAAACGCAACCGGGCCAAACGCAACCGATGCGGAACCGGAACGAGCCGCACGCGCTTCACCCGTGATGGAGACGCCGACCACCGCCGCCGCCCCGCCCCCACGCCGCCGCAGTGCGTGGCGGATCGCGCGCAACGTCGCGCTGGCGCTGCTCGGCCTGATCGTGGCGATCTGGCTGGTGCTCTACATCACCAAGGGCCGCTTCCTCAAACATCCCTTCGAGCGATTCGTCGGCGGCCAGACGCATCGCGCGGTGCGCGTCGACGGCGACTTCCAGCTCTATTTCGCGCCGCTCCGCATCAAGTTCCTCGCCGAGCGCATGAGCATCGCCAATCCCGACTGGGCGACGCGGCCCTACCTCTTCCAGGCGGAGCGGATCGACACGCGGATCGCGCCGCTGTCGCTGCTGTGGGGCAAGCGCCGCCTCTACTGGCTCGATCTCGCGAACGGCGCGGTCGACCTGGAATGGAACGCCGCCCACACCGCCAACACCTGGACGTTCAGCGACAAGAAGGGCGGCAAGCCGCTCGACTTCCCGCGCATCGACACCGCCACCGTGCGCGGCACCACCGTCCGCTATCGCGATCCACGCATGCAGCTGCTCGCCGACCTCAAGGTCGACGACATCCGCTCGACCGACGCGCGGATCGGCAAGGCGGTGGGCGTCACCGGCGACGGCACGATCCGCGGCACGCCGTTCCGCGTCGCCGCGCGGCTGCTCGCCCCCGACGCCACCGTCAACCGCGGCCGGAACGAACTGGTGCTGCGCGCCTGGGCGGCGCACAACGTCGTCGACGTATCGGGCACGCTGCCCTCGATCGCCGGCATCGAGGGCGTGCCGCTGCAGACCCGCGCGCGCGGGCGCAACCTGTCCGAACTGCTCGCCATCATCGGCGTCGTCATTCCCAATACGCGCGACTACCGGCTGAAGGCGCAGCTGGTGCAGCAGGGGCAGGTCTATCGCTTCACGCGGATGAGCGGCACGGTCGGCGAGAGCGACGTGGCGGGCACGCTGACGATCACCAACGGCGATCGGCTGCACCTCGATTCGCAGCTCGTGACGAAGACGCTCGATATCGTCGATGCCGCCCCCTTCATCGGCTACAATCCCGATATCGTCGCCGCCAGGGGCGCGGTCGCCGCCGCCGCCGCGACCGGCGCCGCGCCGCAGCGCATCCTGCCCGACGCCGCCTTGCCGATCGCGACGATGCAGCGCTTCGACGCCGACCTCACATGGCGGATCGGCCGGGTGCGCTCGCGCAACCTGCCGATCAGCGATATCCACCTGACACTGGACCTCGATCGCGGGCGGCTGGCGCTGTCGCCGCTCACCTTTGCGATGGCGCGCGGCAATGTCGCGTCCGACGTGATCTTCGACACGCGCCGGCGGCCGGCGGCGGACAGCTACGATATCCGCCTGTCGCCGACGCCGATGGGGCGGCTGCTGGCCGGCTATGGCGTCGCGGAGGCGGGGACGACCGGCACGATCAAGGGCCGGATCAAGCTGGAAGGGCGCGGCGATTCGATCCACGATTCGCTCAGCACCGCGCACGGCCGCATCGCCTTCGTCATGCCGCAGGGGCAATTGTGGACGCGCAACGTCCAGCTCGCCGAACTCGACATCGGCACCTTCGTGCAGAAGATGTTCGAGGACAAGTTGAAGAAGCCGGTGGAGATCAACTGCGGCCTGATCGGCTTCACCGTGCGCAACGGCATCGCCGCGGCGGACCCGATCCTGATCGACACGACCAAGAACGTCATCCTCGGCCGTGGCGGCTTCAGCTTCAAGACCGAGGCGATCGACCTCGCCTTCCGTGCCGACGGCAAGAAATTCAGCCTGTTCTCCGGCCAGTCGCCGGTCGGCATCCAGGGCTATTTCGCGGCGCCTAAGCTCGACGTCATCAGCGACCAGCTGCTCGGCCGTGCCGGCGTCGGGCTGGGCCTCGCGGTGGTGGCGACGCCGGTGGCGGGCGTGCTCGCCTTCGTCGATGTCGGCGATGCCAAGTCGGCGGCGTGCGGCCCGGTGCTGGCCGGCGCCACCGCCGCGGCACAGCGCACCACCAAGGGCAAACCGCGCGACGACGTCGGCCGGGGGACGACCGCCAAGCAAGAGAACGGCAAGGCGGATGCCGGCGAGAAGAAGGAACAGCGCAAGAAGTTCCTGGGGATATTCTAGCTCCCGCCTCATCCCAGCCCCTCCGTCAACACATCCCTTCGTCATCCCGGCGAACGCCGGGACCCATGGAGGCGCTCGGCAGCTGACAGCACCGAATCAGCAACCGCTCGGGTCCATGGATCCCGGCGTTCGCCGGGATGACGGGGAGCGATCCCAACAACCCCTTCGTCATCCCCGCGCAGGCGGGGATCCATAATCACGACGGCGAATGATGAAGCCGAAGCGGCAGCCAGTATGGATCCCCGCCTTCGCGGGGATGACGGAGGGGAGAGGAGCCGCTTCCCCTTCACCCCTTTAACCCCCGCCCCCCTCACCCTATCTTCGCGGGCAATCAGGGGGACCCAATGCCGGAACCGATCCTCGCCGTGGCCGGCGTGTCCAAGACCTATAAGGGCGGCTTCACCGCGCTGCACGGCGTCGACCTCACCATCGACAAGGGCGAGATCTTCGCGCTGCTCGGCCCCAATGGCGCCGGCAAGACGACGCTCATCAGCATCATCTGCGGCATCGTCACGCCCTCCACCGGCACGATTCGGGTCGCCGGCCACGACGCGCTTGCCGACTACAAGGCGGCGCGGCGGCGGATCGGGCTGGTGCCGCAGGAATTATCCGTCGACATGTTCGAAACGGTGCTCGCCACCGTCACCTTCTCGCGCCGGCTGTTCGGGCGATCGGGGCACAGCGCCTATATCGAGCAGGTGCTGCGCGACCTGTCGCTGTGGGACAAGCGCGACGCCAAGATCATGGAACTGTCGGGCGGCATGAAGCGCCGCGTGCTGATCGCCAAGGCGCTCAGCCACGAGCCCGAGATCCTGTTCCTCGACGAACCGACCGCGGGTGTCGACGTCGCGCTGCGCCGCGACATGTGGAAGCTGGTGCATGGCCTGCGCGAACGCGGCACCACCATCATCCTGACGACGCATTATATCGAGGAGGCCGAGGAGATGGCCGACCGCGTCGGCGTCATCGACAAGGGCCGGCTGCTGCTGGTCGAGGAGAAGACCGCGCTGATGAAGAAGCTCGGCAAGCGCGAACTCGACCTTTCGCTGGTCGAGCCGCTGGACGCGGTGCCGGACGGGTTCGAACGCTGGCACCTCAGCTTGCAGAACGAGGGCCGGACGCTGCGCTACGTCTTCGACGCAACCGAAGAGCATACCGGCATCCCGTCGCTCTTACGCGAACTCGCCGCGCGCGACATCGCGTTCAAGGACCTCGAAACGTCCAAGTCCAGCCTCGAGGATATCTTCGTCGACCTTGTGGGGGAGCGGGCATGAGCGCCGACGGCACCTGCGTGGGTGTGACTTTTGTGACTTTTCGCCAGGGGGCACCCGCATGAACCTGCACGGGGTATGGGCGATCTATCGCTTTGAAATGGCTCGTGCTTTGCGCACGCTCTGGCAGAGCCTCGTGGCGCCGGTGCTGACCACCAGCCTCTATTTCATCGTCTTCGGCGGCGCGATCGGCAGCCGCATGCAGACGGTGGACGGCGTCGGCTATGGCAGCTTCATCGTGCCCGGACTCATCATGCTGTCGCTGCTGACCCAGAGCGTCGGCAATGCCTCGATCGGCATCTATTTTCCCAAGTTCACCGGCACGATCTTCGAACTGCTGTCGGCGCCCGTTTCGGCGATGGAGATGGTGCTCGGCTATGTCGGTGCGGCGGCCACCAAATCGGTGGTGCTGGGCGTCATCATCCTCGCGACCTCCGCCTTCTTCGTGCCGATCCGTGTGGAGCATCCGGGCGCGATGATCGCCTTTCTGCTGCTCACCGCCGTGGCGTTCAGCCTGTTCGGCTTCATCCTCGGCATCTGGGCCAAGAGTTTCGAACAATTGAACTTCGTTCCGATGCTGCTCATCACGCCGCTGACCTTCCTGGGTGGCAGCTTCTATTCGATCGACATGCTGCCCCAGCCGTGGCGGACGGTCAGCCTGTTCAATCCGGTCGTCTACCTCGTCAGCGGCTTCCGCTGGAGCTTCTTCGGCAAGGGCGATGTCGACATCGCGATCAGCCTGGGCGTGACATTGGGCTTCCTCGCTGTGTGCCTCGGCATCATCGCCTGGATCTTCAAGAGCGGCTGGCGGCTGAAGTCCTGACGCGGGCGGCGAGCGCCGGCCGCAATACCAGCGCGTTGAGGTCGACCAGCGCATGCACCGCCATCGGCAGCCATAGCGCGCCGCTGCCCATGTAGAGCGCGCTCAGCAGACCGCCACCGACGAAGGTCGCCAGCATGCCCAGCCAGCCCTGATAGCGGTGCATCGCGGCGAAGGCGGCGGTGCCGACCAGCACGCCGGCCAGCCCGGATTGGCAAGCGAGCGCGACCAGCAGTGGCAGGTAGAGCCGGTAGAACAGCTCCTCCGCCACTCCCGCCGACAGCGCCAGCGCGGCGGCGGGCCACAGGTCGGCATCGCTCGTCGGCATGATGCTGCGCGCATCGCCCGCGGTCCACGGCGCCTTGCCCCGCCGCGCCCGCCACCAGGTGAGGAGAAGGCCGAGCAGGCTGCCCGCGCCAAGGCCGATCGCGACCAGCTCGATCCCGATCGCCCCCGGCGGCACGCCGAGCGCCCAGGCGAGCGGCAGGAACTCGGCCGGCAGCCGACCGATGCCGCCGAGCCGTTGCAGCACCAGCAATCCGAGCAGCGCCGGCACGCCATAGCCGAGCCACAGGGCGCTCGCCCAGCGCAGGTGGCGTGCGCGGAAGCCGATCCGCAGACGCGCGAACATCCGCCCTCGGCGCAGCAGCGCGATCTGGTAGCCGAGCGTCAGGACGAGGAGGATGGCGACGAGCATGGCTAAACATCCCCAGTCACCCCGGACGTGTTCCGGGGTCCACTGATCCGCAAGCACACGGATCGAACATCGCATCGATGCGCCTGCCGCCCGGTGGACCCCGGACCAAGTCCGGGGAGACGAACCGAATGAGGCGAGCGATGCGGCTTTCGCAGAGGTTTCGCCTCCGCGGGGATGACGGAGTATGGAAGGAAGCCGGCCAGCCCACCCCCTCACGCCGTGCGGTGTTCGCCCTTCACCCAGCGCACCGTGCCGGTCGAGGCGCGCATCACCACGCTTTCGGTGGTCATCTTGCCCTTGCGGCGCTTGACCCCTTCCAGCAGCGAGCCGTCGGTGACGCCGGTCGCCGCGAAGATGCAGTCGCCCTTGGCCAGTTCCTCCAGGTCGTATTGCTTGTCGAGGTCGGCGATGCCCCATTTGCGGGCGCGGGCGCGCTCGTCGTCGTTGCGGAACAGCAGCCGGCCCTTGAACTGGCCGCCGACGCAGCGCAGCGCGGCGCAGGCGAGTACGCCCTCCGGCGCGCCGCCCGAGCCCATGTAGACGTCGATCGTCGTATCGGGATCGGCGGTGGCGATCACGCCCGCGACGTCGCCGTCGCCGATCAGCATCACGCCGACGCCCAATGAGCGCAGCTCGGCGATCAGCGCCTCGTGCCGCGGCCGATCGAGGACGCAGGCGATGATCTCGTTCGCCTTCACGCCCTTCGCTGCGGCGATGGCGTGGATGTTCTCGGTCGGCGACCGGTCGAGGTCGATCACGCCGGCGGGCAGACCCGGGCCGACCGCGATCTTGTCCATATAGACGTCGGGCGCGTTGAGCAGCCCGCCCGCCTCCGCGATGGCGAGGACGGCGAGGCTGTTCGGCCCCGCCTTGGCGCAGATCGTCGTGCCCTCGAGCGGATCGAGCGCGATGTCGATCGCCGGCCCCGAGCCGCTGCCGACCTTTTCGCCGATGAACAGCATCGGCGCCTCGTCCCGCTCGCCCTCGCCGATCACCACGGTGCCGTCGATGTCGAGGCCGTTCAGTGCCTCCCGCATCGCCTCCACGGCGGCGGCGTCGGCGGCCTTTTCATCGCCGCGGCCGGTGAGCGTCGAGGCGGCGATCGCCGCCGCCTCGGTGACGCGCACCATCTCGAGGACGAGGACGCGGTCGAGGATCGTGCTGGCGTCGGACATGCGAGGCACCTTTGTTAAACGTGTATAACAGCGGTGTAGAGGGACGCGCGGAGTCGCACAACGGGCTTTGTTGGGTGCTCACTCGCAAGGGAAGCCGAACCGCATAGTTTCGCCTGCGGGAATGTCCGTGCACCAGCGGTCACGCAGACGGGCCGTCTGACCCGTTCGTAGCGAAAAGACACGAAATGAGACCGTCATTGCGAGCGCAGCGAAGCAATCCAGAGCCGGACCAGGACGCCCTGGATTGCTTCGCTGCGCTCGCAATGACGACCCTGCTGAGCCTCATGATGTCTCCATTACCATGAGGTACCCAAGGCCTACAGCGTGATCGCCGCCTTCATGCCCAGCACGCCGACATCGTTCGCCTCGCGGATGCCACCGGGGTGGTGGATGTACTGAAGGTTCGGGCGCAGTTCGAGCCAGTCGGCGGGGTGGATGCTGTAATAGACCTCCGCGGCATATTCGGCATGGCGCACCGGCGTGCCGGGAACCAGCCGGTCGGCGGTGGCGGCGCGGCCGTTGACGTTGGTGCGGGCGACGCCGACGCCGAGCACGTCGCCGGGCACCGCCGGCACCAGCCCCTTGTAGAACAGGCCGAGCGACACCTGGTTGTCGGTGACCGAGGTGGCGCGGTCGGCCTGCGTGACGTTGGCGAACATCGACAGGCCGGTCAGCGCCTTGCCGTCCTTGGACGTGCCGGTCAGCTGCTGCTGCATCGTCGCGTAGACGCCATAGCGGCTGCTGTGTTCGAGCGGCGCCAGCCCGGTGACCACGCTCGGCCGGCGGTTGAGGTCGAGCAGCACGTCGTCGCCGTCGGCGGTGCCGATCCAGCCGCCGACCTTGTACGATCCGACGTTGCCGCCCCCTTGCCCGCTGGCGCCTTCGCCGCCGCGCGTCCAGCCGATCTCCACCGGGATCAGCACCCCGGTCGCGCCCTTGAAGTGCGCGACGAAGAAGTCTGCGTCGAGGTTGCGCGGGTTGATCTCGTAGACGCCGCCCTGGATGTAGAGGTCCTGCGGCAGCGCGACGCGGACGCGTGCACCCCACTGCCCGACCGGCCAGTTCTGCCAGTAATCGCCGACGAGGTTGCCGGGCTGCGCACCGCAGAAGCTGAGGTTCATGAAGTGGCAGGAGAAGACGGCGAAATCCTCGCCGGGGTTGGTGCGCCCCAGCTTGATCTCGACATCGGGGCCGATGCGCTGTTCGTACCACAATTGGGTGACGCGCACCGTCTGGCCGCGGCCATAGACCTCCTGCACCTGTTGCAGCGCATCGATGCCGGCGTCCGCGGTGAGGTTGCGCCCGCGCCGCCACGTCACCGTCGCCTGAAAGGCGCCGCCGGTCAGGCCGACGAGCTTGTCGAGGTCGAGCAGCACGCCGGCGTCGAACTGCCCCGTCTCGCGGAACAGCTGCCGGTCGCCACCGGCGAAGTTGTAGCCGCTTTCCGAGGCGTAGCGCGCGGTGACGCCGATGCCGCGCTCGCCCAGCCGGCTGCGGATGTCCTGCCAGTCGCCGATCAGGCCGGGCGGCGGCGCGCTCTGGGTATCGCCGATCAGCGCCGAGGGCGAGGTGTCGCGCGCCCGCGGGATCGGCGTGCGCGGGCGACGCTGCGTGTCGCCCTGCGAGGAGTCGGGTGCCGCCTCCGCCGCGTCGGGCGCAGGCGGGGAGGCTCCGACATCCACCTGCTGGGCCTGGGCGGTGGCGCTCGCTGCAGCGGCAAGAAAGGCGGCAGCCACGGCGCGGCGGAAGGAAGCTGTCATGGATCCCCGGTCGTTGTCGTTTCGGCGACAACCGATGCGCCGCCGCTTCGTTCGCCGCCGGCGGCGGATTCCGCGGGGCTGTGGCCAATCCGCCACGGTGGTGCCATTCTACGTCATCCCGGCGTTCGCCGGGATGACGGCCTGATGGGAAGGCTGCCCCCGATCAATCCCGCAGCAGGTCGTTGATGCTGGTCTTGCTGCGCGTCTGCGCATCGACGCGCTTGACGATCACCGCGCAATAGAGGCCGGGCCTGCCGTCGCTGCCGCCGGTCGAACCGGGGACGACCACGGCATAGGGCGGCACCTCGCCCTTGAAGACCTCGCCGGTCTGGCGGTCGATGATCTTGGTCGACGCGCCGAGATAGACGCCCATCGACAGCACCGCGCCCTCGCCGACGCGCACGCCCTCGGCGACCTCCGACCGCGCGCCGATGAAGGCGCCGTCGCCGATGATGACCGGATCGGCCTGCAGCGGTTCCAGCACACCGCCGATGCCGGCGCCGCCCGACAGATGGACGTTCCTGCCGATCTGCGCGCAGCTGCCGACGGTCGCCCAGGTGTCGACCATCGTGCCTTCGCCGACATGGGCGCCGATGTTGACGAAGCTCGGCATCAGGATCGCGCCCGGCGCGACATAGGCGCCGCGGCGCACGACGCTGCCCGGCACCGCGCGGAAGCCGGCGGCGCGGAACTCGGCTTCGCCCCAGCCGGCGAACTTGGTCGGCACCTTGTCGAACCAGGGGGCATCGCCCATCACCTGGTTGTCGTTGAGGCGGAAGCTCAAGAGCACCGCCTTCTTGAGCCACTGGTTAACCCGCCAGCCGCCGTTGCCATCCGGCTCGGCGACGCGCGCGCGGCCCGCGTCGAGGTCGGCCAGCGCCGCCTCGACCGCATCACGCACCGCGCCCGTGGTGCCGAAGCCCAGGGTGGCGCGATCCTCCCACGCCCGGTCGATGACGGTGCTGAGATCCTGGCTCATGATGCCTCCATGATGTGCTGCAGCCACGGCGCGAGGTCGTGGACGGTGAAATCGATATGGTCGCGCGCCACCTCCGGCCCCTGTTCGGAGCCGTTGTCGACCCAGACCGTGGTCATGCCGATCGCCTTGGCGGGCGCGAGGTTGCGCGCCATGTCCTCGAAGAAGATCGCGCGACTCGGCACGATGCCGAACGCCGCGCACAGGCCGGCATAGGCCGAGGCGTGCGGTTTTGGGACAAGGTCCATCGCGTGGATGTCGTGCACCGCCTCGAAATGGTCGCCCAGCCCCAGCCGGTCGAGCACGCGCAGCGCATAGGGTTTGTCGCCGTTGGTGAAGACCAGCTTGCGCCCCGGCAGCTGCGCGATCGCGGCGGCGAGCGGCGCGTCCGCCTCCAGCACGTCCATCTCGACATCGTGGACGTCGGCGAGGAATTCGTGCGGATCGACGCCGTGATCGGCCATCAACCCGGTCAGCGTCGTGCCGTGGCGGTGGAAATAGTCTTTTTGCAAGGCACGTGCGGCATCCCGGGCGAGGCCCAGCCGGCGCGCGACATAGGCGGTCATCCGCTCGTCGATGCGCGCAAACAGATTAGCACGCGCGGGATAGAGCGTATTGTCGAGATCGAAGATCCAGGTGTCGATCGTGGCGAGCGAGGGGAGCATGTGCGGCGCGTCTAGGCGGCCGCGGCAGCGCGCACAAGCGAGCGGAACCGATCGGAAAGGATAATGGCATCGCAGCGCCGCATGGCGTATCGCGGGCGACGATACGCGTGGGGGGATCAGGGGACGATGCGGGCGACCAGGGGGCTGCTGCGAAGCACGGCGGGCGTGGCGCCGCTGCTGCTGGCCGCCTGCGGCGGCGGTGGCGGCGGTGGTGTGAACAGCACGCCGACGCCGCCCGTCGCCACCATCCCCACGCCGACACCGACGCCGGTCCCGGCGCCGACCCCGAGCCCCACACCCGAAGCGACGCCGACGCCGACGCCCGGCCCCGGCACCAATTACGACACCAGCGAATATCGCGCGACCGTCGGCGCGGTGTCGATGAACGCGCTCAGCGCCTACAACAAGGGTGCGACGGGCAAGGGCATCAACCTCGCCATCATCGACAGCGGCATCGACCTGCAAAGCCCGGAATTTACCGGCCGCATCTCGGCCGCTTCGCAGGACGTGGCAGGCAACGCCAGCATCGACGACGAAGGCGGGCATGGCACCGCCGTCGCCTTCACCGCGGCGGGACGGCGCAACGATACCGGCACGCAGGGCGTCGCCTTCGACGCGACGCTGGTCGTGCTGCGCGCCGACCGGGCCGGAACCTGCGCGACGGAGGGGAAGACCGGCGACGACATGGGCTGCAAGTTCGGCACCGATGCGATCGCGCGCGGCGTCGATGCGGCGCGTGTCGCCGGCGCGCGCGTCATCAACATGTCGCTGGGCGGAGCGACCATGCCGCAGAACCTGATCGATGCGATCGGCCGCGCCACCGCGCAGGGGATCGTCATCGTCATCGCCGCCGGCAACGACGGCACGGACAATCCCGACCCCTTCACCTCGGTCGCCGGCAATGCGGCGGCGCGCAACCTCGTCATCATCGCCGGATCGGTCGGTACGGGCGACGTGCTCTCCACGTTCAGCGATAAGGCCGGCACCGGGGCCGCGCATTACCTGACCGCGGTAGGAGAGCGGGTGCGCGCGCCCGACCAGAACAATACCGCCTACCTTTGGTCAGGCACGTCGTTCGCCGCGCCGCAGATCTCGGGTGCGGTGGCGCTGCTGGCGCAGGCCTTTCCCAACCTGACCGGCGCGCAGATCGTCGACCTGCTCTTCCGCACCGCGCGCGATGCCGGCGCGGCGGGCGTCGACAGCGTGTACGGCAATGGCGTGCTGGACCTCACCCGCGCGTTCCAGCCCGTCGGCATGACGACCGTGGCGGGATCGAACCTCGGCGTGTCGCTCGCCAGCAACGCGACCCTGTCCGCGCCGATGGGGGATGCGACGGTCGGACAGCTGGGCGCGGTGATCCTCGACAGCTATCATCGCGCCTTCGCCATCGACCTTGCCCGCACGATCAACCGTGCGGGGCCGCAGCGCAGCCTTGCCGGCATGCTCCAGACGCGGCAGCGCAACCTGGCGGTCGCCGCCGGCGATACCACCGTGTCGATGACGCTGGCGCCGCGTGGCAACGGCGATGTCGCGCTCCAGCGCAGCATGATGAGCGACGCACAGGCGAATGACGCGCGCGCCATCGCCGGCGCGGTGATGCAGCGGCTGGGGGCCAAGACCAGCTTCGGCTTCGCCTTCTCGCAGGGCACCGGCACGCTGGGCGCGCAGATGGTCGGGCAGGCGCAGCCCGCCTTCCTCGTCGCGGGCCAGGGCGCGCTGGGCTTCGACAGCGTCGCGCGATCTGCGGGCGCGCTGCGGCAGGAGGTCGGCGGCGTCGGACTGACCGCCACCGTCGAGAGCGGCGACGTGCTGGCACGGCGCGATGCGATGCTCGCCGGCCTGCCCGGCTACCGCCGCTCGCCATACCAGCGGGTCAGCGTTTCCGCCGACCGGCGCTGGGGTGGCCTCGCGACGACGCTGAGCCTCAGCTCCCTCGCCGAGCGCGACAGCCTGCTCGGCGCGCGGTTCGACGGCGGCCTGGGCGCGGCGCGCGCGGCGAGCTGGTTCGTCGACGTGGACGCACGCTGGAGCATCAGCGACGGCTGGTCGCTCGGCGGATCGTGGCGGCGCGGCTGGACGCGCGCGACCCTGCGCGGCGGCATGGATGGTGACGGCTCCCTCGCCACGACGGCGTTCGCCGCCGATGTCGGCAAGGACGGCATCTTCGGCCGCGACAGCCTGGGCCTGCGGATCGCGCAGCCGCTGCGGGTGGCGCGCGGCGGCGTCGATTACCGGCTGCCGACGAACTGGGATTATGCGACGCTGACGGTGAGCGACTGGACGACGCAGCGACTGAACCTCAGCCCGCAGGGGCGCGAATTGCAGGTCGAGGCGCGCTATCGGCTGCTGGTCGGCGGGGGCGACATCCAGACGAACCTGTTCTGGCGGCGCGACCCCGGCAATTTCGCCAGCCTGCCGGCGGATGTGGGCGGCGCGCTGCGATACAGCTGGGGTTTCTGATCGCGCCACCGCCAATTGCAGCGCGGCGCCCCCGCCCCCATCTTTCCGGCATGACACGCTTTTCCCTGCTCGATCTCGTTCCCGTCGTCGAAGGCGGCAGCGTGGCGCAGAGCCTCGCCAACGCCGCCGACCTTGCCGCCCATGCCGAGACGCTCGGCTTCCAGCGCTATTGGGTGGCGGAGCATCATGGCATGCGCGGCATCGCCAGCGCCGCGACCGCGGTGGTGATCGCGCATGTCGCCGCCGCGACGCGCCACATCCGCGTCGGTGCGGGCGGGATCATGCTGCCCAACCATGCGCCGCTGGTGATCGCCGAACAGTTCGGCACGCTGGACGCGCTGTTCCCGGGCCGGATCGACCTGGGGCTTGGCCGTGCGCCGGGATCGGACCAGCGCGTCGCACGCGCGATGCGGCGGACGCTGGAGAGCGATCCCAATGCCTTCCCGCAGGACGTGATGGAATTGCAGAGCTATTTCGCGGATGACGGGCGTACCGGCATCGCGGCGACGCCCGGTGCCGGCGCCAACGTGCCGCTGTGGATCCTGGGATCGAGCACATTCGGCGCGCAGCTGGCGGCGGCGCTCGGCCTGCCTTACGCCTTCGCGTCCCATTTCGCGCCGGACGCGCTCGACAGCGCGCTTGCGATCTACCGGCGCGACTTCCGCCCCTCCGCGCAGCTCGATCGGCCCTATGCGATGGCGGGGTTCAACGTCTTCGCCGCCGACACCGACGAGGAAGCGGAGCTGCTGGCGAGTTCGCAGCAGCAGTCGTTCGTCGCGCTGCGCACCGGCAATCCGCGCCAGTTGCCGCCGCCGGTGGCGGGGTATCGCGCCGGGCTGGGGCCGCAGGGTGCGGCGATCCTCGACCATGTGCTGCAATGCTCCGCAGTCGGATCGCGCGACACGGTGGCGCGGGCGACCGCGGCGTTCATCGAGCGGACCGGCGTCGACGAGGTGATGGTGGCGAGCGCCATCTACGATCATGCCGCGCGCAAGCGCAGCCTGGCGATCACCGCGGAGGTGATGAGCGGCCTCGCCGTCGCCGCCTGACCCCGGCATGATGCGCGGCGCGGGCGAGCAGCGCGTCGAGGTCTTCGCGCGCGATGTCGAACGTCTCGTGCATATCGGCGAGCGCCGCGTCGATATCCTCAGGCGCGAAGGCGGACGACGGCGGCGCGGCAGCGGGATGGTGCGGATAGGCGTGGCCGGAGAGGCGGTGGAAGGCGACGCCGGCCAGCACGAGCAGCATCGAATCGAACGCCACGGGTGACAGCGGAAACCCCCAGCCGAGCGGCGCCGGCCCGGCTGCGGCGAGCACCACGCTGAGCGCCACCGCGCCGCCGGGGGGATGCAGGCAGCGCAGCAACGACATGACGAGGATTGCACCACCGACCGCCAGCCCCGCCGCGGTCGCCTCGTGCGGGACGGCATGCACGACCAGCAGCGCCCAGGCGCCGGACAGTGCATTGCCGCCGATCACCGCCCAGGGCTGCGCGAGCGGGCTCGCCGGCACCGCGAACACCAGCACCGCACTCGCCCCGATCGGCGCGACCAGCAGCGGTAGCGCACCCAGCCCGAGCGCATAAGCGGCGAACAGGCCGGCGAAGGCGATGCCGCACGCGGCTCCGGCGCCGGCCAGCAAGCGGTCGCCGAACGCACCGCCGGCGAGGATCGGACGAAAAACGTGCATGACGAGGGCGTTAGCGCGTGCGTTGCGATCTGCAATCCTCCCCGGCACGGGAAGGGCGCGTCAGTTCGCCGCTGGCAGCCGCAGCCGCACCAGCAGGCCGCCGAGGTCTTCGCTTTCTTCCAGGCTCACCGTGCCGCCGTAGATTTCCGCCACGTCGCGGACGATCGCGAGGCCGAGCCCGGTGCCGGGCTTGCCGGTGTCGAGGCGGACGCCGCGGTCGAAGATGCGGATCCGGTCTTCTTCCGGAATGCCCATGCCGTCGTCTTCGATCATCAGTTCGACGAAGCCGGCCTGTCCGGACACGGTGACGAACACGCTGCCGCCCCCGTATTTGGCGGCATTTTCGATGAGGTTGCCGAGCATCTCGTCGAGGTCCTGCCGCTCGACATGGACCTGAAGGTCCTTGGGCCCGGTGATGTCGATGCGGACGTGGCGGTAAAGGCGGGCGACCGCGCGCTCGACCGATTCGAGGCTGGGCCACACATCGGCGCGGCTGTGCGCCGACCCGCGGCGGCCGACGGCGCGGGCGCGGGCGAGATGGTGGTCGACCTGCCGCCGCATCGTCCGCGCCTCGCGGATCACCGTGTCGGCCAGGTCGTCGGCGTGCGCGGTGGCGGCGTTCATGATGACGGTGAGCGGCGTTTTGAGCGCGTGCGCGAGGTTGCCGGCATGCCGCCGCGCTTCCTCCGCCTGCCGCTCGTTGTGCTCGATCAGCGCGTTCAGTTCCTCGACCATCGGTGCCACCTCGATCGGCATCGCGGTGTCGACGCGATTGGACTGCCCCGCCCGCATCCGCGCGATCTCTTCGCGCACCCTGCGCAGCGGCCAGAGGCCGTACAGCGTCTGAAGCGCGGCCAGTACGACGAGGCCCAGGCCGAGCAGCACGAAGCTGCGCACCAGCGTTCGACGCAGGATCGTGATCTGCGAATCCAGTCCGCTGCGGCTCTGCGCCACCTGGAAACGCCAGTGAACCGCCGAACCGGGCAGCAGCGCATCCCGCTCGACGATACGCAGCTTTTCATCGGGAAACTGGGTGCTGTTGTAGAAATGGACGCTGCGATCGTCGTGGACGCTACCGAAGGCGAGGCGTCGATCCCATAGCGAGCGCGATGGGAAGGGGTCGCTGCCCTTCCCCGAAATTTGCCAGTAGAGTCCTGAATTGGGTTCGAGGAAGCGCTGATCGGCGGTAGCGTCCCGGCTGAGGATCACCTCGCCATCCGGCCCGATCTCCGCCGAGACAAGCAACGACCGCAGCACATACTCCAGCTGGTCGTCGAAGTTGCGCGTCACTGCCGCCACCAGCACGCGATCGAGCGCGAAGCCGCCGCCGAACAGCAGCAGCCCGATCCACGCGGCCGCGATCAGGATCATCCGCCGCGACAGCGAGCCCGTCGTCCGCGCACGGGCGCGCGGCGGGGCTTCGGCTAACGGCGGTGTGTCCATGCGGGCATTCGATCTTCTGCCAAACCGTTCGCCCTGAGCCTGTCGAAGGGATTGAAACTCACCTGCCCTTCGACAGGCTCAGGGCGAACGGGTGGGGGGTGGAGGCCGTATTGCCGATCAGGCGTCCGGATCTTCAAGGCTGTAGCCCAGGCCGCGGATGGTTGTGATGACGTCCTGCCCCAGCTTCTTGCGGATGCGCGTCACGAACACCTCGATGGTGTTCGAATCGCGATCGAAATCCTGGTCGTAGATATGCTCGATCAACTCGGTGCGGCTGACCACCTTGCCCTTGTGGTGGAGCAGGTAGCTCAAGAGCTTGTATTCCTGCGCGGTCAGCTTCACCGGTTCGCCGGCCCGGGTGACCTTGCCCGATCGGGTGTCGAGGCGGACGTCGCCGGCGGTGAGTTCGGACGAGGCATTGCCGCTGGCGCGGCGGATCAGCGCGCGCAGGCGGGCGATCAGTTCCTCGGTCTGGAACGGCTTGGCGACGTAATCGTCGGCACCGGCGTCGAGGCCGGCGACCTTGTCCGACCAGCTGTCGCGCGCGGTGAGCACGAGGACGGGCATCGTCTTGCCCTCCTTGCGCCAGCGGTCGAGCACGGTCAGGCCGTCGATCTCCGGCAGGCCGAGATCGAGGACGATCGCATCGTAATTTTCGGTCGAGCCGAGGAAATGCCCCTCTTCGCCATCGGTGGCGAGGTCGATGGCATAGCCTGCACCCTCCAGCGTATTCTTCAGCTGCTGGCCGAGATTGGGCTCGTCCTCGACGATCAGAACGCGCATGCTGTTCCCCTGTTATTTGCCGGTGCGGCCGATGATCTGGCCCGTGCGGCCGTCGACATCGACCCAGACGACCACCCCATTGCGCATGAACTTCAGCGTGTAAACCGAGGTGGAGAAATCGAGATCGAAGCCGAGATATTCATAGCCCTTCATCGTCGGCAGCACGCGCGCCTCGATCGCGCGGGGCGACAGCACCTCGCCCTTGCGACGCGCGTCATAGGCACGATCCTGATCGCTGCGCCGCTGGTCGGGCGCCTGCGCGGCCGCCGGACCGACAAGCGTGACGCCGAGCAGAAGGGGAAGCAGGAAGGGCAAAACCATCTTCATGAAAACTGGCATAGGCAGAACGCATTGAACACCCTGTGAATGGAGCGGTTGCATGCCATTCAGCCGAGGATCGCTTGCCCGCGGGCGCCCCGCCCCCTACCTGCGCCGGCCATGGCTGCCCCTATCCTCGCTTATGAAGACCTTGGCATCATCCAGGGCCACGGCTGGCTGTTCCGCCACCTCGACATCCATATCGGCGCGCGCGACCGGCTGGCGCTGATCGGCCGCAACGGCGCCGGCAAGACGACGCTGCTGAAGCTGATCGCCGGCACGATTGACAGCGACGAAGGCCGGCGCGTGATCGTGCCCGGCACACGCGTGGTGCTGCTGGAGCAGGAACCGAGCCTCACCGGCTGCACCACGCTGGCCGATTACGTGCTCGGCGGCACGGATGCGCCCGAGCGGCACGAGGCGGATGCGATCGCCGACCAGCTGGGCATCGACCTGTCGCGCGAGGCATCGTCGGCGAGCGGTGGCGAGCGGCGCCGTGCCGCGATCGTCCGGGCACTGGCGCAGGACCCCGACGTCCTGCTGCTCGACGAGCCGACCAACCATCTCGACATCGCGGCGATCGACTGGCTGGAGGATTGGCTCGGCCGGTTCCGGGGCGCGTTCGTCGTCATCAGCCACGACCGCACCTTCCTCACCCGCCTGACCCGGCAGACCTTGTGGATGGACCGTGGCTCGATCCGCCGCGCCGAGATCGGCTTCGGCGGGTTCGAGGCGTGGACCGAACAGGTGTATGCCGAGGAGGAGCGCAACGCGCAGCGCCTCGATGCCAAGCTCAAGATCGAGGAACATTGGCTGCAGCGCGGCGTCACCGGGCGGCGTCGGCGCAACCAGGGCCGGCTCGCCAAGCTGAAGGAGATGCGCGCGACGCGTGCGGCGATGATCGGGCCGCAGGGGTCGGCGAACCTCGTCACCGCCGCGGACGACAGCAAGACCAAGGTGGTGATCGACGTGAAGCACGCGTCGAAAAGCTACGGGGACCGCACGATCATCCGCGACCTGACCCTGCGCGTCACGCGCGGCGACCGGATCGGCATCGTGGGGCGCAACGGCGCGGGCAAGACGACGCTGCTCAAGCTGCTGACCGGCGAACTCGCCCCCGACAGCGGCGAGGTGAAGCTCGCCAAGACGCTGGACGGCGTCGTCATCGACCAGCAGCGCAGCCTGATGGCGCCGACCAAGACGGTGCGCGAGGTGCTGGCCGACGGCGGCGACTGGATCGACGTGCTGGGCGTCCGGAAGCACATCCACGGCTATCTGAAGGAATTCCTGTTCGACCCCAGCCTCGCCGAGGCGAAGGTCAACACGCTGTCGGGCGGCGAGCGGTCGCGCCTGTTGCTGGCGCGGGAGTTCGCGCGGGAATCCAACCTGCTGGTGCTGGACGAGCCGACCAACGACCTCGACCTCGAAACGCTCGACCTGTTGCAGGAGGTGATCGCCGATTACGCGGGCACGGTGCTGATCGTCAGCCACGATCGCGACTTCCTCGATCGCACGGTGACGGTGACCTTGGGGCTCGACGGATCGGGGACGGTGGACGTCGTCGCCGGCGGCTACGAGGATTGGGAACGGCAGCGGCAGGCACGGCCCGAGGCGAAGAAGGCGCCCGCGGCGGCGAAGGTGGCGCCCCCTCCCCCGCCGCAGGCGCGCACCAAGCTGTCCTACAAGGACCAGCGCGACTACGACCAGTTGCCCGCGCGCATCGAGACGCTGGACGCCGGCATCGCGCGCGACGAGGCGCTGCTCGGCGACCCGGCGCTCTACACGCGCGATCCCAAGCGCTTCGCCGCCCTGACCGCAGCGATCGAGGCGGCACGCGCCGAAAAGGACGCCGCGGAGATGCGCTGGCTGGAACTGGCCGAACAGGTCGAACAGCTCGCCTGAGGATCAGGCAGGCATGGCGCCGGGCATGTCCATCGTCACGGTCGTGCCCTCCGGCCCGCTTTCGGTGCTGAGCGTGCCGCCGGCCTGACGCGCGAAGCCGGGGATCAGGCGCGAGCCAAGGCCGTGATCCGGGCCCGCCGGCGCCGCGACTTGCGGCATGCCGACGCCGTCGTCGCTGACGATCAGCGTCATGCCCCCCGGGCGGCGGCGCAGGCCGACGGTGATGGTGCCGCCGGTGCGGCCGGTGAAGGCGTGCTTGGCCGCATTGGTGACGAGTTCGTTGACGACGAGGCCGATCGACACCGCCCGATCGCGTGGCATGTTCGCCGCATCGGCCGAGCAGGAGAGCGATACGCCGCCGCGCAGGAGGAGCGCATCGGCCAAGGCCGCGCACAGATCGCCGAGATAGGCCTGCATGTCGACGGCATCGACCTGTCCGGCGCTGCGGTAGAGATGGCGGTGCGCCCGCGCGATGCTCTCGACGCGGGCCAATGCGGCGCCCAATGCCTCCGCCGCCTCGCCATCGGTGCGGCGGCGCTGGATGTCGAGGATCGAGGCGACGATCGCGAAGTTGTTCTTCATGCGATGGTCGATCTCCTGCAACAGCAGGTCGCGCTCGGCGATCTCCCGGTCGCGCTCGCGGGTGGCGCGGCGGACGGAGCGGCGGAACAGTTCGGCGACCGCGACGCTGATGATCGCTGCGACGATGATGAAGGCGACGGTGACGGTCGCCGCCGTGTCGATCAACCGGAAGCTGCCGAGGGGCGCGAAGCCGTAATACCAGGCATAGCCGATGCCGAGCGCTGCCGCGATCGCCCCCGCCTGCCATCGCGCGAACAGCGTTGCGAGCATCATCGCCGGGAAACACAGCGCGAAAGGCGCGCCGCCTTCGGCCAGCACGTCCAGCACCGCGCGCATCAGAATGGCGCTGCTGGCGCATAATACGCCGAAACCGATCTGGGTCACCGCCCGCGGCACAGCGGGGGCGAGGCGATCGGGCAGGTCAAGTTCACCCAGGCGCGGCACGAACCGGAGTGAGCCGGAGCGGTCCTATCATGTCAAGACGAATGACCTAATCCATGATAAAAGATTCTTGCTTCAGGTTAAGGCGATGTCGGCACGTCCGGCGAGTTCGGTGACATATTGCCATGCCACCCGCCCCGACCGGCTGCCGCGCCGCGTTGCCCAATTGATCGCCTCGGCAGCATCGAAGGGCAGATCGTAACGCGCGGCATAGGCGGCGACGATCGCGCAATAGCCGTCCTGATCGAGCGCGTGGAAGCCGAGGCTCAGACCGAAGCGATCGGCGAGCGCAAGCTGGTCGTCGATGCTGTCGCGCGGATTGATGGCGCTATCCTGTTCCGCGATGTCACGGGGTACCAGATGGCGGCGGTTAGCGGTGACGATCAGGCGGACATTCGCCGGGCGCGCCTCCGCGCCGCCCTCCAGCAGCGAGCGCAGGATGCGCGCCTCGGCGGGCGCGTCGAAGCCCAGGTCGTCGAGAAACAGCGCAAAGGCGCGTGGCAGGCCGGCGAGCGACGCGAACAGCTGCGGCAGCGTGTCGAGCGCGGTCACCTCGACCAGCGCGATGGCGCCGCCGTCGCCCTGCACCGCACCGACCGCGGCCTTGACCAGCGCCGATTTGCCGGTGCCGCGCGCGCCCCACAGCAGCACATCCTGCGCCGCCGCGCCGGCAGCGAGGCGGCGCAGATTCTCGACCAGGGCCGCTTTCTGCTTGTCGACGCGGATCATCAGGTCGAGCGGGAGCGGCGCAAAGGCGCGTGCCGCGACCAGCGCGCCGTCTCGCCAGACATAGGCAGGGTGGCGCAGCGGATCGTCGCTTGCCGGCGGCGGGGGAGCGAGGCGGTCCAGCGCCGCGGCGATACGGTCCAGGGGATCGGCCATGGCGGCGCTCATGGCGCCGCGCGGGCGGCCGTGCAAGGCGTCAGCGCATGATGGCGCGGGCATGCGCGGCGATCGTCGCATCGCCGGGCGCCAGCGCGACCGCCTTGACCGCAAGCTGGCGCGCCGCGGCGAGGTCGCCATCGGCGGCGAGCGCGACGGCATAGGCGTCGCACACGCCCGCGTTCATCGGCGACAGCGCGTAGGCGGCGCGGGCATAGCGGCGCGCCACCGTGCCGTCGTCGCCGGCGGCATAGGCGATGGCGAGATCGGCGAGCAGCGCGGCATCGCGGTTGCCGGCGGTGCGCCGGACGCCCTCCAGCGTCTCGATCGCGGCATCGGCCTCGCCGTTCGTCGCCTGCCAATGGCCGAGGATGCGGCGGGCGACGAGGCTTTGCGGGTTCTGCTGCAGGTAGAGCGACAAGGCCGCCGCCGCGTCGCGCGGACGGCCGGCGCGGCCCCAGGCATCGACCAGCCGCAACAGGGTCGGCTCGTCGAAGGCAAGGCCGGCGGCGCGTGCGTAGACCGGCGCTGCCTCGGCAAAGCGACCGGCGACGGCGAGCGCATCGCCGAGCGCGAGTTGCGCCGCGGGAGCGCCCGGCCGCGCCGCCGCCAGCGTGCGGGCGCGCGCGATGGCGCCGGTGACGTCGCCCGCGGTCAACTGCGCGCGGATGGCGCCGAGCAGGTAATTGGGATCGTCGGGATCGGCGCGCGCCTCCGCCAGCGCAGCCGCGACGCTGTCGTCGCTGGCGAAGGCGGCGGCCCCGCCGCGCGCACCACCCGCGGCACGATCGAGGAAGCCGGCGGCGGCGATTCGGTCGCCGCTGGCTTCCGCCGCGCGCGCGACCAGGGTCAGCGTATAGGCATCGGCGTCCGCTCGCGCCGCGACCGGGCGCAACTGGTCGAGCGCGCCCTGCACGTCGCCCGAGCGGAGCAGCGCGGCGCCGAGCAGGCGGCGCACGACGATGTTCATCGGCTGGTCGGCGGCAAGCTGTCGCCAGGTACCGATCGCCAGTTCGTCGCGGCCGGCGGCATGATCGAGCGCCCCGCCGAGCAGCGCCGCACCGGGCAGCCCGCCGATCCCCTGGCCTGCGCGCTGGAGCAGATCGCGGGCCAGCCCCAGCCGCCCGGCGCGCGCGGCCAGCACCGCCTGCAGGTACAGCGCCTGCGGGCTGGCCGGCCGCGCCGCCAGCGCTTGCCGCGTCGCCGCCAGCATGTCGGCATAGCGGCCGGCATCGCCCAGCGTCGCGGCATATTCGATCAAGGCCGGGTGGTAATAGGCATCCCGCTTCAGCGCCGCCTCGAACCACGGCAAGGCGGCGGTGAGGCCGTAGCGGGTCCGCACGATCTCCGCCTGCAAGGCGAGCGGCACCGGATCGCCCGGCGCGAGCCGCGCAGCCCGCGACGCCGCCGCGGTGGCAGTGGCGACCTCTCCGGCGTCGAGCCTGACCCGGCCGAGGTCGCTCCACGCCGCGGCATCGTCGGGATGCGCGGCGAGCCAAGCGGTGAGCAGGTCGACCGCGGCCCCGGCATCGCCCTGCATCGCGGTGGCACGGGCGCGGGCGCGCAGCGCGTCGCCGTCGTCGGCGGGTGCGGCGGCCGCCCCATCGATCGCGCCCTGATAGTCCGCTTGCAGTAAGCGCGCCTGCGCCTGCAACCCGGCGAGCGCCGCCGGGGCGGCCCGCAGATCGCGGGCGCGGCTGAGTGCGCCTTCCGCGGCGACGCCGTCCCCCAGCCGCACATAGGCGCGGGCGAGCAGTAGCAGTGCCGGCTGCGACGTCGGTGCTGCGGCCAGAGCGGCGAGCGCATGGTTGCGCGCGGCGCTGTAATTGCCGATCCGGTATGCGGTGCGCGCATCCGCCAGCGCCTGCGCCGGATCGACCCGCGGCGGCGGGCGCAGCGCATAGGCTGCGGCAAGCCCCGCAACGACCAGCAACAGGCCGAGCGCGACCGCATGGATGCGGCGCGGCCGCGGCAGGCGCCAGCCGCGCCGTCGCCGCCGGCGCAGCATCGGATAAGGCGTATCAGCCATGCAGGTCGTAGCTTTTCAGCAGATCGTACAGCGTCGGCCGGCTGACGCCGAGCAGTCGCGAGGCACCGGAGATGTTGCCGTCCGCCCGCGCCAGCGCCTGGCGGATCGCCTTGCGGTCGGCGACTTCGCGGGCGGCCCGCAGGTTGAGCGCCAGCGCATCGGCGGGGTCGCCGCCAAGGTCGAGATCGGCGGCGGTTACGAGCTTGCCATCCGCCATGATGACCGCGCGCTTGATCCGGTTTTCGAGCTCGCGGACGTTGCCGGGCCAGCCCCAGGCATCGATCGCGGCGAGCGCATCGGGGGCAAGGCCGTTCACCCCCAGCTTCATCGCCGCGGCATGCCGCCGCACGAAGGCGCGGGCGAGCAGGCCGGCATCGCCGGGGCGCTCGGCAAGGCCGGGGATACGCACCACGATCTCGGCAAGCCGGTAATAGAGATCCTCGCGGAAGCGGCCGTCGGCCACCATCGCCTCGACATTCTGGTGCGTCGCGCAGACGATGCGGGTGTCGACGGGGATCGCTTTGCGCCCGCCGATCCGTTCGATGACGCGTTCCTGGAGGAAGCGGAGCAGCTTGACCTGCAACGGCAGCGGCACGTCGCCGATCTCGTCGAGGAACAGGGTGCCGCCCGCGGCCTGTTCGATCTTGCCGGGCGTGGTCTTCACCGCGCCGGTGAACGCGCCCTTTTCATGGCCGAACAGTTCGCTTTCCAGCAGCGTTTCGGGGATGGCGGCACAGTTGATCGCGACGAAGGCACCGTGGCGGCGCGGCGAGGCATCGTGAAGACCGCGCGCCAGCAGTTCCTTGCCGGTGCCGCTCGCGCCGAGCAGCATCACCGACACGTCGGCCGGCGCGACCCGCTCGACGGTGCGCACCACCTTCGCCATCTCGTCGGACGCATAGAGGAGGCCACCGAAGCCGTCGCGCGTGCCCCCGTCGCGGGCGGCGAGGCGCCGATTCTCCGCCTCCAGCGCGTGGACGTGGAAGGCGCGGGCGACGATCAGCCCCAGGGCATCGATGTCGATCGGTTTGGCATAGAAGTCCCACGCCCCCGCCGCGATCGCGTTGAGCGCGCTTTCGCGGGCGCCGTGGCCGGAGGCGACGATCACCTTGGTATCGGGCTTCAGCGCCAGGATCTCGGCCAGCGTCGCGAAGCCTTCGCTGGTGCCGTCCGGATCGGGCGGCAGGCCGAGATCGAGCGTGACGACCGCGGGTTCGTGCGCCCGCAGCGCCTCGATCGCTTCGCCACGGGTGGCGGCGCCGACGATCTCATAACCTTCATAGGCCCAGCGCAACTGGCGCTGGAGCGCCAGATCGTCCTCGACGATCAGCAGCACCGGGCGGGCATCGCCTGCGCCGCTCATGCCGCCCGCTCCAGCGGGCGCGCGGCAGGGAGCGTCAGGCGGAACCGCGTGCCCTCGCCTTCGCGGCTGGTCACGTCGAGCGTGCCGCCCATCGCGGCCGCCAGCGCGCGCGCCTCATAGGCGCCGATGCCGAAGCCGTCCGGCTTGGACGAGGCGAAGGGGCGGAACAACTGGTCGCGGACGAAGGCGGCGCTCATCCCGCAGCCGCGATCGACGACATCGATCGTCACCTGCGTGCCGGTGCCAGCGACCGCGAGATCGATGGCGGCGTCGGCGGGGCTCGCCTCCACCGCATTCTGCAACAGGTGGCCGAGCAGTTGCTCGAGACGGCCGGGCTGCGCCAGCGCGATGCCTTCGCCGGCGACCTGCACGATGTGCTGCGCACGGCGGGCGGCGGCGAGGCGCAGCGCCAGCGCGGCGCAATCCACCGGCTGCAACGGTTCGGGAGTGGCGCGGTGGTGCTGCGACAGGCGGGCGAGCAGCGCGTTCATGCGGGCGGCGGAGTCCTTGAGCGTGGCGACCATGTCGGCGCGGAATTCGGCGTTGTCGGCATGCCGTTCGGCATTGCGCGCGACGAGGCTGAGGCCGCTGACGAGGTTCTTGATGTCGTGGATGATGAAGGCGAAGCGGCGATTGAATTCGTCGAAGCGCGCCGCATCGGCGAGCGCGACATGGGCACGATCCTCGGCCAGATAGCTCGCCGCTTGACGCCCGGCGACGCGGAGCAGGTCGAGGTCCTCCCAGTCGAGCGCGCGGTCGATCGGCGGACGGGCGAGCAGGATCGCGCCGATCAGGCTGGCGCCATGGATCAGCGGCACCAAGGCCCAGGCGTCGGCCGACTGGCGCATCCAGTCGGGGATCGCCGCCGCCTCTTCGGGCGGGGCATCGCCGCGCCGCACCGCGTCCAGTTCGACGATGCGCGTGCTGGTGGCGAGATGGGCGGCGAGCGCGGCATCGGCGGCGCCCGCCTCGTGCCAGTGCCATGCCGCGCCGGCGCCCAGCCCGGCGCCGTCCGGCACCAGCAATAGCCCGGCGGGCGAGCCGGTGAGATCGGCGATGGCGCGGACGATGCGGCGGTCTAGCGGGTCGGCGCCCTCGCCCGGCGTACCGAGCGTCGCGGTGAAGCGCTGCCATTCGGCGCGGTAATCGTAGCGGTGGCGGAAGAAATGCTTGGCGACCTTCACCTTCGCCCAGGCGCGGATCCACGGCGTCGACAGCAGGGTGATGAGCGCGGTGGTGGCGCCGAGCACGATCGCCGTCTGGACGATGCGCACCGTGTCGCCGGCATAATGTTCGGCGACCTGGGTCAGCGCGATGGTCACGCCGGCATAGGCGACGACCGCGGCGACCGAGAGCAGGCGGAGTGCGACGCCGTGCGAGACGGTGAGGCCGCGCTCGCCGCGCCGCGCCGCCAGCGCCAGCAGCAGCGCGGCGCCGGCCATCACGAAGCCGCGCGCGGCGAAGATGGCGAGCGACGGGGTGCCGAGGCTCCAGGCGAGCGTCGCACCGATCAGGTCGACGCCCCACATGGTCGCGATCGCGGCAGCGAGCAGTGCCATCCTGCCCGCGCCGCGTTCGCCGCCGGCGAAGGCGAGGTGATGGACGAGCATCAGGCCGACCACCGCCCCCAGCATGCGCGCGATCCGCCGGACATCGGCGACGGCCGCCAGTGCCGCGTCGCCGAGCGGCAGCGTCTCGGTCAGTGCCAGCGTGGTGGCGAAGATGGTGATGGTCGCCGCCGCCGCATAGACGGCATAGAGCGGCAGGCTGCCGGTGCGCGTCCGCCGCACCAGCACCAGCATCAGGCCGAGCCAGGCGAGGTTGCGCGCCGATTCGGCGATCCGCGGCACCACGTCGCCGGCGCCGATCCCAGCGACCGCCAGGGCCCAGAGCGCGGTGGCGATCATCGCCGATGCGAGGGCGCCGCGCGGCACGGTGCTGCGCGGCACCGCCGCCTGCGGCCCGCGCACCGTCGCGAGCGCCAGCGCGCCGAACGCCAGCGCGGCCAGCGCATGGCCCCAAAGGATGAGCGCGGTCATCGCCCTATCGCGCGCCCGACGGGAACAGCACCACGCGCAGCGTCTGGAGCAGGATCAGCAGGTCGAGGAAGGGCGAATAGTTCTTGGCGTAATACAGGTCGTATTCCAGCTTGTGGCGTGCGTCTTCGATCGAGGCGCCATAGGGATAGTTGATCTGTGCCCAGCCGGTGATCCCGGGTTTCACCATGTGCCGCTCGGCGTAATAGGGCAGTTGCTGTTCCAGCTGTTCGACGAACTGCGGGCGCTCGGGGCGGGGACCGACGAAGCTCATCTCGCCCTTCAGCACCGACCAGGTCTGCGGCAGTTCGTCGATGCGCACCTTGCGGATGAAGCGGCCGATGCGGGTGATGCGCGGATCGTCCCTTTCCGCCCACACCGCCTGGCCCGCGACCTCCGCATCCTGACGCATCGAGCGCAGCTTCACGATGTCGAACCCCTGGTTGTAGAGGCCGACGCGGCGCTGCCGGTAAAAGGCGGGGCCGCGCGATTCGAGCTTGATCGCCACGGCGGTGACCAGGATCACCGGCAGCGTCACGATCAGCAGCAGCAGGCTGACGGTGACGTCGAAGCCGCGCTTGAACACGCTCGACAGCATCCGGCCCGAGGCGAAGCCGTCCGAGAAGATCAGCCAGGACGGGTTGACCGAATGAAGGTCGATCCGACCCGTCTCGCGTTCCAGGAAGCTCGATATCTCGCTGACGCTCACCCCCGTGGTGCGAACGCGCAGCAGGTCCTTCAGCGGCAGCGCGTTGCGCCGCTCCTCCAGCGCGAGCACCACCTCGCCGGCATTATGGTCGACGACGTGCGCGGCGAGGTTGGGAATGGCGTCGCGCGGCACCGCGCCGCGCACCACCGGATTGGGCTCGCCCATCGCGACATAGCCTGCGACGATCACGTTGGCGCCGGGCTGGCTGGCGAGCGCGCCGATCCGCGCGGCGCGATGGCCGGCGCCGAGCACGATGATCCGCCGCTTGAACGTATCGCCGCCCAGCGCCCGGCCGAGCAACGCGCGCACCACCACCAGCAGCGCGGCGGCGATCAGCGTCGCATAGGCGAGGTTGGAGCGCCACAGGGCGAGTGGCGGCACGAGGAAGAACAGGATCGACAGGCACGACACGCCGAGCAGGATCGCCACCGCCAGCCGTGCCGCGGCAAAGCGCAGCGACAGGAAGGATGCGACGCCATAGGCCCCCACCGCGACCAGCGCGATCTGCAACGCCGCGGCGAAGGCGATGAGCTGCGGCAAGCGGGTGACCGTCGGCTCCACCAGCATGCCGATCTGGCGCGCGCGGATCACCCAGCCGAGTTCGGCCGCAGCCATCAGCAGCACGGCATCGACCAGGCCGAGCAGCAGCACGGCGTGCGGGACGTAATGCTTGAACAGGCGGATCATGCCCGCTCCCTTCCGACGGCGGCCTGTAAGCTTTTCCGACAGGCGACACGGGGGTCGCAGAAAAAAGCAAAGAAAGCTTGAACAACCCTGCGGTCTAGATCGTTACGCCTCCGCACTCTTTCGTCCGAAAGAGATCCGAAGGAGTTCACGACCCGCTATGACGATCGTCCCTGTGATCCTTTCCGGAGGATCCGGCACCCGGCTGTGGCCGATGTCGCGCCCGGAAATGCCCAAGCAGCTGCTGGCGCTGACCGCCGAGGAGACGATGCTGCAGCTCACCGCGAAGCGGGCGCATGGCGAGGCCTTCGCCGCGCCGATCGTCGTCGCCAATGCGCGCCATGCCGATCATATCGACGAGCAACTGGCGGCGGTGGGCGCCGCGCCGCAGGCCGTGATCCTGGAGCCGGTGGCACGCAACACCGCGCCGGCGATCGCCCTCGCCGCGCTCGCCGCCAAGGGCGAGGAAGCGCTGCTGGTCATGCCGTCCGACCATGTCATCGCCGATGTCGCGGCCTTTCACGCGGCGATCGAGGCGGCGATGCCGCTGGTCGCCGAAGGGTGGCTGGTCACCTTCGGCATCACGCCCGACGCGCCGGAGACGGGCTATGGCTGGATCAAGGTCGGCGAGGCGCTGGCGTCCGGCGTGCACCGCGTCGCCCGCTTCGTCGAGAAACCGGCGCGCGAGCGGGCCGAGGCGATGCTGGCGTCGGGCGACCATGCCTGGAACGGCGGCATCTTCCTGTTCCGCGCCGACATCTTCCTGGGCGCGCTCGCCGCACATGCGCCGGGCATGCTGACCGCGACGCAGGAGGCGATGACCAAGGCCCGGCGCGAGGGTGTGCGCATCCACCCCGATGCCGAGGCGTTCGGCGCCTCGCCCGCCGACTCGATCGACTATGCGGTGATGGAGCGTGCCGAGCGCGTCGCGGTGGTGCCGGTGGCGATGGGATGGAGCGACGTCGGCAGTTGGGACGCGCTGCATGCGATCAGCGAACTCGATAGCGAGGGCAATGCGCATCGCGGCGAGGTGCTGGCGATCGACACGCGCAACTGCCTGGTCCGTTCGGACGGGATACGGGTGGCGGCGGTCGGCGTCAGCGACCTCATCGTCGTGGCGAGCGGCAACGACGTGCTGATCCTGCCGCGCGGGCACAGCCAGGACGTCAAGAAGCTCATCGAGGCGATGAAGGGATGAGGCGGCGCCCGCGTCAGTCGCGGGCGAAGATCTCGGCATGGGGGATGGTGACGCCGATCGCCGGCAACGCGACATCGTGCGGCTGGGCGAACAGGTCGTCACGCCACGCCGTTGGCCCCAGCCGCTGGACGACCCGGCTGGTTTCCGCCTGCGGGTCGACGAAGACGATGGTGTCGACCGACGGCAGGGCGCGGTAGAGCCGCAGCTTGTCGCCTTCGTCGTTGGCCGAGGTGGAGGGAGACAGCACCTCGACGATCACGACGGGATCGGGATAGGCGCGCTCCATCTCCCGCTCCGGCGCCGCCGGGTTGCCGCAGAAGACGGTGACGTCTGGATAACGCAGGTTGGTGTCGTCGACTCGTACGCCCATGTCAGAATTGTACGGGCGGCAGCCGGTGCCACGGAGCCGTGGATAGAGATAGCCGAGGATGTTCGTCGACACCCGGGCATGAGCGGGTGTGCCGCCGGTCATCATCCTTATCACGCCATGGGCAAGTTCGTACTTCCGGTCGCTCGGGAAATCGATACCCAGGAACGTCTCGACGGTGATCGGCTCATAGAGCGGGTCGTGGCGCATGGCGGCAATATACCACCGCGGCAGGGCGAAACAAAGGGCTCGGGCGGCGCTCAATAAGCGATCGCGCGACCGAGCAGGGCGGCGAGGCCCGCGGCGCCGATCAGCAGCTGGCGCGGCCGGAGCGTCGCGAAATAGAGGGGGGCGTTACCGGACAGCGCGGCGCGGCGGTCGAGCAGTGCGGCGAGCACATAGCCGAGCACCAGGGTCAGCAGGGCCATCGACGGCAGGCCGATCACCAGCGCGAGGCCGGCCAGCGTGAAATAGGCGATGCTGGTCGCGATCTCCTGCGGCTTGGACGCGCGGGCATAGCCGAAGCCGAAGCCGCGGCGCACGCCGGCGATGAAGGCGAGGATCAGCGCGCCCCAGATGATGCCCAGGTGCACCGCCCAGAACGGCCAGGGCGGCGGCAGCAGCCACGCGCCGAGTCCGGCCACGACCAGCGGCAGCATCGGGCCATAACCGAGGATCGCGCCATCGGCGGGCGTGTCGGGGCGGGTCGCGTCATGGTTCATGGCGGCGGTAACGAGCGGAGCCGCAGCGGGTTGCCACGGGGGACGGACGATGGGCGCGCGGGGTCGGCCGGCGTTGAAGCGGCGACTGCCTGACTGGCACAGCAAAGGGCCGGGGGATCGCTCCCCCGGCCCTGTTTGCGTGTGGCGGGCAGCGGCGAAGCCGCTGCCGTGACGTCAGACTGGACCCGCGGAGCGGGCCGGCTGGCCGTTCCGATTTTCTGTCCGGGGCAGGTTTCCCTGCCCCGGTCGAAAATCAGAAGTCCATGCCGCCCATGCCGCCCATGCCGCCGCCGCCGGGCATGGCCGGAGCCTTGTCCTCGGGCAGTTCCGAGACGGTCGCCTCGGTGGTGATGAGCAGGCCGGCGACCGACGCTGCGTTCTGGAGCGCGGTGCGGACGACCTTGGTCGGGTCGATCACGCCGGCCGCGACCAGGTTCTCGTAGGTGTCGGTCGACGCGTTGAAGCCGAACGAGGTGTCGTTCTGGTCGAGCAGCTTGCCCGACACGACCGCACCGTCATGGCCGGCGTTCTGCGCGATCTGGCGGACCAGCGCGGTGAGCGAACGACGGACGATGTCGACGCCGCGCGTCTGGTCGTCGTTGGCGCCGGTGACGCCCTCGAGCGCCTTCGACGCGTAGAGCAGCGCCGTGCCGCCACCGGGGACGATACCCTCTTCGACGGCCGCGCGGGTCGCGTGCAGCGCGTCGTCGACGCGGTCCTTGCGCTCCTTCACCTCGACCTCGGTCGAACCACCGACCTTGATGACCGCAACGCCGCCGGCGAGCTTGGCGAGACGCTCCTGGAGCTTCTCGCGGTCGTAGTCGCTGGTGGTGTTCTCGATCTGCGCACGGATCGCCTCGGTGCGGCCCTTGATCGAATCGGCATCACCGGCGCCATCGACGATGGTGGTGTTGTCCTTGTCGATCGTGACGCGCTTGGCGGTGCCGAGCATGCCGACGGTGACGTTCTCGAGCTTGATACCGAGGTCTTCCGAGATCATCTCGCCCTTGGTCAGGATCGCGATGTCTTCCAGCATCGCCTTGCGGCGATCGCCGAAGCCCGGCGCCTTGACCGCTGCGACCTTCAGGCCGCCGCGCAGCTTGTTCACCACGAGCGTGGCCAGCGCCTCGCCCTCGATGTCCTCGGCGATGATGAGCAGCGGACGACCCGACTGGACGACGGCTTCCAGGATCGGGAGCATCGCCTGCAGGTTGCTGAGCTTCTTCTCGTGGATCAGGATGTACGGGTCGTTCAGTTCGACCGTCATCTTTTCCGGGTTGGTGATGAAGTAGGGCGACAGGTAGCCGCGGTCGAACTGCATGCCCTCGACGACGTCCAGCTCGAATTCGAGGCCCTTGGCCTCCTCGACGGTGATGACGCCTTCCTTGCCGACCTTTTCCATCGCTTCGGCGATCTTCTCGCCGACTTCACGGTCGCCGTTGGCCGAGATGATGCCGACCTGCGCGACTTCCTGCGAACCCGAGACGGGCTTGGAGCGCGACTTGATGTCCTCGGTCACCTTGGTCACGGCGATGTCGATGCCGCGCTTCAGGTCCATCGGGTTCATGCCGGCCGCAACCGACTTCATGCCTTCGCGCACGATCGCCTGCGCCAGAACGGTCGCGGTGGTGGTGCCGTCGCCGGCGATGTCGTTGGTCTTCGAGGCCACTTCGCGCACCATCTGCGCGCCCATGTTCTCGAACTTGTCCTTGAGCTCGATCTCCTTGGCGACGGTGACGCCGTCCTTGGTGATGCGCGGTGCGCCGAAGCTCTTGTCGATCACGACGTTGCGGCCCTTCGGCCCCAGCGTGACCTTGACCGCGTCGGCGAGGATGTCGACGCCGCGCAGAATGCGCTCACGCGCGTCGCGGCCGAATTTTACGTCCTTGGCTGCCATGGTGGCTACCCTTTCAGTTGATCTGGAAAGTCACAAAAGTCGCACCCGCGCGGGGTGCGTCGGATAAGATCAGCCGACGATCCCGAGGATGTCGCTTTCCTTCATGATGAGCAGGTCCTCACCGTCAACCTTCACCTCGGTGCCCGACCACTTGCCGAACAGGATGCGGTCGCCAGCCTTGACGTCGAGCGGGGTGATCGTGCCGTTCTCGGCACGCGCGCCGGTGCCGGCGGCGACGACTTCGCCTTCCTGCGGCTTTTCCTTGGCGGTGTCGGGGATGATGATCCCGCCGGCCGTCTTCTCTTCCGCCTCAACGCGGCGGACGAGGACGCGGTCGTGCAACGGACGAAAGTTCATTGCGAAGTCCCTCTTTCAATCAGTGTTACAGATTTCTGGCACTCAGGATGCCCGAGTGCCAACGCCGCGGATATGTGCCGGGTGCACCGCCCCGTCAAGGCGGTGCCGGAGCTAAAAAGCGGCGCAGCGATGAACCGTGCGCCCGGTCAGTCCTGTATGCCCAGCGCGGTACGCAGAAACGCATCGCTCTTGCCCAGCATGTCGGTGCGGACCGCCGAATCATCGAGCTGATGGGTCAGCCCCTTGTATTCGACGAATTGGACCTGCTTGCCGGCGGCGCGCAGCCGGCCATCCATCAGCCGCGATTCGCCGACGCCGACGTTCTGATCGAGATCGCCGTGGAACAGCAGCACCGGCGCCGTGATGCGCGCCACATTCTGGGCGGGCGATCCCGCACGCACATGGTCGCCATGGCCGATGAAGGAATCGACGAGCCTGAAATCGGTGAAGTCGCGATGTTCGCCACGCAGCGTTTCGAGGTCGGTGACCGGCGCGACCGCGACGATCGCCTTGAACAGGTCGGGATCGAGCACCGCCGATTGCAGCGCGGCATAGCCGCCGTACGACCAGCCGAAGATCGCCAGCTTGCCCGGTGCCGCGATGCCGGAGGACAGCAGATAGCGACCGGCGTCGTTGACGTCGCCGATGGCGACGCGCCACGACTGGAAGCCGTTCTTCTGGAACCAGTCCGAGCCATAGCCGGTCGAGCCGCGGAAGTTGGGCTGGAGCACGGCATAGCCACGGCTGGCGAAGAACTGCGGCAACCAGTCGAAGCCCCATTCGTCGCGATACCCCGGTCCGCCATGCGGCAGGACGATCGCCGGCAGCCCCTTGCCCGCACCGCCGGGCGGGAGCGTCAGATAGGCCGGGATCGCGGTACCGTCCGCCGCCTTGAAGGTGATCGCCTTCACCGGCGCCAGCGTCTTGCCTTCGAGTTCGGGCCTGACCGGCAGGATCGGGGACAGTTTGCGCGCCGTACGATCGAACAGGTAGAAGCGCCCCGGATCGACATCGCTGCCGGCGTAGAGCACCAGTTTCTGCTCGTCGGCGGTCGCATCGACGATGTTGACGATCGGCTGTTTCGGCAGCGCCTTGCCGAGCGAGGCGGCGATCGCCTTCAGCGCGGGATCGAAGATCACCATCTGGCGTCGATCGGTGGCGAAGCTCGCCCCGACGACGCGCTGCTGGCGCCCGATGCGGACGAGACCGTCGACGTCGACGTTCGGGTTGTCGAGCACCAGCTCGCGTTTCAGGCTGCCGTCGAGCGAGACCTTGTAGAGCGCGCCGCGGCCGCCCTGCGCATCGAAGCCGTAGGCGACGTTGAGGTCGCGATCGACGGCCCAGGGATCAAATCCCGTATCGGCGCCGGTCCCGCTGGACGTGACCACCGACAGCGGCAGCCAGCCACGTTCGCCCGGCTTGCGGTAGAGATAGGTCGTGCGACCGGTCAGCATGCCGCTGTCCGCCGCCCCGGCAATGCCCATGATCCGGACGGCACCGTGACCGTCGGTGATATATTGATCGGCATGCCCGTTGGGCCGCTCCACCGGCTGGCGGCGCAGCGTGGTGGTATCGACCCGCTCGACACCGAGGCCGGCGACGTTCGAGGCGAGCAGGGTACCGGTCTGTTGCTGCTTCCCATATGATCGGGTCATCAGCACCGAACCGCCGCCGTCGCCATCGCCATCGCCGAGCAGATCGATGACGCCGCCGCCGAATTGCGCAGGACCGTAGACGCTGTCGCGCGTCTCACCGCTCAATTGCTTGAGATCGCTGCCGTCGGCATTGAGCGTCACGACGCGGCTGAAGCCCAGCCGCATGCCGCCCTGCATCATCAGCGTCGAGATGTTGCAGATCAGCCGTTTCGGCGTCGACCAGTTGCACGATGAAATCTGGTCCGGACGGCCGGTCGCGGTCAGCACGGTAGAGGGCCGCGCGCCGCCGACGATATCGAACACGAACACGGCGCTGCCCGCCCCCGCGATCGCGCGCACCATGGCCAGCTGCGTACCGTCGGGCGAGATACTGACCTGCCGCACGTCCTCGCGCGCGCCGAACGCCTTGGCCATATCGCTCGCGGCAGGTTCGGCGATGGCGCTTGCCGATGTCGCGGCGAGCACCGCCAACATGATCGTCCGATGCATACGTACTTCCCCCAATTCTTGTTTGGTACCGCCCTATGCCGATCCGAAGGGCCTTTCCAGATCGTCGTCGCAAGGGCGATCGCGACAGGGTGAAAGGAGAAAGCGGGGCGTCGCGGTGTCGGCCACGGCAGCGGCCGGTGCATCAATGGCAAGCCTCTCTGTCTTATCCCTCTAACACGGACCGTTGCGCCGCGCCCTCGCGTCCTCTACCGCTGGCGGGCACAAGTAGGAGCACGACGTGAAGCTGGTTCGGGGCGCATGGAAGCTGCTGGTGGCGATCAAGGACGGGTTGGTCCTGATCGCGATGCTGCTGTTCTTCGGGCTGTTGTTCGCGGCGCTCAATGCGCGGCCGGGGACGAAGGCGATTCCGACCGGCGCGCTGCTGCTCGACCTGAAAGGCGCGATCGTCGAGCAGCCCGAGGAGACGAGCCCGTTCGCCGCCCTGTCCGGCGACACCATGCCGCGCCAGTACCGGCTGCGCGACGTGCTGCGGGCGATCGACACCGCGCGCACCGACGATCGGGTGAAGGCGCTGGTGCTCGACCTCGACAGTTTCGGCGGCGGCTATCCGGCGACGCTCAACGAGGTGGGCGAGGCGATCCGCCGGTTCCGCGACACCAGGAAGCCGGTGCTCGCCTATGCCACCGCCTATACCGATGCCGGCTATCGGCTGGCGGCGAACGCCAGCGAGATCTGGGTCAATCCGCTGGGCGGCACGATCTTCAGCGGACCGGGCGGCAGCCAGCTGTATTACAAGGGGCTGATCGACAAGCTGGGCGTCGACGTCCACGTCTATCGCGTCGGCAAGTTCAAGAGCTTCGTCGAACCCTATACCCGCGCCGACCAGAGCCCGGATGCGCGCGCGGCGAACCAGCAGCTGCTCGGCTCGCTGTTCGGCCAGTGGCGCGAGGCGGTGGCACGCGCCCGGCCGCGCGCGCAGGTCGGCCAGTTCCTCGCCCAGCCGGACCGGCTGATCCTGGCGGCGAACGGCGACATCGCCAAGGCGAACCTTGCCGCCGGCATCGTCGACACGCTGGGCGACCGCATCGCCTTCGGCCAGCGCGTCGCCAAGCTGGTCGGCAGCGATGCGCGCAAGGCGGCGGGCAATTTCACCACCATCCGCTACGACGACTGGATCGGCGCGCACCCGCTGCCGAGCGCGGGCGATGCGATCGGCGTGGTCACCGTCGCCGGCGATATCGTCGATGGCGAAGGCGGCCCCGGCAGCGCGCATGGCGACACGATCGCCAAGCTGATCCTCAACGGCCTCGCCACCAAGAACCTGAAGGCGCTGGTGGTGCGCGTCGATTCGCCGGGCGGATCGGTGCTCGCCTCCGAACGCATCCGCCTCGCCATCCTGCAGGCCAAGGCGAAGGGGCTGCCGATCGTCGTCTCGATGGGCGGCCTTGCCGCGTCGGGCGGCTATTGGGTGTCGACGCCGGGCCAGGTGATCTTCGCCGAGCCGGGCACGATCACCGGGTCGATCGGCATCTTCGGCATCATCCCGACCTTCGAGAAGACGCTCGCCAAGATCGGCGTCACCACCGACGGGGTGAAGACGACGCCGCTGTCCGGCCAGCCCGACGTGCTCGCCGGCACCACGCCGGAGCTCGACACGATCCTGCAGGCGGGGATCGAGAACGGCTATCGCCAGTTCCTCGCCCGCGTCGCCCAGTCGCGCGGGATGACGCCCGATCGCGTGAACGAAATCGCGCAGGGCCGCGTGTGGGATGGCGGCACCGCCCGCCAGCTGCACCTGGTCGACCGGTTCGGCGGGCTGGACGATGCGGTGGCCGAGGCGGCGAAGCGCGCGAAGCTCGACCCCGCCAAGGTCCATGCCGAATATCTGGAAAAGGCCCCCGGCTTTGCCGCGCAGCTGGCGCAGAGCCTCGGCCGCAAGGAGGATGACGACGCGGGCGCAGGCGACGCGACCGGCAACGACGTGTTCGCGCGGATCGCGGCCGAGCGGCGCGGGCTGCTCGCCAAGGCGCTTGGCGACGTCAAGCGGCTGGCGCAGGCG
Organism: Sphingomonas sp. SP5; assembly: GCF_058313455.1. Lineage (NCBI taxonomy): Bacteria > Pseudomonadati > Pseudomonadota > Alphaproteobacteria > Sphingomonadales > Sphingomonadaceae > Sphingomonas > Sphingomonas sp. SP5. The sequence goes on along the minus strand of NZ_JBZFLF010000002.1, from coordinate 33,891 downwards.
GGATCGGTGCAGGCGCGCTGCCTGGAATGCGGCGGCCTGGGGCCGAGCGAAACGGCGGGCGCCGATGCGCGGCTGCTCGACGTGATTCTGGCGCGGATCGGCCTGTAACGGTGATCGCGCTGCGCGCCGCGGTGCCGGAGGATGCCGCCGCGGTCGCGGCGATCTATGCCCCGCACGTGCTGGCGGGCACGGTGTCGTTCGAGACGGAGGCGCCGGACGCGCGGGCGATGCGCAGCCGGATGGCGTCCTCCGCCGGGCTCTACCCGTGGATCGTCGCGACCAACGGCGAGGCCACCGGCGGCGTGCTCGGCTATGCCTATGCGACGCGCTTTTCGGAGCGCGAGGCGTATCGCTGGGTGGTGGAGACGAGCATCTACGTCGCCGACGTGGCGCAGCGGCAAGGCGTCGGGCGACTGCTGTACCGGGCGCTGGTCGACACGCTGCGCGCGCAGGGGTTCACGCAGGCGATCGGCCGGATCGCCCTGCCCAACACCACCTCGATCGCGCTGCACGAGGCGGTGGGCTTTCGCCGCGCCGGCGTGTTCCGCGAGGTCGGCTACAAGCATGGCCAGTGGATCGACGTGGGCTATTGGCAATGCGCGCTGGCCGAACCCGCCGCGCCGCCCGCGGAACCGCGGCGGTTCGCCGATGTGGGGGTGGTGCGGGGGTGAGCGGGCGTGATGCTTGGCGCTTGATAACGGAATGACCTTTACCAGCCGTTCGCCCTGAGCTTGTCGGAGGGTATGAGTCTCACCTGTGCTTCGGCAGGCTCAGCACGAACGGTTACCTGTAGCACCTTCGTGATTTTGAGGCCTTCCTCTTGGCCTCTTCCCGCTGCCAGCTTCGGGTGACAGCCAAAGTCTGATGCTGACTTTCATGCAGATCCTGGCCGCTTTACTTGCCGTCAATGCGATCTACTGCGGACAACATGTCGTCGCGGATTTCAGGCATGGGCAACTGTCACAGGGCGCTTGGGGCCTGCTGGCTATGTCGGGTACATTGTTGGCATCGTTCGGATTGACTTGGGCTTTGCTGGCAAGCTTCGCTTATTACTGACCATTGTCACCCGTCACGACCGCGCCCGGTACGCCGGCAGCGCGATGCGCCAGTGGATCGCGGCGGCGCGCAGGCCGAAGCCGGCGGCGGCGGCGATGATCGCGGCGGGGGCGCCGGCCAGCCCGAGCAGGCCTAGCGCGACGTAAAGCGCGGACGACAGCGCCGCTGCGGTGACATACAATTCCGGGCGCATCAGGATGGAGGGCTCGCCCGCCAGCACATCGCGGATGATGCCGCCGACGCAGGCGGTGACCACCCCCATCAACGCCGCGGGCAGCGGGGGCACGCCATAGCCGATCGCCTTGGCCGCGCCGTAGACGGCGTAGGCGGCGAGGCCGACCGCGTCGAACCAGGCGAGCGCGCTGTCACGCCACAAGCGTTCCGGCGTCACCCAGATCACCGCCGCCATCGCCAGGCACACGGTGGCGGCCCGCGGATCGTGCACCCAGAATACCGGGGCATCGATCAGCAGGTCGCGCACCGTGCCGCCGCCGACCCCGGTAATGAGCGCGAAGAAGGCGAGCGTCACCGCCGTCTGCCCGCGCTTCGCCGCCGCCAGCGCGCCCGAGGCGGCGAACACCGCCAGCCCCGCCACGTCGAACCACGGCGCGAAGGCGGGCAGCAGCGAGGCAGTGGGCGGCAGCAGGGACGCGGGCGGCAACATGACGGAGGCTCGCGTAGAGCATCCCGCGCCGTGCCGGAAGGTGGCGTGGGGCCCTGCTCCATGCGACCTTTCGAGCCGGGGTGCCCGGGCGGGGTTAGGTGGTCGCGCGAAGACGCGAAGACGCGAAGGATGAGGGTTCACGCGGAGGCGCGGAGGCGCTGAGGTGTTTCGCTTGTTGAAGGCGCTGCCCTTCCCTCGCAGGCGACGAAGTTCTGACGGCGCTGCGCGCGGGGCTGGGTGGCCTGCCGCCTAGGGTTCGAACCGTTCTTTCCCAGCCCTCGTGCCGAGCGGGTCGAAGCACAGGTGAGGCTCGACGGCTCCGGGCGGCCCCCGCGCGTCGCGCGGTGTCACCGCAGCCCTAGAAGCGGTGGCCGAGCACCAGGTTGACGACCGGGTTCAGCGGGCTGCCGATCGCATTGCGTTGGGCGCGGGTCTGGCGGGCGATGTCGGCGGCGTCGTTATAGGCGCGGCCCTTCATCGCGCCGATCTCGACGCCGACGCTGGTGTCGGGATCGATCCGGTCGGCATAGCCCATCGTCAGCGCCGGGCTGCGCCGCATCGTCGTCTTCAGGCCGGGGATGTTAAGCCGCCGCTGCGTCGGCAGCATGCCGTGCATCGACACTTCCATGGCGCGCGGGTTGAACAGGCGGGTGCCGGCGGACAGGTGGAAGCCATGGTCGCCGGCCGGGAAGAAATCGATCATCTGGCCGACGACGCGCGAATGCAGCCGGTCGCGCGGCCCCGCAGCCGTGGATTCCACCGTCAGGCGCAGGCGCAGCCGGCTGACCAGACGGGTCGAGCGCTCCACCGATCCGCCGACCGCGACCGGCGACAGGGTGAGCGGCAAGGGCGCACGTGGCGCTGCGGCCGCTGGCGCCGGCAGGATCGGCGCGACGGCCGCAGCAGGCACGGGCGCGACCTGCGCCGCGGCGGCGGCCGCCATGCTGGTCGACGCCATCGCCGCCAGTCCCGCTGCCTGCCGCCACGACATTCGCATATCGCATCCCCCCGTCGCAGCGGCCCTGCCCTCGCGCCCGTCACCCCACGTGCGCATCCGCTGCATGACGAAAGACGACACGCGCCCGATCAAGGCGCAATTGTGGCAGCGCCGATTGCGACGATGCGTGGCTTTCCGTCGTCCAAGCGAGGTGGCGGCGGAAGCGCTGGCCAAGCGGGGCGGGCTTGGCTAAGGGCGGCGGCTTCGATCTCCACTCGCGAACAGAGCACAGGCCATGGGTTTCCGCTGCGGTATCGTGGGCCTGCCGAACGTCGGCAAGTCCACCCTTTTCAACGCGCTGACCGAAACGGCAGCGGCGCAGGCGGCCAATTACCCGTTCTGCACGATCGAGCCGAACGTCGGCAACGTCGCGGTGCCCGACCCGCGGCTTTACACGCTGGCGGAGATCGCCGGATCGGCGAAGGTCATCGAGACGCAGCTCGCCTTCGTCGATATCGCCGGGCTGGTGCGCGGTGCATCCAAGGGCGAGGGCCTGGGCAACCAATTCCTGGGCAATATCCGCGAGGTGGATGCGATCGTCCACGTGCTGCGCTGTTTCGAAAACGGCGACGTGACGCACGTCGAGGGCAAGGTGGATCCGATCGCCGATGCCGAGACGGTCGAGACCGAGCTGATGCTGTCCGACCTCGAAAGCCTCGAAAAGCGCGTCCCCAATCTCGTCAAGAAGGGGCAGCAGGGCGACAAGGAGGCGAAGATCGGCGCGAGCGTGCTCGGCCAGGCGCTGGAACTGCTGCGCGAGGGCAAGCCGGCGCGGCTGACCCAGCCCAAGGATGCCGAGGAGGCGCGCGTGTTCGCCCAGGCGCAGCTCATCACGGCCAAGCCGGTGCTCTACGTCTGCAACGTCGACGAGGGCGATGCGGCGAACGGCAATGCGCTGTCGGCGCGGGTGTTCGACAAGGCCAGAGCGGAGGGTGCCGAGGCGGTGGTGGTCTCGGCCGCGATCGAGGCGGAGATCGCGACGATGCCGCCCGAGGACCGGACCGAGTTCCTCAGCGAGCTGGGGCTTGCCGAAACCGGGCTCGCCCGCGTCATCACCGCCGGGTACAGGCTGCTGAAACTGCTGACCTTCTTCACCGTGGGGCCGAAGGAGGCGCGCGCCTGGACGGTGCATGCCGGCGCCAAGGCGCCGCAGGCCGCCGGCGAAATCCATACCGATTTCGAGCGCGGCTTCATCCGCGCCGAAACCATCGCCTATGACGATTACGTCGCCTGCAAGGGCGAAGCCGGCGCGCGCGAGACGGGCAAGCTGCGCCAGGAGGGCAAGGAATATGTCGTCCACGACGGCGATGTGATGCTGTTCCGGTTCAACGTTTGACGGTGCGGTTCCGGTAACGGGCTATCGCCTATGGGTGCCTGATCCGAGGCGGTGTTCTCTCATCCTCGTCATGCCGGGCTTGTTCCGGCATCCACCGTGCCGCACACCCATGCGCTGTTGGTTTTGCGGCACGGTGGACCCCGGAACGAGTCCGGGGTGACGGAGAATATTGGGATGGCGTGCCCCCTTACCCGAGCCCGGCAGCCGTCCCAGCCATAGGCGATAGCCCTGCCCGGACCGGGGAGAGGGAGGATGCACCGGCTTTCTCGCCGCACCGCCGCTTGTGGCAGTCACCCTGTCCCGCGTAGAGGTCGCTCGCCCTCTCCTCGTTCGGGACGATTCCCTCGTGAGATTCCTTGCCCTCGCCGCCTGTGCGCTCTCACTTACGGGTTGCGCCCTGCCCTATACGCCTGCGGCCCTGTCCCCCGTCACGCAGGTGGCGCCGCCTGCCACCGGGGCGGTGCTGCCCGTCGCTGTACCGATGGCTGCCAGTGCGCCGGTCACGATCCTCGTGTCCATCGACGGGTTCCGGCCCGACTACCTCGATCGCGGGGTGACGCCGAACCTGTCGGCGCTGGCGGCGAACGGGGTGTCGGCGTCGATGCGCCCCTCCTTCCCGTCCGTCACCTTTCCCAATCACTGGACGCTGGTGACCGGCAAGGTGCCCGACCACCACGGCATCGTCGGCAACAGCATGGAGGACCCGGCGCGGCCCGGCGAAACCTTCACCATGGCGAACGACGATCCGTTCTGGTGGAACGCGGCCGAACCGATCTGGGTGACGGCGGAAAAGGCGGGCGTGCGGACGGCGACGATGTTCTGGCCGGGCGCCAATGTCGGCTGGGGTGGCACGCTGATCCCCGACAGCCATGGCGCGGTGCGCGGCGCGACCCGGCCGGAGGACTGGCAGCAGTTCAACCAGGCGGTGACCGGGGCGCAGCGCGTCGATGCGGTGATCGACTGGATGCGCCGGCCGGCGGCGACGCGGCCGCGCTTCGTCACGCTCTATTTCGACACGGTCGACAGCGCCGGCCACGCGCATGGGCCGCAATCGCCCGAGGTGACGCAGGCGGTCGCCGACGTCGACGTGCAGATCGGCCGCCTGGTGGCGGGGCTGCGCGGCCTGAACCAGCCGGCGAACCTCGTCATCGTCGCCGATCACGGCATGTCCGCGACCAGCAGCGACCGCGTCATCGTGATGGACCGGATCGCCGACCCCGCCGACTATCGCCCGCTCAACAGCGGCCCCTATATGGGCCTCTACCCCTTGGCCGGGCATGAGGCCGCGCTGGCGGCGGCGCTGCTGAAGCCGCAGGCGCACATGCAATGCTGGCGCAAGAGCGCGATCCCGGCGCGGTTCCGCTACGGCACCAACCCGCGCGTCCCGCCCTATATCTGCCTTGCCGAACCGGGCTGGATGATCGCCAAGACCGCCTCGTCCAAGGCGTTCAGCGGCGGCGCCCACGGCTATGACAACCGGGCGCCGGACATGGCGGCGCTGTTCATCGCCAACGGGCCGGCATTCCCGGCGGGCAAGCGGCTGGCGAGCTTCGACAATGTCGACATCAACCCGCTGCTGCGCGACCTGATCGGGCTGGCGCCCGGCACGGGACTGGATGGCGACGACACCCCGTTCCGGCAGGTGCTCAAGCGATAGGAGAGGCACGGATGCAGTATTTCGAGGATATCGAGGTCGGGTCGACGGCGCGCTTCGGCGACTATGCGGTGACCCGTGACGAGGTGGTCGCCTTTGCCGAGAAATACGATCCGCAGCCGTTTCACCTGTCCGACGAGGCGGCGGCGACGACCTATTTCGGGCGGCTGTCGGCAAGCGGCTGGCATACCTGCGCGATGACGATGGCGATGCTGGTCGCGCATCTGAAGGCGAACCGACAGGCGGGACTGGGATCGCCGGGCATCGACGAATTGCGCTGGCTGAAGCCGGTCTATCCCGGCGACCGGCTGCGCTGCGAAAGCGAGGTGCTGGAGAAGCGCCGCTCCGCCAGCCGGCCGGAGATGGGGATCTTCAAGAGCCGGATGGCGGTGTTCAACCAGGACGACGAGATGGTGATGACGTTCGTGTCGAACGGGCTGATCGCGACGCGCGAACGGTGAGGCAGCCTCCACCCCGGCGGGAACCGGGGTGGATACGATGATTGGGCGTCAGCGCGGGCCGCGGCCGCCGCCGCGGTTGCCGCCGCCGCGATTGCCGCCCCAGCCGCCGCGGTTACCGCCCCAGTTGCGGCCGCCGCCGCCCCAGCTGCGCTGGCCGGGCGTCGCCTGCGGCGTCGTAGCGCCGGGCGTCGGCGCGGGCTGACCGGAGAGGCCCTGGCGGTTGCCGCGCCAATTGCCCCGGCCGCTCCCCCGGTCGCCGTCGCCGCGCCAGTTGCCGCGATTGCCGTTCCAGCCCTGGCCCGGGACACGGCCGGGATTGCCGTTGCCGCGGATGCCGTCACTGCGGCGATCGAAGCCGTTCCAGTCGTTGCGGAAGTTGCGATCGCCGCGCCAGGCGTTGCGACGCCCTTCCCAATAGCGGCGCTGGCCGTCGTTCCAGCGATAGGGCCGGCGGTATTGATCGTAGACGTAGATGCCGGTGCCCGGATAATAATAATTGCCGTACCAGCCGAAATAGCTGGGATAGCCGCCATAGCCGTAGCCGCCGTAATAGGGGTCGGCATAGCCATAGCCGTCGCCATAATAACCGCCGCCGCCATAGCCGACCGCGACGCCGCTATAGCCATACCCATCGGTGCAGGCCGCGGTGCCGAGGCCGGCGCCGAGGATCAGCCCCAGCAGGGCGAGACGCTTTGCGGCCAAACGCTTGAGGAACATGATGCTCTCCTGAGTCCCATACGGGCGCGAGCATGATGGCCAGGACGCGCCGGTTCGTCGTTCAACGAGGGCGGATCATCGCAGGTTCCGGCTGAACCATTAATGACCGGCGAAGGATAGCAGCGCATCGACGCGGATGCCGTCGGCGCGCAACGCCGCGGCACCGCCGAGGTCGGGCAGGTCGATGACGAACTGCGCCTGCTCCACCGCGGCACCCGCCTTGCGCAGCAGGCGCACCGCAGCGCGCGCGGTGCCGCCGGTGGCGATCAGATCGTCGACCAGCAGCACGCGCTGGCCGGGCACCAGCGCATCCTCGTGCATGGCGATCCGGTCCTCGCCATATTCCAGCGCATAATCCTCGGCGATGGTCGCGCCGGGCAGCTTGCCGTCCTTGCGGATCAGCAGCACGCCGGCGTTCAGCGGCACCGCGAGCGCGGCGGCGAACAGGAAGCCGCGCGCCTCGATCCCGGCGACGAGGTCGACCGGACCTTGCGTCGCGGCGACCATCCGCTCGACGGTGGCGGCGAGGCCGGCAGGATCGAGCAGCAGCGTGGTGATGTCGCGGAACTGGATGCCGGGCTTCGGAAAGTCCGGGATCGTGCGGATCAGCGCCTTCAGATCGTCGTTCATCCCCGCGCTGTCGCGTGATGCGGGCGCGGGGTCAACCGCCATCCCGGCCGGCACCGGGATGGCGGGCGATCGCTATTCCGCCGGCTGCGCGCCGCCCTCGTCGTGGCCGAGGCGGCCGGGGACCGGGCCGAGCGTCGGCTGGTTGGGGCCGGCGATCCCGACCACGGTGCTGCCGTCGTCGCCCGGGCGATAGGTGAGCAGGCGCCGGCCGAGCCGCGGCCCGACGTAGCGCTCGACCCCCACCGCCAGGCTGAACGCCGCCGGCACGATCACCAGCGTCAGCAGGGTGGAGAGGATGAGGCCGCCGATCACGACGATGCCCATCGGCGCGCGCCACGATCCGTCGCCGCCCAGCGACAGCGCGGTCGGGATCATGCCGGCGACCATCGCGACGGTGGTCATTACGATCGGCTGCGCGCGCTTGTGCCCGGCGTCGATGATCGCGGTCAGCGTGTCGACGCCCTTGTTCATCTCCTCCAGCGCGAAATCGATCAGCAGGATCGAATTCTTGGCGACGATGCCCAGCAGCATGAGCAGGCCGATGAACACGGGCAGCGACAAGGGATTGCCGGTCGCCCACAGCGCCAGCAGTCCGCCGAGCGGCGCGAGCAGCAGCGAGGCCATGTTGACGAACGGCGGCAGCGCGCGGCGATAGAGCAGCACCAGCACCGCAAAGACGAGGAAGGTGCCCGAGATGACGGCGATGACGAAGTTCTTCAGCATCTCCGCCTGCCACTTCGCCTGCCCCAGCGTCAGCTTGTTCACGCCCAGTGGCAGGTTCTTCATGATCGGCAGGTTGTCGATCTGCTTCTGCGCGACGCCCGAGACGACGCCGGGCGCGAGGTCCGCACCCACCGCGATGCGGCGCTGCTGGTTGACGCGATCGATCTGGGTCGGCCCGGAACCCAGGCTGATATCGGCGATGAGGTTCAGCGGCACCGATCCGCCCGACTGGGTCGCGACGGGCAGGTTCTGGATCGTCGACAATTCCGTCCGCGCGCCCTGATCGAGCGCGACGCGGATCGGCACCTGCCGGTCGGAGAGCGAGAAGCGCGCCGAATTCTGGTCGATATCGCCCAGCGTCGCGATGCGGATCGCGCTGGAAAGCGCCTGCGTCGTCACGCCCAGATTGGCGGCGAGGTCGAAGCGCGGCTTGATGACGATCTCCGGCCGCTGGAGGTTGCCAGAGATGCGCGGCTGGGTGAGCATCGGCAGCCTCGCCATCTGGTCGACCAGCGTGTTGGCGGTCTTCTGGAGCAGCGCCGGATCGTCGCCGCCCAGCACCACCGTCATGTCGCGGCCCGAGGATCCCCAGCCGAACTGCGAGCGGAAGCCGACGCGGGCGTCCGGAATGCTGGCGAGCTGCGGCGCGAGGTTGCGTTCGAATTCGGTGCTGGTGACGGTGCGATCGTCCTTCAGTGTCGCCGACACGCGGCCGGTGTTGACCGCGCCATTCGAGCCGGTGCGCGCGTAGACGGAGGCGACCTCCGGCTGGCGGCGCAGCAGGTCGGCGACGCGCGTCACCACCGCATCGGTCTGCGCGAGCGTCGCGCCCGGCACCATCTCGATCGTCGCGGTCGAATTGTCGCTGTTTTCCGGCGGCTGGAACTGCATCGGCACCACGCCGAACATCACCAGCGTCAGCGCGAAGGCGACGAAGCCCAGCCCCATCACCCACATGCGATGGTCGCGCCAGCGGCTGGTGAAGCGGTGCATGCCGCCGCGCGCCGCGCTCGCCTTTTGCCGGGTGCTGTCGAGCGTCCAGCGCAGCACCGCCATATAGGCGTCCATCAGCCGCCCCTCGCCATGGCTGGCATGGCCGAAGCTCTTGAGGAAATAGGCGGCGATCATCGGGGTGATGAGGCGCGCGACAGCGAGGCTCATCAGCACCGACACGACGACGGTGAGGCCGAAGTTCTGGAAATACTGGCCGGAGATGCCGGGCATCAGGCTGACCGGCATGAACACCGCGACGATCGACATGGTGGTCGCGAGCACGGCGAGGCCGATCTCGTCCGCCGCGTCGATCGAGGCCTGATAGGCCGATTTGCCCATCCGCATGTGCCGGACGATATTCTCGATCTCCACGATCGCGTCGTCGACCAGCACGCCCGCCACCAGGCTCAGGCCCAGCAGCGTCATCTGGTTGAGGTTGAAGCCGAGCAACTCCATGAACCAGAAGGTCGGGATCGCCGACAGCGGGATGGCGAGCGCCGAGATCAGCGTCGCGCGCCAGTCGCGCAGGAACAGGAACACCACCAGCACCGCCAGCACCGCGCCCTCGATCATCGCATGGATCGCGGATTCGTACTGGATCTCGGTATATTTGACGCTGTTCGAGCGCAGGATGAAGTGGACGTTCGGATTGCGCTTCTCCAGCGCCTCCAGTTTCTTCACAGCCTCGTTGAAGACGCTGACGTCGGATGCACCCTTGGCACGCTGGAAATCGAAGCTGATCGCCTGCCGCCCGTCGACCGCGGCGCGGCTGCGCTGTTCGGCATAGAGGTCGCGTACCGTCGCGATATCCGCCAGCCGCACGGTTCGGCCGTTGCCGACGTTGATCTGCGTCTGGGCGAGGTCATTGGCATTGCGGGCGTTGCCGAGCACGCGCACCGACTGTTCCGACCCGGCTATCTCCGCCCGGCCACCGGCGGCGTTGAGGTTGATCTGGCGCAGCTGGGCGTTGACCTGGCTCGCGGTCAGCCCCTGGCTTTGCAGCTTGAGCGGATCGAGGATCACGCGGATCTCGCGGCTGACGCCGCCGTTGCGGTTGACCGCGGCCATGCCGGGGACGGACAGCAGCTCCTTGGTGACGGTGTTGTCGATGTACCAGCTGAGCTGTTCCACCGTCATGTCGCTGGCGATCGCCGAATAGCTGGCGAGATCGTTGTCCGTGGTGTCGGCGCGGAAGATCTGCGGTTCCAGGATGCCTTCGGGCAGGTTGCTGCGGATCTGGGCGATCTTGTCGCGCGTGTCGTTGACGGCGCGGTCGATCGGCGTGCCGATGGCGAGCTGGACGACGGTGGTCGACTGGCCTTCGGTGACCGTCGAGGTGATCTCGTCGATGCCCTGGAGCGAACGCACCGCCGATTCGACGCGGTTCGTCACCTGGTTTTCGAGTTCGGTCGGCGCCGCGCCGGGCTGGCTGATGACGACGATGACGACGGGGAAGTCGATGTCCGGATCGTTGTTCACGTCCATCCGCATGAAGCTGACGATCCCCGCCAGCGTCAGGGCGATGAACAGCACGATCGGCGGCACCGGATTACGGATCGCCCAGGCGGAGATGTTGCGGAAGCTCATGTCGGCTCGCCCCTAGGATGCCTTGGCCATGACCGGCTTGACCTTCTGGCCCGGTGCCAGGAAGCCGCCGGCCGAGCGGACCACGCGCTCGCTGCCGTCCAGGCCGGAGACGACGGTGACGCCCGCGTCCGACACCTGGCCGACCTTGATGTTGCGGCGTTCGACCTTGTCGTCCTTGCCGACGATGTAGACGAAGCTGCCCTTGTCGTCGCTCTGGAGCGCGGCATCGGGCAGCAGCGGCGCGACCGCCGCACCGCCGACGATCGTCGCCGCCGCGAAGCCACCGGGACGCAGCGCCGGATCGTAGCGCAGCGCGATGCGGGCGATGCCCTGCCGCGTCTGCGCATCGATCACCGGCGACACCTGCCACACCTCGCCGGCGAAGCGGCGGTCGCTGCCGACCGGCGTCACCTCGGCCCGCGCGCCGGTGTGCACCGTCGCGAGGTCGGATTCGGCGAGCTGCGCGCGCATCTCGATCTGCCCGTTCTGCGCCATGCGGAACAGGACGCCCGAGCCGGAGCTGACGATCTGGCCCGGCTCGACCTGACGGGTGAGGACCAGGCCGGCGGCCGGCGCGCGGATATCGAGGCGGCCGTTGCGGGCACGCGCCTCGCGCAGGCTGGCGGCGGCGACCTGCACGCGCGCGGCGGCGGCATCGCGGGTGGCGGCCTTGCGTTGCAGATCCGCCTTGGAGATGAAGCCGCGGTCGACCAGCTGCTGCGCACGATCGAGTTCGGCCTGGGCGATCGTCTGGTCGGAGCGGGCGACGGTGACCTGCGCGGCGAGCGATTCGGCGGTCTGCGTCTGCACCGAGCGATCGACGGTGGCGAGCACCTGTCCGGCGTTCACCCACTGGCCGGGCTCGACGAGCACGCGGGTGATCATGCCGCCCTCGCCCGCGACGCCGACCGGCATCTCGCGCCGTGCGGCGAGCGTGCCGTTGGCGGTGAGGGTGCGATCCACCGTCTTGCGGCCGGGGACGACGACGGTGACGGTCGGCATCTGCTCGACCTTGGGACCGGCGGCGGGATCCGCCTTCTTGCGGCCGAACATCGCCCAGGTGACGAGCGCGAGCAGCGCCACGATGACGATCGCGACGACGATCTTGCGGCCGCGGCCCGATGGCGCAGGCTCGCCCGGCAGTGCCAGCCGTTCCCGGCCTGCCGCGTCCTGACCGATCGAGCCCTGATAGTCGTTCATGCCTGTCCCATCCCCGTGCCGGCCGATCCGATGGCCATTGCTCGACTTAGCTGTGTTATCTGAATATATCACCGCGCTCAAGCCCCCGCTGGCGCACGCTGTGGGCCATGCCTGAAAAGGACAGTGTTCGCAACGTTGTCCGGCCGTTCAGCAAGCGTTGTCCTGTCACGGGGCAGAGCAGCGGCGTCATCGTTACGCAACAAGGGAAGATACCATGCGATACTGGACTGTTCTGGCGTTCGTCGCCGTGCCCGCCGCTGCTTCGGCGCAGGTGGCGCCGACCGCGGTCGAGCCGCTGGTCCCGGCGCAGGGCACGGTGTTGGACATCAGTGCGGAGGGGCGGACGACGCGCGTGCCCGATCTCGCGACGATCCGCGCCGGCGTGGTGTCGCAGGCCGCGACCGCGGCGGCGGCGCTGGCCGACAATGCACAGCGCATGGCGCGGGTGACCGCCGCCTTGAAGCGGGCCGGCATCGCCGAGCGCGACATCGCCACCGCCAGCGTCGGGCTCAGCCCGCAATATCGCTACACCGACGGGCAGCCGCCGGCGATCACCGGCTATCAGGCGACCAACACGGTCAGCGTGCGGTTCCGCGATGTCGCGCGGGCGGGAACGGTGCTCGACGCGCTGGTGGCGCAGGGTGCGAACCAGATCGACGGCCCCAACCTGTCGATCGACACGCCCGATGCAGCGTTGGACGAGGCGCGGACGGACGCGGTGAAGCGGGCGCGGGCGCGCGCCGACCTGTATGCCGCGGCGGCGGGAATGAAGGTGGTGCGGCTGATCTCGATCGCCGAGGCGGGGCAGGATGCCGGCGGGCCGGGCCAGCCGCCGATCTTCCTCGCCCGCGCGATGAAGGCGGATGCGCCGACCGCGATCGCGCCCGGCGAAAAGGACGTGACGGTCACCCTCTCCGTCCGCTTCCTGCTGCAATAACGAAAAGGGCCGCCCGGTTGCCCGGGCGGCCCTTCATCGTTCGCGTGACGAAGCGAAAGCGTTTTAGCGCACGCTGCCGCGACGCACCAGGTTGACGATCCCGAGCAGGATCACCGCACCCAGCAGCGACACCAGGAACGACGTGACGTTCAGCGGTGCGTTGTTGATCGAGCCGCCCGAGATGATCAGGCCGCCGATGAACGCGCCGACGATGCCGACGACGATGTTCAGGAAGATGCCCTGCTGTGCATCGGTGCGCATGATGATGCTGGCGAGCCAGCCGATGACGCCGCCGATGATAAGCCAAAGAATGATACCCATAGGTCCCTCCGTTGCGCCCTCCGTGGGCTCTGTGCGGAAAGACTCACAAGGCCGGAATAATGTTCCGTCTGCGTTTCGGTTTTGCGACGTATGGCGTGCCGGCCCCTCAATATTTCTGCTGGCGTTCGTAGAGCGATTTATAGTGCTGGATGCGGGTTACGCGCAGGCCCGGCATGCCCGACCGGTCGATCGCGCGCTGCCAGCCGGCGAATTCCTCGACGGTCAATCCGTAGCGGGCGCACACCTCGTCCACCGTCAGCAATCCGCCGTTGACCGCAGCGACCACCTCCGCCTTGCGGCGCACCACCCAGCGCGTCGTCGACGGCGGCGGCAGCGAGTCCAGCGTCAGCGATTCACCGAGCGGGCCGATGACTTTCGCGGGGCGGATTTTCTGGTTCTCGATCATTACTCAACCTCGATCGGGGCGGGGGCCCCCTCTCAAAACGCGATACTCGTCCCTAGCGGCACGGACTTGAAGATCGGCTGAAACGCCAAGGTAAACAGCCTGTTCACGGTTCCTTCCACTTCGCGAGCAGCGCTGCCGTCGGGCCGTTGAAGGCACCGTCGAGCGGTTGCAGCAACCGGGACGGCTGGCCGATACGGCCGAACCGTGCCTGGGTGACGGCGGTCGGAGACGCCACCTGCCGAGCCGCGATCCCAACCATGAGCACCGCCAGGTCGCTGGGAAGCTGGGTGACTTCCGTATCCCTGTCGAAGCCGGGGAAGCTGAGATCCAACGCTTTCTCACTCGTGTTACTCGTTCGGGAACACGGGCTTAGGCCCAAGGCGGTGAAGGGGGAGTAAAGCGCGCCGCAAGAATATGTGAACCTAGGTTACTTTGCGGTTCCCGCTGCCAGCGCCTATGTAGCGCGGCATGGCAGACGTGGATTTCCAGCTGGGCGGCGAGGCGCGCGCGAAGCGGATCGTGGTGGCGATGTCGGGCGGCGTCGACAGTTCGGTGGTCGCCGCGCTCGCCGCGCAGACCGGCGCGGAGACGATCGGCGTCACGCTCCAGCTCTACGATCATGGCGAGGCGACGGGGCGCAGCGGCAGCTGCTGCGCGGGGCGCGACATCCGCGATGCGCGCGCGGTGTGCGACCGGCTGGGCATTGCGCATTACGTGTTCGACCACGAAAGCCGCTTTCGCGAGACGGTGGTCGATACGTTCGCCGACGCCTATCTCGCCGGGCAGACGCCGATCCCGTGCGTCCAGTGCAACACCGGGCCGAAGTTCACCGACCTGCTGAACCTTTCCCGCGACCTCGGCGCCGATTGCCTGGCGACGGGCCATTACGTGCAGCGGGTGGCAGGACCGGCGGGCGCCGAGCTGCACCGTGGTGCCGATCCGGCGCGCGACCAGAGCTATTTCCTGTTCGCGACGACGCAGGCGCAGCTGGAATATCTCCGCTTCCCCTTGGGTGCGCTGCCCAAGACGCGGGTGCGCGCAATCGCCGCGGAGCTCGGCCTCGGCGTCGCCGCCAAGCCTGACAGCCAGGACATCTGCTTCGTCCCCGACGGCGATTATGCCGGCCTCGTCCGCAAGCTGAGGCCGGAGGCGGATACGGCGGGCGATATCGTCGACCTGTCCGGCAAGACGCTCGGCAGGCACCGCGGCATCATCCACTTCACCGTCGGCCAGCGGCGCGGGCTGGAGATCGGCGGCAGCCCCGAACCGTTGTACGTCGTGCGGGTGGATGCGTCGACGCGGCAGGTGGTGGTCGGCCCGCGCGCGGCACTGGCGGTGGCGGCGGCGCGGATCAACGGGCTGAACTGGATCGGCGGCGACCATCGCGGGCCGCTGACCGCCAAGGTCCGCTCGATGGCGAAGCCGGTGCCGGCGCTGCTCGATGGCGACCGCCTGCTGTTCGACGCGCCCGAATATGGCGTCGCGCCGGGACAGGCGGCGGTGCTCTATGCCGGCGAGCGGGTGCTCGGCGGCGGCTGGATCGCCGCGACCGAACCGGCGCGGGTGGCCGAGGCGGCATGACCGTCTCGATCGCCGCCTTGCAGGCCGAGATGGAGGCTGCGGCGGCGGCGCTCGATTTCGAGACGGCGGGGCGGCTGCGCGACCGGATCAGCCTGTTGCGCAGCGGCGGCGACGCCGATGCCGACCCGGCCGGGCTGGACCGCCAGCAGCCCGGCGCGATGGGCCTCGGCACCAGCCGCCAGCGCGTCGCACCGCCGGACGGCTGGGTGAAGCCGAAGAAGCCCGATCCGATGACCAGGGGCCGGGGGCGGTAGGCTTCACGGAGCCATCCGTGCCGGGCCGCACAGGTGAGACTTGAGCCCCCTGCCCCCATCCCGCCCCTCCGTCATCCCGACGCAAGTCGGGACCCATGGAGGCGGGCGGCCGACGGTGCGCGCCGACGCCGACACACTGGCATCCATGGGTCCCGGCGTTCGCCGGGATGACGGGGGAAGTGAGGGGGAACCCCTTACGGCAGCAGGAACGTGCCCTCGATCACCGTGACGCAGGCGCCGCCCAGGATCACGCGGTCCCCCTCCAGCGCGCAGGTGATGAGCCCGCCGCGGCGGCTCGCCTGATAGGCGGTGAAGCGGTCGCGCCCGAGCTTTTCGGCCCAATAGGGCACCATCACCGCATGGGCGGAGCCGGTGACCGGGTCTTCGGGGATATCGTAATAGGCGGTGAACACGCGGCTGACGATATCCGTCGCCTCGCCCCGTGCCGCCACGATCGCGACGATCGGCCCCAGAGCGGCGAGCGCACGGTCGTCTGGGCGGGCGGCGCGGACCGCGGCCTCGTCGGCGACGATGACCAGCGCATAGCCCTTGTCGTGCCACAGCGTCTCCACCGCCTCGACGCCGAGCGCGGCGACGATCGCGTCCAGCGGCCTGGGCGCCGGCCCCCAGGCGGGCAGCGCCATGCGATAGCGATCGCCCTCGCGTGCCACCTCCAGCACGCCGGCCTGCCGGGTCTGGAAGCGCACCGCGTGGCGGTCCTCGTCCGACGACAGCACGAAATGCCCGCTCGCCAGCGTCGCATGGCCGCACAGCGCCACCTCCGCCGCCGGCGTGAACCAGCGCAGGTCGAAATCCGCCGCATCGCCCTGATGCGGCACGAGGAAGGCCGTCTCGCTCAGATTGTTCTCGGACGCGATGTTCTGCAGCACGGCATCCTCGGGCCATGCCGACAGCGGCATCACCGCGGCGGGATTGCCGCCGAACGCGCGCTCCGCGAAGGCATCGATCTGGGCGAAGGGGATTCTCACGTTGCGAACCTCACAGGCGTTTCCCGAACCAATGGGGGGTGACGTCCGCCTCGACCAGCGGATTGTCGGTATCGACATGGCCTTCCGGGTCGAGGTGGATCAGCACCTCGACCTTGGGGAAGGTGCGGCGCAGGTTGTGCTCCACCGCCTCGACGATGTCGTGCGCCGCGCCGACCGTCAGGTTGCGATCGACCTCCATGTGGAACTGCGCGAAATCGTGGCTGCCCGAGCGGCGCGTGCGGAAATCGTGAATGCCCTTGAGGCCCGGCTGGCGCGCGGCGACGTCGAGGAAGGCGGCGCGCTGGTCCTCCGGCCATTCCTTGTCCATCAGCTGGTCGATCGCGTTGGACGATGCCTGGAACGCGCCCCAGGCGAGCCACAGCGCGATGGCGATGCCGAGCACCGGGTCCGCCTTGTGCAGCCCGACATATTGATCGAGCACCAGCGCCAGGATCACCGAGCCGTTGAGCAGCACGTCCGACTGGTAATGGACGTTGTCCGCCATGATCGCGACCGATCCGGTCTGGCGGATGATGCTGCGCTGGTACCAGAGCAGCACCACCGTCGCGAGGATGGCGACGATCGACACGGTGATGCCGAAATCGGCGTCGGCGGTCGGCCCGTTCTGCCCCAGCGCCACGATCGCGCGCCAGGCGATGGCGCCGGCCGAGGCAGTGATGAGCGCGACCTGGAACAGCGCCGCCAGCGCCTCCGCCTTGCCATGGCCGAAGCGGTGGTCGTGATCGGCCGGCGTCGCGGCGAGGCGCACGCCGTACAGCGTCACCAGGCTGGCGAGCAGGTCGAGCGCGGTGTCGGCGAGGCTGCCCAGCATCGCCACCGACCCGGTCTGCCACGCGGCGAAGCTCTTGAGCGCGAGCAGGAAGCACGCCATCGCCACACTGGCGAGCGCGGCGCGCGTCGCCAGCGGCAGAAACCGGCGCTGTTCGTCGCGGGTCATGGGTAGAGCAATCCTTCGGCCCAGCCGTCACCCCCATGTTCGCCGGTGCGGGTGAACAGCCGCCGTTCGTGCAGGCGGTGCGCGCGGTCCTGCCAGAATTCGATGGCGTGCGGCGTCACGCGATAGCCGCCCCAATGCGGCGGCCGCGGCACGTCGCCGCCATCGAACCGCGCCTTGGCCGCTGCGAACCGTTCCTCGAAGGTCGCACGCGCAGCGAGGGGGCGCGACTGGTCGGACGCCCAGGCGCCGAGCTGCGAATCGCGGCCGCGGCTGGCGAAATAGGCATCCGATTCGGCGTCGGTCGCCCATTGCACCGCGCCTTCGATCCGCACCTGGCGGCGCAGCGACTTCCAGTGGAACAGCAGCGCCGCCTTGGGCACCGCGGCCAGATCGGCCGCCTTGCGGCTTTCGCGGTTGGTGTAGAAGACGAAGCCGTCGGGGCCATGGCCCTTCAGCAGCACCATCCGCACCGACGGTTGCCCCGCGGCATCGACGGTGGCGAGCGCCATCGCATTGGGATCGTTGGGCTCGCTGTCCCGCGCCTCCGCGTACCAGGCATCGAACAGAGCGAAAGGATCGTCGGCCATGACCGGGTCCTTAGCGCAAATGCCCTGCCTGTCACAGTCCTCCCCCGCCAGGGGGAGGTGGCGCCGCGAAGCGGTGACGGAGGGGGAGGTCAGCTGCGAACGTCATGCTTGTGGCACCGCCCCTCCACCACTCGCCTTCGGCGAGCGGTCCCCCTCCCCGTGCCGGGGAGGAATTGGCGGAACGACTCTTTCTCCCGCGAATTGAATCGCTTCCGCAACGGAAAGACGCTCATGCCCGCACGCGCCTATTGGCAAGGACAGATCCGGCTCGCCCTCGTGTCGATCCCCGTCGAAATCTATTCGGCGACCAAGAGCGGCGCGACCGTCGCGTTCAAGCAGATCCACGAACCGACCGGCAAGCCGATCCATTACGAAAAGGTCGTCACCGGCGTCGGCCCGGTCGACACCGACGAGATCATGAAGGGCTATGAGGTGTCCAAGGGCGAATTCGTGCTGCTGGAGCAGGACGAGATTGACGCGGTGAAACTGGAATCGAAGAAGACGCTGGAGCTGACGCAGTTCGTCGACGCGAGCGAGATCCCGGTGCTGTACTATGAAAAGCCCTATTTCGTCGTCCCCGCCGACGACCTTGCCGAGGAAGCGTTCATCGTGCTGCGCGAGGCGCTGCGGCGGACCAAGAAGGTCGGGCTGGGCCAGCTGGCGATGCGCGGCCGCGAATATGTCGTCAGCCTGAAGCCCTGCGGGCGCGGCATGGTGCTGGAGACGCTGCGCTACGCCGACGAGGTCAACAAGGCGCAGGGCTATTTCCGCGAGATTCCGGATGCCAAGCCCGACGCCGAGCTGCTCGACCTCGCCGAGGCGCTGATCGACAAGAAGACCGCCGCCTTCGACCCGCAGGAATTCCACGACCGCTACGTCGATGCGCTGAAGGACCTCGTCGAGCGCAAGCGCAAGGCGAAGGGGCGCAAGGTGATCGAGGACAAGGACGACGGCAATGCCAAGTCGGGCAGCAACGTCGTCGACCTGATGGCCGCGCTGAAGAAGTCGATGGAGAAATCCGGCGGCGCCGCGACCACGGCGGCGCCCGCCAAGAAGAAGGCCGCACCCCGCAAGGCGCCGGCGAAGAAACGTGCCTGAGGCCGATCCGCTCGCCCGCTACAATGCCAAGCGCGATTTCGGCAAGACCGCGGAGCCCGCCGGCACGCTGGAGCCGGGCCACGGCCCTTCGCCAGGCTCAGGACAGGCGCGCTTCATGGTGCAGAAGCACGACGCGACGCGCCTGCACTGGGATTTCCGGCTGGAGGTGGACGGCGTCCTCAAGAGCTGGGCGGTGACACGCGGCCCCAGCCTCGACCCGGACGAGAAGCGGCTGGCGGTGCGGACGGAGGATCACCCCTTGTCCTATGCGACGTTCGAAGGGACGATCCCCCAGGGCGAATATGGCGGCGGCACGGTGATGCTGTGGGACCGCGGCACCTGGGCGCCGATCGCCGGCAAATCGGCGAGGGATCTGGACAAGGGACACCTCCACTTCACGCTCGATGGCGAGCGGATGAAGGGCGAATGGCTGCTGATCCGCCTGAAACCGCGCGGCAAGGAACGGGCCGAGAACTGGCTGCTGCGCAAGATCGACGATGGCCATGCAGGCGGCACCGACACGCTGACCGAAGAGGCGCTGACCAGCGTCGCGACCGGCCGGACGATGGCGGAGATCGCCGAGGGGAAGCGGGCGAAATCCTCCCCGGCACGGGGAGGACTTGCCCGCGCTCCAGCTCTGCACCCTCGTCGACAGTGTGCCCGCCGGCTCTGGCTGGCTGCACGAGGTCAAATACGACGGCTACCGCGCCCTCGTCGCCGTCGCCGGTGGCGAGGCCAAGGTCTACACCCGCAGCGGCCTCGACTGGACGGACAAGTTCGCCGCGATCGCCGAGGCCGCCGCTGCGCTGCCGGTGGACACGGCGCTGATCGATGGCGAGATCGTCGCCTTCAAGGATGGCCGGCCGGATTTCTCGACGCTGAAGGACGCGATCGGCAATGCCGGCGCGATGACGCTGTTTGCCTTCGACCTGCTGGCGGTCGATGGCGAGGACCTGACCGGCCTGTCCACCGTCGCGCGCAAGGAGCGGCTGCGCGCAGTGATCCCCGGCGGCGAGCGCATCCAGTTCGCGGAACACGTCCTCGGCGCGGGCGAGCAGCTGTTCGAGACGATGTGTCGCGAAGGGCTGGAGGGCGTGGTTTCCAAGCGCGCCGACGCGCCTTATGCCGGCGGCCGGACCCGGGCGTGGCTCAAGACCAAGTGCATCCAGCGGCAGGAATTCGTCATTGTCGGCTGGACGCGGTCGGACAAGAACCGCGGCTTCAAGTCGCTGCTGCTCGGCGTGCGCGAGGGCAAGGGCTATCGCTATGCGGGAAAGGTCGGCACCGGCTTCGACCATGCGACGATGGACGATCTTGCCGAGCGCATGGCGGCACTGGCGGTGGATGCGCCATCGGTCGAGGCCGCCAGCATCAAGCCGTTCAAGGCGGCGCTGCGCGGCGCGCGCTGGGTGCGGCCCGAACTGGTCGCGGAGATCGCCTTTACCGAAGTGACGCCGGACAAGGTGCTGCGCCACCCGAGCTTCATCGGCCTGCGCGGCGACAAGCCGGCCGGGGAGGTCGTGGCGGAAATCCCCGAACCGGCTCCCGAAGCGCCGGCGGTGCACGTCAAGGTCAGCAACCGCGACCGCGTGATCTTTCCCGACAGCACCGTCACCAAGGGCGAGCTGGCGGATTACTACACCGCGGTGGCGCCGATCATGCTGCCCTGGGCCGGGCAGCGGCCGGTCAGCCTGGTGCGCTGCCCGCAAGGCCGGGCGCGCGCCTGCTTCTTCCAGAAGCATGACGCGGGCAGCTTCGGCGAACACGTGCATCATGTCGACGTGCGCGAGAAGGACGGGTCGGTGGAACCCTATCTGTGGGTCGACGATGCCGACGGCCTCGTCGCCTGCGTGCAGATGGGAACGATCGAGTTCCACGGCTGGGGATCGCGGATCGACGCACTCGAACAGCCCGACCGGCTGGTGATCGACCTCGATCCCGACGAAGGGCTGGACTTCGCCGACACCAAACGTGCGGCCGAGCACGTCTCGGCGCAGCTGGCGGAGATCGGCCTTGCCAGCTTCCCGTTGCTGTCGGGCGGCAAGGGCATTCACGTCGTCGTGCCGCTCACGCCGCAGGCCGAATGGCCGGCGGTGAAGGACTTCGCCGACCGCTTCGCCCGCGCGCTGGCGGCGGCGGAGCCGGAGCGGTTCGTCGCGGTGATGACCAAGGCGAAGCGCAAGGGCCGCATCTTCATCGACTATCTGCGCAACCAGCGCGGCAGCACCGCGATCATGCCCTATTCCGCCCGCGCCCGCGCCGGTGCGCCGGTGGCGGCCCCGGTGTCGTGGACCGAACTGCGCGACATCGACACCGCGGCGCGCTGGACCGTGCGGGACGGCGCCGAACTGCTGCAACGCGCCACCTCCCGCGCGTTGGCGGGCTGGGGCGTGGCGGACCAGGTGCTGCCGGATGTGTGACGGAGCGACACGCCGATCATCCCGCACCACAAGCCGCCCTAAATCTTTGTGTGCCGAATCGCTGAAGATTCCTCCCCCGCCAGGGGGAGGTGGCGCCGCGTAGCGGTGACGGAGGGGGAGGTCAGCGGCGAACGTCGTAGTTGCGGAAACGCCCCCTCCACCACGGCCTTCGGCCGCGGTCCCCCTCCCCCGCTAAGGCGAGGGAGGAATGTAGGCGCAATACCACCTCGCCACGCAGGACTTTGGGGTTGCGCCGCACTCCACATGCCGACACGGTGCACGGCGGGTTCAACGGGGTGACGTGCTGACGGTCATGGCGACGCAGGCTGCGCCCCTGTTCGATGCGGATACGCAGGCCCGGCGGTGGATCGCCGATTATTGCGCGCGCGCGACCAGCGGCGACGTGCTGTGCGACGGCGACGATCCCGCCTGGGCGGCGATGCTGGAAGAGCTGGCGACGGTCGCCTCCCACGATCTCGACCATGTCCGCGAGCGCGTCCGCCGGCATGCCGCCGATATCGGCATGGGCTTCCGCATCATCGGCGAGGCGGACGAGCGGCCGTGGCCGGTCTCGCCGGTGCCCCTGCTGATCGGGGCGGGCGAATGGGCGGCGATCAGCCGCGGCGTGGTGCAGCGGGCCGAGCTGATGGAGACGGTGATCGCCGATCTCTACGGCCCCGGCCGCCTCGTCGAACGCGGCATGATCCCCGCCGCGCTGGTGACCGGCAGCCCCTATTTCCTGCGGCCGATGGTCGGGCTGCAGCCGCCGGGCGGGCGCCACCTCCATTTCATCGCCGTCGATCTCGGCCGCGGGCCGACCGGCGAATGGCGCGTGCTCGCCGATCATCTGCGCGCCCCGGCCGGTGCCGGCTATGCGCTGGAGAACCGGCTGGCGATCAATCGCACGCTGCGCGGGCTGCAGGCCCGGCTCAACGTACAGCGGCATGCCCCCTTCTTCGCCGCCTTTCGCGCCGGCATCGCCGCATTGTGCCGGCGGTCGGATCCGCGCATCGGCCTGCTGACCCCCGGCCGGTTCAATCCCAGCTACCCCGAACAGGCGCATCTCGCCCGCTATCTCGGCCTGCTGCTGGTCGAGGGCGCCGATCTCGCCGCGCTGGAGGATACGCTCTACGTCCGCACCATCGGCGGCCTCAAGCGGGTCGATGCGCTGTGGCGGCGGGTCGATCCGCGGCTGCTCGATCCGCTCGCCTTCGATTCGCATTCGCAGATCGGGGTCGCCGGGCTGATCGACGCCTATGCCGCGGGCAATGTCGTGCTCGCCAACGCACCGGGCGCGGGCGTGCTGGAGGCGCCGGCGTTCGGCGCGTTCCTGCCGCAGCTGGCGACGCGGCTGCTCGGCGAAAGCCTGCACCTGCCCAATATCGCCACCTGGTGGTGCGGCCAGCCGGGCGAGCGGCTGCGCGTCGAGGAGGATTTCGACCGGATGCTGATCGGCGCCGCCTTCGGCCCGGTGCCGCTCGGCCTGCCGGGCGGGCGGACGGTGCACGGCGGCGAGCTCGACGCGGGGCAGCGCGATGCGCTGCTCGCCGACATGGCGCGCCGGCCGCAGGATTATGTCGGGCAGGAGATCGTGCGCCTGTCGACCATGCCGGTGGTGATCGGCGATGCGCTGGAACCGCGCCCGTTCACCCTGCGCGTCTTTGCGGCGCGCGATGCGAGCGGCGGCTGGACGGTGCTGCCCGGCGGCTTCGCCCGCATCGGCGAGGCGAGCGATCCGCGGGCGAGCGTGCTCGGTGAGGGCACGTGGTCGGCCGACGTGTGCATCCACGGGGCGGAGGCGGTGGCGCCCGTCTCGCTGCTGCCCGCGCCGGATTCGCATCACGTCCGCCGCAATCCCGGCACGCTGCCGAGCCGGGTCGCCGACAATTTCTACTGGCTCGGCCGCTACCTCGAACGCGGCGAGGCGCTGCTCGCGGCGATTCGCGTGATGCTGGGCAATTCGATCGATGCGGATGGCGGCGCGGCGCTGTCGAGCGCGACGGTCGGCAAGCTCGTCGGCCTGCTCGTCGGCGGCGGGGCGGCGCCGCAACCCGCCTCGCTCCGCCGCAGCGATCTCACCGCCTTCGCCCGCACCGCGATGGAGGATGAAGGCTGGCATTCGATCGCCACGATCAACCGCCTGGCCCGCGGCATCGGCGACGGATCGCGCGACCGGCTGTCGGCGGACATGGTGCGGCTGCTGGAAGCGCCCTTCCCCACGCATCGCGGCATGCTCGACCGGGCGGGCTCGCTCCAGCGCCGCTATGTCGCGATCGCCGGCCTGTCCGCCGAGCATATGGGGCGCACCGCGGCGTGGCGGTTCCACGATCTCGGCCGGCGGGTGGAGCGGGCGATGGCGATGGCGCGCGCGCTGCGCCTGTTCGGCATGCCGGGCGCGACCGCGGACGACCTCTCCACCCTGCTCGACCTCGCCGACAGCCAGATCAGCTATCGCCAGCGCTACCTGACCGGCATCGCGCGGGTGCCGGTGGTCGACCTCGTCGCGCTCGATCCCGACAATCCGCGCAGCCTCGCCTATCAGGCGGAGCGGATCGGCGAGCGGCTGCGCGCCCTGCCCGTGCTGAGCGACGACGGCATGCCGGAGGCGCAGCAGGCGCAGGGCCGCGAATTGTCGGCCGCACTGGCGATGACCACCGCGGCGACCCTGGACGAGGACGTCCTCGGCGATATCGAGCGGCGGCTGGCGCAATTGTCGGAAGCGGTGGCGCGCCGCTATTTCCTGCAGGGCGCCGAGCCGCTGCGCGCGGTCGGGCTGACGCTGGCGTGATGCTGTACGATATCCGCCACATCACCCGGTTCAGCTATGGCGGCAACGTCCGCTTCGCGCGCTGCAACCTGCGCCTCCAGCCGATCGACTGGCCGGGGCAGGAGCTGGAGGATTATGCGCTGACCGTGGAGCCGGTCGGCCGGCTGCGGGCGGCACGCGCGGAAGCCGGGCTCGCCAACGTTACCCGGCTGACCATCGACACGCCGGTGCGCGACCTGACGATCGAGAGCCGGTCGCGGATGCGGGTCGACCGGCTGGTGCCGGTGCCCGACGCCGGCGATCCGACGCTGGGCGAGATCGCCGCGCTCGCCCGCGCCAGCCGCGACCTGTCGGCGGCGGGGCCGGCCAATTACCTGTTCCCCTCGCCGCTGATCCCGCTCGACTATGCGATCGCCGCCTATTGCGCGCCCGACCTCGCGCCCGAACGCGGCAGCCTGGAGGCGGGGATCGCGCTCGCCCGCCGCATCCAGGCCGACTTCGCCTTCGATGCGACCGCGACGCTGGTCGACACGCCGCCGCACGAGGCGTTCCTGAAGCGCAAGGGCGTGTGCCAGGACTTCGCGCAGATCATGATCACCGGCCTGCGCGCCGCCGGCCTGCCCGCGGCCTATGCCAGCGGCTATATCCGCACCATCCCGCCGCCCGGCCAGGCGCGGCTGGTCGGCGCCGACGCCACCCACGCCTGGGTGATGCTATGGTGCGGGCCGGAGCGTGGCTGGATCGGCCTCGATCCGACCAACGGGATCTGGATGGCGGGCGACCATATCGTCATGGCGGTCGGCCGCGACTATACCGAGATCGCGCCGGTCGACGGCGTCGTGCTGGGGTCGCAGGCGCAGGACATGGCGGTCAGCGTGGACGTGGCGCCGCTGGAGTGACGCGAGAGTAGATCCGTCATCCCGGCGAACGCCGGGACCCATGAATGCGCTCGGATGATGGTGCGCGAACCAGCAGCGACACGGGCTCCATGGGTCCCGGCGAACGTCGGGATGACGTGAAGGGCGGCCAGGCTCGCGCCTGCCCCTATTTCGTCACCGCATTCTCATTGCCGACATCCTCGTCCGTATCGCCGTCGCCGGTGCCGGAATAATCCATGCCGCTCTGCCCGCCATGGCCCAGGAAGCCGCCGCCGACGTCGTCCTGCTTGCCCTTGCCGGTGTGCGGATTGGGATAGGCGCCGCCGCTGCTCTCGCTGTCGGACTTGCCCGAGGGATTGCCGACGCCGTCCTTCGCGCCGTTATGATCTTCGCTCATCGCCTGCATCGGTTGCTTGTCGCTCATCTTGGCTCTCCTCGGCCCCTTCAACGAAGCAGCCGGCGATTGCGTTGCGCCGCACACTCCCCCACATACGTCCGTAATACACCAACGGGGAACCAATGGCCGATCCATATCAGACCTTGGGCGTTGCCCGCGGCGCGTCCGAGGCGGACATCAAGAAAGCGTATCGCAAGCTCGCCAAGGAGCTGCATCCCGATCGCAACAAGGACAATCCCAAGGCGTCGGAACGGTTCAGCCAGGTCACGAGCGCCTACGATCTGCTGACCGACAAGGACAAGCGCGCCCGCTTCGACCGGGGCGAGATCGACGGCGACGGCAACCCCGCCTCGCCCTTCGGCTTCGGCGGCGGCGCGCGGCCGGGTGCCGGCGGCCGCGCCGGAGGCCCCGGCGGCGGCTTCAGCAGCGCCGGCTTCGAATTCGGCGGCGGCGATGGCGACATGAGCGACATCTTCGAAGGGCTGTTCGGCGGCGGCCAGGCGCGCGGCGGCGGCTTCGCCAGCGGCTTCGGCCGGCGCCCGCAGCCGAAGGGCGCCAACATCACCTACCGCTTGCAGGTCCCCTTCATCGACGCAGCGACGCTGAGCCCGCAGCGCGTGACGCTGGGCGATGGCAAGACCATCGACCTCAAGCTGCCCGCCGGCGTCGAGACGGGCACGCAGATGAAGCTCACCGGCAAGGGCGAACAGGGCGCGGGCGGTGCCGGCGACGCGATCGTCGCGATCGAGGTGCAGGGCCACCGCTTCTTCACCCGCGACGGCGGCGACGTGCGGCTCGACCTGCCGATCACGCTCGGCGAGGCGGTCGCCGGCGGCCCGGTGCGCGTGCCCACGGTCGACAAGCCGGTGATGCTCACCATCCCCAAGGGCACCACCTCCGGCAAGACGCTGCGCCTCAAGGGCAAGGGCTTCCACAAGAAGGACGGCAGCCGCGGCGACCAGCTGGTGACGTTGCTGATCGACGTGCCGGCCGATGATGCAGCATTGCAACAGTTCGTGGCAAGCTGGAGTGACACGCGGAACCCGAGGGCGGCGATGGGCGTCTGACGCCGGAGTGACCGATACCACTGCCCTCACCCCCGAAGACCGGGCGCACCAGCGCCACGGCGCCCGCCATCGCCTCGCCAAGCTGAAGCCGGGCCCCGCCGTGATCGAGGTCGTGAAACGATCCGCGCTCGGCGTGTTCAACGACGGGTTCATCCACGCCGGCAACCTTGCCTATCTGGCGCTGATGACGGTGTTTCCGTTCTTCATCACGGCGGCGGCGGTGCTGTCGCTGCTCGGTCAGAGCGAGGAGACGCAGCGCGCCGTCACCTCGTTCCTGCACGTGCTGCCGCCCAACGTCGCCGATATCCTGAGGAAGCCGATCGCCGACGTGCTGGTCGCGCGCACGGGCTCGCTGCTCTGGCTGGGCGGCCTCGTCGGGCTGTGGACGGTCGGCAGCTTCGTCGAGACGATCCGCGACATCTTCCACCGCGCCTATGGCGTGAAGGCGAGCGTCCCGTTCTGGCGCTCGCGGCTGTCGTCGTCGGGCGTCATCATCCTGTCGGTCATCATCGCGCTGATGAGCTTCCTGGTGCAGGGCATCCTGACCGCCGCCGAACAGTTCATCTACCGCCTGCTGCCCTTCGCCGAGGGGCTGGCCGGCTGGGTCGGGCTGTCGCGGATCATCCCCGGGCTGGTGATGTACGGTGCGCTGTACCTGCTGTTCTATTCGGTGACGCCGTCCAAATACCGCTACACCGATTGTCCGAAATGGCCGGGCGCGCTGTTCACCGCGGCATGGTGGATCAGCATGACCGCGCTGCTGCCGATCGTGCTGTCGTCGCTCGGCGGCTACGACCTCACCTATGGCAGCCTGGCCGGTGTGGTCGTCATGCTGCTGTTCTTCTACCTCATCGGCCTGGGCCTCGTCTTCGGCGCGCATCTCAACGCGGCTCTAGCCGAACCCCCGGAACCGGCGCTAAAGGAGGCACCGACGATAGCGGAGGCGAAGACGGCGTGACGGGTTTGATGGCGGGCAAGCGGGGTCTCATCATGGGGCTGGCGAACGACAAGTCGCTGGCCTGGGGGATCGCCAGGCAATTGTCCGAACATGGCGCGGAACTCGCCTTCTCCTACCAGGGGGCGGCGATGGAGAAGCGCGTACGCCCGCTCGCCGAGCAACTGGGCGTCGCCCGCCTGTTCGATTGCGACGTCAGCGACATGGCGGCGCTCGATGCGACGTTCGACGCGCTGAAGGCGGAATGGCCGACGATCGACTTCGTCGTCCATGCCATCGGCTTTTCCGACAAGTCGCAGCTGCGCGGCCGCTATTACGACACCACGCTCGACAATTTCCTGATGACGATGAACATTTCCGCCTATTCGCTGGTGGCGGTGGCGAAGCGCGCGCGCGCAATGATGCCGGAGGGCGGATCGATCCTCACCCTCACCTATTACGGCGCCGAAAAGGTCATTCCGCACTACAACGTGATGGGCGTCGCCAAGGCGGCCTTGGAGACGAGCGTCAAATATCTCGCCGTCGATCTCGGGCCGGAGAATATCCGCGTCAACGCGATCTCGGCCGGTCCCATCCAGACGCTGGCGGCGCGCGGCATCGGCGATTTCAACTACATCCTCAAATGGAACGAGCTCAACAGCCCGCTCCGCCGCACCGTGACCATCGAGGACGTCGGCGGTGCCGGCCTCTACATGCTCAGCGACCTGGCGAGCGGCGTCACCGGTGAGATCCACCATGTCGACGCCGGCTACAACGTCATCGGCATGAAGGCGGAGGACGCACCGGATATCGCGCTGGCGTAGGTGCCGGTCGTCTTCCGCGAGCGGGGCTATCGCTTTTATTTCTATTCCGATGAAGGCGACCTTCGCGAGCCGCTGCACATCCATGTGTACAAGGATGGCGCCGACGCCAAGCTTTGGCTTTATCCCGAGGTGGTCTATGAGGAAACCATGGCTTCGATGCCCGTACGCAGCGATGGATTGCCAAGATCGTAGAAACGCGCCGGGACGAGATTGAGGGAGCGTGGCATGACCATTTCGGCACGGGCGCTTAGCGTCACGTTCGATGAGGACCAGATGTGGGTGCGGCTGGAAGATGGGCGGACCATCGGTGTGCCGCTGGCGTGGTTCCCACGCCTTCTGCACGGGTCGATGGCGGCGCGCGAACAGGTGGAGATCAGCCCGAGCGGCTTGCATTGGGACGAACTCGATGAGGATATATCCATCGCCGGCATCCTCGCCGGCCGCGGCGACATGACCCGCGCATCGTCGCGCGCCGCATGAGCCTCAATTCCTTCGGTCACCTGTTCCGCTTCACCACCTGGGGCGAGAGTCATGGTCCGGCGATCGGCGCGGTCGTCGATGGCTGCCCCCCCGGCCTGCCGCTGTCGGAAGCCGATATCCAGCCGTGGCTCGACAAGCGGCGCCCCGGCACGTCGCGCTTCACCACGCAGCGGCGCGAACCCGATCAGGTCCGCATCCTGTCCGGCGTATTCGAGGGGCGCACCACCGGCACGCCGATCAGCCTGATGATCGAGAACGTCGACCAAAGATCGAAGGATTATTCGGAGGTCGCGCTCGCCTACCGCCCCGGCCACGCCGATTACGCCTATGACGCCAAATACGGCTTCCGCGATTACCGGGGCGGCGGGCGATCCTCGGCACGCGAGACGGCGTCGCGGGTCGCGGCGGGCGCGGTCGCGCGTGCGGTGATCCCCCAGGTGCGAATCCGCGGCTGGGTGGAGGCGATCGGTGGCGATGCCATCGACTATGCCGCCTTCGACGATGCGGCGATCGACACCAATCCCTTCTTCTGCCCCGATCCCGCCGCCGCCACGCGCTGGGAGGCCTTGGTAGACGGCGCGCGCAAGGCGGGATCGTCGCTCGGCGCCGTGGTGGCGTGCGAGGCGACGAGCGTTCCGGCCGGCTGGGGCGCGCCGCTCTACGCCAAGCTCGACGCCGAACTGGCGCATGCCTGCATGGGCATCAACGCGGTAAAGGGCGTCGAGATCGGCGACGGCTTCGCCGCGGCGGCGCTGACCGGGGAAGGCAATGCCGATGCGATGCGGCCCGGCAGCGACGGGCCGGATTTCCTCGCCAACCATGCCGGCGGCATCACCGGCGGCATCGCCACCGGCCAGCCGATCCGGCTGCGCGTCGCCTTCAAGCCGACCAGCTCGATCCTGACGCCGGTGCCGACGATCGATCGTTCCGGACAAGCGGCGGAGATCGCCACGAAGGGACGCCACGACCCCTGCGTCGGCATCCGCGGCGTGCCGGTGGTGGAGGCGATGATGGCGCTGGTGCTGGCCGACCAGGCGTTGCTGCATCGCGGCCAGACGGGCCGCTGACGGCGATAACCGGGAACTCTCTCCTGATCGACCCGTTGGGGTCAAGCAATTTCTGCAGGAGAGAACAATGCGTAAGGTCATTCCGATCATGGCAGCGGCCATGCTGATCCCGGCCGCAGCGTTTGCACAGACGACCACCGGCGGCACGTCGGGTTCCACCACGGGTAGCACCATGGGAACGATGGGCGGTCAGACCACCACCTCGCCGACCGACCAGACGACCACGTCGGGCAGCACGACGACGTCCGGCAAGGCGACCAAGCGCGGCCGCCGCGGCAGCTCGACCACGGGTAGCTCGACGACGGGCACCATGGGAGGCACCACGGGCAGCACCACCGGCACGATGGACGGCACCACCGGCACGACGACGGGTACGCCCGACACGATGGGCGGCACCACCGGCACCGGCACGGGCACGACCACCGGAACGATGGGTGGCACCACGGGCACGATGGGCGGCACGTCGACGACGGGCAGCATGGGCGGCACCACCGGCGGTACGACCACCGGCGGCACGACTACCCCGCAATAAGCGCCTCGTCGAAGGACACGAAGAGCCGGGTGGCGATGCCGCCCGGCTTTTTCGTGCCCGGCGCCCGTCAGTCGGCGAAGGGATCGCGGACCAGGATCGTGTCCTCGCGCTCCGGGCTGGTCGAGACCAGCGCGACCGGGCACCGGATCAGCTCCTCGACCCGGCGGATGTATTTGATCGCCTGCGCCGGCAGGTCCGCCCAGCTGCGCGCGCCGGCGGTCGACTGCTGCCAGCCCTCCATCACCTCGTAGATCGGCTCGACGGCGGCCTGATCGGCGGCATGTGCGGGAAAATAGTCGAGCTCCTCGCCGTTGAGGCGATAGCCGGTGCAGATCTTCACCTGGTCGAAGCCGTCCAGCACGTCGATCTTGGTCAGCGCGATGCCGGTGATCCCGCCGACCGCCGCCGACTGGCGCAGCAGCACCGTGTCGATCCAGCCGCAGCGCCGCTTGCGGCCCGTGACGGTGCCGAACTCATGGCCCCGCTGCCCCAGCCGCTCGCCCGTCTCGTCGTCGAGTTCCGTCGGGAACGGCCCCGATCCGACGCGCGTCGTATAGGCCTTGGCGATGCCCAGCACGAAGCCGACCGCCGCCGGCCCCAGCCCCGATCCGCCCGCCGCGGTGCCGGCGATGGTGTTGGACGAGGTGACGAACGGATAGGTGCCGTGATCGACGTCGAGCAGCACGCCCTGCGCGCCTTCGAACAGGATGCGCTTGCCGCGTCCCTTCGCCGCATTGAGGTCGCGCCACACCGGCTTGGCGAACGGCAGCACGAAGCCGGCGATCTCGCGCAGCTCCGCCAGCAGCCCCTCGCGATCGATCGCCGGCGCGCCGAAGCCCGCCCGCAGCGCGTCGTGATGCGCCAGCAGCCGGTCGAGCTGCGGCCCGAGGTCGTCGAGATGGGCAAGATCGCAGACGCGGATCGCGCGGCGGCCGACCTTGTCCTCATATGCCGGGCCGATGCCGCGGCGCGTCGTGCCGATCTTGCCTGCGCCGCTCGCATCCTCGCGCAGGCCGTCGAGGTCGCGGTGCAGCGGCAGGATCAGCGCGCAGGTGTCGGCGATGCGCAGCGTCTCGGGCGACGCCGCCACGCCCTGCCCCGCCAGCCGCTCGATCTCCGCCTTGAGCGCCCAGGGGTCGAGCACCACGCCATTGCCGATCACCGATGGCGTGCCGCGGACGATGCCCGACGGCAGCAGCGACAGCTTGTAGACGTTGTCGCCGACGACGAGCGTGTGGCCGGCGTTATGCCCGCCCTGGAAGCGCACCACCATGTCGGCGCGCTCGGCGAGCCAGTCGACGATCTTGCCCTTGCCCTCGTCGCCCCATTGCGCGCCGATGACTGCTACGTTGGCCATGGATACAGGTCTCCGCCTGCCGGCGTTGATCCCTCGCGCCCTTCGACAGGACTCGGCGCGAGCGATGGTCCTGAAATGCGAGGGCGCGGGTACCGGGGTGCGGGCTGCGGGTCAACCGCCTGGCGGTGGATTGCCAAAACGGACCGGATGCACTATACCATGCCTACCAAACGACATGGCACTGCCATTGGATGAACCCCCGCCATTGCCGTGGCGGGGGTTCTTTCGTTTGGGGAGACGCGTTGCCGCGCGCCTCCCCGCCCGTTGCACCTACTTGTGACGCGACACTTCGACCACCTTCAGGAGAAGGGTGCCGAAGCCGAACAACGCCGCAAGAAACAGGCACACGTCACCAAACGACATGGCTGCCTCCCATCGGAATGGCGGCAGGATCGCCGCCGCCCCAAGCTTAGCGTCCATTTCGGATCGATGTCACACGAAAGTAGCGGCTACATGGCCCGCGCCTCGCCCTCGACGTACAGGTGCGTCGCCAATTGCGCCTCCGGCGTATCGTGCGGCTCCAACGCCGCGACGGTGACCCAGCCTGCTGCGCGCATGGCCGCGCCGGCCTGCGGCGGCGTGCCGAAGGGCAGGAACAGGCGGCGGCGCGCGCCCGCGACCGCATTGGCGGCGATCAGGTCGGCGAACAGCGAAAATCCGGTCGCCGCCTCTTCGCGTCCATCGCCGTGAACGATCGTATAGGTGCCGCCGCGTCCCACCTCGCGCGCGACGCCGCGCGCGAACAGCGAGAAGCCGAGCCACGTCTGATATTCGAACCCGTGCCGCTCGGTAGGGTCGAGCGTCAGCGTCACCCCCTCGCCGATCTCGCCCGCGATCCGGGTGAGGCCGTCCAGCCGGGACGCGAGCGCGCCGCTGGTGTCGAAGACGCGCAGCCGCTCGATCGCGTCTGCGAACGGCCCCGCCGCGGCGATCAACGGCAGATAGGCGGGCGCGATCTCGGCGACGCCGCCGGCATCCTTGGCATCCAGCCGCTCGCGCAGCCGCGCGATGCGATCGGCCGGCACCGGCAGCGGTCCTGTAGCGAGGACGCCGACGAGGTCGGGCAGCGTGAAGTCGATCGATACCCCCGCGACGCCGGCCGCGGCGAGGCCCGCTACCGCCACGCCGACCACCTCCTGCGCCGCGGCGATCGAATCGAGGCCGATCAGTTCCGCCCCCACCTGCCGCCGCTCGCGTCCCGGCTGCAGCGGCGAAGCGCGCAACTGCAGCACCGAACCGGCATAGGACAGGCGCACGGGACGCGGGTGGTGCCCCATCCGCGTCGCCGCGATCCGCGCGACCTGCGCGGTCAGGTCCGGCCGGATCGCCATCGTCGTCTGGCTGACCGGATCGACGAAGCGCACCGCATCGCGCAAGGCGCCTGCCTTCAGCCGCTCGGCAAGTCCGTCGGCGAATTCGGCAAGCGGCGGATCGACCCGTTCGTAGCCGTGGCCGTGCGCCGCCTCCAGCACCCGCCCCTCGACCGCCGCGGCGGCGTCGGCGAAAGGCGGCAGGCGGTCGTGGAATCCTTCGGGAAGCAGGCCGGACGTGGTCATACGGCGGCGGATAGCGTCACCATCCGCGGAGCGCCATAGCCGCGATGCACCGCCGCGCGAACCCGACGTCGCTCCAGAACCAACCGCCATCCAATCCTCCCCCGCCGGGGGAGGTGGCAGGCGCAGCCTGACGGAGGGGGAGGTAAGCGACCACCACAGTTGTGCGCTCGCCCCCTTCCGTCGCCTTCGGCGCCCCCCCCGAAAGGGCAGGGCTATCGCATATGGCGATGATGGCTGCCGACTTCGGGGAAGGGGCATGCCACCCCGGTATTCTTCGTCACCCCGGACTCGTTCCGGGGTCCACCGTGCCGCAAAATCAACAGCGTATGGGTGTGCGGCACGGTGGATGCCGGACCGAGTCCGGCATTGTCTGTTGGAAAGAGTGTAGGGAGGGGACGTTCCGCGATGAGCGGGATGCCCGGGTCGGGTGGCCACCCGACCCGGGCGCGGACAGCGTGACCGT